>NIZT01000040.1 GCA_003315655.1 Candidatus Methanobinarius endosymbioticus
ATAATAAGAATAATAATCTATAAACCATAATAATTAGTATAATAATATCAATTTTTAAAAAAAAAATAATTTTAAATCGATTTATTTTAAATTAAATAATAAAATTTAATAATAATAAGAATAATTTAATTAATAAATTAAAAGTTAAATTTATTAATTTTACATAAAATGAATTAAAAATTATTGAAACCTAGAATTTTTACTACTTTTTTTATAATCTTTAAGTTCTGTTCTTTTTTGAGATTTATTAGAATAATATCCTCTGAAAACAGGAGCTTCATCTAATTTTTTATTTAAAGATTCATATTCTTTATATTCATCACTAACAACCACAACATGTGCAGGAGGGTGAATTTTTTTTATCTGCATTATAGCTAAAGTAATGTCTTCTCTAACAAAAAATGTCGTAGCTACATTTGATTTATTCCTCAAAGGAGCTTTTAATGTACTTTCAACGATAGAATCTGCAAATTCAGCATCTATTTTCTGAGGATCATTCATCAGATGTAATTGAGCATGCCTTTCAATATCAGCAATTGCATTTAGTAATTTTGAGTTATTATCTCCACGAATTAATATTAATGCCATAAGTATCACAATATAATTTTAAATTTTCGTTTATTATTAAATAATTAATATATAAAACAGTTTTTATAATCTTTATATTAAAATTTAATTAAAGTTTAGTAGATTTATAGTTAAGTTTAAAGTACCATATAAAATGAATGATTATATGAACAATTGAATCATGATTATTATTAAAAAAAGTATGTATAAAATTTATTATACTACTCATCTTTTCTGGAAAGACTGTAATAATCTACTTCTAAATACAACTAGAAGCACTAAAATTATACCAATTGCAGTTTGAATACTTCCCAATATATTTAGTACAAAGGAACTTATAGGTAAATTCCATGGAGGAGAAGTTCTTCCGTCTGACAAAGGAGTATAATAAACACCAACTGCTTTTGATTCAGCTTTAACATTAAGATTTTTTGGTTCAACATAGTTTACACCAACTAAAAGACCATTTCTTATACCTTTATTTATTGAATCAGCAATAGCATTTACATCATATCCATATTTCTTAACAGAAGCTTTAACAACTTCACTTGTAGTTTCAGATAAACCAGGTGTTTCACTTCCATATATAGAAACACTTACAGAATCTTGAGTAACAGTTATTGCATCAATTAAAGCATCATAAGCATAAACAACTTTAAATTTAGATCCATCAATAGGACAAGCTTCATAGTTCTCTGCCGATGGATAACCTGCCGACCATCCATCGTTTGGACAAACTTTAACATATGGTTCATCCATTGGGTAACCAGTAGTGTTAATTTCTTCAGGAGTGAACATAGCTCCTGTAGAAATTCCTGTTACTAAATTAACCGCACCTCCACCATATTTTTCTCCAGAATCTTCAGCAACTTCTTTAAATACTTCACCAACAATAACAGTTGCAGAATAACCATCTCTAATCATTCTTCCAATATTTAAAGCAGTTTCACGTCTAACTTGAGTTGCAGTTCCATGTTGCGGATTACCAACACTATTTCTTAGATGAATAATAGCTCCTTTTTCACCAGGAGGTAAAACAGCTAGTCCACCAGAATAAGGAGTAATTTTAATACTATCATCATCTTCTACAGTAATTAAATAAGCATCAAATGATCCTCCAACAGCAGCACCTATAGAAGGCCCACCAACCATAAGTCTTATTCCAATGTACCCACTAGCAACTCCTGTTCCAACAGAAACAGTTGCTCCATTTTCTAATTGACTAATAGAATCAACAATAGCTCTTAACCTATTATTAGAGTCACCTTCCCCACCAGACAAAACAACAAATTGATTTTCTTTAGACATTAAAAATGTAGACTGGAACATGTTTTGTGCAAATGACATACTACCTCCAGCAGCACCATTTGCATCTTCACCAGTTGGATCAGTGATGACCATTACATTCAGTGTAGCGGAGATACTAGCAATAAAACTAAATGAAATTAGTACTATAGGTAATAGAATTAAAATTTTTTTCAAGTTATCATCCATTTAATTCAAATATTTATACTTATTTTAATTAATATAAATTTCTTGTTTATAATTTTAAATAATATTTTTACATAAATTTACATAAATATAGATATTATTAAAATAATTATTATTCATTAATTGCTATGCCGTAACAACTTTAGAAGTAGTGTTCGTCAAATCCACCGTAGAAAAGTCTTCAATTACAGTTATTGTTACAATACCCGTTTCTTTATCAATTTTTACATCAGCAGCGGCAATTGGTTGAACCTTAGTTCCTGGAATCGTTGATAACGTTGCGAATTTTTGAGCATTTTTAATCGCCTCATCTAAGGATAATTCTCTCTTAGAAGTGATTAACATGCCTCCTTTAACATAACTTCCTGCACGAAGTCCTGAATTAGCAACATTAGCCCTTATACTATCTATAGGAATAATATCATTGCCTTTGATAATTATTCCAGAAATAGGAACACCTTCTTCAACTTCAGGAGAAGAGACAAAAGCAATATATGTTATTAATCTCCCTGAAAGGATTAATATAAATGCCAGTAGTAAAATTATTAATGTATCTCTCCTTATTTTAATAAACATAAGCTTCCCTCTAAATAGCAATATAATGCCATTTGAATAAATATGATTACATAATTGTTGATTATCAAATTATAAAATATATGATTATTAATTTATTTAGTTATTGATTTATTTAGCTAATAATTAGCTTGCTTTTAATTTTATTATTAAATTATTTTT
>NIZT01000041.1 GCA_003315655.1 Candidatus Methanobinarius endosymbioticus
ATTCTGAACTTGAAAAAGAATATAATAAAAAAGATTCTAATAAGAACAATAATAATGCTAATAATAGTACTAATACTAAAAAATTTATTGATAAAAAAGAGCTTAATGATCATAAACTTAAAAAAGTAGATGATTCTAACAGCCGTTTATCTGAAATTGCATTATATAGGACTATTAATGAAAAAATATTAAAAAAATTGTTATCAAAAGAAGATTTCGGTGTCGAAGTATATGACACTCAATTTACATTACATATAACTGATAATAATGTTAATAAGGGATCTTCTCTTGAAATTGTAGCCGAAAAACATGGTTTTGATCTTAGTGAAGTTTTAGCTATGGGTGATCGTGAAAATGATATTGAATTTCTAAAAGCATGTGGATTTAAAGCTGCTGTAGCCAATGCTGATGAAGAGTTAAAAGAAATAGCTGACTATGTTTGTAAAAATAAATATGGTGATGGAGTAAAAGAAGCTATTGAAAAATTTGTTTTAAATAAACATATTTTAAAAAATAATTATGTTATTAAGAATATAAATGACTAATTAACATATCTAAAATAAATATCTAAAATAAAAGATTTATTAGGGATAGGAAATTTTTATGTTATATGAAATATCAGAAAAAGCAAAAAAAGAAATATCTAAATATTGTGATAATTATGAAATTTATTTAGAAAAAGAAGAAATATTACAACTTGATGCTCAAAAAAACAATTTGGAATTTGCTAAAGAAGAAATTAATATTGGAATTGGAATAAGAGTGATTGTAGATAATAAAATTGGATTTGCATATAGTTCAGATGTTGGAAAAATTGAAGATGTTTCTAAAAAAGCTTTTTTAAATTCTAAACTCAATGAATCTGATGAAAATTTCTCTTTTGCTGAAAAATCAAATCTAACAGAAGTAAAAAATATTTGTGATCCTAAATTTGATAAATTATCAATTGAGGAAGTAAGTGACTTTTTAGAATATATTATACATACTTCTGAAGAAGCAGGAAGTGAACCTACTTCTGGAGGCTTTTCAGCTGCACATGAAAAATTTTTACTAGTTAATTCTAATGAAGTTTCATCTTTTAATGAATCAACTGGTTTTTCTGCTTTTATAGCACTCAATGCTGAAAAAGATGGGGAAAAATCTACTGCTTATGATAGTGTTTCTTCCTGTTTTTTTGATCTTGATGGTGAAAAATTAGCTAAAAACACTTGTCAAGTAGCTAAAGATTCTATTGGAGGATTTAAAGTAGAAACTAGAGACATGAATGTTGTTTTAGGTTATCATGCTGCTGTAGGACTTTTTAATACTTTTATAAATGCTTTTAATGCAGATAATGTTCAAAGAGGTAGATCTATTCTTGGAGATAAAGTTGGAGAATCTATTATTAATGAAAATTTATCTATTTATGATGATGGTACTATTGAAGGGGGACTAAATTCATCTTCTTGTGATAATGAAGGAACTGGATCTCAAAGAACAGATTTAGTTAAAAATGGCGTTTTAAAAGGATTTATATATGATATGTACACTTCTAAAAAAGCTAATAATCAAAATATGAATAATAATGAAGATGGTAATGATAATGAAGATATAAAATCCACTGCTAATGGATTTAGAGCTTCTTACTCTGGAACACCATCTGTTTCTCCGTCTAATATTATAGTTGATTTTAATGAAAAAATTGATATTTCTGAGATAGATCATGGGTTTTTAGCTACTGATGTTTTAGGTGCTCATACAGCTAATCCAATATCTGGTGATTTTTCAGTAGAAGCAAACAATGCATTTATAATAGAAAATGGTGAAATTTCTAAACCAGTAAAAAAAGCCATGATTTCTGGAAATATATTCAAAGCCTTGTCTGACTGTAAAGGTGTTAATAGCGAAATCAAACAATATGGTCCTTTTATACTTCCTAAAATTATATGTAACAATTTAAGGATAGTTGGTTAAATATCATATTTTTAAAATAATTATTTTATAATATTATTATAAATTATTCATAAATTTTTCATAGCTTATTTAAAAAATTATAAATTTATTAAAAAAATCAATATTATTGAGTTCAGATATATTAAGGTGAATTTAATGGAATGTCAAAATTATAATATTTCTCGAGATGTAGAAAGAGAAAATCTCAATTTAAATCCTCTTCAAAGAGGAGGAATTCTTCCAAAAGAAGCACGTAAAGCATTACATGATTTTGGAGATGGATATAGTGTTTGTGATTATTGTGGAGGAAGATTAGATGAAATAGCTAAACCATCCCTAAGTGGATTTTTAGAGGATTTGGCTAAATTTTTACAAGTTGATGATGTAAGAACAACTCATGGGGCTCGTGAAAGTAAATTTGCTGTTATGCATGGTATATGTGAACCTGCAGATGTCATAGTTGTTGATGGTAATGCTCATTATACTACTCATCTAGCTGCTGAAAGAAATAAACTTGAAATAGTTGAGGTTCCTAGTTCTGGATATCCTGAATTTAAAATTGACATGAATCAATATAAAAAAACTCTTGAAAATGCTATTGATGAATATGGTGAAATTAAATTAGCTTTATTAACTCATATAGATGGAAATTATGGTAATTTGTCTGATGCTTCTGAATTTGGTAAAATATGTTCTAAATTAGGAGTTCCATCTCTTTTAAATTGTGCCTATTCTATGGGTAGACTTCCTATCGAATCCAATAAATGGAATCTTGATTTTGTGGTGGGTAGTGGTCATAAAAGTATGGCTGCATCAGGACCAATTGGAGTACTTGGAATGAAACATGAATGGGGTGAAACAATGCTTAAACGTTCTCCCAGACATGTAAAAAAAGAAGTAGAAATGCTAGGGTGTACTAGTAGAGGTGCCCCTATAGCTACATTAATGGCTTCTCTTCCTCATGTTATTGAGCGTGTCAATAAATGGAATGAAGAAGTAAATCTATCTAGAAACTTTGTATCTCAGTTAGAAGAAATTGATGGAATTACTCAAATTGGAATAAAACCAACTAATCATGATCTTGTAAGGTTTGATACTCCTATTTTACATGAAATCTCTAAATTTCATCCTAGAAAAGGTTTCTTCCTATATGAAGAGTTGAAATCACGGAAAATTGTAGGTATAAAGAGAGGCCAAACTGAATGGTTTAAATGTAGTACTTATGGAATGACTAAAAATCAAAGAGATTATATAGTTGATTCCTTTAAAGAAATAGTTGAAAAATTTAATAAGTAACTATATTTTGATTTAAAATTAAATCTTAATTAAATTTTAATTAAATATTATTTAAATAAATTATTAATAAATTATATGGTTTATACATGTTAAACGAAGAAGACAAACAAGAAATAGGAAGAATAGCTAGAAATAACATCAGATTAGGAATGTTTTTCAATGATCTTAGAGGAGATCTGATGGTATTACTGGATAACTCTGATGATGAAAAAGAAAAATATTATAGTTGGAGTATATTAGCGCATGAATATTTTGTTGAAGCTGGAAGCACAAATATGATGGAAGATCTTGTAGAAATACTAGATTCTAAATATAATAATCAAGAAATATGGAAACAATTAGAAGATAATTTTTTAAAGAAATATAATATTTAAGAGATTTTAGTAATAAACTAAAACAAAATTTTGTATATTTTATAAAAATTATATAAATAAACTTTTATGTTCTATAAAATTTAATAAAATATTATTTTTAAATAAATATTTATTATATAAATAATATACTATTTAATCACATTATGAAATATTTAATTAAAATGAAATAAAGGGGTTAAAATAATGTTATTAAAAAGAATTGAAGTTGTATATTAAAATAATGCATTATATTTTATTGTAGGAACTCCAATGGAAACTGTTGTTGGAGATGTAAAGATCAAAAAACCTGATCCGAATAAAATAGTCAATCTATAGACTTAACTGATGATTTAATCAAAGTTGAATATGGGTTATAAGGAAGTAAATTGGTTACCAATTAATAAAGCTGTTGAACTCCATTTTAAGAAAAAAGAATAAATCTTTAACTTATTCTTAATTATTTTATTTTTATTTACTTTTCTATATTTAATTTTTTAAGTAATAATAAATATTTTGAGAAAAAATACTATTAAAAAATAAATTTATTAGAAAATTAATTGATAGAAGAATAAAATATAAAAAATAAAAACTATAATTAATTAATAAAAATAATATAATATAATTATAAATAATTAAAAAGTGAATAATTTATTAAAATGGGAATATCTATCTGAAATTCACATTTTAATCACTGGAAATTGGACTTCAGTTAATAATTCTTCCTCAGGAACTTCATGAGGGCTGTTGAAGTAAATTTCTTTGGGAGATCCAATCAAATCATATTTATTCTCGATAGAATATTCTACCATTGCTTTATAAATATTGTGTAAATCTTTATAATATCCTTTATGCATAGCTGATAAAACTCTGTGTTCTAGAAGTTCAACTATTTTCACATCGTCTTTATCTGAAAGTTCTGTATCTTTTGAAACAGGAATTCCCATATCATAAACCATTTCTTCAGGATCTGTATTTTCAGGATTTGTATAATAGATTGAAAATGGAGGGCCAACCACTTGAACTTTATTAATTTCAACCCAAGCCATTAATTTTCCTAAAAGAATTCCCATATTTTCTACATTTCCTTTATAATTAATGATAGCTAATCTTTCTTCTTCTATAACTTTATCTTCTATTTTCATGTCTTCGCCTATTAATTGTATGTATTTGGTATTATCTATTATAAAATATATTGAGTATAATAATTAGAATATTTACTTAAATAAAGTAATTTCTACTTCTTTTCCTTCTTCTAGAATCTCAGTAGTTTTTGGAATTTTTATGTATCCATCAGCATCTGCAAGAGAAGTTATAGCTCCAGAGTCTTTTACTATTGGATAAGCTAATCCTTCTTTTATTTGAACCAAACTATAATGCATCCTACCTTTTGGTGAATGGATTCTTTTAGCTAAAGTAGCAATAGCTTTTTCAATAATTTCTTCTGATAAACCTACTAAATTTCTTAGATTGGGCACTATAAATACATAAAAAATAATCAATGCAGAAACAGGATTTCCAGGAAGTCCTATCACAAGTTTTTCATTTACTTTACCAATTATAGTTGGTTTTCCTGGTTTTACTGAAACTCCATGAATAATCACTTCTCCAATTTCGTCTAAAACATGCCTTAAAACGTCTCCAACACCAGCAGATGTTCCACCAGAACAAACCACAATATCTGAAGTTTTAAGAGCGCTTTCAATTTTTTCTTTTAAATCATCGTAATTATCTTTAACTATTCCATAAGATTTCCCATAGCCTCCATTGGATATAGTAGCATTTGTTATAGAATAAGTATTAACATCATAAATTTTACCATAGCTAATTTCTTCATCATTCATGACTAATTCATTACCTGTAGAAATAATAGCTACTGTCGGTTTTTTAAACGCTTTTATTTCTTTTATACCTTGACCAGCTAAAACTCCTATTTTGTCAGGACTAAGTATTGTTTTTGATTTGAGAATTAATTTATCTTTTTTCATGTCAGAACCTTTTATAGCTAAATATTGTTTAGGGGCTACACTCTTTAAAATGTGTATATTATCATTTCCAGTTTCTTCATCAGTTTTTCTTTCAGTAAATTCCACCATAGCTATTGCATCTGCACCATCTGGTATAGGAGCACCAGTACTTATTTCTATACATTCTCCATTATCGATAGTTTTTTCACTGAATGAGCCTGCTTCAATGCTGTCGATGCATTTTAAAATTTTCGGAGATTCATCACTAGCTCTAAATGTATCTTCTGATTTTACTGCAAAACCATCCATTAAAGAACGATTAAATGGGGGAAGATCTATTGAACTAATAATATCACTAAAAACTACTTGATTATAGCTATTTTCAATGGAAAAATTAATAGATTTTTCATCATAAAGCTCCTCAAAAAGTTCCTTGATGATTTTTTTAGCTTCATCCACTTCTTTTATCTTCAAAAATTCGGTTCCTATATAAATTCCCCCTTAGTGAGTTAATATTTATCATTTATTAAACTATTATTATTAATTTAATTCATTTATTAGCTTACTTTAATTATTCAAACTAATTATTAAAAAATTATAATACTTTATCTATTAACAATAAATATATATTAACTTTAATTATTATATTGAATATAATATTGTTAACTATATT
>NIZT01000042.1 GCA_003315655.1 Candidatus Methanobinarius endosymbioticus
CTATTTTTAACTAGTTTAACTATTTTTACATCATATATTAAATAATAAGAGTATTTTATTTTTAGCTATACAAATTTTACATAATGAATTTTTATCATTTTCATACTCTTTTTTAGAAACACAAAAATATTGACTATTCCATTTAAAAAACAGATAATTTATTATTAATTTTAGTAGATTTATAGGATGAAAAGGTTGTTTTTTAAAAAAATATAAATAAATAGTAATACTTTTAATAAAATTTTCAAAATCTTTATTATCTGGGTTTTCACTAAAAAAATAATCAAGTCAATACCTTATATCATCTAACTTTTCTTCATCAATTTCTTCAATTTTAATATCTTCTTTCTTTTTATTGAATATTTCTTTATATAAATTATAATTATACCTAGACAATGGAGATCCAAGATCATTTTTATCCCATTTTCTTGGCTTTCTTACTTTTAAAGAAGATATTTTATCTTTTATTTCTTGAAAAAGTTCATTAGATTTCATAATTAATCAAAATATAATATAAATATAATATAATATTTTAAACGAATATATAAATTAATAGTTTAATTTATCCATAATACCTTTTCAACCAACTATCACGGAAATTAAAAAAATTCTCATTAATAATAGATTGACGAATTTGCCGAGTAAGATTAACAATAAAATAAACATTATGAATAGTTAAAAGCTCTAATGCGATTTGATTATCCTCCCTAACTTGCTCATCAGTTTTTTCACCGTTTTTATTTTTCAATAATTTACGAATTTCTGCTCTTGAATAATTTGATTTACATGTTGGACACTCACAACCAGGAGATAGGAGAGAATAATCATCTGCAAATTCTGCATTTCTAAGATTGATATCTCCATCAAGTGTGTAAACTTTCCCATGTCTTGCTTCACGAGTTGGTGCTACACAATCAAAAGTGTCGCATCCATTTTCCACTCCTATAAAAATGTCATCTGGTTTTGAAAGACCTAATAAATGACGTGGTTTTGATTCTGGTAAAATACTATTAGACCAGAATAAAATATCTGATAAGTGTTCTTTTTCAAATGCACCACCTAAACCATATCCATCAAAATCCATTGACCCTAACTTATTAGCTGTTCTTTCTCGTAGATCTTTGTAATGTGCACCTTGAAGTATAGCATATAATGCTTGATATGATTTATCTGATCTTTCAAGAGTTAATTTTTTATGTTCATCTAAACATCTTACTGCCCATCTATGAGTACGTTCCAATGCTTCTTCATTGTACTCTTTGCTGTCACCAATGTTAGTTAGCTCATCAAATGCCATTATAACATCTGCACCAATTTTATGTTGGAAATTCATGGAATATTCAGGAGTAAATAGTTTTTCTTCCTTATCTTCCCTTGTTTTAAAATATACTCCTTTTTCAGTTACTCTAGATAATCGATCTTTGTTTTTAGCTTTAAATTGTTCACGAGCAATGTTTTTTTTGTCCATTGAAACTACTTTACCTAAACCACTTCCAAAAGACATAACTTGAAAACCACCACTATCTGTAAGAGTAGGGCAATCATATCCTGAATACTTTGATAATTCTCCACCTGCCTCAATTTTATCATCAATTTTAGATAAATGAAATCCATTACAGATCATAGCTTGAAGACCAATTTCATGAAATTGATAAGGTGATAACAACCTAACATTACCATAAGTTCCAACTACTACAAAAGTTGGAGTTTCAATATCCCCATGAGGAGTATAAATAATACCAGCTCTACCTAATGCATCAGGAATTTTAGCATCAATTTCAAAACTAAACTGATTTTGCTTCATTTTCCACCAACTTTTTACATAATTTAACAGCACCATAAGTCACTGGTAATAATAATGTTTCACCTAAAATTTTTGAAACATATGCAATTACCAGTAATCCTACAAATTGCATTGAGGACAATGTACTTAAAAAAGCAATGATAGTGAAAATTACTGTATCAACCAAATCACCAACTAAACTAGAACCTAAACTTCTCTGCCATAAATGTTTACCTTTAGTGATTTCTTTAATCTTTACAAAAACATAAGCATTAAGAATTTGTCCACTAACAAATGCAACTAAACTACCAGCTACAATACGAGGCATGAATCCTATGATTGTCTCATATGCTAACTGATTTCCCCATCCTGGACCAGGAGGTAACATTTGAACAATAAATAATGCCAAAACAGCTATCAAATTCATAGTAAATGCTGTCCAAATAATCTTTTTTGAGCATTTAAAACCATAAATTTCTGTGATCACATCTCCTAAGATATATGAAAGAGGAAAAAGTATTGCACCGCCATCCCAAACTAATCCAGTTCCAAAGAAATCAAACATTTTTGCACTAGCCAAATTACTAACAATTAAGACTGTTGCTGATAGTGCAGTGAAAATAGCAAACAGTTCTGCTTTAGAAATTTTCAGCCCATTTTCCCATTTTAATGATAATCTTTGTTTAAGGGTTTCTTTTTTTTTAACCATGGATAGCCTCTAAATTAAATGATCATTGATCTTTCATTTTATAATCTTATTTTTTTAATTTATATTATTTA
>NIZT01000043.1 GCA_003315655.1 Candidatus Methanobinarius endosymbioticus
GAGTTAAAGAATTATATTAACAAAAATCCCTTATTTGCAAAAACACTTACTCCCTATAAAGTAAATAATGAAAATAATAAAAATAGTGAAAACATTAAAGATAAGGGCCCAATAATTCCTCAAATTATTTATAAAATGATAAATGGTTCTAATATTGCTAATGTAGGACCTACAGCAACATTAGCAGGAACAATAGCTGAACTTTCTCTAGATTATATTTTAAAAAATAATTCTAATTATTCTATTTTAGATAATGGAGGAGATATTGCTTTTTTTAATTTGGAATTTATGCGGGAAATTCGCCATTATCTGGAAAAATAGGAATGGAATTTAAACCTAAAAGTCAATCCATTGGTGTTTGCACTTCTTCTGGTTCAGTGGGATACTCTATTAGCTATGGAAGATCTGATTGTGTTACAGTGATAGCTAAAGAGGCAAGTGTAGCTGATGGGTTAGCCACATCTATTGGAAATAAAGTTAATGGAAAATTAGATTCAGATGCTGTGGAAAATGGAATAGTTTATGCAAAAAAATTTAAAAATCATTTCATTGGTGCATTAATTATCGTTGGAGAATCAATTGGTACAATAGGAAAATTACCAAAGATTGTTGAAACAAATAATGATTATATATCCAATGATTTTGAAGAAAAATAAAAATTTAAATTAATTTGATAATAAAAAATAGATATAAAAATTACACATAAAAGTAAATATATAAAAATATTTAGCCTCAGTTCGCCCATCATTCATCACGTATCAGAGCTCATAGAGTTCATCATTGGCTAATATTTAAATATGAAAATAAAAAACTAAATAAATAATAAAAAGACAAAAAATTAAAAATAAAAAACTAAAGAATTACAGAATTAACCGAACATTACTCCAGCTTCTTTCTTGAATTCTTCATCATGTTCAACACCCATGATTTTATCAACTGCGTCCATGAAGTCAGCTACAATCACTTCATCTCTTTTTTCTCTGATTGCAAACATTCCTGCTTCAGTACAAATAGCTTTTAAATCTGCACCAGAAACACCTTCAGTAAGGGTTGCAAGAAGATCAATATCAGCTTCTTCAGATAAAGACATTTTAGATGTGTGGATTTTCAATATTTCTTTTCTACCTTCTTCATTAGGAATAGGGACTTCTATGAATCTATCAAATCTTCCAGGCCTAAGTAAAGCAGGATCAAGAATATCTGGTCTATTTGTAGCACCTACAATACCAATATCTCCACGAGATTCAAATCCATCAAGTTCTGCAAGTAATTGCATTAAAGTACGTTGAACTTCTCTATCTCCACTGGTAGAACTTTTAAGACGTTTAGCAGCTACAGCATCAATTTCATCGATGAAAATAATACTTGGAGTTTTTTCTTTAGCTAAGTCAAATACTTCTCTAACCATTCTTGCTCCTTCACCAATGTATTTTTTAACAAATTCAGAAGCTACAATTTTGATAAAAGTAGCATTTGTTTCCTTAGCTACTGCTTTAGCAAGCAAGGTTTTACCAGTTCCAGGAGGACCATATAAAAGAACTCCTTTAGGTGGTTCTATACCGATTTTTTTGAATAAATCGGGTTTAGTAAGAGGTAATTCAACAGTTTCTTTGACTTCCATAACTTGTTCTCCAAGTCCACCAATAGAAGCATAATTAACTTCTGGTTTTTCCTCAATTTCCATTCCAGAAACATTAGGGTCTTTTTCAGCAGGGAGTACATCCACAACACTGAAAGTTTGTTGATTCAATGCTACTCTTGAACCAGGAACAAGTAATTTCTCATCTAAAAATTTTGAATAATTTATTACGAAGTGAGGTCCTGTACTACTTTTTACAGTCATTCTATTCTCATCTAATATTTCCCTAATTGTAGCTAAGACCAATGGAGGAGATCTAAACCTTTCAACTTCCCCGCTGAGAGATTTGGTCTCTCTTTCAAGACGAATTTTTTCATTTTCAGTTAAAACCTTATCTTTTTCAAGTTTTCTAACTTTCCACATAAGGTTTCTTTTAGTTTTAATATTTTCTTCTTTTAACATTCGAATTTCTTTTTTAAGATCTTCAACTTTGTTAAGAAGAGATTGGGAATTTTCCATTTTTTTAGAACACTCCTATAATTTGTTCAATGAATAATTTTAGTTACACACATAATTATACATAATATTTAATTATGATTTTACAACTCTTTAATATCCATAATAAATATAGATTTAAAGGTTATTAAAAATTTCTATTTTAATAAAAAT
>NIZT01000044.1 GCA_003315655.1 Candidatus Methanobinarius endosymbioticus
ATAAGAAAATATAGTGAAGCTTAAATTTGATTTAAAAGATATCAAAATCAAAGAGCAAGATTAATTAAGAAGTAATACAAACATTATTTATATAATGTATTTATAAATATATTTCTTGTAAAAATATAAAATAAACATAAAAAATATAAAATAATTATTATTTTGAATATTATGAAAGGGGATAATGTTGATTTCGCAAACTAAGATAGCTATTCCTATTATGCAAAAAAATGAGGAAGATATTCTTAAAACAGCTGAAGATTATATTAAAAAAGAAGCAGATATTCTTGAGCTTAGAATAGATGCTATAACAGATGCTACTTCTGAAATGATAGAAAATATTGTTGATACTATTTTTTTCCCAATTATAGCTACTAATCGTACTAAAAGTGAGGGTGGAGATTTTTTAGGTAGTGAAAGGGAACGAATCAATCTTCTTAAAACTTGTTGTAATCTGAAACATGTTGAATATATTGATATAGAACTTCAAACAGATCCTTGTCTTCGTGATTATATCTTAGGTAAATGTAGTGATGCTGAGGTTAAAACTATCATTTCTTATCATGATTTTGAAAAAACCCCCTCAGTTGATAATTTACTCGAAATTGTGAACCAAGAAAAAGAATTGGGAAATATTGCAAAAGTTGTTGTAATGCCTAAAGATTTAGAAGATACTATCAGTGTTTTAGCTATAATGTCTCGTTGTGATAATACAATTGGGATATCTATGGGTGAGTTAGGTAGCTATACACGACTAATGGCATCTAAATTCAATTCACCTATTACATTTGCTACTGGTGGAGATGTAACTGCTCCAGGTCAAATAGATATTGAAACTATGAAATTAATGTTAAATATGGATTTAATGGATGAAGGTGACTTATTAGATGATATTTAAAGAAATAATTATAATTTTCTGATTATTTTTGTTATATGTAATTTTATATTGATTATTTTTATTTCATTCTATTTTTATTCAATATATTTTTGTTTTATAATCATGTATTGAATATCTATTAATTTATTCATTTTATTCTTATTTATTCTACTTTAATTAATTTTTTATTATTTTATATTTATTATTCTGCTAATTATTCCGTTATTAATGATAATATATAAAAATAACTATTATATAAAATATTATGTGATATATTAAAGTTATTAGTTTATAGGTCGTCATTCAATTTTGATGTATCTAATTCAAAGGAGAGATTTCTATAGAAAAAAATAATAAAATTATACTAGTTATAGTTGTGATTCTACTTGTTTTAGGTAGTAATGCTTTATTAGCAACAGCATTCGGAAATGTTGCAATTATTAATACAGAATTGGATGGTCAAAATGCTAGTGTGAATGTTATTGGAGTTCCTTTTGGAAAGGATTGGAATGGTTTAAATAATGAATTGAACAATTATACTGCTACTCAGATGAATAATGTGGATAGTAACACGAGTACGTTAAAAGAAGGACTTAAAAAAATAGCTAAAAAACATGGATTTGATGATGTAACCATTACTGTTTCATCTCAATTTGGAGAAAATCAAATGCCCATGGAAGTGGTTGTAGACGGAGTATCTATGGTTCCAACATTACAAAATGGGGAACATGTCATAATTCAAAAAACAAAAACTTCTAAAGTTGGAGATATCATTGTTGTTAAAGATCCTGAAAAAACACTTTTAATAAAACGTTTAGGGAATATAAGTGGGGATCAAATATTTTTATCCAGTGATAACAATGATACAGTTCATACTGTTGTCAATGGTGTTGAAGTAGACATGATAGCTATTGAAAAATGGACTAATGCATCTAATATTATAGGTGTAGCTAAAATATTCAATGTTTAAAATTTTTATTATTTAATTTTATTATTTGTTTTTTATATTTCAATACCATTTTTTCATATCATTTAATATATCATTTAATTTTATTATTTAACTTTTATTAATTGATTTTTCATTATTTTATTATTTTTTATTTATGACAAATATGAGTTTTTATTAATAGTAATTTATTATACTAATAATTACAATTAAAATATATAAATTAATATTTTAATTGATTTTTGGGTAATTAAATATTAATTATAAATTAATAATTATTAAAAAATATGATATTTTTAGAAAATTTTTTAAAAGAAATAATTAATTGCTAAATAGAATATAATGGGAAAAAGGGGGTTTTT
>NIZT01000045.1 GCA_003315655.1 Candidatus Methanobinarius endosymbioticus
TTCTAACATACTAGGTTTAAAAGAAATTTGTATATTGGCTCTATTTATATCATCTGTTATTTGTCTTGTGTTAACAATACCTTTGGCTTTTTTTAGAGCTTCTAATGTGCATTCAATATCTTTTTCTACTCTAATTCTGGCTACTGCATAACTCCAATTAGTCATTTTATTAGCTAATTCAATTTTATCCATTTCTGTATTGATTAAACTTTTGATATATGTATGCAGTGGTAATAATATGATTGCTGTAGCTAATCCTACTATTGTTGTAATCAATGCAATGTATATTCCTTTTGCAAGCGCTCCAGTATCTGAACTTATTCCTAATGATCTAAATGTAATCCAAATTCCTATAACAGTGCCTATGAGTCCTAAAAATGGTGCAAGTTCTATCATGGTTTTTAGTGTATTAAGTCCCTTAGTCATTTTGCTTAATTCAACAATGAAAATCTGTTCCATTCCTTCTTCAACTTCTGTTTTATTTTTATATCCTATTTTTAAAGCTTCAGATATGATTTTGGAAACTGGATTTTTATATTGGCTTATTGATTTTAAAGCTTCAATAGATCCTCCTCTATTCATAGCTGTTGTTACAGTTCCCATAATTTTTGTTGTATCTGATTTACTTATACTTCTTAAATAAAGTATTTTTTGTATTGATGTAATTAGTCCATAAATTCCAATAAGAACAATTATATATGTTATAATTCCTCCGCTTTGGAATATTTCTAGAAGAATATTAAATGCACCTGTAAAAAATTCGACTATCATGATATCCTCTATTAATTATGATGATTTAAGTCTTTTTAATCTTTTTATCTTCTAAATCTTAGATTATATAGACATTTATGTTATTTACCTAATTTTGCTTATTTTAATTTATTTAATTTAATAATTTAGGTTAATAATAATTTAGATTAGTTAATAATTTGGATTAATGAATATTTTTTATTTAATATTTTTAATCATTAATTTTATTTTGTATTATATTATAATTTGATTTATTTTTATTTATCTATTTCTATTATTATCTGATTAATTTGATTTATTTTTTATAATAAATTAATTAATACGATATATTAACTAATATTATTAAATTAAATAGTATTATAAAATATAATTATTTTTCTTACATTTTTGTATTTTTTGATTAATATTATTTTTTTATTTAATATTCTTCTTGATTTTTAAGATTTTGAACAGTTTTCCAGGATTTTCTAACAATTTCTGGCATTTCATCATATGGAAAATTCTCTAAGAATTTTTTGGTTTTAGGATCACTAGGATATCCAGAACCCATTTCTCCTATTTTCCTATAGTCTTTTTTCAACTGTTCAATAATAGAATCTCTTTTATATTTAGCTATTACAGATGCAGTAGCTACTTGTATATATTTGTCATCAGCTTTATGTTCTGATATTACTTTTGTATCTCCAATCACATCTGTTATTTCTTTTTCTAGTCTTTTTGGTTTAACATCTATTGAATCAATAATAATACAATCTGCATCTAGTGCATTAATAATTTTGAGCATTGCTATTTTTTCTATTTCATTGAGATTAACATCTCTGGCTCTTAAATTATCAATATCTTGAGCTGTAATTTCAACAGTTTCATATTCAAACATATTTGTTAATTTTCGTGATAAGACTTTTCTT
>NIZT01000046.1 GCA_003315655.1 Candidatus Methanobinarius endosymbioticus
CTTATATATAATTTATTATACAATGTTTATATAAAATTTAAGATAATACTAAAATTAACAGTAAATAACATTTTATACTCTAAACTAATTTCTATAAAATTAACATTAAAATTGTCTAACTCTAGTTAATTCTATCATTAAGTTAATATATATAGAAAAACATATTAATATTAATTATAGATAATTAAATTATAGTTAAGTAAAAATTATTTTTAATGATATTTGTTGTAGGAATGCTAAATAAAATTATTATTATTAAGATTAAATGAATTAGGTGAAATCGTGGAAAAGCTACAACTTGTAAATTTCATTGCTAAATTAATGGAAGAGTCTGGTTTTAAAGTTTATAAAGACTTTAAAACTTCTCAAAAAGTTATCGATATATATGGTGTACTTCCTAGTGTTATGGGGGATTTTGGCGCTGTAGTAGCTTGTAAAAATTATGATAAACAATGGGAAGTTGGAATTGATATTTTAAAAGAAATGGAAATGGTTGGAAGAAATTTAAAAGCTTCTAAAGTGGTTATTGTTAATAGTTCTAGTTTTTCTTCACAAGCTAGAAACTATGCTTCTAGAAAAAGTATTAAACTGATTGATAGAGATAATTTGATGATTCTAGCTAAGAAGTTTTCAAAGAAAAATAATAATAATTCAATAATATCTTCTCAAGATAACTATAACTCTGTTTATAATGGAGCAAATCCTGGTAATGGTAATAATAATTTAGAAAACCATGGGTCTGATCAAAATTACCAAAACAATGATGAAAATAGCAATTTAACTAGGGGTAATGATCTTAAAAATAGCTATAGGCGTTCATTAAAATCTGAAAATTATTCCAATGATTTTAATCAAAATCTTTCTTCTTCTGATAGAGATATCTATGTGGATGACTCTACATATATATCTGGTAAAAGTAGTGGAAGGCTTGGAAAACATGGATCTAGATCAAACTTGGGCCAATCCAATAGAAATCAAGGAAGAGATTCTAATTTGACTAGGAATAAACCCAAAAAACAAGGCCCTCCTCTTAGTGAAAGAATCAAACCAATTTTAAGTAACACTGTAGTATTGATTATATTAGTTGTAACTGTTTCTTACATTATATCTTATTTATTAACTTTATTCCCAGGAATATCAAACGGAATTAGTGGTCTTGTTAAAATACTTTCTTCTTTAGTCTTATCTTATGGTCTTATTTTAGCTTTAGATAGAGATGGTACAATAGTTCTTGTAAAAGGAACTACATTATTTTTTGTTTCTTTAATAATTTTGATATTATTAATTATATTCTTATAAATCAACAAATTTATTATAAATTTATTAAATTGATTATAAATTAATTATTCTAATAAATAAGATATTTATTAATAATTTTTTGTAATTTTTTATATTTTTTAATATTTCTTAATATAACTTTAATAATTTATTTAAGTATAATATTTATTTCACTATAGTCTTAATGATTATTTTTAATATTTAGATATATATTTAATATCTAGTTTTTAATATAATATAATTTTATAATATATTATTTTAACATAATTTTTATAAATTTTAATTTTAATTTAAAAAAATTTGATGTTTTTAATGAAAATCTCTTCTTAAAAT
>NIZT01000047.1 GCA_003315655.1 Candidatus Methanobinarius endosymbioticus
CACCAATAAATAAAACTATTATTAATTGTGAGGGAGATTTAAATGTCGTTAAAACAAATTTTTGTTTTAGTTTCTATATTGATCATATTGAGTATGACTTTGGGAGGAATTTCAGCTTCAGATAATAAAAATTTAGAACTTTCTGATAATGAATATTCTAATTTAAATGTTCTAATATTAATAATAACTCTAATTTCAATATTAGTAATAGTATAATTAATATTAAACTTAATGCTACAGGAATACTATAAGTAATAATAATAGTTTTAATTATAATAGTTCAAATAGTAATTATCAACATACTTGATTTCTAATTCTATAGGTTTATTAGCTGTTAATAATGTTATTTATATAGATTCTATAAATGGACTTGATATTAATAGTGAATTAACTCCTGAATTAGCTAAAAAACAATCATTGCTGGATTAATTGTAGTTAATGAAGGAGGGATTATTTATTTACTTCCAGTATTTACTCTGGATCTGAAAATGTAGATTTAAATATTAATAAGAATATTTTTATTATTGGAAATAATTCTAATGGTTTAATTTATATTAGTGGTGGGAAAACTCAATAGATTTTCACAATTACTATGCTAAATATTAATATTTATAATATAAATTTTATCAATACTAGTTCAAGTAATGGTGGAGCTATTTACACAACAACTGGCTCTAATATAACTATTTTTAGTTCAAATTTTATTTTAATTATACTATAAAATTGAATAATAGTAATGTTTTGATATAAATAGATTACCTTTATTTTATGGAGATATTAACTCAAATCCAAATATTTATAATGGTCAATTTTTAGTTAATCATGACAATAGTTTAGTTGTACCTTTAAATCAACAAAATGGTACTTTTTATTTTTTATTTCAAGTAGATAAGTGGAATAAAACATTAAATATAACTTTATATTCTACAACTATTATAATTCCAAATACCACCGGGTAAAATTGGTAGTCAAGTCAATTTAACAGCTATATTAACAGATAATAATGAAAATCCACTACCTAATCAAAGTTTAAATTTTCATGTTAATGAATTCATTGGGTCTTCATTAACAAATGACCAGAGAATAGCTACTATTGTGTATAATATTAATACTAGTGGTATTGTAATTATTCGAACTGAATTTATAGGAAATAATTTTTATAATGGGGCTATAGGAATTGGATATGGTACTTTTAATAAAATGAATAATAGTATTGTAATAGATCCAATTCATAATGTTAAATTTGGAGATATTATTGCTATTAATGGTAATTTATATGATCAAAATGGGAATATTATAGCTAATGCTAGTTTCAATATAACAATTGCGGGATTTACTTATACTATTTTAACAAATGGATTAGGTAAGTTCTCATATAATTATAATGTTAATACTACTGGAATTCTAGATGTTATAATAGAATTTTTTGGAAATTATAATTATATGGCTTCTAGTAATTCTACTTCATTTATGTAATAAAACGTAATACTACTATTACAATTAATCCAATTTCTAATACAAAATATGGAAACAGTGTAATTATTCGGGTATTTTATTAGATGAACATGGAAATCCTATTTCTAATGTTACACTTAATTTGATGATTGATGGTGTTCTTTATTCAATAACTACTAATCAAGATGGTAAAATTTAACATTAGCTATTTAGTTAATACTACAAGGTTTAGTCAATATAATAGCTCAATTTTAGGCAATGATGAATTTTTAGGATCTTCAACTAACTCTTCTTTTATAGGTTTAAATTTGAATATTTCTGTTGTTTTGGGTCCTGTTGGTGATGTTAAGTTTAATAGTAGTGTTTTTGTTAGTGGTTATTTGTTGGATGAGTTTGGTAATCCGATTGTTGGTGCTAATGTTAGGGTTGTTATTAATGGTTTTAGTTATGTTGTGGTGACTGATTCTAGTGGTAGATTTAGGTCTTCCTTATATACTTAATACTACTGGTAATATTGGTATTATAATAGATTATAATGGTAATGAAATTTATTCTCCTTCTAAAAACTTCACTTCTTTTGAAGGATTAAAATTAGTTAGTTACATTCAATTAAACTCTCTCAATAATACGAAAATTAATGAAACTGTGGTTATTAGTGGTATTTTATATGATGAAAATGGTAATCCTATAGTTAATGGAAATATTGAGGTAATAATTAATGGTAATCTCATCAATTTAACAACTAATAGCTTAGGTCAATTTATTACTAGCCATATTACTAATATAATGGGATCATTTGATGTATTTATATCTTATTTAGGAAATAATATATTTGAACAATCTGTTAACTCTACATATTTTGAGGTGTCTAGATTTAATTCAACAATAGTTTTGGATTCAATTAATGATACTAAAATTAATAATAGTGTGATTGCCAGTGGTATATTATTGGATGAAAATGGTAATCCTATAGTCAACAGTAGAATTAATATATTTGTTAATGGGGATTGTATTTGTTTTATTAAATGATGAAAATGGTAGATTTAATCAATCTTTCTTTGTTCCATCTTCAACAATATATGATGTCACTGTAGTTTTTCCCCGGAAATAATAATCATGCTCCTTCAATTAATGAAAGTATTTTTAATGGATTGCCTTTAAATACTCATATAATTATTGATTCTATTGGTAACATTTCAATAAATGATTCTATATTTATTAATGGTTATTTATTGGATGAAAATAATAACCCTGTAACTAATGTCACTATTGATATCATTATAAATAGTATTGTTTTCACAGTTTCTACAAATGATAATGGTAAATTTAGTGTTTTATTCTCAGAAAAGAATACAAATGGGCTTGTTTACGTTAAAACTGAATTTAATGGTACTAAAAATTATTATGGTTCGTTTAATTCCACAATATTTAATGTAGATAAGATTATAACTTCTATAATTATTTCCAATATTGTGGGCAAAGTTGGAGAAGAAATAACTATATCTGCACGATTAACTGACAAAAATGGAAATCCTATTGTTGATCGAACTGATTTGTTCTGTTTAGGGAATATTAATATTTTAATTGGATCATAAATAACTAATATCAATGGAATATCTGAAATTAGGTATCTTATTTCTAATCAAGATAATTTCACAGCTTATGCAGAATTCGGTGGAGATAATTTTTACTATGGGTCTATTAATTCAACCATAGCTAGATTTACAACTACTAATACAAATTCAACTCTTTCAAATATTGCTGATGAAGTAGGAAATATTGTCAATTTAACAAGTAAATTGACAGCTGAAAATGGTGGTCCTTTAGTTAATAAAACAATTAATTTTCATGTTAATGGTAAATTATATTGGTTCTGATATTACAGATGAAAATATGGTATTGCTACCTTAAATTACACTGTTAAAAATTCAGGAAATTATACATTTTCAGCTGAATTTAATGGAGGTACCAATTTAAATCCATCTTTTTCATCAATTAATGTTATATTTTCTAAAACTAAAACAAATTTAACTTTAAATAAAGAAACTATATCTAATAATACTGTTAAATTTATAGCTAGATTAACTGATAAAAATAACTATCCATTGTCGGGTAAATTAATTAAATTTTATATAAATAATCAATATATTGGTTCAGCTAGAACAAACAATAATGGTATTGCATTTTATAACTATGGGATTAATTCTGAAAATATTAAATTTGTAGCTATTTTCGAAGGGGATCTTAATTATTTAAATAGTAATAGTACAAAACATTATAGGTTTAATATTACTAATAATTCTACTAATCATAGTACTTGTAATGAAACTTATAATAATTCTGATATTGTGATAGCTAAAATGAAAAACAGAGGTAATCCAATTTCTGTTTTATTTTTAATTTCAATGATTTCTTTCATAGCTATTTTTTCAAGAAAAAGGTTAAAAATATAGGTTAAATTAATAATTATTTAATTATTTTTGATATTAATTTATATTAAGCTTTAATATTGATGTAAATTCTATTAAATTCTATTAAATTTTATTAAATTTCATTGAAGTATATTGAAATTTATTAAAGTTTATTAAAGTCTATTAAATCTATTAAAATTTTGTTAATAATTAACTTTATTAAAATTATTTTAATTGATATTAAATTTTAATAGATTATACATTATTTTAGAAGTTTTCATCCTCAAATACTTCAACAACATTTTTCAATTGATTGACTATATCAATATGTTGTGGGCAATGTTTTTCACATTCATTACATTCTATACAATCAGAACCTTTAGCTCTTTGTAAAGAATAAGTTCTATAATAAGTTTGTTGTACTGAAAAACCCTTTGAAGGTGATTTTTTTTCAATATTATACAGTTCAAAATATTTAGAAATGGGGATATTAGTGTTGCAAGATTCTAAACAATAGTTGCATTGTGTACAAGGGATATCAATTGATTTATTAATGATTTTAATAGCTTTTTCAATTATTTTGCATTCTTCATTGGTTTAAAATCATCCATATAACTTATATTATCTTCTAATTGTTCTAATTACTCATTCCACTTAAAAATGTTAAAACACCTTCAAAACTAGCTGCATATCTCATTGCCCATGAAGCAATAGATATTTTTGGATTGTAGCTTTTATATAATTTTTCTACTTCTTCAGGAACATTAGCTAATGTTCCACTTTTTATAGGTTCCATAGCTATAATATCTTTATTAAATTTCCTTGCAATTTCATAACAATCTTTGCCTGGGTACTGTCATTTTTCCAATCTAAATAATTAATTTGAAGTTGAACAATTTCAATTTCAGGAAATTCTTTTAAAGTTTTTTCTAATAGTTTACCATCATCATGAAAAAAAATTCCTATATGTTTAATTTTACCTTCTTTTTTCTTCTGTTTTATAAAATCAAATGAATTTAAATTGTAGATAGCATTTTCAGTACATGTACTTACATTATGAAGCAAATAGTAGTCAAAATATTCAACACCACACTTCTTTATTTGTTCATTAAATATTTTTTCTAAATCTTTCTCTTTTTCTAAAGAAAATAAAGGTAATTTATTAGTTAAAATGAAACTTTCACGAGGATATCTATCAACTAATTCTGTTTTAAGTACTTTTTTCACTTTCTCCTAAATGATAGGGGTAAGCTGTATCAAAATAGTTAAATCCTTTTTTCATAAATAAATCTATCATTTTTCTAGTAGTTTTAATATCAATACTTTTTTCATCATCTTCATTTTTTAATGGTAAACACATTGCTCCGAAACCTAATTTTTTCATTTAATCATTATTCTTTCTTTGATAATTTAAATAAATTTTAAGTATATAATATCATGATCTGGTATTATATGAATTTTATATGATTATAAATTAGTTATAATCATATTTATTTATAAATATGAATAAGATATTATCATATTCTTATATCTATAAATATGAATATGTGAATATATAATCTATGTTTTTTTATATTATATCATAATATCAATTTTTCTTAAAACATTTTAAATTTGTATAGATAATATATTAAAACTAAATTATAATGAATAATATGCAAGTATTTATTATCTATAATAAAAAAATAGTACAATAATTTATAAAACGTGAAAATAATGAATTTAATTAATTAATAAATAACAGAATAACAGGATAATAAATTAAAATAATAAGAAATAGAAAATTAAATAAATTTTTAAATATTTAGAATAAAAATAAGATAAAAATAAAATATAGATTTTTTTATATTTTATTTAATCATCATCTAATTCTATTCCTAATTTTCCTAAACTTCTTTCTATGACTAATGTAACAACTACTGTTATCATGGTAACTACAACTGCATAAATAACTAAACCAATAGTAGCAAATCCTCCTTGAAGGAATTCATTTATGAGAGCTTGAATAGATCCATTCTATGCTAAACCCGCAACAAATGCAAATGCAGTTGTCATTAAAGTACCTATAGTTTTCTATGTTTGTATTTTTATATCGTCTACTATTTCAATCACCAAGTTTTATTTTAAATATGGTTTACTATATATTGAACTCATATCTAAATATAAATATGTAATTAATATATAATTATCTTTTGTTTATTATTAAATTATTAATAATTTGTTTATAATGAATACAACTATTTTTTATTTATTATTAATTATGATAAATTTTAGATTCATGAGAAAATAAACTATTTTTTTTCAGAAATATTTCCATTTTATGGGTCTAATTGTCAGTAAAATAATGTTTTTTTTAAACAATAATTTTTTATTAAAGGGAGGTTCATTGAACAAAATCGCAAACTTTAAAAATAAAAATAATGTATATTAAATATAGAACTATAAAATTGTGTAAATGTTTTATGTTGAGTCAAAAAATTTTACATTTTTACGATTCACTAATTTATACTTTTTTATAATTTTATTAGCTAAATATTGATCAAATAAAATACTATTTTAAAGCTAATTAGGGCAATTTTAAAAATATTTTATAAATTCTACTACTTGTATTGGTTTAGTTTGATGTTGATATTTAGCAATTACTGATAGTTTTAATAAGTGTTTATATTTTTATGGTACTAAATATTACTAAAAATAGATATTGCTAAAAATAGTTTATTAATAATATGAGTAATTGTATTTAAAGAATTTAGCTAATTTATATTAATCATAATTTAGAAATGTTTGAGGAGTGATTATATGTCTTATGTAACTGATGTTTTAGAGGATTTAAAGAAGAAAAATGCTGATCAACCAGAATTTATTCAAGCTGCAACAGAAATACTTGAATCACTTAAACCAGTATTTGAAAAACACCCAGAATATCAAAAAACCGGCCTACTTGAAAGATATGTCGAACCAGAGAGAATTGTGATATTCAGAGTTCCATGGACTGATGATGAAGGAAATATACGTGTAAACAGGGGATATCGTGTACAATTCAATAGTGCTATTGGACCATACAAAGGTGGGCTTCGTTTTCACAAATCTGTAAATTTATCTATTATCAAATTCCTTGGATTTGAACAAATCTTAAAAAATAGTCTCACTGGAATGAATATTGGTGGTGGAAAAGGAGGAAGTGACTTTGATCCTAAAGGAAAATCTGATGCAGAAGTAATGAGATTCTGTCAAAGTTTCATGACTGAACTTTATAATTACATTGGGCCTGATACTGACGTTCCAGCAGGAGATATAGGTGTAGGTTCTAGGGAAGTAGGATTTTTGTTCGGACAATACAATAGAATAGCGCATGAACATCATTGTGTATTAACAGGTAGTGGATTGGAATATGGTGGTTCTTTGGTAAGAACAGAAGCTACAGGATATGGCCTTGTTTACATTACAGAAGAAGCTTTAAAACAAAGAGGAGATAATTTTGAAGGTAAAAAAGTAGTGGTTTCTGGTTCTGGAAATGTAGCTATTTATGCAGCTGAAAAAGCTATCATGTTAGGTGCAACAGTTATAGCTATGTCTGATTCTTCTGGATATATTTATGATGAAAATGGTATTCAAGTTCCATTTGTAAAAGAAATTAAAGAAATTAAACGTGGAAGAATATTTGAATACTTAGATTATTTTTCAAAAGAAGATTTAACAGCTAAATTTGTTGAAGGAAGTGCTCATATTTGGGATCTTCCATGTGATATAGCTTTACCTTGTGCTACTCAAAATGAAATAGATAAAGATTCTGCTGAAAAACTTGTTGATCATGGTGTTAAATATGTAACTGAAGGAGCTAACATGCCATGTACTCTTGAAGCAACTCAAATTATACAAAAAAATGGTCTCGTATATTTACCTGGAAAAGCAGCTAATGCTGGAGGAGTAGCTACAAGTGCATTAGAAATGGCTCAAAGAAGTTCAAGACTTTGTTGGTCATTTGAAGAAGTAGATTCAAGACTAAAAAATATCATGGTTAATATTTATAATAGTATTGATGCAGCTGCAAAGGAATATGGTTATGAAAACGATTATGTAATTGGTTCAAACATAGCTGGTTTTATAAAAGTAGCTAATGCTATGATGGCTCAAGGAATAGTCTAGATTTTAATTTTATTTAGGAAATTAATTATATAATTTAATATTATCCTAATTTTTTTTATATTCTATTTTTTATTCTTTTTAATAATTATTTATTAATTTTTATTTTATAATGAATTTATAGTTACCTTATAGTTATATGAAGTTATCTTAACTTGTTTCATAATTATTTCATAATTATTTTATAATTATTTTCTATATTTCATTATAAAAATTTCAGTTTAGATAATACTCTTAGTTTAAAGAACATCTTCTACTTCTCCAATATTATCAATAATTTTAATATCAAAGTTTTTTAAGAGCTTTTTAGATTTAGGGTCATATTCATAGTTAACTAAAATAGCTGACATTCCTGCATGTATAGCTCCCATTATATCTATTTCAACTTTATTTCCAATCATTATACTATTTTCTGCTTTACAACCCATTCTATTAAGAGCTTCTTCAAAAATTTCTTTTTGAGGCTTTTCAAAACCTACTTCTCCTGAAGTAATGACTTCTTCAAAAAAATCGTGAATATCTAATCTTACTAATTTTTCCCACTGTTTTTTAGTTATTCCATTAGATATTACTCCTAATTTATATCCTTTATTTTTAAGATAAATCAGTACTCGTATTGTTTTTGAAAAAGGTCTAAGGAGAGCAAATTTAACATTATGATATGTAACCATACCTAAAGCTACTAATCGATAATCTTCTTTTCCACATATTCTTTCTGTAAGAACATTGAAATGTTTGTCATAATTAGATCC
Organism: Candidatus Methanobinarius endosymbioticus; assembly: GCA_003315655.1. Lineage (GTDB taxonomy): Archaea > Methanobacteriota > Methanobacteria > Methanobacteriales > Methanobacteriaceae > Methanobinarius > Methanobinarius endosymbioticus. The sequence goes on from NIZT01000047.1 coordinate 8,762, forward strand.
TTTTTCAGCAATAATTTCCTTTAATAAACTATATGTTTCATCTTTTGTTGAAGGCAATCCATTTTCAATCATTATATCAATAGCTGATTTTCTAGCAACTTCTACAAAACTTGAAGTATCTAATAATGTTCCATCAATATCAAAAAATATTGCTTTTTCCATATTAACACCAAAATAAATTTAATAATATTTAAAATTTTTAGTAATAGCTTTTTATTTTATTTTTTTATTTTCTATTAAAAGAACGAGTCTAGAGTTTTTTGCCTTTCTTTTTCTCCAAGTTCTTTTATTTTTTCTTGTGTATAACCAAAGGATTCCATTATTCTTGAAACTGCAGGAATAATTTGATTATCTATATAGTAATCAGGATCATATTCATATTTTTCTGCATCTTCAAAAGGAATAGCTCTTTGACTGATAGGTCCTTTGCCTTTAACAACTACATATTGGATTATAGTTCCTTTATCTATTTTCATTCCTTTTTTTTCTAGTCTTTGCGCAGCTACAACATGAGGTCCAATTTGTTTATAAGCATCTAATTTTTTGGTTATCTGTGTATGAATAATCATATCTTTCATAGGTACAGTTCCAGTTTTAACCTTTTTCAGAATCTTTTTAATTATTTCAACAGCTTTATCAACATCTCCGTCTTTTAAGATAGCCAATAAAATACCTTGTTGAGTATCTTTAGCTACAGGAGCCCAGTCTCTTCTAACAAGCTCCAAACCTTTAGCTATGATAGCTCCATCTTCAACAACTGCATATCTTTTTTTACTAACAAAGAATCCTCTTCTATAGAATCCTTCATATTCAAGCTCCATACTTTCAGGCAAAGTTCCATTAAAATCCACGAGAAATTTATTTGCTTGGGATTTAATTTTTTTTTCAAGAGCTAATTGTTCATTACTTTCAGTGACCATATTACTCAATTAATTGATTATATCAACAAAATATTAATTTATATTAAACATAACCTTATAGATTAAACATAAATGAATATTATGTTAATATATATTTTTTTAAATACTTAATATTATTGTATTGAGAATTCTCTTTTTACCTATTTTCATGCTTCATTCTTTTTTTAATTAAATTATTTAATAATTTAGATAATAAAAATTATAATATCTGTTAATTTATACTATAATTTTTATAAGAATGTGAGTTTATAGTTTAAATTCATATTATAGTTTTAAAACTAATTTTAATAGTTAAAACAGATTATATAAAATATATATTGTTAGTATACAATTTTTTGTTTTAGTAAAGTATTTACATGACTTTATTTAAAATAATAAGTGTGATATACAGAGTACATATTATTCACGCTGATAATATCATATAAAAATATAACAATTTAATAAATAATGGGTAAGTATTAATGTTTAAAAAGAATTTTTTTATTGTTTTTTCTATTATTCATAATTCTTTTTTCATCCTTTGGTGGTTATTTTGCTGATGGTAATAATACTACTAATGAAACTTCTATAGTTGCTGAAAATAAGGATGAGAAAGTTCTTGAATCTTATTATACCTATAATATTTTATTATAATATTTTTTATTTTGGATCAGCATGACTTGTATCTTCAGAAACATTATATTTTGTTGGCTTTGTGGGAAAATATGCATTTCGATCCATACAAAATCCTTTATATGTTTCATTGGTTATATAATACAGCACAAATAAATAACAATATTCAATGTGCTATTTGGAAAATAATTCATAACCTTCCTGGTTATTTAATTGGTTCAACTCAAGAAGATAGAGACTTTGTTGATATGATTATGATTGATCAAACTGGAGTTAATGGAAATAGCTATATTGATGCAGAAGGTAATGTGTTTACATTCACATTTAAATATCTCACAACAAATGAAAGAATCATTAGTCAAAGATTGCAAGATATATTAATGTTTAAGTATGATGTTTCAAAGTTACCTGAAGAACCTAGAAATGAAACTCGGGATAAACCTCTTGAAAATTCACCAAAAGATCTTAATCCAAATATTCCTAACATAGTTAAAGCAGGACTGAAACCCGACTGGTTTACCATTAATAGTTGGTTTATTAGTATTTTTAAATGGTTTAGGTAATAATTTTAAGGAAAAAATAATTTTTAATAAATTTATAGGGTAATATAGGAGAATACTGATATAATATAATTATATTTTTTTATTCTATTTTTATCTTATTTATTTGTTTTAATAAAATTATTTTATTATATTAATTCAATATCTTATTTATCTTCATATTTTACATTATTTTAATGTTTTACATATTTTATTTTAATCATTGTTATAAAAACAATATTATTTCTAGATTTTTATTATTATTCTTAAAATTTTATTATAATTATATAAAAATTTATATTTATGAAAAATAACATATTATCGAGAGACTTAATTTATAAAAATATCTTTTAAGTTAATATTAAAGTTTATATATGAAGAAAACTAATATTTTGTTATCATATCTAAAAGACTATTTTTTCTTTTAAATTAAATCAAATATAAGAAAAATAACATTATTATCTTAGTTGTAATTTTATTATATTACTATTTATGGTTATATTAAGTCTATAAGATGATCTTATTAAGCTAAATATAGTCTTTTATATTGAAGATTACTAATTTACGAAATTAGATGAAATTAAATCAAAAATTTAAAAAATTAATATTAATTAGGTGAAATAATGGCAATATCACAAGGAAAATCCACAAGAAAATCAACTGGTGGAAGATATATAGCAAATCGTGGAAAAAGAAAATCTGAATTAGGAAGAGAACCAGCTAACACTAGATTAGATGAAAGAAAATTAAGAAAAATCAGAACTCGTGGTGGAAGTGAAAAAGTAAGATTAGCTTCTGATAATAAAATAAATCTCATGAATCCTGATTCTAATAAAGCTGAAACAGCTGAAATTATTACTGTGCTTGAAAATTCAGCTGATCCCAACTATGTAAGAAGGAATATTATCACCAAAGGAGCTATCGTAGAAACCAATGCAGGTAAAGCAAGAATTACTTCTAGACCTGGTCAAGATGGTATTCTTAATGGTGTTTTAATAAATGAATAGATAATTTATATATTTGATCTATTTTTTATATTTATTTACTATTTTTACATTTATTTACTATTTTTTTACTTTATTATTTTTTATTAGTTAATTTTATTTATTATATATCTTATTACACTTTTATAATTGAATAAACCCATAAAAAATTATAATAAGTATAATAATTATTTTATTTCAACTGTTAAACTTTATTTTTAAACCTTCTTTTTAATGATTTATGAATATTATGATTTCTTAATTATTATTTAAATTTTATTTTTCAAATTCAATTTTATCTTTTTATTCTAATAACAATATAAAAATTATTTATAAACTTTTAAATATATAAAAAAATAATCTTTAATATATAAATTTTTATAAAATATTAATTTAATAATATATAAATAAAAATTTCATAAAGAATAAATTTATAATTGAATAGATTTAAATAGACTTAAATATGTTGAATATATATAAATATCTTAAATTCTTAAATTAGAGGTAAAATCATGCTTAGTGTTAATTTAGAAGCTAAAAAAACAGTAGATGTAATGATTGAAAAAGTAGAAGAGCTTAATATAGCTATTTCTAAATTAAATAATGGTGCTACTATTATTGATTGTGGTGTAAATGTTGCTGGAAGCTTAAAAGCTGGTGAATATTATACTAAAGTATGTCTTGGTGGATTAGCTGAAGTGGGAATTTCAATTCCTGGTGATTTGTCTGAAAAATTTGCTCTTCCGTCTGTTAAGATCAAAACTGATTTCCCAGCTATTTCAACTCTTGGTGCACAGAAAGCTGGATGGTCTGTAAGTGTTGGTGATTTCTTTGCATTAGGTTCTGGACCTGCAAGAGCTTTAGCTAAAAAACCAGCTGAAACTTATGAAGAAATTAATTATGAAGATGATGCAGATATAGCAATTCTAACTCTTGAATCTGATAATTTACCCGGTGGTGATGTCGCAGAAGCTATAGCTAAAGACTGCGGAGTAGATGTTAAAAATGTAACTTTATTAGTAGCTCCTACCTCTTCTCTTGTAGGATCTATTCAAATTGCAGGAAGAGTTGTAGAAAACGGCACTTACAAGATGTTAGAAGTTCTTGATTTTGATGTGAATAAAGTAAAATATGCAGCAGGTATTGCTCCTATAGCTCCGATCGATCTAGATGGTTTAAAAGCAATGGGTAAAACAAATGATGCTGTTCTTTTCGGAGGAAGAACTTATTATTACATCCAATCTGCAGAAGGTGATGACATTAAAGCCTTAGCTGATAATTTACCTTCATCAGCTGCTGATGGATATGGAAAACCATTCTTCGATGTCTTTAAAGAAGCTGAATTTGATTTCTATAAAATAGATAAAGGAATGTTTGCACCTGCAGAAGTTGTCATCAATGATTTAAGAACTGGTGAATTATTCAAAGCAGGTTATGTAAATGTTGACCTTTTAAAGAAATCTTTTGGTTTATAAATAATTTTAGCTAATGATAAATGATTAATTAATCATTAATTATTTTTTTTATTAGTTTAATTGTATTTTATTGATTTTTATCTAATTAATTTTAATTAGTTTTTATTATTTTATATTTTTTATTTTTATTTTTTATAATTTTTTTTAAATTTAAATTTATATTTCTCATTATATTTCATATAATAAATTTTCAACAAGTAATTTTTATAATAAATATATACTAATTATATATTTATATAATATTTATATAATTAATTTATAATAATTTTATAATATATTTTATAATTAGATAGTGATTATATAGGTTAGTTAAAAATAAACTAGATCTTGATACATCAAAAAGAACTGAAATTATAGATATTACATTAGATATAGAAAATTTCATTGATGAATCTAAATTAACGAATGGAATCATTAATATATTTTCAAAACATTCTACTTCTGGAATTATCATAAATGAAAATGAAGAGGGGTTATTGTCTGATTTTGAGAATATTTTAAATGAAATTATCCCTTAAAATGATAGCTATGAACATGATATTATTGATAATACTGCTGATTCTCACCTTAAATCTTTATTTTTAGGGCCTAATGAAACTATTCCATTTTAGAATAAAAAATTAGATATTGGAACTTGGCAATCTATATTTTTCGTAGAATTAGATGGTCCAAGAACAAGAACTATAAATATCACAATAATTGGCGAATAATTAGTTTTAATCAGTTATAATAATTAAAAATAATTATAAAGATTTATAAATGATTATAAAAATAATTTATAAATTCATAAAAAATAAAAAAAGAATATGATATTGTAAATGAGTATTATAAAAATAAAATTATAAAAATAAAAAAAATAATTTTTTAAATGGTTTAAATGATATTTAATAGTCTATAAAAACTCGATTTCAAAAGCAATTACCGGATATTCTAATTCGAAATTAGTAATTATTTCAGGAGAAATTTCTCCAAAGTATCCAACAACATTTCCACTTTTACTAGTTCCTTTAATATTGGCAACTCTACCTTCAATGAAAGTTGGATTATCACTTGATGATATTTCCATTTCATATCTTAAATTAGCCAAAACACTAGCTACTGTAGATTTAATTTCAGTGAAGTTAGCTGTTGAATGACAAATTGCTCCTGCTAATTTTTTAATAGCCTTTACTTTAGTTTCATTTTTTTCTTCTAAGTATAAGGTATCTCCTATTTCGAAGATTTTTTGAGGAAGATCTTCATGTTTATTGTCTTCTAAAAATTCCATTAAACTGTTAATCAAACTTTTTCTGATCATGGTTCTATCTATTGTAATAGGTTTAGATACTTGAACATGATTGTCTTCCTTTTGTTTCATTTTGTTGTAATGGTTATTTTCACTAGTTAACATTAAACTCATTATTTCTTGAAAACCAAGGCCTATTAGTAATTCTCTAATAATTTTTTCACTAGTAAACCAATTGTGTTCATAAGCTATAGTTGAAACATCTGGTAATTTAGCTTCGATTTTATTTATACAGTATTGAATAGCTATATTTTCTACTATATCTACTTCATGAAGTATATCTATTCTATATGAAGGAATTATTGCTTCTACTTCATTTTCATTGATTACATTGGCATCCATTCTTGCTTTGAATAGTAAATTAGCCACATCTTTTGCATTGAGATTAACTCCTCCAATTAACTCATTACAAAGATCTACTCTAACATTCATTGATTTTGGAGATAAATCAGGAGTTTCAATGATTCGGTCATCATAAACTATTTCCAAACTTTTTATTTTTCCTCCAACTTCACCAAATGAGCTACAAATAATGTTTAATGTTTGATTCACTGCTTTTTCATCAGTTCCAGTCACATCAACCAATATATTTTTAGTTTTATCAGTAAGTTTTGTTAATTCTCCGTTTATTATAGGGGGCATAGAAAGTATATTATCATCTTTATCAAGAATAAATGGATATTTATCATATCCTGAGATTAATTTTGCATATTTAGAACCTTTTTCATGTTCCTCTAATATTTCTCTGGGACTTAATTTATTGGAGTGATCTAGGGGAATAAAACTATTCTCATCTGGAGAACTAGCAATATATTTGTAATCTCCATTAATAACATCTAAATTATGAATTCCGATAGCTACTTTCTTTCTATCTCTTCCAATAACCCAATGTAGTTGTTCTTGAAAATCCATTATTTGTTTTAATTTATTTTCATCAAAATTAACATTTTTAATTATTGCAAAAGCTATGTATGGTCGAATATTTTCAATTTCTTTATCTACGAATACTTTTTGACCAGATGTTTCCACATTATATTTTGGAAGACCTATTTCTTGAGATATAAATCCTTTTAAACTACGAGATACACCTTCAATTGATAATTGATCTGGACGATTAGGGAAAAACTCAACTTTTAAGGTTTCATCATCAAAATCTTCAATGTCGCTTCCTAACATTGGTAAAATATCAATAAGCTTAGCATTTTTTATATTAATTCCAAGCTCTTTTAAATCCTGATATTCAAATGTGATTACTGGCATTAATTATTCTCCTCAAAACATTCTTTTATAATTAAATTATTATTAAGCTAAAATCATTATTCTTATTATTATAATATTATTAATAATCTTAATCTTTTATTTATAATATAATAAATTTCTATATAGTTATCAATAAATCTACGTTATTTATAATTTTAAATTAGTCATAGCCCAAAAAGACATATGAAGAAAATAGATTCAATAACAAAATGCAGCGATCTATGTTCCAAACGTCCCATACTTTTTATTGTCAACGAATGAACTACATCAATAATAAAATGAACTAATCCTGCTAAAAATCCTATTTCAATTGAAAAAAAGACTACAGACATTACTACAAAATGAAATAAAGCTTCTAATCCCTCATGAACTAACCATGCTTGAAGGTTTGAATAAACCATTTCTTGGACAAGACCTCCAAATATTATGTAGAAATCACAAAGAAAATTCCACATAAGAAAACTATGGATTTCGTCACTTATAGCAAGCATAACAGCTATGTAAAACCATAATAATTCCATTTTTTCACCATTAGTATTTTATAGCTTATAAGAGTCATTATTTTATATATTATTAAATTATTAAATTTTTTAGAACTATCTATATCTTTCATAATAATTATATAATAATTTGTTATTTATTTATTAAATATTTATCTATAAATATTCTAATTATATTATTTTTTAAGCATTATAATGTATTTATTCTAATTTTTCATAATTAATTATATATTTATCATACAATTATCTATATTAATTTATAATCATATCTGAAACCATACTCATATCTTTAGCTTTAGTTATATAATATTTTATTCATGTTTCATGATTCTAAAAAGAATATTGTTAAAATATATATGGTAATTAAAACAAATAATTATAATATAATTTTATATAAATTTTTATAATATATTATAATTTGTCTTATAAATATATTATTATAAATTTATTATAAACTTATTATAGATTATTTTTATTTACATTTATTCATGTTAATTATATTTATTAAAAAATTGGAGAAGATTCATGACAATAAAGGATATTCCAAAAGATTATGATCATAAAAAAGAAAAACAATGGCAAAAAAAATGGGATGATGGTCAGATTTATAAGTTCATTGGGGATGGAAAAAAACCACGATATATAATTGATACTCCTCCTCCTTATCCAACAGGTTCTATTCATATGGGACATGTATTAAATTGGCTTTATATTGATATTAATGCTAGATTCAGACGTCTAAAAGGAATGGATGTTATGTTTCCTCAAGGTTGGGATTGTCACGGGCTTCCAACTGAAGTAAAAGTTGAAGAGATCAATAATATAAAGAAAAATGATGTTTCTAGAGCTGATTTTCGTCAAATGTGTGTAGATCTTACTAAAGAAAATATTTCGTTAATGAAAAATCAAATGAAATTTATGGGATTTTCACAAGACTGGTCACGAGAATATATTACTATGACTCCAAAATACATGAGAAAAACTCAACTTTCTTTTCTTAAAATGTATGATGAAGATTTGATATATCATGGAATACATCCAGTTAACTGGTGTCCAAGATGTGAAACAGCTATTGCTTTTGCAGAAGTTGAATACATTAACAATGATACTTATTTAAATCATGTTAATTTTCCATCCGCTGAAAAAAAGAATGAAAATGGGGATAATTCTACTAATAAGGATGAAAAGGATGGAGTTTTAATAGCTACTACTAGGCCTGAACTTATGTCTGCTTGTGTAGGTGTTGTAGTTAGTCCTGATGATAAAAGATATTCTGATATTATTGGTAAGGAAGTTGAAGTTCCTCTTTCTGGACAAAAAGTTAAAGTTATAGCTGATGAAGAAGTTGATCCTGAGTTTGGTACTGGTGCAGTTATGGTATGTACTTTTGGGGATAAAACAGATGTATCTTGGGTTAATAAACATGATTTGGATATTATTGAAGCAATAGATGAAAAAGGAATCATGACTAAAGCTGCTGGAAAATATGAAGGAATGACTTTAAAAGAATGTAAGTTGGCTACTGTCGATGATTTAAAAGAAGAAGGATGCATTGTTAAACAAGAACCAGTTGATCAAAAGGTTGGCCAATGTTGGAGATGTAAAACTCCTATTGAAATATTAGTTAAAAAACAATGGTTTGTTGCTGTTAGTAAATTTGTTGATGATATTAAATCAGCAGCTGAATCTATGAATTGGATACCTGAACATATGAAAAGTAGATTACTCAATTGGGCAGATTCTATGGAATGGGACTGGTGTATTTCAAGACAAAGAATTTTTGCAACACCTATTCCTGTTTGGTTTTGTAATGAATGTGGAAAAATCCATCTTCCAAGTCCTGAAGAATTACCTATTGATCCTACTCAAAGTAAACCTTCTATTGAGGCTTGTGAATGTGGTTCTACTAGTTTCACTAGTGAAGAAGATGTATTGGATACATGGATGGATAGTTCTATTTCTCCTTTAAATATAGCTAGCTGGCCAGAATCAAGTTTTAAAGATAATTTCCCTGCAAATCTACGTCCACAAGGTCATGATATTATCCGTACTTGGGCATTTTACACAATTCTTAGAACTTTGGCTCTTGAAGGAGAAAAACCATTTGAAGAAATTGTTATTAATGGAATGGTTTTTGGTGAAGATGGGTATAAAATGAGTAAATCTAGAGGAAATGTTATTGGTCCTGAAGAAGTTATAGGGGAATATGGTGTTGATTCACTTAGAATATGGGCTGCTAACAGTGTTCCAGGATCTGATGTTCCATTTGATTGGAAAGACATAAAATATGGTTATAAATTCCTTAGAAAATTCTGGAATGCATTTAGATTTATTGGTATGCATATTCTTGAAGATGAAGAAGATGTTAATAAAGAAGAAAAAACTAACAGTAAAATCATAGATAATCTAATGCCTTTAGATCAATGGATACTTTCAAAGTTAAATAATCTTAATAAAGAAATAGCTAATGCTTATGAAACATATAATTTTGCAACAGCTATTAATTCTATTGAAAAATTTGTTTGGCATGATTTTTGTGATGAATATATTGAAGCAGTAAAATATAGACTTTACAACGATGATATAAGTGAAGATTCAAGATTAACTGCAAAATATACATTGAAAACAGTTGTTGAAACTTCTTTAAAACTTCTTGCACCTATCGCTCCTCATTTTGCTGATGAAGTTTATCAATACTTTAATGAGGAAGAAGATAATCAAAGCAATGAAAATAACAAAATTAATAGTATTAATACTAGTAAATGGCCAAAACCAGATAATGATTTAATCAATGAAACTATTGAAGACAAAGGACAATTAGCTATTGAGCTTATTAGTGAGATTAGAAGATTTAAATCTGCTTCTAAGATTCCACTTAATGTACCATTAGAAGAAGTTAATATATATACGGATGATAAATTAAAAACAATCTTTGAAAACTTTATTGAGGATATTAAAGGGACTTTAAAGATAAATAACATTAATATACAAATAGGAAAACCCTATGTTCATGAAAAAGTAGTAGAAATTACCCCTGCAATGGATAAAATAGGTCCTCAATTTAAAGGAGAAGCTCCAAAAATCATAAAATATTTAAGTTCAACTTCTCCAGAAGAAATAGCTAAATTATTGGAAACTAATGGGAAAATAATTATTGAGGATAATATTATTACTCATGAACATGTAAATATGGAAAAAGAAATTGTAGGTAAATCTGATAAAAAGGTTGATGTTGTTCAAACCGATAATTTAGATGCTATATTTGAAATAACAAGATAATTATTAAAATTATTAAATTAATTATAATTTATTGATTTAAATGATTTTAAAAGTAAAAAATGTGAAAAATGTTGGAGGAGTAGTTAAAGCACCTCCTTCTAAAAGTTATACTCATAGGGCTGTTATTATAGCTTCTCTTGCTGAAGGAGTTTCTAAATTATATGATCCTCTTTCTTCTGAAGATACTCTATTGTCTGTTAATACTTGTAGAAAATTTGGCGCTGATATTAAAACTTCTAATTTTAATTTTCTTCGAAATAATCCTAATTCTAATAGCTATTGGGAAATTAAAGGAACAACAAAACTTGAAAATTCTTCGAAAGATCCTATTGATTTGAAAAACTCTGGAACTACTCTTAGGATAATGACTTCAGTAGCTGGATTATCTGATAATAAAACAATATTTACTGGTGATAAATCTCTTAAAACACGTCCTATGGACATGTTACTTGAAGCACTTAAACCATTGGGAGTAAATGCATATTCTATTCTTGAAAATGGAAAACCTCCTATTGAAATAACTCCTGGTTTTATTGGTGGAAAAACATCTATTGATGGAAATATTAGTTCTCAATTTATATCTTCTTTATTAATTGCTGGAACTGTTTCTGAAAAAGGCATTGATTTAGAAGTTAAAGGAGATTTCATTTCAAAATCATATGTGGCTATGACTTTAGATGTTATGGATAAATTTGGTATTGAAATTGAAACAGATCTTTATACTAAACATGAAAATTGTAACATGGCTGAAAAAAAATGTTCTTCAACATATTTTTCAATTAAACCTCAAAAATACATAGCTACTGATCATGTCATTGAAGGAGATTATTCTTCTGCATCTTATCTTTTGGGAGCTATAGCTATTTTAGGAGGAGAAATTACTGTTAAAAATTTATTTAAAAATTCCAAACAAGGAGATAAATTAATTTTAGATATAATTGCTAAAATGGGTGCTAAAATCATGATTGATGAAGATTCAGTTTTATTAGCCTCTAATGGAAATCTTCATGGAATAGAAATCGATTTGCATAATGCTCCAGATCTTCTACCATCTGTTTCTGTTTTAGGTGCTTTATCTACTGGTAAAACTATAATGACTGGGGTTAAACATGCACGATTTAAAGAAACTGATAGAATAGCTAAATGTGTTGAAGAGCTTTCTAAGTTAGGATGTAATATAAAAGAGAATGAAGATGGAATGGAAATCATTGGTGGAATAGATCTAGAAAAAGGTATTTCTACTGAACTTAATTCTCATGATGATCATAGATTAGCTATGGCTTTTAGTTTAATTGGATTAAAACATGATATTACTATTAAAGACGGTAATGTTTTTAATGTATCATTTCCTAATTTTATGGAAGCTATGGCTAAAATTGGTATTGAATTAGGATTATTTGAAGAATCATACAGTTGTACATTATAATAGGTATTTTTATTTAAATATTTATTATATTATTTTATTAAATATTCATAATTATTGTAGGTGGTTTAAATTCCTAAAACTAAAACAAAATCTCAAGTCAAATCTAATAATAAGTCTAAAGTTAAATCTAAAATGACTAAAGCTAAAAAGAAAGAATTAGCAGAAAGAATAGAAAAAATAATGAAAAAATTAAATGAAATATATACTATCCCTGTTTTTGAAGATAGGGATCCTTATAAAGTTTTAGTTAGAACAATTCTTTCTCAAAGAACTAAAGATACAAACACTGATAAAGCTACTAGTCAGTTATTTGCTAAATATAAAGATATTCATGAAGTAGCTGAGGCTCCTATAGAAGATATTGAAAAATTGATTAAAAGTGCTGGATTTTTCAGAGTTAAGGCTAATAGAATAAAAGAAGTTTCACATATAATATTGGATCATTATGGTGGCATAGTACCAAATAATATGAAAGAATTGATTGAATTACCTGGTGTTGGTAGAAAAACCGCTAACTGTGTTTTAGTTTTCGCTTTTCAAGAACCAGCAATTCCTGTAGATACTCATGTTCATAGAATTCCTAATAGGTGGGGGATTGTAAATACTACAAGTCCTGAAAAAACAGAGGAAGAATTAATGAAATTTGTTCCAAAACATTTATGGATAGAATTGAATGATTTAATTGTTCAATTTGGTCAAACTATTTGTAAACCTGTTCATCCTCAATGTTATGAATGTTCTATTACAGATCAATGTGACTATTATAGAGATAATATTGCTTAAATAATCGAAATATCCTATATAACTTAACATTTTCATTATATTTTTCTTACTTTCACAATTTTATGAAATTTTCTTAAATAATTTTATTAAATAGTTTTTTTAAATAATTTTTTTATAATATTTTTATTTTATTTTTATATTTTATTTTCATAGTTATATTCGTTTATTTGTTTAATATAGGGTAAAAATTAATAAATTAATAAAAATTTTATAAATATTTGGTTATTTATTATATTTATAATCAAAATCTATAAAATTCTATTTTTTTATAAATTAACTGATAATTAAATAAATATTATATTATTAAAAAATAACTAATTAAAATAAGTAAGACTTTAAAATATCATATTTTTAATAGTTTTAATTATTTTTTATATTTAATTTATCTATAATAAAATAAGCTATTTTTAATAAATTTTTATAGAAGGAAAGACCAAAATAAAAAAATAATAAGGGGGGTTTTTTTGGGGGGGGATGAATAATCTGGTCTTCCTTCTAGTTATTGATTTATTTATATTGTTTCATAATAACATATTATGAAAAAATATACTCATACCGATCAATTGGTATATGATGACTATTAATACAATTATTTAATTTAGTATATAAAGGTTTGGGAAAATCAATATAAAATCTCATTTTTTTATTAAAATTTTATTCATTGAGTATTTGTAAAAAATAAAATTATTTTAATTTTAATATATTTTAAGAAGAAGGAAACTAATTAAAAAATTAATTCTTGGGGGGGGGTGAATAATTAGATCCTTCTTCTAGGGAATTTTAATAAATTTGTTTTTCATGATTTATGAGATTTATTTCTCACTCATATAAGAACCAATATTCATTAAAACACCATTTTTTATTTTATCAAACATATTATATAAATATTTTTAATAGATTGTTAGATACTTAAATATGAATATTCAGTTGATATATAGTTAAAAATTTTATATAAAAATAATTAAAATTATTTAAAGAGTTTAAATATATTTAATGAAATTTAATTTAAATAATAAATTTGATTTAAAATTAATGAACTAATATTTAATTATAAATAATTTAATTATAAAAATAAAAGAATTATTGTTGGTAAAAAAATAAAATTTGTTTATTTTTAGTTTATCTTTTAAAGTTCTTTAAAATTAGCTATTTCTTTTGCAAAGCTTCCTAAAACTTTTTTTGATAAACCTTCAACAAATTTTATAGAACCTGCTACTTCATGTCCTCCACCATCAATTCCTGCTTCAGGTATCTTTTCTTGAAGTTTCCAGATAATTTCATTTAAATTAAATCCGAATTTTTCATGAACAACTTCGGTTGCTCTGATCACTCCAAAATCAGGACCATATGAAAGTGTTAATATTGGGGTTTCTTCTCCTAATTTTTTCACATAATTATCATGAACAAATCCGCATGTTTTTCCAGGAGCTGGAAATGTAAATTTATGTGCATATTTTTCAACATCAAGAATATTAAAATGTATTCCATTAGAGAAACGTTCTTCTTTAATATTAGGGAGAGTTGCTTTTAATTGAACAGCAACTCTGCGATTATATTCTTTATATAATGCATCTACTAACTTTTCATGTTTATCTATATTATCGACACCAAGTATGGTATCCATAATACCTCTACCATTCATAAATCTTAAATAATATGCTTCAAAATCAACACAAGCAGCTACTTTATCTAGATCTTTTCTAGAATATCCTTTTTCTCCAGCTAATTGAATATATTGTTCTGCTTCATCTGATTCTGCATGATCTCCAAGAACAGCTATTCCTGGAAGATGACTTACTAAATCTTTTACTTCGGGATTAACAATATTGGCTACTTCCACAGCTAAAGCTCCTGCTGTAAGTTGGGAATCTCCTCCAACAAGATAAGGATTAACATGAATGTCTACAAATTCATCCACTTCTACTTTACCATCAATAACTTCTCCTGGAAAATGATGGTCAATAACTACGATTTCAATATCATAGATTTTTGCTTTCATAAGAGCAAGAACATCTTCTTCAGTAGAACCATTATCAAGTAGTACAATAAGTGGTAATTTTTGTCCATGTCTTTCTAAATCTTCCAATGCAAAAGAAAGGTCTTTTACAACATCTTCCATTTCGTAAAATGGAGCTTTACTAGGTGATCTTCTAAAATAATGCCATTCTGCATCAGTACTAGGACTTATTTCTTTAAGCAGTGGGACAACAGCTTTTTCCATGCCTACTCCTGCAGATATTCCATCTGCATCGGCATGATGCCGGAGTAAAACAGTTCTTCCATCCATAATGGCTCTTCTAATGGTTTTAGCAGCAGCTCTCATTTTTGGTTCAAGTTTATCTAAAATAGGACTTTTAATAAGAGTTGGGACATTTTCAGGTTCTGCTCTTTCATCCAATGCTTTTTCAATAAGTTCTCGAACTTTTTCCTCTTTTTCACCTTTTAATTTTTCGATTACTTCTGATTCTATTTGAATTTTTCCGCTATGTTGATTTACTTCACCCATTACTTCTACAATATCTCCAGTTTCAATATCTGGGCATGACCTTACACCTGCTTCATTAAAAGCAGCTGCCCAAGTGATGGCAGTTTCATCTGTAATAGTAAAAATAGTTGGGCCCGATGTTTGTTGTATTTGAATAACTTCTCCTTCTATTTTAACAACTTTTCCCATTGTGAGATTAGCTATTTGAGTTCTACTAATATTCTTTTTAAGTCTTTCTATCTTAATATTTCCACTAACATTAGCAGGACTCATATCTACTTCTATTTTATGAGCTTTAATTTCAATTATTTTTACAAACATTTCTTCTCCAACAGAATAATTGGGATTTCCAGTTCTCATTAATCCCCAAACTTGATTATTTAAGCTAACAAATACACCGTATTTTTCAACTCTAGTGATTTTTCCTTTATAAATAGGTCCTATTTCTAAATCATCCATTTCACAGAGAGGATCTAGTTCAAACACTTTTGTTGGTTGTTTTGTTAGTTCTTTTTCTTTTTTCATCTGTTCTAATTTTTCTTTCTCTTTAATTTTAGCTTTTTCTTTCATTTTAACTTCACATTCTTTACATAAATCATTATTTTCTGGAATAATGTTATTACAGGATTTACAAACATTTATTTCTCCTGTTCCTTCACAAGTTTCACATTTTTCAAAAATGTCTACGGTTCCTTTTCCTTTACAAGTTTCACAAGGAATATCTTGATCCGTTTCCAAGCCAAATTTAGCTTTAACATTATTATTAACGCCTTTAAAATGATCCTTTGTTTCAAAACTATCTTGAAAACCAGTTCCATCACATGAATCACAAATCTTTTGATCTAATTTAATAGATCCTGTTCTTTTACAGTTGGGGCATGATTTTTTCATTTTTTACCTCATTTAATGTAGTAAGAGTAATTATATAATTTTTAAATAAATTTTGAATTAATATATTTATATTAATTTAGTATGTTTTTATAAAATACTTTATAATAATACATCATAATAATTTTAATAATTATTTTATAATCATTATTTTAATAAAAACTTATTTAATTTCAATTTTTATTAAATTAATGAAAATAAGTTAAAAATGATTATAAATAATAGTTTAATCATTTAAATAAATATGAATTATTATTTAAACTTAGAAGGATAATTCTTAACAAGATCATCTCTTTGATTTTGAACAGTTATTCCTTCGCTTATAAGTGTATTTGTTTTAGTTATATAACTATTTCCAGTTGATTTATTTCCTTTTTTAAATTCTTGTATAGCTAATTTCATATTAAATATGGCATTTTCTTTTAAATTTAATTCTTCTTCGAGTAAATCTAGATAGTGGAGATATACAGTATCATTAATACCATTATCATATTTATTAATTTCTAATTTTTTATTTTTAGCATCAAGAAAGTTACCACTGGCTGTTTGAATTTTTTCTTCAGCAATATCATATTTTTTTTGGTTTGAATATTTCACTGCTTCATTAAAATTTGCATCTCCACTTTCAATACTATGGCTTAATCTAGGAATTATATCATTGATATTATCAATTGGAGATTTTATACATCCACTAACTGCTACTGTTGCTAATAATACTATAATTACAATAATGATCTTTTTTCTCATAATGATAATATTTTTTATCCATTATAAAATATAAATCTTATTAAAATCATAGCTTTTTTTATATATTTCCTAATTTATTCATCTACTTACTAATTATTCTATTTTTTATTATAATTATATAGAATTTATTAAATTTTTTATAGAATTTTTTTGGTTAGCATGATAAAAGTAATCTTTATTAAGTAGTTTTACATAATTTATTATTACATTTTTTATTATATAATAAAAATATTAATAAAGAGTATAAAGAGTGAATATTTAATATCAAAAATAATTAACATTCCTATTATTTTTAGGAATTTTTAATTTATGTTATTAATATTCATTATATTTCTTCTTTTAGTCTTTATTAAGTTAAATATAAAATTTTAGGTGAGATGATGTCAGAAACTCTTAAGAATTTAACAAAAGCATTTATTGGAGAAAGTCAAGCTAGAAATAGATATACTTTTCATGCTAAACAAGCTAAAAAAGATGGATATGAAGAAATTTCAGATATATTCCTTGAAACCGCTGAAAACGAAAGAGAACATGCTAAATGGCTTTTCAGATTAATCAATGAAATAAAAGAAAACGATGATGATATTGTTGTAGAAGCAGAAGCTCCTTCAGTTTTAGGTGATACTGTAGATAATCTTAAATCCGCTATTGCTGGTGAACATCATGAAAATAGTGAAATGTATCCTGATTTCGCTAAAGTTGCTAAAGAAGAAGGTTATGATGAAATAGCTAGAAGATTAACAGCTATTGGTGAAGTAGAAGTACATCATGAAAGAAGATATAAAATGTTACTTAAAAATGTTGAAGATGGAACTGTCTTTAAAAAGGATAAAAAAGTTAAATGGAAATGCCGTAAATGTGGAAGTGTTCATGTTGGTACTGAACCTCCTGAAAAATGTCCTGCATGTGACCATCCATCAGAATACTTTGAAATCATCTGTGATGAATTTTAATTAGAATTATCTCTGTATAACTTTAATTATATTAAATATAATTAGTATAATTATAAATTATATAATATAAAGCTATATTTCTTTTATAATTGTATTTTTTAAAATTATACTTCTTATAAATGATACTATTTATAAATTCTAAGAATCTTATTGGTTTTTATAAATTTATATAATATATAAGTGGCAAAAACATGACAAAACTAAATGAAATATACAGATGTAATGTCTGTGAAAACATAGTAGAAATAGTCAAAGAGGGTGAAGGGCAATTAGTTTGCTGTGGAGAAGATATGGAACTTTTAGAAGCAAAAACAGTTGATACTGGTTCTGAAAAACATGTTCCTGTAATCGAAAAGGACGGCGATAAAATTGTTGTAAAAGTGGGGGAAGTTCCACATCCAATGATAGAAGAACATCATATATGCTTTGTTGAACTATTTGTTGGAGATAAAGTTTACCACAAATTCTTAAATGCAGAAGATGAACCAAAAGCTGTATTTGAAGTTTGTGCTGATATAAATGATCTAAAAGCTCGTGAATACTGTAATGTTCACGGATTATGGACTTCTTAATACTTAATTTTAGATAAATTTTTTAATTAATCAAATTTTTTTTATTTAATCTTATTTTTTATAATTTTTATATAAAATTACCAAAACTTTTTATTTTAAATCCTTTTTATATAATTTATATGAAAATATATTTATTATAAAATTTATTATATCCATTTTACACATAAAGTTCTCGCCTCATTTATATTTAATTTTATCTTTTATTTTTTTTATTTATCTCATATATCTTAATTATTTAATTTTAAAAGATTATTCTTCATTATAATTAAAATTTTAAGATAAAAATAATTTTTTAGATAGAAATCAATCTAAATATTTTAAAATATAAAAATTATAAATAATGTATTATTAAAAATGTAAAATATAATATAAAGATATAATAAATATATAAAATATAAAAAATATTTTAAAAAATATAAAAATTTGTTTTATAAATATAATAGTTAATGTAGATTAATAATATAGATATTATAGATATAATAATTAATATAAATTAAAAATTAATATAGATATAAAATTTATTGGACTTTTTATAATAATTTATTAATGGTGATTTTATGAGTTTAATTATTGCTTATGTCGGAAAAAAAGGATGTGTAATGGCAAGTGATAAAAGAAGAATAGCTTATTTTGGAGAAAAAGATAATAGGGAAGAATTAGAAGAAGAACTCTACTCTGGATCTATTGCTAATGATGATGACCTTAAAAAGAGATCTGCTGAATTAGATATTACTTTAAAGATAAGTGATGATGCAAATAAAATACGCTATATTGAAGATGTAATAGTGGGTGAAGTAAGTTCAAGAAGTACTCATGAAACTCGACGCAAACGTATTTACGGAACTAGCAATGGATATCAACTCATTGAAATGTTAGGATCAGAAATCACTCATTCTGAAAAAGGAGAAAGTGCTATAATCTTATTTGGAAATAAAGTATCTAAATCATTAGCTAATGACTTAATAAGTAAAAAATGGAAACCAAGATTGAGTTTAAAATATATGGGTGAGATATTTGAGGATGTT
Organism: Candidatus Methanobinarius endosymbioticus; assembly: GCA_003315655.1. GTDB lineage: Archaea > Methanobacteriota > Methanobacteria > Methanobacteriales > Methanobacteriaceae > Methanobinarius > Methanobinarius endosymbioticus. The sequence continues at coordinate 28,494 of NIZT01000047.1, forward strand.
TTAAGTGAAGTTTCTTCTAAAACTCCTTCTTTAGGTAAAAAATATGATGTAATGATAGTTCAACCTAAATTTAATGAGAAAAAAGCCCAATCTTATTTAGATGAAACAATTAAAAGAGATGTTCAGTTATTAGGTAAATGGAGAGAAAAACTAAAAAACGACCTTCTTGAACAAAATGAAACTATTCAATTAGCTTCTAAAATTATAGATGAAGGAGATATAGGTTTAGTTTCTAGTGCTGATGGTTCTATATTACAAGTAACTCTTAATGATGATGTTCAAGCATATGATACAAATTGGAAACAACTTGCAAAACCTGGTGAATTAGTTGTAATGATATCTGATGAAAAGGAAGTTGAAGTTGGAGATGAAATTGTTATTGAAAATGAAACACTTTGCATAAAAAGAAATAAAGCTAATCTTAAATGTGATATAATTTTATGCGATCTTTGATAATATTTGAATTAAATATTTTAATAAATCTGTTATTTTAAATATTTAATATCAAATAAATAGTTTTTTAGCTATTAATAAATTCATTGAGTATAAATATCTTATTGAATTTAATAATTTATTAGATAATTAAATATATTATAAATTATATATTTTATATATTAATTATTGATATTAATAAATTCATTAAAGCATTATTATCACTGTTACTATTGCTATTATCATTAAAGTATTATTATTATTATTTTAAATTGTTGTTTATATTACCGATAACAACAATTTAATTTAACAAAATATAGAAATATAGGGAAAAATCATGAAAATAACATTTTTAGGAACTGGTGGAGGACGTTTTGCAACAATCAGTCAAAAAAGAATGACTGGTGGTTTTAGAATAGATGATTTTGCTGGAAAAAACTTTCACATTGACCCTGGGCCAGGAGCATTAGTTAAGTCTTTTCAGTTTGGTTTAAATCCTTCTAAATTAGATGGAATTTTTATATCTCATGCCCATACTGATCATTATACGGATGGGGAAGTTCTTATTGAAGCTATGACTAGGGGTATGACCAAAGAAAAAGGAATTATAATGGGCAGTCTTAGTGTTTTTGAAGGTTTTAAACAATGGGGTCCATCTATTTCTAAATATCACACTAGCAAGTCTAAAAAATTAATTTTAGGGCCTATTAAATCTAAAATTATTGATGATTTAAAAATAAAAGGTACAAAAACAGTTCATGGTGACCCTACATCTGTAGGATTCCAGATGAAATTTAAAGATTTGAATATTTCTTATACCTCAGATACTTCTTACTTTGAAAAATTGCATAATTATCATAAAGATTCTGATATATTAATTGCAAGTGTTATTAGACCAGGTAATCAATCTATAAAAGGACATATGTGTTCAAGAAATTTTAAGGATTTAATCAATGAAATTAAGCCTAAATTAGCTATTATGACTCATTTTGGTTTTAAAATGCTAAATGAAGATCCTGTTAATGAAGCTAAAAATATAACTAAAGAAACAGGAGTTAAAACATTAGCTGCATTTGATGGAATGGTGATTGATATTGACAATAATAATATTTCTGAATCTAAAATTTCTTCATTGAAAATTGAATGTGATCCAAATAAATATCATGATATTTTCAAAATCAAATAATTTCAAACTTAAATAAACAATTTAAATCTATTATTTTTTTAATTTTAATCATATTTTAATATTATTTTAATATTTTTTGTTCTATTTTTATTTGATTATTATTTTATTTTTAATTTAAATTTATTTTAATATTTCTTTGTTCTATTTTTATCTAAAAGTTATTTAATCTTTATTTAATCTTTATTTTATCTTTATTCTAATTTTGGGGTTTTTAGATTCATTTTTATATAATTTTATTTTAAGTTTTACTTTATTTATTTTTATTCTGAGTTTTACTCTTATTATTAATTCTTATTTTCATTATATTTATTTTTATTTTCTATACTTCATAGAACTTTTTATAATTACATAAGAAAAAAATATAGCTTTAAATATTATAAAAAACATAGTATTAGTAGAAAATAGTTCATTAAATAAGGAGGATTTCATATGAAAAGGTTTACTCAAATGGAATATAAAGACCCTGACGAATTACTTTTTGGACATGCGAAGTATCCAATATCTATAGGTAATGATACTGAAATTGGTGCTGGCCACGTAATTCCTGAAATAAATGTAGCTCCAGGGGAAGGTACTGAAGAATCTAAAGAAAAAATGGTTTCTGAATGTAGAAATATAACTCGAAGTGCTTCGGATAGAGCGGTAAATATAGGGTTACCTGCTTTTATTCTGGAACAAGAGCATATATCTCAACAAACTAATAATCCTGATTGGACAGCTGAATGTACTCAAGCACAAGTAGAAGTACTTGAAAAATATCATGATGAATATGGTATTAAAACTGGTTTAAGAGCAACGCCTGCTGATATTAGGGATGAAGAAAAGGATTCTGGATTTTGGAGTTCTGATCTTTTTAATAGAGTTATAGAATCTATAGAGGCTAGTGCTGAAAATGGTGCTGCAATTGTTTCTATAGAAACTACTGGTGGAAAATCTGTATCTGATTATGGTATATCTAGAGGTGACCCAAAAGCAATTCTTTTTGGTATAGGTGTTTTAGGTAGTATGGATATGGAATATATGTGGGAAAAAATTGTTCCTATTTGTAAAAAACATAATACTATTCCTGGAGGAGACACAGATTGTTCTCAATCTAATACTGCAATGTTTTTAGCTGGAGGATTACTTGATAAAGATTGTTCTCACACACTAACGGCTCTTGCAAGAGCTATGGGTGCAGCAAGAAGTTTAGTTGCAGTGGAATGTGGAGCTCAAGGACCATTAAAAGATTGTGGATATGAAAATCCTATTGTAAAAGCTATAAGCGGTGTTCCAATTTCTACTGAAGGTAAAAATGCTGTTTGTGCTCATTCAGATTTAATGGGTAATTTAATGGCTTCAGTTACTGATATGTGGAGTAATGAATCTGTATATCATAGGGAAGAAATGGGTGGTACAACTCCTGAAGTTTGGTTACAAGCTACAGGATATGAAGCTGCTCTTATGAATACTGCTATTGAAACTGGTGAAGGAAAAACTTTAAGGGACCTTTACACTCTCACTGATAAATATAGGGATCCTCAAGCATTAATTCTTGCTTATGATAATGCTTATAGAATTGGAGAAGCTATTGTTAAAAATGGTGACGATCCATATCTTAGAGCTAGAGCTGCTGCTATTGAGGCAGGAGCAATTATTAATGAAGCTGTTGACTCTAAAAAAATGTATTTGACAAGATTTGAAAGAGATTCTTTAGATAGCGCTCTTAAAGTTCTGAAAAAATTACCAACAGAATCAGATAAATTTACTAAAGATTGTATTAGAAAATACTCTAGAAAAGTACCTGATTTTGATCCTAAGAATTATGAATTATAACTTAAGAGGGAATTAATTAAGAATTATAGCTTAATAAAAATGAATTTAAGACTAATGATTAATCTGTTAATAAGGAGGAAATAACATGAGCTATAAAGATTTAGAAGATAAAATTGATCAAAGGAATGTTTATCTACGATATAATGTAGAATTAGAAGGGCCTGCTATAAAACCTGAAGAAGATGAAGAAGTTGCAAAAATACTTCCTAATGATGAACCATTCAGATCTATTGCATTAACTATACTTAATGAAAATAGGGATGAAGCTATTACTATCGTTAAAAAAGCACTGGATGATGGAATATCTCCTCTCGATATAATTAATGAAGGTCTAATGAAAGGAATGGATGCTGTAAGTCTTCTTTATACTAAAGGAATTTATTTTTTACCAGATTTAATGTTGTCTGGTGATGCAATGATGGAAAGTGTAAAAGAATGTGAAGCAGTTTTAGGGCATAAAAGTGATAGTAAGGCAACAGTTGTCTCATTTGTTGCTGAAGGGGATCCACATGATATAGGTAAAAACCTTATTTTAATGTTTTTAAGAGCTGGAGGATATGAGGCTATAGATATGGGAAGAGATGTCCCTGCTTCCGATGTTGTTGAGGCTGTAAAGAAATATCATCCTATTTTCCTCACTGGAACAGCTTTAATGACAACTACCATGACAGCTTTCCCTAAAGTTGTTAAAGCATTAGAGGATGCAGATTTAGAGGTTCCTGCTATTGGCTGTGGTGGTGGAGCAGTGCGAAAAGACTTTGTAGAATCTTTCCCAATGAGTGTCTATGGAGTCGAAGCATATCACACTCCAAAACTAGCTGATGCTATATTAAACGATAAAAAAGATTGGAAAGATCTTAGAAAAGAATATTCTGATGTAGTTGGAGGATTTGTTTCTGAGTACTCTTAACCCAGTACTTTAATTATTTTTTCATGCTTTTTATATAAAAATTGGGGTATATAAAAATTATTTTATATAAAAATTAATTTTTTATTTTTTAATATATTATTTTTATTTTTTTGGTATATTTTTAGTGAATATTATGAATATATTTAATATACTATTAAAAAAATGGTGAAATATATTAAATTATGAGATTATTAAATTATTAAAATATTAGATTATTAAAGTATTAAATCATGGAAATATATTAAATATTAACCATAATTTTATAAAATTTAAATTTATAAAATTATAGATTATAAAATTATATGTTTGTAAGAAGGATTAGTGTTTTAAATGAGTGGAAATTATGGAATTGCTATAGACATTGGTACAAGTGGTATTAGAGCTCAAGCACTAGATATTGATTCTTCAGAAGTTATTTCTACTACCATCACTCTTAGACATCCTTTTCCTGGAGCTAATGTAGTCGATCATCTTCATTTTGCATTAAAAGTTGGAATAAAAACTACTCATGATCTTCTTATTGAAGCAATAAATAAAGTAATTCGAGGATTAAATATCGATACTCAAAATGTTAAAAGAGTTGCTGTTTGTGGTAATCCTATTCAACTTTCTCTATTTCATAACATTGAAATCAGAGATTTAGCTTATTGGGGTGAAAATGCTATTGAAAGATTAAAAATAGAAATTCCCTCAAGAAATGCAACTATAACTAATTCTAAAGAAATTGGACTAGAAGTTTTTGAGGATGCTCTTATTTTTATACCTCCTGCAATACGGCATGAAATTGGGGCTGATGCTCTTGCAATGCTTTATAAAACAGGAGTTTTGGATAAAGAAGGAATATATTTAATCTCAGATTTTGGAACTAATGCTGAAATGGCTTTAGTTATAGATGGGGAAGTTTTTACTTGTTCTACTGCAGCTGGTCCTGCTATTGAAGGACAGATGATATATAAAGGAAGATTAGCTTCTCCAGGAGCTATTTGTGATTTAGAAGATAATGATTATGAATGGAAATCAATTGTACTAGATAATGATCTTTTAATCACTGATGGGGATACTATCGATCCATCAACTGGAAAAATAATATCAAAATCAAAAAATAATATTGAAGCTATTGGTATTACTGGTACTGGTGTTATTGCTGCTTTTAGCTTAGGTATTGATGATGAAATAATTGTAGATTCTAAAATTAAAACCGATGATAAAAAACTTCATTTACAAGATGATGTTTATCTTGCTGAAGAAGATATAGTTAATATAGGTAAATCATTAGGTGCTTTTAGAGCAGCTCATTTAACACTAGCTGAAGAAGCAGATATATTATTAGATGACATTGATGCTGTTTATATGGCTGGTGCTTCTGGCTTTTATGTTGATCCTTTAAAATCTTTAAATATTGGTCAAATTCCCCCATCATCTAGAGAAATTTATCAGGTTGGAAACACTTCTCTTGATATGGCTAAAGATATAACTTTAAGTCCTGAATTTTTAGATGAGTTACAGAAAATTGCAGATCAAATGCGTAGCAATCATATAATGCTAGCTACTTCTAAAACATTCGAAAAAATTTATTCATTGGAACTTTCTATATATGAAGAAGGCATGCCATTTTGGATGTATAATAAATGGCTTGAAAAATATGGTTTTCAGACCATGCCATCAAAAGAACTTAACCCTAAAATTCATCGTATGTTTGAAAGAGATATATCTGACTTAGGAATTAATGGTTTAAATGTTGTTGACATTGGTTTAACATTAGAAGCTAAATTTGATGGTTGTACTAGATGTCAAACTTGTATTAAAAATTGTCCTGAAGATGCAATAACTCTAGAAGATGATGGAAGAATCATATTAAGAACAGATAAATGTGCTGGTTTAGGATGTCAAAAATGTGTACTTACTTGTCCTGAAAAAGTCTTTGATTATGGTAAATTCTTAAATCTTTCTTAATAATTTTTTATATCCTTATAATGATCACTGTTATTTTATTTAATTATATATATTAATAATTTTTAAAAATAATAATATAAAAATTTAGTATAATGTACATGTTATGAAATTAATATAAAAATAAAAACATAGATAAATCATATTTAGAAAAAAATAATATGAATTAAAAATGAGAGGGTGAATTTTGTGAATTTAAAAGAAAATCTTTTATCAGTTCTTTCTGGAAATGAAGTAGATATTACTCCTGTTGTTAGTGTAACACAATTGGGTGTTGTTGAAGCTATGGAAAAAACAGATGCTTTTTGGCCTGAAGCACATAAAGATCCAGAAAAAATGGCAAATTTAGGAAGTTCTTTATATGAACTTGCAGGACTTGAATGTGCAAGAATGCCATTTTGTCTTACTGTTGAAGCTGAAGCAATGGGGGTTAAAGTAGATTTGGGTGGAAAAGACAAACCCCCTCAAGTATTAAATTCTCCATTTTCAAGTGCAGATGATATTGCCATTCCTGATGATTATTTAGATAGTGGCAGAATTCCCACTGTTATTGAAGCTATTGAAATATTAAAAGAAAAATATGATGATCTTCCAATAATTGTTGGAATTACTGGTCCAGTTACCTTAACTGGTCACCTTATTGGTGTTGAAAATCTGGTTAGACTCCTTAAAACTGATCCTGATGAGATTGAAGATGCTGTTGAAAATTCATTGGATGCATGTATGGATTATATAGAAGCAATTTCTGAGGTTGGACCTGATGTAATATGTGTAGCTGAACCAACTGCATCTCCTGAACTTATTGATCCATTACAATTTAAATCAATAGCTAAACCAAGATTAGAAGATCTTGCTGGCTTTATAAATGAGAAAAATGTTCTTCATATTTGTGGATCTACTCAAGATATCATTCATGATATGGCCTCTATTGGTTATGATGGAATAAGTATTGAAGAAAAAGTAGATATAACTAAAGCGAAAGAAGATTTAGGAAAAGGTGCAGTTAATTTAAAAGCTGGAGGTAAATGTTTACCAAAAGGAGGAGTAAATCCTTCTTCAAAGATAATAGGAAATATATCTACAAGCCAAACATTATTTACAGGGTCTGCTGATGATATTAAATCTGATGTTAAAAATGCACTAGATGCAGGTGTTGATGTTTTAGCACCTAGCTGTGGTTTAGCACCATTGTCTTCAATAGATAATATCAAGGCAATGATTGAAGCAAGAAATGAATATTTTAATATTTAATGAATTAATTTATTTAATTTTATTTATTTAATTAATTTTTGTTTAAATATTCTTTTTATATTTTTTATATTTTTTCTTTAATTTTTATTTATTTTAATTATATAGTTTTTCATTCACATTTATTTTTTTTATTTTCTTTTATAGAAAAACTAACTATTATTGTAGCTATTTTAGGATCTTCAGGGATTCTATATTTCTTTTTAAGATAAATATCACTATGGGTGGAAGGACTAGAAGATATAACATCAGTGACCATCTCAAGATGGTCTAATTCATTAAATTCTACAGGTGGAAGTAAAAAATATTGTTTTTTAGGATTAGAATCTCTATTATCATGTTTTTCTTTAAATATTACAAAATCATTACTTAAAAAATGAACATTTTCATCTTTTTCAAATCTTTCTTTGTCTTCTTTTGTAAATATATCATGGCCTAAAATTTTCCCATCTTCAGTTATGAGTAGTAATGTTGGTGTTGAAGGAGTTCTAAAATGGCTATTTTTAAATAAAACTATAGATATATCTCTTCTAAAACATTCTTTTAATCCTTCATTAATAACTGGAATTAGATCATTGGCACGATTAGCTTCAATGTCAACCATATTTCTAATATCTTCGTTTGTTAGTTGTTCTATCTTTATGATTCCATCCATTTTTTCTATAGCATCAGTTACTTTTTTGATTACCATCTCATTCCTCTAATTTTATCTTAATTCTTTTGATTTTCATTTAATGTTTCTAATTATTTTATTTATAATTATTTGGATCATTATTAAGTTTATTATTAAATTCATTATTTAGATCATTATTTTGGTGTTTTTTCTAAATTAGAAGAGTTTATAAAACCTGATCTTAACATATGATCAGCTAAAATAATTGCTGTTACTGACTCGCTTACTGGTACTATTCTTGGACAGATACATGGATCGTGTCTACCTTTGATCTCAATTTTTCTTGCTTTTCTTGTTTCAAGGTCTACTGTATTTTGAACCATAGATATTGAAGGAGTTGGCTTAACAGCTATCTTAGTAACTATTGGCATACCATCACTAATTCCTCCTAAAATACCTCCAGAAGTATTTGTAGTTGTTCCAATATCATTTTTTTCGATTTTTTCATAGCTATTTTCTTTATTTTTTATATAAAATTCATCATTTATTTCCGAGCCTGTGTGGCTAGCTACATCAAAACCCATTCCAATTTCAACTCCTTTAACTGAACCAATATCCATTAAACCTTTAGCTAAGTCTCCATCTAATTTTCCAAATATAGGTTCTCCTAGTCCTACTGGATCACCTAAAGTTATTGTTTCAACCACGCCTCCAATAGAATCTCCTTTATTTTTATAATCTAATATTAAGTTTTCCATATCTTCAGCTGCATTATGGTCTGCACAGTGAATAGGGTTTTGAGACGCTTTTTCTTCAATTAAATTCATATTCACAGTTTTAGCTTTTATATTTCCCACTTGAACAACATGAGATATTACTTTAATTCCTTGTTGGTTAAGTAGTTTTTTAGCTATAGCTCCTCCGATTACATGAGAAATAGTGACTCTACCACTTCCACGGCCTCCTCCATTATAATCATAGTTTCCATATTTTTCACTCCAAGTAAAATCACCATGTCCTGGTCTAGGAGTGTTTTTTAAATAGCTATAATCTTTGGATCTTTGATCTTCATTGAAAACAACCCCTGTTATAGGAGTTCCATCTGTTTTTCCCTCAAATATTCCTGATAAAATTTGAACTTCATCTTTTTCTTTTCGAGGACTAGTGATTGAACTAGTTCCTGGTTTTCTTCTATCAAGTTCTTTTTGAATATCTTTTTCACTAAGTTCTAAATTAGCTGGACATCCATCAACAACTGCTCCAATAGCTTTTCCATGACTAGCTCCAAAACTAGTGATAGTGAATATTTTCCCGGCAGTGTTTGTCATAAAATTCCTCAAAGTTAAGTTTTATAATATAATAAAGTGGATATTGAGTTAAAATCTATTTTTATTCTAATTAAGTATTAATATCATATTTAATTATTCTATTTAATTTATTTGATCTACTAATTTAATCAAATTTTATAATATTAATATATATTTATTAATTTAAATATTTTTTTTAAATAATCAATGTTTTTTAATTAATTTTAATAAGAAAAATAATTTGAATATATTTATATAAAAAATATTTAAAATAGATTAATTAATTTATTATTTCATTTTAAATAGAGTATAATATTTTTATTTGTTAATTTATAAAAGATAAATTTATAATATTATGATTTTATAATATTATGATAATTTTAATATAGTGATATATATACTACAATAAAATTAATTAAAATTAATTTATACTTTAATCGTGATTTTATGAATGAAACTGATAATAATATTAATCTAATTTATGCGAAACTTTTAAGTGAATATTCTTATCAAGGTTGGTGGCCATTTTTAGATCATGAAGGAATAAATCCTACTAAAACAGTAGCAATCAATGGATATCATCCTAAAGATTATAATTTTCCAAAAAATGGATATCAAAAATTTGAAGTTATTCTTGGTTCAATTCTTACTCAAAATACAGTATGGCCTTCAGTTGAACAGGCACTTACTAATTTAAATAAATTGATAGAATTCAAACCAGAATCTATTTTAAAATTTGCAACTGGGAATCAAAATGAGTTTAAAGAAGCTATTAGATGTGCAGGTTTTGTAAATCAAAAAGCTAGTTATATTAAAAACATTTCTGAATTTTATATTGATAGTGGAGATGAAATTCCTTCAAGAAAAGATCTTTTATCTGTAAAAGGAATAGGCAATGAAACTGCTGATTCTATTTTATTATTTGCTCATAAACAAAAACAATTTAAAGTTGATGCATATACAAAAAGAATTTTCAGTTATTTGGGATATATAAATGAAAAAGATAATTATATGGTTGTTAAAAACTTTTTTGAAAATAATTTTAATGGTGATTTCAGTAAATATCAAGAATATCATGCTTTAATTGTTGAACATGCTAAACGACATTATTCAAAAAAACCATATGGTGTAAATGATAAAATACTTAATGAATTTAAAATATAGATATAAATTAACATATAATTAACTTTAAATATAGCTTTCATAATTAATATATAATTAAGTTTAAAATATGGCTTTAAATTAAAGTCTAAATTTAAGTTAAAATAAATAATATGAGAAAAATTATTTTAATTTTGAACAACTAATTAATTATTTATATTAAAGGTGAAATAAATGAATTTTCCAATTACACGAATGAGAAGACTTCGAAAATCTTCTAATATTAGGGATATTTTTAGAGAAACTCAACTAAAAAAAGAAGATTTGATTTATCCAATTTTTGTTAAAGAAGAACTAAAGAATGGTGAAAAAGAAGAAATAGAAACTATGACTGGAGAATATAGATATTCAATTGATGATGCAGTTGAATATGGTAAAAAATTGGAAAAAAAAGGTTTAAAAGCTATAATAATTTTCGGAATACCTTTAGAGGATACAAAAGATGAAATTGGTTCTCCTGCATTTTCAGAAGATGGAGTTGTCCAAAAAACTATTAAAAAATTTAAAGAAGAAACTGATCTAATAGTTATTAGTGATGTTTGTTTATGTCAATATACTTCACATGGACATTGTGGTATTTTAAAAGAAGATATTGATTTAGAAGGAAACTTAGAAAATAATATCAATAAAAATAATAACAAAAATATTAATAAGAATAATAATGATTTTATCGAGATTTTAAATGATGAAACCCTTGATTATTTAGCTAAAGTAGCTTTATCTCACTCTGAAGCAGGAGTAGATATTGTAGCTCCTTCTGATATGATGGATGGTAGGATTTTAGCTATAAGAGAAATTCTTGATAGAAATGGTTATGAAAATACTCTTATAATGTCTTATTCAGCTAAATATGCTTCTTCATTTTATGCTCCTTTTAGAGAAGCAGTATGTTCATTTCCATCTTGTGGAGATAGGAAAACTTATCAAATGGATCCTGCTAATGCACGTGAATCTATTCGCGAAGCAGAACTAGATATGGTTGAAGGTGCAGATGTTTTAATGGTTAAACCAGCACTTGCTTATTTGGATATAATAAAATCTTTAAAAGATGAATTTAGTCTTCCAATAACTGCTTATAATGTAAGTGGGGAGTATTCAATGATTAAATCAGGAATTGAGTCAGGTTATTTAGGAGAAGAGGCTATATTAGAAAGTTTAATTTCTATTAAAAGAGCTGGAGCTGATTTAATATTAACTCATTTTGCAAAGGATGTTTTAGATAAAATTTAGCAATAAAAACTATTTTGAATAATCATCAGATCAAAGACTATTTAATTGATAATTTTATATTAGAATAAGTATAAATTGTAAAAATATGGCAAATAGAAAGTTATTTATATGCAATAGACTTCAATAGTTATGATATTGAAGGAAAAAATAGGGAAAAAATATTTGGAAGTAATAAAATATTTGGACTTTCTGAATATCCTTATTATATTCCTATCTCTTACAAATTTTGATAAGTCAATATTCTAAGATTTCTTAGTCAGTTATTTGGGAAACTGAAGAATTAATTGCAATTCAAGAAAATTTTGAAAAAGGTAAAGAAAAATTATTTGATTTTTTAAACTTACTTTTAAATGAAAATATTTTTGAGAAAAATGAATTAGAAGAACAAATATATGAAACAACTGAATTTCTTAACCAACATAAACTTGAAAATATAATTTTAGAATGTACAGAAATTTATGAAATTTATGATGAGGAAATTGAGGATCAAAATAAAAGATTTTTTGAAAAATAAATATTAAATATAGATGAACAAATAGAAGAATACTTTAAAGATTTCAAAAGAATAAAATCCGAAATTTTAAAAACTAAATCAGAAATAGTTGAATTATTAAAACCCAAAGGATTTTTATTTAAATTATTATCTAATAATTCTAAAAAAATTCAAATATTAGAAAAAGAACTTAAAAATCATGAACAAGAATTGTGGAATATTTTAGGAATAACTTTTTGGTCAGAAATTTTATATTATTCTTTTTAAATAAATATTTAGATTTTTTCAAATTAATAAATAGAAATTATAATTGTTAACATTAAAAATGATATATTAGGTTTTAATATGGATTCTGAATTAATAGCTAAAATTGCACAAATATCTTCTGCTCTGGAAGTAAGTGGATATCCAAAACCAGGAAATGTTCATAGAACATGTGATTTTGATGATATGGTTTTTGAAGATTTCATTATTAGTGGAATTGTTATTGGTGATACAATAAAAGAAGCAGCTTTTCATGCAAAGGAAATAAATAATTCAATTTCTTTTAAAGAAGCAAATTTAGGAAAATATATTCTTCGGGCTGTTAAAGAAACTGATAAATGGATAGCTAATAATACAAATTTGGGAATTGTAATGTTACTCACTCCTATATCTATGTCTGCAGCTATAAGTTCAAACTTAGATGAATTAAGGGAAAATATTAATGAAATAATTGTTAATTCTACTGTAATTGATACTATTGCTCTTTATGAAGCTATTGGAATAGCTGATGCAGGAGGAATGGGTGATCAAGAAGAATATAGTGTTACCAACCAAGAAGCTAATAAAGAACTGATTGAAAATAATCTGAATATCTTTGATGTTTTAAAAATTTCTTCTTCATGGGATACTCTAGCTAAAGAATTAACCCATAAAATGCCGGTTACATTTGATATTGGCTATCCAATGTTTTCAAAACTGAAAGAAAATTATTCTATTAATTCAGCTACTGTAATCACTTTTCTAACTATACTTTCTCAAGTTCCAGATACTTTAATATCACGAAAATACGGGGATGAAAAAGCAAAAGAAGTTTCTGAATTAGCTAAAGAAATTTTAGATTCAACTAATTTTGATGAAAATATGAATAAATTTAACAAAAAATTAACAGAATTTGATGATTACTTATTTGAAAATAAATTAAATCCTGGGACTACAGCTGATTTAACCGCTTCTTCCATCATGCTTAGTTATTTAGATGATTATTTTTAAATATTTTTTATATAATAATATTTTATAAATTTTTTTAAAATTTATATTTTATTATTATAATTTTATATTATTTTTTATTAGAATTTTATTATTTTGAAATAAGAAAATAACTATAAATAGAATTATATTAATATTTATAGTAAATAAGATTATGAGGAATCAAATCAAATTATTCCTATATATAAAAACAATTTATTATTTTTAATTAATTCATGGTGTTTAAATGAGTGAAAACATTTCTAAAATTATTAATGAGCTGCATATATACGAAAAAAAAGTGCTTAAATCTCTTGGAGAAAATGAAAATTATTCTCCTGAAGAGATAGCTAAAATTAATTCTATGGATATAAAATCAGTCATGAGTGCAGCTGGTTCACTTGCTTCTAAAGATATTATAGAAGTAGAAAAGTCTGTAACAGAATCTATTGCTTTAAATGATAATGGTAAAAAATATACTGAAATTGGGTTACCTGAAAGAAGAGTTTTAAATGTTTTAGTAGATGAAAAAGAAATAGATATGAAAAATTTAGCTAAATCTACTGGAATTGAGAACTATGAGATTAAAATTGTTATTGGTTGGCTACTTCGTAAAAATTGGGCAAAAATGGATAAAGGAACTATAACAATCACTGAATTTGGAGAAGAATTTGAGGATAAAAAAGGTAATGATGAAAAACTTCTAGAAATTCTTCTTAAAAATGAAAATTCAGATCAAAATTCTCAAATATTATCATCTGATCTTGATGAAGATTTATATTCTGGATTGAAACAACTAAATGAACGGAAAAATCTCATTAAAATTGAAAAAGAAACAACTCATACTTTTAAACTTCTTGAAAAAGGAATTAAAATATTAAAAGAAGGATTTACTATCCAAGAAGAAGCTACTCAACTTACATCAGAACAAATTAAAACTGGGGAATGGAAAAATCTAAAATATCGTCCTTATGATATTGATGCAGAATATCCTGAGATTTTCCCTGGTAAAGGTCATCCTTTAAGGCGAATTATTGAAGAAATACGTGAAATATTTCTTAATTTGGGATTTTCTGAAAGTAATGGTTCTATTTTAGAATCTGCTTTTTGGAATTTTGATTCTCTTTTCCAACCACAAGATCATGCAGCTAGAGAAATGCAAGATACATTTTATGTTAAAAACCCTCAAGATTGTCATCTTCCTGGAGATGATTTAGTTAATGCTGTAGCTGAAGCTCATGAAACTGGTGGTGATACTGGATCAGAAGGTTGGAATTATAAATGGGATAAATATGTTGCAAAACAGTCTGTTTTACGAACTCATACAACAGGAATTTCTACAAGATGTTTAGAAGAAAATCAACCTCCTTTAAAGATGTTTTCAGTTGGAAGGGTATTTAGAAGAGAAACAAGTACTTATAAACATCTTCCTGAGTTTCACCAAGTCGAAGCCATTGTTGCAGCAGAAGGGATTAATTATCAAAATCTCCTAGGAATATTAAAGGGATTTTATAAAAAATTAAAATTTGAAGTTAGATTTAGGCCTGCTTATTTCCCATACACTTATTTATCAACTGAATGTGAAGTATATTTAGAAGAAAAAGAAAGTTGGATTGAATTAGGAGGGTCTGGAATGTTTAGACCTGAAGTATTAGCTCCATTAGGAATTAATGTTCCTGTATTAGCTTTTGGTTTGGGAATTGAAAGACTTACAATGATTCGATATGATATTAGTGATATCAGAATGCTTTATAAAAGTGATATTAAATGGTTAAGAGAACTTCCAATTGACAATGGAATAAAATTAGATTAAGAATTTTATTTATTCTGTTAATAAATAATATTCTCCATCTTCTTTATTTATTGGTTTTATAACTCCTTTATTTTCAAGTGATAATATAATATGATACATTCTAAAATTACTTAATTTTAGTTCTCCATATAAAAGATGCCCTTCTAAAATATATTTAGGAACAGTTTTATTTTCATCAACTAAATTTTCTATTATTTCAAGAGATTTTTTCTCTTTAACATCTAAATCAGCTAGTATAACTTCTTTTCTAGAATCAACGGCAGTTATTTCTCTTTCAAAATCAGTTAATTTAACTTTTTTATCAGTATAATCAATAAGATTTTCATGATCTAATTCTTCTAAAATTTCTTTTAATTCATGTTCATACATTCCAAGTTCCATTTTAATCAAATTTTCAGGTATTCCATCTTCATATTCTAAATTGAATATTTTAATTTGATTAAATACAATTTCTTCCTTTTTTGTAATAGTTATCATATGGATTTTCCTTGGATATTTTCATGCTTTTATCATGTTTATTATTTTATTTATATTTTTTTTTTTTTTTTTAAAAAAAAATTGAAATTATTCTTCTTTTGGAACAAGTAATCCTGCAGCAACTAGTCTACATATGTCTGTTTTTGTAATTACTCCAACTGGTTTTTTCGCATCTAAAACCAATAATCCTGATATATCTGCTCTTAACATTAAATTAGCTGCATTTTTTATTTCTTCTCGAGCATTAACAGTCCTAATGTTAGTTCTCATTATATTAGCTATTGTTTCCTGATTATTATTTTTGTTAACATCATTTAATTGATTTAAAACACCAATTAAGTCATTATATGAAACAACTCCTGTCGGGGTTCCTTCTTTATTAATTACAAAAAATCTCCGAATTCCATTTTTGTACATTTTTTCAAAAGCTTCTATAGGAGTTGTATCTTCAGTTATAGATATCACTTCTTTATTCATTACATCTTTGATTTTCATGTTCCCACCTTTTTCTTATTTATCCTTGTTATTTATATTACTAATTATTTATCATTATTTATATATCTAATTTTTTATTTTACTATTTATGTAATATTTTTTCTGATTGAAAATTGTAATATTTATATTATTTTCATGATATTTTCTTTTATTTAATGTTTTTTATTAAAATGAAGTCTTATAAAACTTATTTTTTTAATATTTTCTTATTTTTTCATTGTTTTGATAAAATTTTAATTCTAGTTTTTTTAAACAATTATATATAAAACTTGGATATTACATAATTCTGATGATCATAATAAATTATTTATATATTATAAAGTACTACTATAATATAGTGTACTAGATAAAAATAATTTTGAAATCAAAAATTTTGATTTAATATTTTATTTGAGAGACCATACAATATAAAAGAGACCATACAATATAAAAAATATAACTTATATAATTTCAAAATATCTATAAATTTATTTTTATTAAATTTTTCAATTATTCACTGATGATCTTTCTATTCTCTTTTATTTTTCTTGAGTAGAAAGTTGATATATTTTAAGATATTTTCAATGGTTTAGTACATTTTAATATTATTAATAATTATGAAGTTCTAGAATATATTTCACTAGATGGTTAAAATTAGTATAATTTAGTATATTTGAGTAAAATTGACTATATTTTGAATATAATTGATTATAATTCATAATATATTATAATTTATACTTTAATATACCCTATTGCAATATTTTCATGATATTGCTCTAGTATTATCGTTTAATCCTATAAAATTACCATAAGAAAGTATTTATGCTTTCTTTAATTGTTGGTATTTATATAGTTAACTGTTTGACGATAGTATAAATATATTTAAGATACACGATATATAAACAAGATGTAATAATTATATGATTAATATGATGATGAAATACATATTTTAAGAAGGTTTTAAAATGATGAGAATAAGTATGTCTTTACCAAAAAAATTACTCGCCGATTTTGATGAAGTCTTAAAAGATAGAGGTTATCAATCTCGTTCAAAGGGTATTCGTGACGCTTTAAAAGATTACATTGTCAGATACCAATGGATGAATGAGATGGAAGGGGACAGGATTGGTGTTATTACTGTAATTTATGACCATTACTATACTGGAGTTATGGAAAACTTAGCTGAAATCCAGCATGATTACAGAGATGAGATTAATACTAGTATGCATATCCATATGACTTCTAAATATTGTATGGAAGTTATTGTGGTTAATGGTGATGTAAACAGTATAAGAGAACTTACTGAAAAAATGATGAGGCTTAAAGGAGTTGATCATGTCAAATTAACTAGTACTGCTAATGGGGAAGCTTTTGATCCAGATTAAACAGTATTTTTAATTTAAAAATAGTTAATTTTCAAATTTATTGAAATTAACTTTTTTTATTTTATTTTTTATTTTATTATTATATATTATTAATTTTATACATGATTCATTATGTATTCTAAATTTCATATCCATTTTTAATAACTTATGTATTTTGAATAATATATTAGATTTGAACAACTTTTTATCAAACTATATTTAACAATTGATTTTATGAAATTTTACACAACTACTTATCATTCTGATTTAATTAAAGATACAAACAGATTATCTGCATTTTTAGAAGGAATTATAGAAGTTAGTAATACTTTTAACAATTTTAAGAATATTGACAAGAATAATAAGATTAATGAAAATATTAATGAAAATGAAGATAAAAATAACGAAAATAATATTTTTAATTTAAAGAATAAAATTAATTTTGAAAAGAAGAAAAACAGTAGAATAGCTTTGGATATAGGATGTGGTTCTGGAGTTCTTTCTTATTTTGCTTCTAAATGTTTTGATTCAGTTTTAGGTATTGATATAGATGAAAAAATAATTAATTATGCTAAAAAATCATTTTTTAATGCTGAAATTGAAAATGTTTCTTTTATAAATGATGATGCGTCTTCCTATGATTTTTCAAAACTTTTCAATGTTTCAAATTTAGATAATGATTCAATATTTGAGAAATTTACTGATCTGATTATATGTGAAATGTTAGATACTGCATTAATTAATGAAGAAGAAATTCCTGTTTTGAATAATATTCAAAAATATCTAAAAAATAAAGATAATGTAAAAATTCTTCCAAAAGGAATAATAAATGTAGCTGAACCTGTTTTCATGGAGAAAGATTATATTAATTATGAGGATGAAGAATTTCATGGTAATAAACCTCAATATGAAATTTTAGGGGGGCCTGTTAAATATTTAGAACTTAATTTTTTAGATAATATTGATCCTGCTGTTGAAACTGTGATTAATTTTAATTTAAATGACTTTAGTTCTAATGTTAATACTGATAATTTTGATAATAATATGAATAAAGATTTAAAATCTCATTTTAATGGTATAAAAATAACTACTTTTACTTTAATCACAGATAATATTCTTTGTGGTCCTACTCCCATGTTTAATCCTCCTCTTTTTGTTCCTGTTCCTAATATAAACACGGTTAATGAAACTAATAATAGTAATAGTAATTATATTAAGAACGAAAAAAAGCATGAAAAAAATATTTCATTAAAATTGGAATATTTAATGGGAGGAGGAGTTGAAACAATCAAAACTAAAATTATTAATTAATTGATCTTTTTTTAATATTTTAATTTATTAAATATATTCTTATAATTCATCAATGTTTAAATATATTAATTCTATATAATTTCAATAGTTTATTAATATGTTTAATTAATGTTATTTAATTTATAGTTAATTAACTATTAAATTAATTTTTAATAATTTTATAATTAGTATTTAAATAATATTTTAATATTATATATTTTATATTAATCTATTGATTATTTTTATATTATATATTTTCATATGGCAATTATGGTGATAATATTTCATTAGAAGTTAAATTAGACAATTTTTTGGAAGGTTATAAAAAATTAGTTATTATGGGAATTGGAAATGAACTTCGTGGAGATGATTCATTGGGACCGCATATAATAAATGAATTAGAATCTTCAAAAAAATTATATGGTGAAAAAATAGTTCTTATAAATGGAGGTTCTGCTCCCGAAAACTTTACAAGTTTAATTAAAAGTGAAAAACCTAGTCATATATTAA
Organism: Candidatus Methanobinarius endosymbioticus; assembly: GCA_003315655.1. GTDB lineage: Archaea > Methanobacteriota > Methanobacteria > Methanobacteriales > Methanobacteriaceae > Methanobinarius > Methanobinarius endosymbioticus. The sequence goes on from NIZT01000047.1 coordinate 47,997, forward strand.
TGATTGATGCTACTTTAATGAATTCAAGGCCAAGTTCTATTAAATTTCTAAATAAAGAAGAAATAGCTAATATTAATACTTCTACTCACTCAATGTCATTATCTTTTTTGATTAAATTTCTAGAACAATATTTAAGTTTTAAATTTCTTTTAATAGGAATTGAACCACTGAGTATGAATTTAGGAGATGAAATATCTCCAAAAGTTCTTGAAAGTGAAAATCAAATTAAAAATACTATTATTTCAACTTTGAGAAAAATTAATAATTCATGATTTCAAAAATATATTCAATAGGAGTATTTA
>NIZT01000048.1 GCA_003315655.1 Candidatus Methanobinarius endosymbioticus
AAGAGATGATGAAAAGATAGCTAATGAAAAGATAATACTAAAAGGAAGACTAAATCTTTTTCTTAGTTGTAAAAAAGTTTTTGTTTTATTAGTTTTTTTAGGGGCCATGTCTTATCTTTCACCTATTGCACTTGATTATATAGTTCAAATGCAAGGGCAATTAGTTAGTGTAGTTAAGTTGCCAATAGTTCAAGTTGCTACATGGGGTGTATTTATTATTATCTTTTCAGTTATTGTTTGGATTGTTTGGATTTTAATATCTTGGACAGCTAAAGAATATACTATATCTGATCATAGAATAGCTTATAAGACAGGAATTTTGTTTAAAAAAACAATTCACATGCCATATTCTAAGATTCAAGACATTGCTATATCTCAAGGAATAATTGGTAGACTTGTATCTGTAGGTACTATTACAGCATATAGTGGCTATGATGGGTCTAAATTAGAACTTGAAAATGTTAGTAGGCCAAATAAAATAGAGGAAGTTATTTTTGATGAAATTAATAAATTGAATTCTCCTTATCCGAATCAATCTTTTGGAAATCCAAATGATTTTATTAATGGTCCTAATAGTTATCAAAGACAAGATATCCAAAATAGACAAAATAATTATTTTAATAATCATTATGGTAATATATATGATGAAAATCATGATGGAAATTATAATCCCAATAATAACTATAATGATCCTGATGATAATTATAATTCACGCTATGATTCAAACAACTCCAATGATTCTAATTTTCCAAGAAATTATGATAACCAAGCTAAATACAATAATTTAAATAATTCTTATCATAATAACAATTATAACAATCATAATTTTAATATGGATAACAATTATAATAACAACTACAATAATAATACTAATCATCCTAATAATAATTATAGTAATTATAATAATTTTAATGATAATCAGCATTATCAAAATAATAAGGATCAGTATCCATATAATAATGGAATAAATCAAAATCCGAATCAAAAAATCAGAGATTCATATTCTTCAAAGATGGAAGAGGATCCTAAAAAAATTTATGGTCCAATCACTAAAGATGATTTTCCATTTCTTAAAAAAGATAGGAATGATTATAATTACAAAGAAAATAACAATAATCGACATAACGTTAATGATTTGGTAGAAAATCCAGAAACATATCAAAATTCAGCCATATTTTTAGATAATGATTCTCATAATGAATTTTATAATGATCAATATATGGGAGATGATTATATAATCCATGATAGTTATGAAAATAATCTTGAAAATAATTATGATAATTATAAAGATGATGGCTATGTTGATGATAATGATTATTTTGATAAAACTATGGATCAAGCTATTAGTAAATTAGATGGGGACATTGAATTTAAAAATATTAATAGAGATGATGATTTAGAATCTGATTTTTATAAGCAAGCTAATAGTCAAAATAATGATCAAAATCATAATTATAATTCTATTCAAGATCAAAATTACAATAAAAATAACAATAATAATAATAATTTAAATCAAAATCAAAATATCCGAAAAAATAGAAATAATCAACATGGCATTAATCAAAATAGAAATAATAATTATCAAAATCACCAAAATCAAAAA
>NIZT01000049.1 GCA_003315655.1 Candidatus Methanobinarius endosymbioticus
TAAAATATTGAAAGTTTTATTCTTAATAAACAAAATAGAGATACTATAAATTCACTTTCAAATAAAAAAATTAATTAAAAATTTTAAAATATATGAAATTATTATATTTTTATTTTTCTATATCTATTATTTAATATATTATCATTTTTAATTATAAAAAAACATATTTTGTAAATTATTTATTGAAAAATGTATAATTTATAGTGAGGGGTAAATTGCAAGTGAAACCAAAATTTTTAAAAAAACATATTAAAGACCTATATTTCAAGTGTAAAAATAACGTTTTCAAAATAAACTAAAATTAATATAATACATTTAAAAGATAATAAAAGATCAATAATAGAATTGAATTATTTATAAAAAATGAAATTTATATTCTAAATTTGTATGAATAAGAGATCCATAACAATTATTTTCAGATGAAATACACCTCTTCAATCATTACAATATACCCTTTTTTATTCATTCACTTGAAATACACCTCTCACACTGATAAAAAATGAACAATACAATAAGTGTATACATACATTTCAAGTGTAAAATTAGTTATAAATTTATAAAATGAATAGTTAGATATAGTTAGGTATTAATAATTATATTTAAATTAAATCTTTAATCTAAATATAAAAGAATTATACAAACATACTATTATCATTTGCTTGTGTTCCTTCTTCTACTTCTCCGAAATACTTACCAGTAAGCCATATACATTGGAGTTTTCCTTTGAATACTTTTTTTATTGTCATTATAAGAGAATGTTTTGTTAATCCATCTTCATACATTTCTTCAGATATAACAAATCTTTGTAAAACATTTTCTGGATGTTCTAATTCAAAGTCTAAAAGGAATTGGTTTAATGCAAATCTAATATCCCAAATAAATTTTTCTTTCTTTTTATCAGGTGCATTTTTTATTAAAGCAGATTGTTCTGGAGCTATTTCTGAAGCACACCCTATAAGAATCATATCATCTTTGTGTTTTGGTTGAATAAGATCCAGAACATGGTCATCTGGGTAATTAACGAGAAAGTGGAAGTTGGCTGTATCATCAGGCACCTGTTCTTTAAAAAATCCTTCTGCAACCACCCATTCTCTGATTTTTTTTTCTTCTATCATATAATCACTTTATTTATATTTTAATATATTAAATCACATCTAAGTTATATATTTGTTTAATTCAAATTAATTATT
>NIZT01000050.1 GCA_003315655.1 Candidatus Methanobinarius endosymbioticus
ATTTTAGTTCTTTTTCTAAATTTTATTTGATAATTAATTAAAAAATTTAAATAATTTCTACTTATTGTTAATCAATTTTGCTTGGTGTTAGTTTGAAAGTCGTAATAGATGCATCTAATGTGGCTCACTCAGGAAAAGAGGGGGATTCAAGTCCTAAATTACAAAATATTCTTTCTGCAGTGAAATACCTTGAAGATAATGAGAATGATTGTGTTATTATAGCTGATGCTTCCCTTAAACATGAAATTGATGATAAGGAAAAATATATGCATTTAGTTGAAGAAGAAGCTATTGAAGAAGTTCCTTCTGGAAATAATGCAGATCATTTTATTTTACAATTAGCTGAAGAAGAAAACGCTGAAATTCTTTCAAATGATTTTTTTAAAGATTTTAAAGATGAATTTAAAGATATACAAAGTAAAAGACTTCCATTTACTTTTAATGGTGAAAATATAGAGATTGCTGAAGCTAAAAAGCCAAAAAAAGATAGAAATATTCTTCAACATATTTGTGAAGATATTCTTGTTTCTATTGAAAATAAAAGATGGGAAGTATACAAAGGAAAAGAAGGAATTAAATTCAGCCCACTTAATATAGCTAAAGAATCTATTGTTAGAATGGATAAAACTCAAAATGATAGTGTAGGGAACAAAATTGAAGGGTTATTTTCTAGATTGCCCATGTTTGATAAAGTTATGAATATGGTAGAAGATGTTGAAACTTCTGCTCCTTATGTTATATTTGTATTAATACATCCTAAAGATTATAAAGATGCAGTAAAGAGTGCAGGTAATATCTCTGTTACTATAGCTGATAGATTAAGATTAGCTAAACGTCCTCTTATTGCAGTAAGAAATGACTTATTTATGAAACCTGGAACTTTTGAATTGAATATACTTTATTCAGATGAAATTGAAGAAGATTCTCCATTTAATATACAAATCAAACTTAATTTTCATGATGAAGTTTTCATAAAAAAGAATTCAAGATATATAGCTAGTACAATAGCGGGTAGAATTGGGGCTTGGAAATTCCCGTTTGTAGCTGTTAAACCAGATATAATTTTAGAAAAACCTGGAGAATTTGAAATCTTTTTAGATAAAAATGAAAAGTATGGAAAAAAAGATGAGAAATAATATTGAATAGGAATTCTTATAATAAATGGATAATAATTTATAATTAATAAATTTATAATAAAATATTCTTAATTAATAATTAACAATAATTAATAGAATAATTTATAACTATTTATTTTTTTAATTACAAGAGTGGAGGAGATTAAATGGCTAATCACAGATTCAGTAGATTCATATTTAAATTTTTAACTAAACACGAAATCATTAGTATTGGAACTAAATATTATCCTACTACTCCTTTAGAAACTGAATATGTTGAAATGTTTAATTTCACTCAAACAATGCTTATGGAAATTGATAAAGCTGAAATTACTACTGATAATATTTTCTGTAATTTATTACGTGATGTAGGAAAAGAAAATATCCCTGAAAATCATCACTTTTATGAATTAAAACCTGCTGAAAATAAAATTGAAGAATTTGCTCTTGTAAGTAATATTATAATGGGAAGTGACAGATATTTATATATTGAACTTTCTAATCCAAGTCAAATTATCAATCAATTTTCCAATATAATTTTAGAAGAAAAAGGAAATATTGTAGAACAAAGTTCTACTGAAATAGTCTCAAAACTCATGTCTAAAAATGATGCTATTAGAGTAGCTATTAAAATGGTTGGAATAGGTCTTGACAATGGCATAAATGTTCGTGCTGCTGTAGGAATGACTGGTGCTGCAGCTATTGAACGTTCTATTAATCTTAGTAAAGAAGTTGGAGATGTTTCTGGAGTAGGTTTTACTAAATTAGGTGGAGAATATGCTCTTACATTTGATTCTAATTTTATTAAATCTGCAGCATCACCTTCTGAACTTCAAAATTATCTTTTCATAGATATTATAGATTCAACTAAATTTATTGATGATTATGGAAGAGATAAATTAGTGGAATTAATGACTGATGTTAAAAATTTCATGGAAGTTGAATGTAATGGAAAAATTGAAGGTTATAGGGAAGGAGGAGATGATTTAATCGCTCGTTTCCCAAGTAAGGATTTAGCTATGAGGGCAGGGCTTGATACTGCATGGTATGTTCTTAATAATGGTGCTAAAATCCGAGCAGGTATTGGAAAAAGCAGAAGGGAAGGAGGAGAGAGAGCTCAACTTGCTGATGAAATAAAAATCTCAAATCCATTGTCTTTAGTAATTTTTGATCTAGCTAATGGTTTATATGCTTATTATATTCCGTCTGAATTCTTTAGAACAATTTTAAACTTGCTTTTAAATAAAAGATCTAAATTAATTGGAATCTTTATTTTAGTATTTTTGGCAGTTTACTTCTTGACTATTTTGGGATATTGGGAATATAGCTTTATAATCGTTATTTTAGCAGCTATATATGCTTTAGCTTCTTAATTTTTTAATAATTGTATAATTTAGTATAATTATTATAATTACTATATTAATTTTAATTACTATATTAATTTTATTTATATCTATTTTTATCTATTTTTAGCATGATTTCTATTTTTTTATTCATTATATTATTATTCATTATATTTTTTTCATCATATTTTTATTTTTCTTAATTTCTATTTTTCATTTATTATTAAATTTATTTTTATATAAATTAATTAAATTTTTTACACTTTTTAAATTAACATTAAAA
>NIZT01000051.1 GCA_003315655.1 Candidatus Methanobinarius endosymbioticus
ATTAACACGTTAATAATTATCATATATTATGAAAGGATAGGGGTTGTTAAATATTTTACTAGAAGATAGTTTTTCTTTATTAATTTCAGATCATGAATTTTTCATGGATTTACTTATTCAGCATATCCAAATTTCTTTAATTTCTATTTTAATAGCTATTATTTTGGGAATAATAATAGGAATTATTGTTAGTGAATATAAAAAGAATCAATGGATATTAAGTGTGGTTAACTTTGTTTACACTATACCGTCAATAGCTTTATTCGGATTATTAATTCTAGTATCGGGAATTGGGGATGTAAGTGCAATTATAGCTCTTACAGTTTATGGTTTACTCCCCATGGTTAAAAATACTCATTCAGGTATTGTTAACATTGATAAAAGTATTTTAGAAGCAGCTAAAGGAATGGGGAGCACAAAATTTCAAATATTGTATAAAATAAAAATTCCACTTACCATGCCTCATATCATGGCTGGAATTAGAACAATGTCTGTCATGACTATAGCTTTAGCAGGTATAGCTGCATTTATAGGTGCTGGTGGACTTGGTGTAGCTATCTATAGAGGAATAACAACCAATAACATGGCTATGACAATAGCAGGAAGTGTTTTAATAGCTGTATTAGCTATCTTAGTAGATGTTATTTTTGGTCAAATTGAAAAACTAACTCAATATGGTAAAAATAATTCTAATTTTGTAAAGAAAATAAGGAGAATAACTAAAAACAATAAAAACAATAACAAAAACAAAAAACCAATCGCAATAGTAGCTATTATATTAATCATAGGTTTAATATCTGGGGGGATAATATACAGCTTTAGTAGCTCTGATACAATAAACATTGCTAGTAAACCTTACACAGAACAATATGTATTGGGATATATGTTGGAAGAGTTAATTGAAGGAAACACTGATCTTGATGTTAAATTAAGCACAGGTATTGCAGGTGGTGTTAGTACAATCCATCCTGGAATGGAAAAAGGATATTTTGATTTGTATCCAGAATATACAGGAACTGCATGGATGGAAGTGTTAAAAAAAGGAGGAATTTTCACTAAAGATCAAAATGATGAACTAAAGTCAAAATATAATGAAAAATATGACATGTCATGGATTGGAATGTATGGATATGAAAACACATATGGAATAGCTGTTAATAAAGAAATAGCAGATAAGTATAATCTAAAAACTTATTCTGATCTTGCAAAAGTATCAAATGGATTAACTTTTGGAGCTGAACCAGACTTTTTTGAAAGAAATGATGGTTATAAAGCAATATCTGAAAAATATGGTTTCAATTTTAAAGATACTAGGGATATGGATGTTGGATTAAAATATGATGCTATCAATGGTAATAAAATAGATGTAGTTGTAATATATACTACTGATGGTAGATTGGTAACTTCAGATATAACTATATTAGAAGATGATTTGGGATTTTTCCCATCATATGAACCTGGAAATATAATAAGGAATGATGTTTTAAAAGAACACCCTGAACTAAAAGAAGTTTTATCAAAACTTGAAGGAATTATTACTGAAGAAGACATGGCTAAAATGAATTATCAAGTAGAAATTGAAAAGAAAAATCCTGAAGATGTTGCACATGACTTTTTAAAAGAAAGAAAATTAATTGATTAAGGTGTTAAAATGATTAATCTTGATAATAATAGTTATACTCTCAACAGTGAATTATTTGTGGTGTTAAAATGAATGATTTTACTAATAACAATAACAACAATGAAAATATAATCCTGAATTTCAAAATATCTCTAAATCTTTTGATGATATTAATAATATAATTGAAAATTTCAATCTTAAAATCTTTGAAAAAGAATTCCTAACGATTATTGGAAGCTCTGGATGTGGAAAAACCACAACTTTGAAGATGATTAATGGACTTGTTAAACCTAGCTCTGGAAAAATTCTTTTGGATGGAAAAGATATTTCTAACGAAGATATGGTTGATTTAAGAAGAAAAATTGGTTATTCAATTCAAGGAACTTTTTTATTTCCTCATTTAACAGTTGAAGAAAACATTGCATATGTTCCAAAATTAATTGATAAAAAAGATACATTTAGGAAAATAATCATGATGAAGATTATTGGCATAGATGTATTAATCTATAGGGTTAATAATTCTAATGTAACCAATAACACGTATTGAATTGTTGTATGGTTTTTACTACACTTTTAATCAGTTTGTCTGAAGCAGAGGGAATATGGGATTTAACTATTTCTACTTCTCTTTCAAAAATTGGATAATCAATATATAAATATAAACATCTGTATTTTGTTTCATCTAGTAGCTGTCTTTGGGAATTTGAAGTCATTATAACTAATAAATCATTATTTAGCTTAAATGTTCCAAGATCATTTATTGGTATTTCCTTTTCACCTAATGCTTGAAGTAAAAAGCTTTCTAATTCTTTATCTGCTTTATCAATTTCATCAATCAATATTATTGATGATTCATTGTTCATAAAAACAGATAAAGGTGGTCTTTTTATAAAGAATTCTTCTTTAAATACATCTTCTTTTGTTTTATTAATTTTAGACATTTCAAGAATTAATAGCTGTTTTTGATAATTCATTCTCCAACAATTTGTTCAAAAGTTATGCCTTCATAACATTGAATTCTAAAAAAATTCCTTTCAAATCCTTCTGAAATTGTTTTAGCTAAGTATTTTCACTGTTCCTGGGGGATCTTCTATTAGAATCGGTTTTTCAGGGGTTAATGCTAAAAATGTTACAATAACTATATTTTCGTCAGGAATATAATTATTAGTAGATAATTTTTCTTTATTCATTAAATAACTCCTCAATATTTAAAAGTTCCTTTGTTTTATTAGAAAATTCCTAAAACAATTCCTCCAATAATTTCAAATTTGTCTCCAAAGAAACTTCCAATTTTCTGTCCGATTATTACTCCTGTGAAAATTAATGGAACAATTATTGGTGTTTTTAAAAGAGCAAAAGTTCCTCCTACTACAAAAACATCTATACTAGTAGCTATTGCCAAAAGTGCTAATTCTTTAAAAGAAAATTTATTTTTCTTTTTTGTAGTTTCATCTTCTTTATCTTCTTTTAAACTTTCATAAATCATTCTTAGCCCAAGGAATGAAAGAAGAATGAAAACTATCCAGGGGAACTATTTCTGAAACTAATTGTTCAAGTTGAGTTCCTGATATATAATTTAATAGTGGTATCAATACCTGAAAACCACCAAAAAAGATTCCAAACCATAATGTTTGCATTTTTGTTATATTTTTCAGTGTGAATCCTTTGGTAATCGATACACTAAATGCCATCCATAGCTAAAGCAACTGAAATTAATATTATTGATATTAGATCCATAATTTATCCTTTAATTTTTGTTAAAATTATTATTGTATATTAATTAGTAAGTAGTATAGGTATTTATCTAAATTCACTTAAATTTATTTAAATTTAGTTAATTTTATTAAATTTAGTTGATATAATATTTCTATATTATTTAATTATTTATTTATTATTTACTTATTTTTAAGACATTTGTAAATAGCATTTATTGAGGAATAGGTTATATTGACATGTTGAAAATTCATAGTAAAGTTTATTTATAATGAACACTAAATTAATAGTAAGAAAGGAAATTCCTAGTATAGTTTAATATAAATTTTATTATAATACATTTTATAGTAAGCTTTCAATGATTTCTATAATAGTTCTTAATTATTTTCAATATTATTTTCAATAATATTTTATAATTTCTATAATTATATTAACTATATTCATTATTAATTGTTTTAATCTATATAAGGAATTTAAAGGTGTAAATTCAGATAAATATGGTCATAATATAAACATAAATAAATAATAAAAAAACTTATAATTTAGGGGTAGTGATTTTCTATGTTTAATGGATGACTAAATAAAAATATTTAAAAGAAAAAGAAATTAGCGTTTTTGAACGATTGATTTTTAAAGAAAACGACCAAATGATGGTATATTCAGATAAAAAAGAAGATGTAATCCATTTAGAATCTAATGATAATTTTGATATCCAGTTTAATGATACAATATTGATTAATTGTGGAATAATTGAATTTGATAAGTTAAAAAAGGTTTGTGTTGGAAATTATAAACAGAAAAAAAATATAGCATAATTTTTAATTCTTATTTTTTTATAGAAGTGAAATATCTTAAGATTATTAAGATATTTTATACTCTAAAAAATATCTAAAGTAATTTTTTTATCACTTTTTAGCTTTTTTGGAGCTTCAACAGATTTGAACTCGATTCCTTCTTCATCAAGTAGTTCTTTAGCATCTTCACCAATGTCAGGAGCTACAAGCAATCCTCTGATTTTTTTCTTTTCAGATCCAATTTCTTTTAGATAATCATTGTCTCTTTCTTCGAAGTCTTGAAGATATCTTCGAATTTGTTTAACTGCATTTACACCAGCTTTACGACATTTTAATTCTAAAATCATTAAGTTTCCTTCTTTATCTTTTCCTAAAATGTCAATAAAACCATGTTCAGTACTATATTCTCTAGCTGTTGGTGTGAAACCAGATTCAATCATTGAAGGGTGTTTCATTATCATGTCTCCCATGTCTTTTTCATAGCCAGCTAACTCTAATTCTTGATAATCTTCTGCAACTGCAAAACTTGCAAAGTGGACTTTTTCTATCTCTACTTCTAATTTTTCTTTTGGAGATCTACGATAACTTTCTAATATAAGTTTATCTTCTTTTATCCAAGCTCGAGACCTTGATTTGGGAGGTTGCCAATTTACAGGATCTAGTTTTCTTTCTTGGTGAACTAAAAAAGATCCATCTGGTTTTAACATGATGAAACGCTCTCCCCAATCCAGCTGACTTAAAGCTCTTCCTTCATATAATACTTTACAATAAGCAAATATATTGAGCACAGCTTTTTTTCTAATACATTTATCAACTAGATCATAGCTTTTTTCAATATTAGGATCTTCTAATAATTTATATTTCATCATATCACTATTATATTTATTATTAAAATTAATTTTGAGTATTTAAATTATTCTAATCTATAAATCATGCC
>NIZT01000052.1 GCA_003315655.1 Candidatus Methanobinarius endosymbioticus
AATATATAATAATAGTAGTAAAAGATGCATTTAAACTATTATTTCTTATTTAAATAAGGTTTATTGTTTAAATCTATGTTTTTTTCTGATATGAACTCTTTAATTGTTTCATTAAACCACTCATTATCAATAATATTCCATAAATGAATAGATCTATACACACTAAAAAGATGTGGTTTATTAAATCTTTTTTTTATTAAATCAGCTGATTTTTGAACCATAGGATATTCTTTTGTTCCATATAAAACTAAAAGATTTTCACTACTATTTAATTCATTGAACTTATTATTGGAATATTCATTTTCTAAATGAATTTTGTCAAAAATCTCTTTTTCAGGAATTTTAAACATCAATGATTGAGAAGTGATTGTATTTAAATCATGTTGATTGATTTTTTCTATTGAACATTTTATAAATTCAGAATGTTCTTTTCCTAAACCATATTCTGCCAATAGACCTTTTACACGAAATTTAAAAGGTTTTTTGTCAAAAATATCAGTTTTTAATCTATCCATCATAGCTACAATATCATTAACATTATCTTTTCTAGGATTTTCATATATATTAACCCCAGATACAATAGCAGTATCAATTAAATCAGGATATTTAGCTAATAAATATAATATTATTTGTCCTCCTAAAGAGATACCAACTAAATGAACCTTTTTAATTTTAAATTTATTTTTAACTTTAAATTTGTTTTGAAGATTGTTAGAATCATTTTTAAAATTATAAGCTTTTTCTTCAATCAATTCTTTTAAAATTTCCATTGATCTTTCTATTGAGAATTCATCTTCAAAATAGCTATCTCCATGATGAGGAATATCTATATAAATACAATTATAATCACTAAAATAATCTTTTTGTTTTACCCACATATCTTTATTTAAAAGGTTACTATGAATAAAAATTATTAATTCCTCTCCAGAATTGTTTATTTCTTCAAAATATAGATTGTTTTTTTGATTATTCATAATTACACTCAAATATGGATTAAATAAGAAAATATGGGTTAAATAACCCAGGAATTATAATTAAATAAAATATAATTTAATAAAATATACTTTAATTAAATATAAATCAATTAAATACAATTTAACTAAATATAAATAAAACATGTGTAAATAACTATCCTAATTTAATTAGTAATAAATAACTATAATTAGTGATTATAATAATTATTAATAAAAAAAAATTTTTGATATAGA
>NIZT01000053.1 GCA_003315655.1 Candidatus Methanobinarius endosymbioticus
TTATTTTATAGTATATCTTAATTTTATTATAATGATAAAAAATTATAGAAATAAAATTTAAAAAACATAATTTTAAAATAATTGTTAAAAAATTAATTGTAAATTTGATATATAGTTTAGATTAAGCTAAATTTTTATAATTTATATAATAATTACAATTTAACTTATATTTTAGAAACTCATATTTTAGAATTATAAGTTTATAGATTCCATTTTCCATCCTTTATCAAATACAGACCCTACAGAAGCTACTGGGTTTGTAAATTGCTCAAATTCTCCTTCATTAAGAATTAATTTAGCAGCAGATTTAGAATCATTAGCTGTAAATACTACTTTTTCTGGGGATTGGCATTCATATGTGGATATAAATACTGCTTCACCATATTTGATTTCCTCAACAAGAATTTTTTTATCAGTTACTATTCCAATATATCCTTCATAATTATCTTCATCAGTATCTGATTTAACAACTGCAGCTATTCTTGGAGTATTATAATCATCTTTTTCATAATCCATAGCTAAAAAGGATAATGTCAAACCATCTTTAATATTCATTCCAACAGATATTTTATCTGCAATAACATCAGTATGTGATCCATTAGATACAATAGCTATCTCATCAACAATTTTAACACAATTATATGCTATATATGCATTTTCAAATATGTCTGTTTCATATCCTTCTTTAGGAATTATTGCTGCTTTATCTTCAAAACTTTTTGCCATTCTATTTGGGAAAGATCTACTTGATACTCTGTATGCTACAAATGGGTTTCCTTCATCATTCATTCCTGCTGATACTATTCTTCCTAAATACATTCTGATTCCTCTTAATTAATGATTTTATGTAATTTTTATGTTATTAATGTCATTTTTTAGTAATATATTATACGTATTAAATATGGGTTTTCAATTCTTCTCTAACAGTATTTAGTTTCTTTAATATAGAATTAATTATTAAATAATCCTATATCTGATAATTAATTAGAAGATCTTACTGCTTGACTTGCACCATTTTTAGGACTCATAGGCACTGTTATAGGAATTTGGATTACATTT
>NIZT01000054.1 GCA_003315655.1 Candidatus Methanobinarius endosymbioticus
ATAACTTTTTTCCAATGGGCTATATGAATTTTGATAAAAATTCTAAAGTAATTCAGTTATGGCATGCATCTGGTGTATTTAAAAAATTTGGTTTTGATGTAATAGATGATACAAATGTTAAATATTTAATTGAACTTTCAGGTTCTAAAATCGATTATTTGATTGTTAGTTCTAAAAATGTTTCAAAATTTTATGAGAAAGCTTTTAAAGTAGAAAATAAGAAAATATTGGCTTTTGGAACTCCTAAATCTGATTATTATTTTGATAAAAATAATAATAATAAAGATAATATAAAAAAAGTTAGAGGCAAGTTAGAAAAAAAACATCCTGAAATTAAAGGGAAAAAAATTGTGTTATATGCCCCTACTTTTAGAGAAAATAAGAAAAAGAATGAGGACATACTAGCTAATTTTGATAGTAACCTTTTTAATTCAGGTTTAGGGGATAAATATTCTTTACTTTTTAAATCTCATCCTAAATTTAAAATTTCAGATTTAAAACATGGTATAAATGTTAGTGATTATAAATATAGTGATGAATTATTATTAATTTCTGATATATTAATTACAGATTATTCATCTATAATGATTGAATATGCAATTCTTTCTAAACCTATAATTTTCTATCCATTTGATTTTAATTATTATAAAAATAATGAAAGAGATTTTTATTTTGATTATAATAATGTTCCAGGACCTATAGCTAAAAATACTGAAGATATAATTAATTTAATCAAAGAAAATGATTTTGATAAAGAAAATTATTTTGATATCAAAAAAATTAAAGATTTTGTAGCTATGAATCTTGATTATTTAGATAACAATTCTTCTAAAAGAATAGTTGATTATATTGTTAATAAAAATGACGATTAATTAAGTTTATTTGTTATTATTAGCTTATTTTTGAATTTTTTTCTTCATATTTTAATCATATTTTTATCATTATAGTTTTTATATTATAACTAAAGAGATTTTTTTAATAATATTTAAATGATTTAAATTTAATATAATAAATATTACAATTATATATTAAGTTATAATTTCAAATGATTCTACAATTATAGAATATATTAATAAAATAGAATTATTTATATAGACATGTTTTTTATAGAATTATATTATAGATATTATGATTTATTATAGAATATATAGGATTATATTATAGAATAATTTTATAAAATATTTTATATGGTGTTATATGATTCCAGTACTTCAGATAGAAGATTTAGACATTAGAGATAATTTATTCACGTTGTCTATATCACTTAAATTTAAACATTTTGAAGACTTTAAACCTCATTTGAAGATTATTTTTTCTAATGATATAGAAAATAGGAGATTTCCATTTGAAATAAACAGCTTCAATAAAGATGATATTTCAGAGTGTTGTTTTCTTTCTGCTAGTGGAACTTTTGAAATTGATCATATTTTTTGGAATAAATCATTCATTGGAAATATATATGTTGACTTTAGTTTACTTTATGGGAATGAGTTTATAGAGAATTTTTCAGTTATAAATAAAGTTCCTGATATAATTTTTAATAATAATGAATCTAAGTTCGAAAAAGAATATTATCTTCCTGTTTTAAAAGATAATAATCTGATTTTAAATGTTAAAAAAGAATCATTGGAAAATAAATTTAAAAATAAGAATAAAAAAATATATAAATTTTCAATGTCATTTATTCGATTTTTTTTACTTTTAATTTCCATATTGGCATTTCCTTTCTTTTTTACAGAGGGATATTTAATTTCAAAAGGGGTTAAAAATAAATCTTCTGGCTATTTGAGAGGAAATAGTGTTTTGAGTTCAATATTATTTCATATAAATGAAAGGACCTTAAATTTATCTGGTTATATTTATAGTAAAAGAACTTTTAAAATAGGAATAATGAAATTTTTCTATTTGTTTACTAAAAATAAGAAAATTATAGAAAATAGGGTTCTATTTTTATCAGAAAGAAATAATGAAATAAATGGAAATTTTGAATTTGTTTATAATCTACTTAAAGATAACAATGACTTAAATATTGTTAAATTCCTTGTTAATAAAAAAATTAAAGATTTAAATTTATATGAGATGATAAAATTTGTTAATTTAATATCAAGCTCAAAAATCATTCTTTTAGATGATTTTTATCCGAATATTCATAATTTTACTTTAAAAAATGAAACTAAACTTATTCAACTATGGCATGCTGTCGGAGCATTTAAAACTTTTGGATTTTCTAGATTAGGAAAAGAAGGTGGAGTTGATCAAGACTCAGCTAATCATCGTAGTTATGATTATTCTATTGCTAGTTCTGATGAAATTAAAAAATTTTATGCTGAAGGATTTGCTATATCTGATAATAAAGTAGAAGTTACGGGTATTCCAAGAACAGATGTATTTTTTAATAAAGAGTATAAAAGAAAGATAAGAACTAATTTTTATAATAAATTTCCCCATTTAAAAGATAAAAATATCATTTTATTCGCACCAACATTTAGAGGCGATGGTAAAGATGATGCTTTTTATCCTATGGATAAATTTGATTTGGAATTTTTTATTAAATCAATAAATGATATTAAATTAAATAATCATAAATTTGATGATAATTCTAATTATAATTTTAATAATCATAATATTAATCTGAATATTAAAAATAGTAAAAAAAATCAGAGTAATCTTCACAATAATGTAGAAGATAAAA
Organism: Candidatus Methanobinarius endosymbioticus; assembly: GCA_003315655.1. GTDB lineage: Archaea > Methanobacteriota > Methanobacteria > Methanobacteriales > Methanobacteriaceae > Methanobinarius > Methanobinarius endosymbioticus. The sequence goes on from NIZT01000054.1 coordinate 2,693, forward strand.
CAGAATATGTGTTGATAATAAAACATCATCCTTTTATAAAAGAAAAAACTAAAATACCTGAAAAATATAAAGATAATATCATCGATTTGTCTAAAGATTATGAAATAAACGATCTTTTATTTACAATAGATGTATTAATAACTGATTATTCTTCAGTAATATTTGAAGCAGCTCTTTTGAATATTCCTATGCTATTTTATGCGCATGATTTAGAGGAATATTCGAAAAATAGGGGCTTCTACTATGATTATAATGCATGTGTACCAGGAAAAATTTCAAATTCACTAGAAAAAATAATCAAAGCTATTAATTCAGAAGACTTTGATAAATATAAAGTTAAAAAATTTAAAAATAAGTTTTTCAATGATTTTGATGGTAAATCATCACAAAGAGTTATTGAATTAATTAATAAATTATTAAATGATTAATTAGATTGGTAATTATATGATTAATTTTTTATTATTTTGCCACAAATAGATATTAAAAAATAGCTATTTAATAAATTAGTTTTTAATAAATAACTATTTAGATATATACATTAACAGATATTATAAATTATATTAAATGATAATGGAGGGTTTCTTATTAGCTATATGTTTTCAATAATTATTCCTGCTTATAATGCTGAAAAATATTTGTCAATCACTCTTGAATCATTAATAAATCAAACTTATCAAAATTTTGAAGTTATTTTAATTAATGATGGGTCTACTGATTCAACACAGGAGATTATTGAAGATTATTGTCAGAAATTTTCTAATTTTAAATTTTTATCTCAAGAAAATCAAGGAGTAGCTACTGCACGTAATAATGGTATGGAAATAGCTAAAGGGGAGTATATAGCATTTTTAGATTCTGATGGAGATACTTATACAAAAAGAGCATTAGAACACTATCATGATACTATAATCAATAATAAAATGCCTGATTTAGTAATTGGAAGACAAACAATGGTTGATCCATGGAGTACTCATGCTTATGCTAATGCTAAAAGACTTTCAAATTCTAAAATAATTGCTCCTCATAATAAATGGATGATATGGACGATGTCACTTTTAAACAAAGTTTTTTCAAGAAAAAAACTCATAGAAACTGGACTAAAGATGTCTTTGTTTTCTTATGCAAGTGATGGTGCATTTGTACTTCCTTTTGCTTATTCTTGTGATAATATTGTAGGATGTCCTCATAGAGTTATAATTTATAATAAGAGAATGTTTTTTGATGGATATTCTATATCTCAAACTTCTAGTATGAAAACATTAAACGATTATTTGGAAGTTCATGATGTAATACTTAATAAATTTTTAGAGTATTCAGAAAGTTACAGAAAAAAATATTCTAATGATAAGTTTAAATTAGCATTATTTGAAGAAGATTATTTGATTTATTTAGATGCGCTTTTACACAGACAGGTATTTATACTTCTATCTCAATTTTATAGATTTTTTTGGAGAACTGATATAGAAGTTCTTGAAAAAGTTAAAAAAACTATTCTTAGCTATAAAGAGGATATGTTTCCAACTTCATGGGAAAAACTTAAAAAAAAACAATAAAGATTTAAATTTAGATGATTTAATCTTAGAAAAAAAACATATGGTTGAAAATAATCATGTTTCAATAGCTATTGATGAAAATATAAAAGGAAAATCATTAATTCAAATGATATATAATATTCATAATTTTACTTTTCTTTCTTTTGAATTATTTATTAGTGAAAATACATTCAATTCTCTTCCTAATTCATTTAAAGAAAAAAAATATATAAAAACCATAAAATATCAAGATGATATTCAGTTCAAAAATGATATTTTAAAAAATTCTAATGGAAAATTTTTACTATATATAGATGAGATAATATTAATGTCTTTAAAATCATTAAATGTATTCTTTAATAGAATGTATAATTCTCATTTTGATTTTGCTGTAATGAATTCAAAAGGATTTAATTTAAATATATTAAAAAATAATGAAATTTATTACAAATCTTTCTCTACTATGTTTATTAGCATTGATTTTTTAAAAAGAATTAATTTCGAATTTACTAAAGATAGTTCAAAAGATATTGACACGATTTACAACTGTGGAAATCATTCTAAAATTAATAATGATTTGATTTTAATTGAAGAAGAACGTTTTAAAAATCCAACAGTTTCTTTTATAATTGATGATATTGAAATAAGTGTTGAAGAATTAAATGATTTACTAAAATCAATTTATAATCAAAATGTTCCTTTCTTCGATATATTTTTAAATGAAAATTTACGATCTAAAATTTCAAAAAATTATTTAGATAAAATTAATTTGAATATTATAGAAAATAAAAATTTTAAGGAAACATGTATTAAAAAATCTAAATCTAAATATTCTATATTTGTAGATATTCCGATTGTTTATGAAAAATCTACTTTAAAAGATTTACTTATTAAAATTGAAAATTATAAAGATGATTCAGAGGAAATTAGTTTTGTTTCTGTTCCAATTTATCAAAAAAATGATAAAAATAATAAAATTAGTTATTTATCCTCACAAGAATTATCTTACTTTTATAAGAATGCTTCAAGCCCATTTAAAAGATCTAAATTTTTAGTTTTTGATCTTTATTTATCTAATAAAATGATAAATTTGGATTATTTGAGAAAAAACAGAATTATTTTTGATAAACCTAATGAAAATATCTTGAAAATTTATAGATCTTCTAAATCATTAAGGATTTATAAAAAACTTATTTACACTAAATTACTTCAAAAAGATATTTTCAAATCCTCTTTTAAGAATAAAGTTCCTTTTTCAACTAATATCTTTTTTAAAACTAATAAATTATTCTTAATTATCTTAAGTATTAAGAATATATTGAAAAATGGTGGCAGATAATGAAAATTTCTGTTGTTATTCCTAATTATAGTGGTAAAGATTTTTTAGTTAATTGTTTAAAATCATTAGAAAACGAATCTAAACGAGATAATTCTCATTTTTTAGATGTGATTATAGTTGATAATGGCTCAAGTGATGGAAGTTCAGATTTTATCAACTATAAAATAATTAATAAAAATAATCTTAATAATGAGTTGGATAACATAGAATACCATTTTATTTCAAATAAAGATAATTTGGGCTTTTCTAGGGCTGTTAATCAAGGTATTGAATTAGCTAATTCAAAAAATATTGAATATATCTGTTTACTTAATAACGATGTTGAAATTGAGTCTAATTTTATATATAATTTAGTTAAATCTATGGAAAAAGATGAGAAAATTTTTAGTGTAGCTAGTAAAATGTTACAATATAAGAATAGAGAGCTTATAGATGATGCTGGGGATGAATACACATTAATTGGATGGACTAAAAAATCTGGTGATGGAATATCCTCAAAAAAATATTCAAAACCAAGAAAAATATTTAGTAGCTGTGCTGGAGCTGCATTATACAGAACATCTATTTTAAATGAAATCGGATACTTTGATGAAAATTTTTTTGCATATATGGAAGATGTTGATATTGGCTATAGGGCTCTTATAAATGGATTTAAAACAGTTTATTCTCCAGATGCCATTGTTTATCATGTCCGAAGTGCTAGTAGTGGTAGTAAATATAATGAATTCAAAATAAAATTAGCTGCTAGAAATAATATATGGGTTGTTTATAAAAATATGCCTTGGCCACAAATATTATTGAATATAGGTTTCTTATTTTTAGGTTTTTTAGTTAAATATTTATTTTTTATTAGAAAAGGATATGGAAATGTTTATTTAAGTGGTTTAAAAGAAGGAATATCTAATAGAAAAAAAATAAAGAAAATTAAATTTAAATCTTCAAATATAAAAAATTATTTTAAAATTGAATGGAAATTGATATTAAATATGTTTAAACTTTTTACTAAATAATATCTTGTACTTAAATAAAAATTATATTCTAAATAGTTTATATACTTAAAAATCATGATTAAATGGATGTATCAATTATTATAGTCAATTATAAAACATTTGAATTGACAAAAGATGCTGTTGAATCAGTTTTAAATACAGTTAAATCTTCTTTTGAGATTATAATAGTAGATAATGACTCTCAGGATGATAGTTATGAAAATTTGAGAAATGTTTTTAATGAAGAAATCAATAACAATATCATTAAAACAATAGCTAATTCTACTAATAAGGGATTTGCAGCTGCAAATAATTTAGGGATTAAAATTTCTAAAGGAAAATTTGTACTTCTTCTTAATTCAGATACTATCGTTAAAAAAGGATCAATTGATGATACTTTGAAATATATTAAAAATCATGATGATATGGGAGCTATTGGTTGTAAAATTGTTCTTCCAAACGGAAAATTAGATAAAGCATGTAAACGAAGTTTTCCTAATCCTAAAAATTCTTTTTATAGATTATTCGGATTTTCAAAAGTTAATAAAAATTCTCAATCTGATGATTATAATTTTGATAATTTTGATGATAAAGGAATTTATGAAGTGGATAGTTTAGTTGGAGCATTCATGTTTGTTAGAAAAGAAACAATTCATCAAATAGGTCTACTTGATGAAGATTATTTCATGTATGGGGAAGATATTGATTGGTGCTACAGGATAAAAGAAGGGGGGTGGAAAGTTTTATACTATGGTGCTGCTGAAATCATTCACCATAAAGGATCAAGTAGCAAAAAACAAAAAAATAAATTGATATATGAGTTTTATAGGGCAATGTATCTTTTTTATAATAAACATTATAAAAATAAATATTCTTTTTTAACTAGATTAATGGTATATATTGGAATTTCTTTTCTTTTCATTGTTAAATTATTTTTAAACATTTTTAAGAAATAATAGTGGATATACTTATTATGTAATAATAATGAATAATTATAAATTGTAGATAATAATAAAATATAAAAAATATATGGGATATTGTGATATTATTATATGATAATTTTAAGAAAAAAAATAAGATAAATAAATTAATATAAATTAAATTATTAATTAATATAAATATTAGAAAATATAATTATAAATAACAATATGACTAATATATGAATATTAACTAATAACAGAATAAAATAATATATGGGATATAATGATTAAGGAAAACCAACGACTATTAAATGCTATACTGATTGCAACTGATGCATCAGTGGTTGTTATTGTATTTATTGCAGTTTGGTTTTTGAGATTTAAAACAACAATTTTTGGGCCCTTAGGGGGATATTTATCATTTGAGATGTATGCATTATTGGTTATTGTTATTGTTCCTCTATATTTAATTTCATACTACTTTTTAGGACTCTATAAGCCGTTAAGAGATCAATCTAATCTTATACATGAGGGTACTCAAATATTTAAAGCTAATATTGTTGTATTTGTATTTTTAATAGCTCTACTTTTTATAATAGATCAACCTAATTATTCAAGAATACTCATATTTGTATTTGCTTTTTTCAGCACACTATTTGCTATAATAGAGAAAGCAACATTTAGAATTATTTTAAGACATATTAGGGCTAATGATCAAAACTTAAAACATATTTTAATTGTTGGAGATGGAGAATTAGCTATTAAATTTGCTAGAAAAATCATTTCCAAGAAATATTTAGGATATTCTATAAGTGGATTTTTAGGTTCTAGTCCTTCTATTGGAGATGAGATTGAAGGAACTAATGGTGCTACTGTTATAGGAAAAATTTCTGACTTGGATGAATTACTATCAAATAAACAATTTGATAGAATAATAATAGCTATTCCTCTTAAATATTATGAAAATTTGACAAAATCAGTGGATATTTGTGAAAATTATGGTGTAAAAGCAGAAATTGTACCTGATTATTATAGATATTTCCCTGCAAAACCTTCTATTTACATGATTGATGATTTACCTATTATAAATGTTCGCTATGTTCCATTAGACGATGTTTTGAATAGATTTATAAAAAAAGTTTCTGATATTGTAATTTCTATAATAGCTATCATAATAACTTCGCCTATTATGATAGCCACGGCTATAGCTATTAAATTAACTTCTCCCGGTCCTATTATTTTTAAACAAGAGAGAATAGGTTATCAAAACAGACCTTTCATGATGTATAAATTTAGAAGTATGAAAGTACAAGATAAAAGTGATGAAAAATCTAAATGGACTACTAAAGACGATCCAAGAAAAACAAAAATAGGAGATTTCATAAGAAAAACAAGTATAGATGAATTACTTCAGTTTTTCAATGTTTTAAAGGGAGAAATGAGTGTTGTTGGTCCAAGACCAGAAAGACCTTATTTTGTTGATAAATTTAGAGATGAAATTCCAAAATATATGGTTAAACACCATGTTAGACCAGGATTAACTGGATGGGCACAAGTTCATGGTTTCAGAGGAAATACTTCTATCAAAAGACGTATAGAATATGATATTGAATATGTAGAAAATTGGTATTTTGGTTTAGATATTTTAATAATGTGGAAAACAATAGTAAAGGGAAATGAAAATGCATATTAAATGAAACAAAATAACCATTAATCTATTTTTAATTATACTTATAATTTATTAAATTAAAAAATATATATCTGATTATATATTCAATATTAAAAATTAATAGTTAATATTGACTCAAATTATAATTTAGTTAGAAATATTATTATTAATGAATTTATAGTTTGAATTTATCATTTTAATTTAATATAAAATTACTATTGTGAAATCATGATTTTATTTTGAATTATAAATTATTTTAATTATAATTTATATATATCGCTAAAAATAGTTTCATAATCTTAATTTTATAAATTTAAATCAACAATATTTATATATTAATTATTATAAAATCATTTTTTAGTAATACAAAGTATATTATTTAATTTTTAAGCTAATTAAAATAGTTATTTTCATTTGAATAAATTTTAAAATATACTTTAAAACACCCTAATATGTCTTAAAATATTATTAAAATTTTTGAAAATATAGAATTTTATTTAAATTAAAAATTTATTACTTATTTAGAAAAATTATTAGTTAATTAATTTATAATATTTAATTATATTATTTGTAATTTTTAGATTATATTATAAATAAAATCATACATAATAGATATATTAATTTATAATTATATTAATAAATAATTTAATTATCAATGAATTAAATGTTTAATTCATTTATTGAATTTAAATAATTTATTTAATTTAAAATTGTACTGATTGATAATAGACATATGTTATGTATTAACTTAATTGTCTGTAAAAAATTAAGAAATATCTATAAAAGTGAAGTATAGAAAATGAATTATAAAATAATAAAATCATTTTAAATAATATTTTTTATATTACTTTTCATCACCTCTAGGATTAATGATATTTATAGATATATGATAATTAATAGTAGTCGAGGGTTTGGCATGGATAAAGAAATTATTGAAGAATATGACAAAATTAAAGATAAAATCTCTGAAGAAGAGTTTTTAGAAAAAATGGATGAAAAACATAAAGATTATGAAGATATAAGCTTCATGAGCGATATTGACATAGCTAGGACTGTCGTTGGTGAATATATAACTGAAAAAAATGAACACAGATCTGAAAGTGAAGAACACCAAATGGACAATATATCTAAACTAGAATCTGGAGCTCAAAATTTAACTGTTATTGGTCGAGTAATGGGTATTTCTAACCCTAAAATATTTACAAGTCGTAAAGGAAAAGATGGGAAATTAGTTAATATCACAATTGCCGATGATACAGAAGAAATTCGTGTTGTTTTATGGACTGAAAACATAAAATTGCTGAAAAACATTAATGAAGGAGATATAGTTCAAATAAACAAAGTTGATGTTAAAGATGGATATCAAGCAGGAACTAAAGAAATCCATTTACAACCTAGATCTACCATTAATGTATTGGAAAGCAGCGATTATCCAAACTTTCCTAAATATGAAGAAGAAATAACTTCTATAGCTGATATTGAACCAGATACAAATGTTAATATCATAGCTAGATTAATAAGAGTTCCTCAAATTAGATCTTATGAAAAAAATGGTAAAGAAGGAAAAGTAGCTTCTTTAGAACTTCAAGACGAAACTGGAAAAATTAGCTATACTTTATGGAATAAAGATACTAGTTTAATAAACAGTTTAGAGTTAGAAGAAGGAGATTCTTTAAAAATTCTTAATGCTTCAGTTCGAGAAAGAAATGGGGATATTTCTTTAAGTCATTGGGATGGAAGAATTGTCAAAGGTGATTTTGAAGTTCCTGAATATGAAGATAAAATTTTGAAAATTGCTGAAGCCCAAGAAATGAAAGATGTTATTTTATTGGGATTAGTTACTAAAATTCAAGACACAATTGAATTTGAAAGAGCTGATGGATCTAAAGGTGCAGTTAAATCAATTGAAATTGCTGATGACACAGGTACTATAAGAGTCACACTTTGGGGAGATGATACCAAATTAGACATTTCCAAAGGAGATATTGTTAAAATCACTGGTGGGAATATTGAATTCGATGAATATACTGAAACAGGATATAGAGTTAACACTAATTGGAATACTCAAATTATAACAAATCTTGAAGGCGATGAAGAACTTATAGAAACATTAAAAGAATTTCAAACTAAATTAGGTCCTATTAAAATCGAAAAAGTTCAAGAAATTGAAGAAGACGGTGAAGAAGTAGATGTACTTGGTAGAATCATAGCTATGCATGATCCCAGAGAATTCCAAAGAGATGATGGAACAAATGGATTAGTCAGATCTGGAGATTTAGCTGATGAAACTGGTGTTATAAGACTGTCATTTTGGGATGAAAAAACTCAAAATAATTTTGAACCAGGAAAAGCATTTTCCATTGAAAATGCAAGAACTAGAATGGGTTTATATGCTGTTGAATTAAATATAGGAAAAACAGCTAGAGTAATTGAATTGAATGAAGATGAAACTGGTGATTTACCATCATTCTCAGAACTTGAAGATATGATATATAAACTTAAGAAAATTGATGATTTAGAAGAAGATGATTCAAACATAAGAGTAGTAGCTAGAATAGTTGATATCCAAGATCCTAATGAATTCCAAAGACAAGATGGAACTCCTGGTCTTGTTAGGCATATAGAAATTGGTGATGATACTGGCATTATAAGAACTACTCTTTGGAATGAACAAGCAGAAGATAATTATGAAGTAGGAGAAGCTTTAAAAATTGAAAATCCTCGTGTAACTTTTAGAAATGATCATCTTGAACTTAGTATTAGTAACAGTACTAAAATTGTAAAAGCAAGTGAAGATGATTTGAAAGATTTACCTTCTTTTGATGAATTGGAAGAAATTTTATATCAGTCTAAAAATATTTCAGATTTAGAAGACGATGATAGAAATATTAAAATCCAAGGAAACTTAGGTGATACATTTGGTAATAATATTCTTTCAGTAAGATGTCCAAACTGTAATAATAGATTAGAACAAATTGATGATGAATATGTTTGTGATTATTGTGGAGAAGATGTTGAAAAACCAAGATATCTTTTAATGATTCCAGCAAGAATTGAAGATGATACTGGTGATATTTCAATCACATTCTTTGGTAGATTGGTTGAAAAACTTCTTAATATGACTACAGATGAAGCAGCTGCAATTGTTGAAGACAGTGCTGATGATGGTGTATTAGAAGGTAAAGTTGAAAATTTAGCTGGGCTTGGTATAAAAATTATTGCTGATGTAAACTTTGATGAATATAATGAAGAAATAAGGTTAAATCCTAAAAGGATTCTTTCTACAGAATTATAAATTATAAATTTTTATACATTTATTATATACTTAAAAATGTATTATAATTTCAATTAAATGTATTATAACTTTCATAACATAATTAAAAAAGCAAAAATTTAAGAATTAAAATAATAGGAATGATTAATATGGTAGAACTTGAAGAATTACCTAGTGTTGGTGAAAAAACCGCACAAAAATTAATAGATGCTGGATTCGCTGACATGATGAGATTAGCAACAGCAACTGCAAAAGAATTAGCTGTTAAGGCAGAAATTGGAGAAGGAGTTGCAGAAAAAGTTATTGAGGCAGCTCGGAAAGCTGAATCTATTGATTTTGAAACTGCTTACGACGTAATGGAAAGAAGACGTGATGTTGGAAGAATTACTGTTGGAAGTGAAGCTTTTAATGAATTAATTGGCGGAGGAATCGAAACTCAATCTTTAACTGAAGTATTTGGCGAATTTGGGTCTGGAAAAAGTCAAATTTCTCATGAACTAGCTGTTACAGTACAACTTCCAAGAGATAAGGGTGGAATTGAAGGGGAATGTGTATTCATTGACACAGAAAACACATTTAGGCCAGAAAGAATTGAACAAATCGCTTCTGGATTTGATTTAGATCCTGAAGAAACTTTACAAAAAATTCATATAGCTAGAGCTTTTAACTCTTCACATCAAATTTTAATGGCAGATAAAATTAATGAGTTAATTCAAAGTGGATCAAATATTAAATTGGTAATTGTGGATTCATTAATGGCTCATTTTAGAGCAGAATATGTTGGAAGAGAATCTTTAGCAACAAGACAACAAAAACTCAATCAACATTTACATGCTCTTCAAAATATAGCTAATACTTATAATGTGGCTGTTTTTATAACTAACCAAGTACAAGCTAGACCTGATGCCTTCTTTGGAAGTCCTACAAAAGCTATTGGTGGACATGTATTAGGGCATGCTTCAACTTATAGAATCTGGCTTAAAAAAGGTTTAGCTGGAAAAAGAATTGCAAGATTAGTGGATTCTCCTCATTTGCCTGAAGGGGAATGTGTTTTCAAAATTACTACTGACGGTATTGTTGATTAATCAATAATACTCTCATAATCTTTTTTTAATTATTTTTTATATATATATTTTTAAACATTTTATACTATTTTAAACATTTATTATATAATTTTAAATTAATTTTATTTATTTTTATTTTATTTTTATTCTATTTCATCTTATTTTTTTATCAAGTTTTAGATTTATATTTTATATTTTAATCCTATTTTATGTATGATTTATTAAGGATGAATGACTTAATATCTATATTTATATAATTTATTTATATTTCTACATTTTTATACAAATATTAATTTTCAAGTGCATATAATGTCTAATGTGTTAAGTACTATAGTGGTTATTTTAGTGATGATTTTTTTAGGTTATTTCCTAAAAAGAATAGATTTGCTTAACATTAAAGATATAGATGTCTTAAATAAAATGGCTATTAATGTGGCAATGATTTGTCTTATTTTTTATCATTATATAGTGCTGATTTATCTAATATAGCTAATTTATCTATAATGCCTATAATTAGCTTATCTGTAGGAACTATTTTTGCATTAATTGTTTATATAATACTTAAAATGAAAGGGTTTCCTAAAAAAAAGATCATGGGCTGCTCTAATTCCAGTTGCTATTGGAAATACTCCATTTTTAGGTTTTCCAATGGTTTTAGGAGTTTTTGACCAAACTGGATTATTAAGAGCAATTTTTTATGATATGGGTACTCTCATCATGTTTCTTTAATTAAGTATAATCTTAATGATTAATTTTGGAGGAACAATAAAAGAAGTAGCTAAAAAAATTCTTAGTTTTCCTGTACTTTGGGCAGTAATTTTAGGGATTTGTTTTAATATTTTTAATATTCCTATTGGAATAATAGTTAATGATATAGTTGGTTATTTAGCTGCAGCTACAATTCCGATTATAATGATATCGCTTGGTCTTTCTCTCCAATTTAAAGGTCTTAAAAAAATTTAAAGGTTGCAGGATTAGACGGTGTTGTTAAATTATTAATCGCGCCTATCATTGCATTGATCATTGTAACTTTACTGGTTTTATCTGGTTTAGAATATACTATTGTTGTTGTTGAAGCAGCTATGCCTTTTGGAATGTTAACATTGGTCTTAGCTGTTACATATAAATTAGACTTTAAGATCGCTGCTGATTGTTCTATTGTTACAATTATTTTTAGTTTAATCACTTTTCCACTTATTATAGGAATCTTACCGTTAATTGCTTGATTAATTTATATTTGAAAATATAATCATTAAAATTTGTATTAAAATTTATAATTTATTAAAAATTATATATTGTTTCATTTTTTAAGATTTATTTAGTTAATTTTTGTAGATTTTACATATTTTATTTTCTATTGAACAATGATTTATAGAAGCTAGTATGTTTTTTATATTTTATAATACTTCTATATCTAATTTTAACTATTTAATAACTTATTTTGTTTTTATTCTTAATTTCTTTTTTAACCTTTTTGAATATAAATTTATTTATCATATACAAAGTTTACTCCACAATATGAATAGAAACATTTATTCATGTAAATGGCATATATAATACTATCTAAAATTTTATAAATAATATAAATATTATGAATTTATGTATTTAATATTAGAACTACTAAATATTGTTTAAAATTAAGGCTATGTTTTTGGGATGTTTTGTATTATTAACAATACTGTAACAATATTTAGTATTATAAAATATTAGATATCATCAACTTGTACAAGGTGATTTTAAATGGCTGAAGAAAAGAGAGATATTGAAAATGAAGAACCACGTATTGGAGTGTATGTTTGCCACTGTGGTATAAATATTGGTGGGGTCGTCGACGTCCCAGCAGTTGCAGAGTATGCAAAAACTCTCCCTAATGTAGTTCTTGCAAAAGATTATAAATATTACTGTTCTGACCCAGGTCAACAAGTAATTCAAGACGATATTAAAGAACACAATCTTAATAGAATTGTTGTAGCTGCGTGTTCTCCTAGGCTTCACGAACCAACATTCAGAAGATGTGTAAGAGAAGCTGGATTAAACCAGTTTTTATTTGAATTTGCTAATTTAAGAGAGCACGATTCTTGGGTACACATGGGTGAACCAGAATCTGCTACTGAAAAAGCAAAAGATTTAACAAGAATGGCTATTGCAAAAGCAAGACTTCTTGAACCATTAGAAGCTTCCGTAGTTTCTGTGGATAATAGAGCAATGGTTATTGGTGGAGGAGTAGCTGGTATTCAGTCTGCTCTTGACTTAGCTGATATGGGATTCCAAACCTATATGGTTGAAAAACAACCAACCATTGGTGGAAGAATGGGACAACTGGATAAAACGTTCCCAACACTTGATTGTTCAATGTGTATTCTTGCTCCTAAGATGGTGGATGTAGGTAAACATGAAAACATCGAACTTTTAACTTATTCAGAAGTAAGAAGTGTAGATGGTTACATTGGTAATTTTAAAGTTACTGTAGAGAAAAAACCAAGATACATTGATGAAGAACTTTGTGTCGGTTGTGGATCTTGTGTAGAAGTTTGTCCTATCGAAATGCCTAACTACTTTGATGAAGGTATTGGTATGGTTAAAGCTGCATATATTCCTTTCCCACAAGCAGTTCCATTATGTGCTACTATTGATAAAGATTATTGTATCGAATGTAAGCTTTGTGATCAAATTTGTGAACGTGGAGCTGTCAAACATGATCAAGAATCTGAATATATTGATTTAGAAGTAGGTACCATTATTGTAGCTACTGGTTATGATCCATATGATCCTACTGAAAAACTCGAATATGGTTATGGTGCTCATACTAATGTAATTACAGCTATGGAAATCGAAAGGATGATTAATGCATCTGGACCTACTGAAGGTAAAGTCTTAAAACCATCTGACATGGAAAAACCTAAACGTGTTGCGTTTATCCATTGTGTTGGTTCAAGAGATGAACAAATCGGTAAACCATACTGTTCAAGAGTATGTTGTATGTATTCCATGAAAAATGCTCAGTTAATCAAGGATAAAATGCCTGATTCTGAAGTAACTCTATATTATATGGATATAAGAGCATTTGGTAAAGGTTTCGAAGAATTTTACAAAAATTCCCAAGAAAAATATGGTATTAAGTTTGTAAGAGGTCGGCCTGCTGAAGTTCTTGAAAATGAAGATTTAACTTTAACTGTAAGAGGAGAAGACACTTTACTCAACAAAGTAACTGAATATGATTATGATTTAGTTGTTTTAAGTGTAGGTCTTATACCTCCTGAAGGATCAGAAGAATTGAGACAAACAATTGGTTTATCTAAGAGTGGAGACGGTTTCTTAATGGAAGCTCACCCAAAACTCAGACCTGTTGATACATTAACTGATGGTGTTTATTTAGCTGGTGTTTCCCAAGGTCCTAAAGATATTCCTGATGCAGTTGCTCAAGGTTCTGGCGCAGCAGCTCGTGCAGCTATCCCTATGGTTAAAGGTGAAGTGGAAATTGAACCTATTGTTGCTACAAGTGACGATGATGTTTGTGGGGCATGTGAAGTTTGTGTTGAACTTTGTCCATACGGTGCAGTTTCTATTGAAGATAATCAAGCTGCAATTAATGTTGCTTTATGTAAAGGATGCGGTACATGTGTAGGTGCATGTCCATCTGGAGCTATGGATCAGCAACACTTTAAAACCGATCAAATCATGGCACAAATTGAAGCTGCTCTTGAAGACGGTAAATAATACTGGAGATTTATTCTCCATTTCTTATTTTTTTTATTTTTTATATAATTAAATATTATTCTAGTTTTATCTAATCTTATTTTATCTCATTTAAACTTATTTTAAACTATATTAAAAAATAGTAATTATATTATCGTTTTATTTTAGTTCATTTTATCTTCTTCATACCTTTAATGCTTACGTTGGGAATATTATGTTCATTTCTCCACTTAAAACTGTTTTAATTTCGTGGTTTATTTGTTGATTTCTAGTTTTAAATATTTGCTGTATATTGATGGCTGTTCTTCTTCTTGGAATTGTTTTATATTACTGGTTTTCATCAGATCACTATTACTGTTATCTAATATTATACATTCTTTAGTAATTCTATAGTTAATGTTTTCTAGTGATTTATTAATAATTAGTATCATTTTAATAATATTAGATGGTAATTATTAAATAATGCAAAATATAATATTATAATAAAATAGAGAATACGCACTCAAAATTATAAATTAATTAAAATGAGCTTAATACTATGTATAACAGTGTTAATGGCTATGAAAATAGCCAATATCGTGTTTGCTAAAGAGTATACTGGTGGAAAATGGAAGTATAACAAATATGGATCATATAAAGATTTCATAATAAGTAAAGATGGTTCAAAATATGACGTTTCTGTATATTCTGATGAAGATGGAAAGAGTATCTCTATAACTCAACATCAACCTAAAGGATTATGGTATGATGTATGTCATGGGCATGAGAAGGAAATTATAAATAAAAACGGTAAACATTATGTTGGAATGAATTATAAACATGATTATAAAAAACAAAATTTTGTTTATATAATTACAAACCAATTAAAAAAATACTAAAAAATCCATTAACGATGAAAAAAATAAAAGTTAAAATGGGCAAAATGAAAAATCAAAGACCAATATATAAAATAAAATCATATAAGCTAAAATTTAATTCATATAATAATTATTACTATGACAAAAAATCAAAAATTCTATATTATAACATACAGTTATGATAAATTTACCAAAAAAATCTAAATTTGAATCAATAATTGCTTAAAAAGAGAAGTAGATCTTTATGGATAACAAAATAATAATACTAAGGGGAATAATACTAATACTAGCAACAATAATAATAGCTGGAACAATAAGAATACTAAACAATGGACAAAATCCATTAGCTGAAATAGGAAAAACAAAATCAACAGTTTATATATAAATATATATGTAATGGGGTCAGGACAACACACCTTTCACACAAAAACAATAACTGAAATGATCATTGATGTAGAAAGATGGAGCAATGACACTAATACAATAAACTGGTTAAAAACATTTGACAGCACACAATACATCATAATTGACGATGGGGGAGGAAATTATTACATCATAGAACGATCAGAACACGACCAACTAAAAAACAACCTAACAACAAAACAACTATCTCCAGAACATGGATATGAACCCAATATACAAACAACCATATTAGGAGAACAAACAACACAAGACAGACAAAACATATATCAAATAAAAAACCCAGAACTCAAAAATAACACAAACATGGTAAAAACTACATAACAAGACAAAAACCCAAGACTCAAAAATCACACTTAATTATATAATCATTACTCCCAGCTTCGGTGCGTGGTTGGATGGTTTTTGTTGGGATGAGGTGTATTTTTTATTCTTTTTAGCTATTTTTTATATTATTTTAACTAATTTTAGATTTATTTTAAATTATATTAAAAAATAGTAATATTATTTATATATTGTTTATTTTGTATTATATATTAGTACTATTGCTCTACTTTCTAATAATAAGAAGATAGGTGCTATTATACATGATCCTAAAAATATATAGATTCCAATTATTAATTGTCCACTTAAAACAAGGTTTAATGGAATTAATAGATTTATTACAACTTGTATTAATATGAAAATGATGATTAACATACCTATAAACATTATTAAGCTTAATAATGAAAATCTTATATAGTCAAATATTCCTACTTCTTTAATAATAGCTAAAACATTTTCAATGCTAACCATGCTTTTAATGATCCATTTTTATCTATCATTTGAGGTATAGCTGGCACTGGTAAATAATAATGTTATAAACCATATAATAGCTAGAAAACTCATAATTTCTATATGAAAATCTATTCTATATTCATAAATAGTTTGTATGATTGTGAATGCATAATTGTTAATAATGATTAGGTAAGTATCTATTATAGAATGTAAATTATAGATAATGATTAATACTTTGATTCCTTGAATCATCATTTCCTTCATGTTTTTAAAGTCTGGTTTTTCATTATTAGCATTAATCATACTATTGATTCCAATAGATATTGTTCTATAAGAATAACCAGTTAATATTATTATAGGTATGATTAAAAAACTAAAAAGAATTCTTAGCTTTAATATAGTTGCATCTTTTAGCGTGTATTCAAATGAATCTCTAAATATTTCCAAAGTATCATGTTAATTCCAAAGTTTATATAGATATGACCTTTACTGTGTTTAAAAGATCGATTAATTCTAAAGTTTTTACTTTTTTATAATTATCGTGTTTTCAAATACCAATAATTTGAAATTTTTTACTTTTTTAAATCTTCTTTATCAAAAATGAATATGTCATTAATAATTTCTTTTCCAAGCATGATCGTTATTTTATGAGCCAATATTAGTGAAGGATTATATTTTTCATTTTTAAGCCAGTTGATTGTTTTTCTAGAAACTCCTACTTTTTTTGATAGTTCTTTTTGCGTCATCTCTAGCTCTAAACGATATTCTTTCACTTTAGACTCCATTATTAATAATCCATTTACTATTTAAGTTGTTTGTTATCTATTACAATTTTTATTGAGGAGAAAATTAGCTAAAATATTCTTTTGAGGTATATTTCTTGGTTAATTTTCTTTTGATTAATAAATTGATAGCAAGTACTCATTTGAAAGATTATTATCATAATTCATGTTTTATTGTGGGGTTTTTTGATAATTTTTTTAAATAAATACTATAAAGTGAGTGATTATTTTTAGGCAATAATTCAAACTATTATGATCAAAAATATGTAAGGAGGTGAAAATTTTGGAAAAAAACTATAAAAATACATGTATTGATTCTATTAACTATAGTATTATTAGGTATAATAAGTATGTCAGCTGGTTTTGCAGCTACTCATAATGTTGATAATACTACTACTGGCGTTATTAAAGATACTTTAACTGGTGCACTGCTGGTGCTACAATTATACTTGATGAAGGAAGTTACAAAGGCAACAACAATACTAACATGACTATCAACAAAAATATAACAATTCAAGGAAATACTAAAGACAAGGTAATACTCGACGCACAAGAACTCACAAGAATATTCATAATAAGCAACAACCTCAACGTAACCGTCATCAACAGACGCGCTGCAAATAATTTTGGCGATGCAATATACAACGCTAATGCAAACTCTACATTAACCTTTCATCAGGTGCACATTCATCAATAATTCTGCATCTCATGGTGGTACAATTCATAATGTTGGTTTTAATCTTACTGTGGTTGATAGTAATTTCATAAATAACACTATAACTCCTGGTACTAATATTGGCGGTGGTGCTATAGGGAGTACTGGAAATAATTCTCTTATACATAATAATACTTTCTTTAATAATAAAGGAGGCGATATGGGCGGTGCTATTAATATGGGTGGGTGTTAGCCGAAATAATATTTCAAGTAATAATATTTTTAACAATAACAGTGCCACTTTTGGTGGTGCCATTAACATTGGAGGGAATAATTGTACTATTTTTAATAATACTATCTTTAATAACACTGCAACTCAAGGTGGAGGTATTGCTTTAATAGTAGGTGCTTTTACTTCTCATAGTAGTCATGTGTTTAATAATACTTTCTATAACAATAATACAACTCAAGGTGGTGGGATTTTTATTAATACTTATAATATTTCTGTTTCTGGCAATATTATGTATGGTAATGTTTCTGATTTAGATCAAATGATCTATAATAATGGAAATATGGGTATTTTAAACCTTATTTTCCTTAATAACGGTATTATTGTTGTTAGAAATGGTGATATTATTACTATTTTTCCTGTTTCGACTGATGATATCGATAATACTGCTACTATGCAGAATATTGCTTTTTATCTTAATGGTGTTTTATATGAGAATATAACTGTTATTGAGGGATTAGCTAACTTCACTTTCACTATTGATGGTGTTCCTGGTGGTAGGATATCTGTTTCTGGTTCTTATAAGGGTATTGGTGATTTTGACTTGATTGTTAGTGAGGGTTTATTAAAATTCAGAAAATAGCTACTAATGGTACATTAAAAGTTAATGACACTACTGTAGGTAAATCTACAAACATTACTGCTGTAGTCCTTGATGAAGATGGAAACCCATTAATTAACACCAATATCACTGTAACTATCAATGGTAAAACTTACAATGTAACTACTGATGATAATGGTGAATGGAGCTTAGAATTTATTCCTGAATATTCTGGTAATATTGAGGTGACTGTTAGCTGGGATGGAAATTCCACCACACTGGATTTACTAATTCAACTACATTTAATGTAGCTAATAATCCGCCTGAACCTAGGTCAAATCTACCGACTGAGATTATGATGAAAACTGATAAAGATAAGATTACAGTAATTCTCATAGACAGCAACGGTAATTGTTTAGCTAATAAAAAAGTTACTATTACTGTTAAGGGTAAAAATTACAAAAGAACTACTGATAAAAATGGATAAATAATACTAAAATACAAAAACGCAAGAGACTACGATTCAACAGCAAAATTCAACGGATACAACAACTACTATGGAGCAAATGGCAAAGTATCTAAAAGATCTCCTACTAAGCTTACTATTAAAAGAGATGGTGATAAAATAACTGCTACTCTTACTGATAATGATGGAAATCCTATAAAATGTAAAAAGATTGTTTTCAGGGTTAAAAGTGTTGTTATTGGTGTGGGTATCACTAATTCTGAGGGTAAAGCCACTATTTACTATAAAGATACATGTAAATACCCTGTTAAACCTAGTTTTGAATGTAATGATGGACATGGTCTCTCAAATGCTCAATCAAATGGTTCTAATGAATCACTGGTGGCTGAAATATCTGGAGTTGCTAATATGAAAGAAGTTGGAGTTCCAATCATAGCTATACTATTAGCTTTAATAGCTAACCTAGGACTTGTAGGATACAGAAAAAGAACTAAAAAAACACTTTAAAAAATAGCTAATAAATACAATAACAATCCCAAAAATACAATAATTTAACTATTATTAACTAATAAAAATTCAAATTATTAGCTATTAACTTTTTTTATTTATTATATAACATTCTTATACAATTTTATTTCTAAGTATACTTTGAAATTATATTTTTATTCATTCTATTTGCTATACAATTATATTTTTATATAATTTTATTTTTATTTTTTAAAATTTAAAACTATAAATAATTAAAAATTATATAATTAGTTATAATATTTAATATTAATTATATTATACTTTAGAATAATATTATAATTAATATAATAATTAAATTATAACTTATATTTTACAAATTTTTATCAAATTAATCTTATTTATCTGTTAAGATATTCTGATATAGGTGTATAAATGTCTGAAAACCAAAATAATGTTAATGAAATTCAAAAACTGATGAAAAAGCATACTGACTGGATGAAAAATAGTATTAATCTAATTGCCAGTGAAAATATAACAAGCTCTCAAGTACAATCAACTATGGCTTCTGACCTTTCTCATAGATATGCAGAAGGTAAATGTGGTGAAAGGCTTTACGAAGGTTGTGAATACATTGATGACATTGAATCAATCACAATTCGTCTTTCTCAAGCATTATTTAAAGCAGAACATGCAAATGTACAACCAACATCTGGTGTTGTAGCTAATCTCGCTGCATTTTTCGCATTTTCTAAACCTGGAGATTCTATAATGGCTCTTGAAGTACCTGTTGGTGGGCATATAAGCCATGCAAATGTTAGTGCTGCAGGAATTAGAGGTCTTAAAGTACATCAATATCCTTTTGATGAAAAAACTATGAATATTGATGCTGATGCAATGTCTAAAAAGATTCTTGAAGTGAAACCTAAAATAGTACTTCTTGGTGGTAGTTTATTTCTTTTCCCTCATCCTGTAAAAGAGGCAAAAGAAGCTGCAGAAGAAGTTGGAGCTAAGGTCATGTATGACGGTGCTCATGTTTTAGGTCTTATTGCAGCTGGTAAATTCCAAGATCCACTTAGAGAAGGAGCAGATGTTATGATGGGAAGTACTCATAAAACATTCCCTGGAACTCAAGGTGGTATTATCTTAACTAAAGATGAGTATGCTAAAAAAATTGATGATGCAGTTTTCCCAGGTGTTGTTAGTAATCACCATCTTCATCATGTAGCAGGACTTGGAATAGCTACAGCAGAAATGCTCCAATTTGGTGCTGAATATGCTGATCAAATTATTAAAAATGCTAAAACTTTAGCTCAAGCTTTATATGAACGTGGATTTAATGTTCTTTGTGGAGATCAAGGCTTCACTGAATCTCATCAAGTTGCTTTGGATGTTTCAGATATTGGAAGAGCATCTATTTTAGCTAAAGATTTAGAAGCCAATAATATAATTTTAAATAAAAATCTTCTTCCATGGGATAATGTTAATAGATCTGATGATCCTTCTGGAATAAGAGTTGGTACTCAAGAAATAACAAGAAGAGGTATGAAAGAAGCTCAAATGTTTGATGTAGCTGATCTCATAATGAGAGTTGCTATGGATAAAGTTGATGTTAAAAAAGAAGTATCTGAATTCATGGAAGATTATAATAAAGTTCATTATGCTTTTGAAGAATCAGAAGCTTATAAATACATTCAATTTTAAATATAATCGATATTTTGTGTAAGCTATAAGAAAATATTTTCGAGAAAACATATTTAATAAAATTTAGATTAAAAGGAGTCAACAGTGCCCATTGGTTGGGCCATAACTGGAGCAGGTCATTTATTAGATGAAAGTGTGACAATTCTAGAAAATCTAGCTAAAGATCATGAAATAACTGTATTTCTCTCTAATGCTGGTGAAGAGGTTTTGAAGATGTATGGTCTTTTTGAACGTGTAACTAATCTTACTGGAGGATCTTACAAAGAATTAGCTTTAGAAAGCGAACAAAGTTTCAGTTATCCAATTTCAGGCCGTTTATCTCTTGGAAAATATGATCTTTTATTTGCATCTCCTACTACTTCCAACACAGTAGCTAAAATTGTAAATGATATATCTGATTCTCTTGTTACAAACTTTGTAGCACAAGCTGGAAAAGGATGAGTTCAAACTCTTATTGTTCCTGTTGATATGGAAGTAGGGGATGTAGAAACTATTCTTCCTTCTAAATTTGAGCTTGAAAGTTGTGCAGACTTTGATGATTGTGATGCTGCTAAATCATGTAAACAAAATGTAATAATAGCTAAAAGAGAAATTGATTTATTAAAATGTATTGGATGGTTGGAGAATGTGAAAATTCTTGTTCATATGGTGCATTTAAAGCTGAAAAATTAGTAACTATTCACATGCGAGAAATTGACATTGAAAATACTCATAAATTAGTTTTAATGGATGGAATAACAGTTTTAAAAAATCCTAATGAAATCATGGATTATATATAATTTCATCAATAAATAATCATATAACATTTCAATTATTATTATAAACATGTTTAGGGATATATTTAGAAATATAAATTCAAAAATAACTCTATAATATGACACTTATATTGTATTTAATTTATACAAATTCACAAACAAAATCTAATTTATCTCCTATATTTATTTTATATTTTTTTATACTTCTTTCTTTTAATTCAATAATATATTTAGCTTCAAATTTTGGAGTATAAATTTTCCATGGTGTTTAAGAGATATTATTTCAAAAACTTTTCTATTTTCATCTAAAAATAAAATATCAATATTTATTCTCATAAAACAAGTAGGTATAGATGAATTTACTTTTTTATTTATTTTAAATTCATTGTTTTTAAAATAAATGCATGATTTAAATCTTTTTTGAACATCAATCCTTTAAACCTAAAAAAGTAGTTATCTGCAAATTCAATAGTAGTTAACTTTTCATTAGTTTCTTTTTTATTAAAATTGTTTTTTTATTTCAATCTCCTCAAAATGTTATTTATTTTTAGAATATTCTTAATTGACTTTTTTTATTTCTTCAGTTTTTTATTTCATTTTCTTTTTCATTTTATTTTCTTATTCCTTATATTTTTTTATAGTTTATTTTATTAATTTTTGTTTTATTTATTATCCAATATTATGCTATTATAAATTATTAATAATATTTAACAATATTTAAATGCAATACCAACATTTATTTATTCTTTTATCAAAAAGATAATATACAAAGTTAAATTTATTAAATATAATATTATATTATTATAAATATTAGTCAAAGATCTACTTAATAAATAATTACTTACTAAACTAATCATTTGATAATATGATACTTAGATAATAGTTAAAATAATTAGATTGATTTATAAAACTTTACTAAACTTTATGTGAGGGTATTTATGAGAAATATCATTGTTGAAAAACTCAATCAAACACCTATAGAAGAATTAGACATCGAAATCGTAGAAAGAAAAGGAATTGGTCATCCAGACAGTATTAGTGATGGAATAGCTGAATCAGTTAGTAGAGCTCTTTGTAAGCTTTATGTGGATGAACTTGGAGGAGTTCTTCACCATAATACTGATGAAGTTCAAATTACTGCTGGGGAATCTAATCCTGTATTTGGAGCTGGAGAAGTTATTAAACCTATTGATTTTTTATTAACTGGTCGTGGAGTTTCTGAATATGAAGGAAAAAAATTAGCTGTTGATAGGGTCGCTATTGAAGCAGCAAAAGCATATCTTGATGAATTTATTCCTAATTTAGAAGTAGAATCTCATGCTCTTGTAGAATGTAAAATAGGACAAGGATCTGGAGATTTAGTAGATGTATTTAAACGTGATGGTGCTCCATCATCAAATGATACTTCTTTCGGAGTTGGATATGCTCCATTTTCAGAAGTTGAAACAATAGTATTATCTATTGAAGAATTATTAAATTCCAAAGCATTTACAAAGAAAAATCCTGCAGTTGGAGAAGATATTAAAGTAATGGGTCTTCGTGAAAATGATAAAATTACATTAACAATTGCTTGTGCTATAGTTTCAAAATATATTTCTAATCGTGAAGAATATATTGCTGTACGTGAAAATTTAAAAGATATTGCTTTAGGTATAGCTAATGAAGTAACGGATAGGGAAATTGAAGTATTTGTTAATACAGCTGATGATGACGAAACTAAAGATGAAAAAGGTTATTACTTAACTGTTACTGGAACTTCAGCTGAAATGGGGGATGATGGTTCTGTTGGTAGGGGTAATAGAGTTAATGGCATTATAACACCTAATAGACCAATGTCAATGGAAGCGACTTCTGGTAAAAATCCTATAAATCATGTTGGAAAAATTTACAATATTCTCTCTAGTGAAATGGCATCAGATATTGCTGATAATGTAGAAGGAGTAAAACAAGTAAATATTATGATATTAAGTCAAATTGGCAAACCAATTGATCAACCAAAAGCAGCTACTTCTCAAATTATTCTAGAAAATGGATATAATATGGATGAGGTTAGTAAAAAAGTTGCATCTGTTATGGATGGTTGGCTTGAAGATATATCTTCTATAACTGAAAATGTTATAAAAGGTAAATCTAGAACATTTTAATGATTCATCCCTTAAAAAGAAGGTTATTTATTTAACCTACTTATTAATTTTCCAATTTTTTAACATATTTACAACTTTTTCTTATTTCATTCATCTTTTAAATTTTTTATATTATTTAAATAAAATATCAATTAATTAATATGTCAAAATATTATGTTAAATTAATATAAATCAAATTTATACAAATTCATTTATCTAAGGGAGAATTATAATGTCAATTAAAGAGGCAGAAAAATTGTATAATCATAAGAATATAGAAAAAAAAGTCCAAGAGGATTGGATTAAAAACCAAATATATTCTAAAACAAATCAATTAAGGGAAAAAGGCCCAAAATATTCATTTTCAGATGGTCCTCCGTATTGTAGTGGTGAAATACATCTTGGAACAGCTTGGAATAAAATAATTAAAGATTCTTATCTCAGATTTAAGTCCATGAAAGGATTTTCTTTAAGAAGACAAGCTGGATGGGATACTCATGGTCTTCCAATTGAGCATAAAGTAGAACAAATTTTAAATATTAAAAATAAACAACAAATTGAAGAAAATATTGGGATAGCTAATTTTGTAGCTAAATGTAAAGAATTTGCACTAAAAAATAAAGATGCAATGACTAATCAATTTAAAGATCTTGGAATTTGGATGGATTGGGATAAACCTTATGTAACATTTGATCCGAAATATATGGAATCTTGTTGGTGGACTTTAAAAAAAGCTCATGCAAAAGATCTTCTTATTAAGGATAAAAGAGTCATTAGTTGGTGTCCTAGATGTGAAACTGCTTTAGCTGCAGCAGAAATTGATCATGAAGATAAAGAGGATCCTTCAATTCATGTCAAGTTTGAAACAAGTAAACCTATTTTAAATAATGACGTTAATCCAAAAAAGTTAAAAGAATATTTCTTGGTTTGGACTACAACTCCATGGACTCTCCCAGCTAACTTAGCTATATGTATGAATCCTATTTTTGATTATTCTTTTATCGAAATAGATAATGAAATAATAATTTTAGCTAGTAATTTAGTTGAAACTATATTTGGTCCTGAAGTCAAAATAACTCAGATCAAAAAAGACACTGGGAAATTAGATGAAGATGGAAAACCTATTAAAGAAATAGAAGAAAAAAGGGAAACAATTTATAATATTCTTAAAATAGTTAAGGGGGCTGATTTTGAAGGTAAATCATATATTTATCCTCTTTTAGATCAAGTTCCTGAACAAAAATCTTTTGATAAAGATGAAAACTTAGTAAATGTACATACTATCCTTCCAGGAGATCATGTTGAATTAGGAGAAGGAACTGGTTTTGTTCATACTGCTCCAGGACATGGACCTGATGATTTTGAAATAGGAAAAAAATACAATCTTCCAATATTTTGCCCAGTAAATGAAGAAGGAAACTTCACAAACGAGGGAGAAAAATATTCTGGAGATTTTGTAAAGGATGCTAATCATAATATTATTAATGATTTAAGATCAAAAGGAATTTTATTAAGAGAAGAAATAATAAAACATAGATATGGGGTTTGTTGGAGATGTAAAACTCCTATTATTTATTTAGCTACTGAGCAATGGTTTTTAAAAGTCACAGAAATCAAAGACAAAATGTTGTCTGAAATTAAAAAAGTAGAATGGATTCCTAAATGGGCAGGTGAAGGAAGATTCCATGATTGGGTAGATAATGCTAAAGATTGGACAATTTCAAGACAAAGATACTGGGGAATTCCAATTCCTGTTTGGATGTGTGAAGATTGTGGTAAATTAAAAGTTATAGGTTCTGTTGAAGAACTAAAAGAAAATTCCATCAATGAAATCACAGCTAATGATGAAGAATTAGTCCATAGACCTTATATTGACGAAATAACATTTAAATGTGATTGTAATGAATCTTCTAATGATTCTGATGGAATAATGAAAAGAATTCCTGATGTTTTAGATGTTTGGATCGATTCTGGAGTGGCAGGATGGGCTGCTTTATACTATCCTCAAGAAAAAGAAATGTTTAATAAATGGTATCCATATGATTTTATTACAGAAGGGCATGATCAAACAAGAGGATGGTTTTATTCACAGTTAGGTGCAGGAGTAATTTCTTTTGATGAAGTTCCTTATAAAAAAGTTTTAATGCATGGCTTTGTTCTTGATGAATTTGGTAAGAAAATGAGTAAATCGTTAGGTAATGTTGTACAATCAGAAGATGTAATTGAACAATATGGTGCAGATATATTAAGATTTTATCTTTTATGGGCCACTAAGCCATGGGATGATCTTAAATTTGTTTGGAATGAGCTTAATAACATAAAAAAGATGTTTAATATTCTTTGGAATGTCTATGTGTTTTCAACTACTTATATGTCTCTAGATGGCTTTACTCCAGAAAATTATGAAATTGAAGATAAAAAGAGTATAATTCTTAGAGATGAAGATAAATGGATTATTTCTAGAGCTAATTCTTTGTCTAAAGAAGTTGAAGAGGATTTGAATAAAGCATACTTCCATCAAGCTACAAGAAAAATTAATTATTTCATACTTGAAGATCTTAGTCGATGGTATGTAAGACTTATAAGAGGAAGAATTTGGGTTAAAAAAAATGATCCTGATAAATTAGGTGCATATTTCGGATTATATACTGCCATTGAAATTCTTATAAAAGTTTTAGCTCCAATTACTCCTCATATATGTGAAGAAATATATGAAAATCTTGTTAAAAATGTAAAATCTGATTCAAAATTAAGCATTCATATGGAAGATTGGGAATATGATCAAAATGTGATTGATGAAGATTTAGAAAAAGAAATGGATGTTGTAAGAGATATTATTGAAGCTAGTACTAGAGCGAGAGATATGGCTAAATATAAATTAAGATGGCCTGTAAGCGAACTAACTGTAGTTTCTGATGATAATTTAGTTTTTGAAGCAGTTAATCATCTTGAAAGTGTTATAATGGATCAAGCTAATGTTAAAAAGATAATAACAACTAATGAATTTGAAAATCTAAAGTTCATTGCTAAACCTAATCTTAAAACTTTAGGTCCAAGACTTAGACAAGACATGGGTAATGTAAAAAAATTCTTAGCTGAAAATGATGGAAATCAAATTAAAGCTGATTTGAAATCTAATAATAAAATTGATGTCATTATAAATGAAGGCAATGACAATGGTTCTGATAAAATTATTGAACTATCTCGTGATGATGTTTTATTTGACAATGAATTACCCGATGATGTAGTTAGTTCTGATTTTAAAGGTGGAAATGTATTTGTGAATACTCAAATAACTCCTGAAATACTCTCTGAAGGCATGGCAAGAGAATTAATTAGAAGAATTCAAGACATGAGAAAAGACAAAGATTTAGATGTTGAAGCTAATATTGATGTTGTTGTTCAAACAAGTGATAAACTTAAAGATATAATTTATGATAAAATTAAGTTTATAACCAATGAAGTTAGAGCTAAAAATATTTCATTTGATAGTATTGATGTAAACTCTATTAATGATGAAAATAATAGTAGTAAATATATCAAAGAATGGAAAATAGAAGATGAAAATATCATTATCCAAATTGAAAATTAATTTATTATATTTTTGTATTAATATTTATTAATTAATCGGAATTTATAAATTCACTATCAAATAATTATTTATTATTAATAATTATTTATCATGATAATTTTATTATTGAATAATGTTTATTTGATAGAATTAAAATAGGTGTATTAAATGACTTTAACCGATTCTGAAATGGAATATATAAGGAAAATGCTGAAAAGAGATCCTAATGAACTTGAAGAAGGAATGTTAGATGTAATGTTTTCTGAACATTGTTCATATAAGAGTAGCAGGCCAATACTAGATCTTTTTCCTACAGAAGGAAAAAATATTATTATGGGGCCTGGTGATGATGCAGGTATAGTTGCCATTACTAATAAATTAGCTCTTGCAGTTGGAATTGAGAGTCATAATCATCCTTCAGCCATAGAACCTTATGGTGGTGCTGGAACTGGAATTGGGGGAATTCTTAGAGATATTATTTCTATGGGTGCAATGCCAATAGCTCTTCTAGACTCTCTTCGTTTTGGACCAGTTGAAGATCAAAAATCTAGATATCTTTTCGAACACGTTGTAAAAGGCATTTCTGATTATGGGAATCGTGTTGGTGTACCTACTGTTGGGGGAGAAGTTGAATTTGATGAATCTTTTAGAACTAATCCTCTTGTAAATGTAATGTGTGCAGGTCTTGTTGAAAAAGACAAAATTGTTAAAGGAATAGCTCCTAATGTTGGAGATGTTTTTTTGCTCATGGGTGGACTCACTGGAAGAGATGGAATTCATGGTGTTACATTTGCTTCAGAAGAACTAACTTCAGATTCTGAAATTGAAGATAGGCCTGCTGTTCAAATAGGAGATCCGTTTACAAAAAAGAAAGTTTTAGAGGCTTCCCTTGAAATATTGGAAAAAATAGATGTGGCTGGTGTTAAAGACCTTGGTGGAGGAGGTTTAACTTGTTGTATTTCAGAACTAGTTGAAAAATGTGATAATGGAGCTTTAATTGATTTAAATTCAATACTTCTCAGAGAAAAAGGTATGACTCCTTATGAAATAATGTTATCTGAATCTCAAGAAAGAATGGTATTTGTTATCAATCCTAAATATGTGAATGAAGCATTTGCTATTTGTGATAAATATGAACTTCCTAGGGCTATTATTGGAACAGTGACTGATACAAAATTGATGGTTGTTGAAGACACATATAATAAAGATGAGAATGGAAACAATGATATAATAGCTAGTATGCCAGCAGTTCTTTTAGCAGATCCCCCATCACTCAACCGTGAAATAAAAGCTCCTGAAAACAAAAAAGAATCTATTAAAGTTGAAAATCCTCCGATAGAAGAATCAATTCTAAAAATTTTATCTTCTCCGAATATAGCTACTAAAAAATGGGTATATAAACAATACGACCATGAAGTTCAAATAAGAACTGTGGTGAAACCTGGGGATGATGCTGCAGTACTTAAAGTTGATGATGAAAATGCGGTTGTTTTAAGCTGTGATTGTAATAGTATACATACAAAACTCTCTCCTTATAATGGTGGAGCTGGAAGCGTTGCAGAAGCAATAAGAAATGTTGTTTCAATGGGAGCAGAACCTTATGCAGTTGTAGATTGCCTAAATTTTGGAAATCCTGGAAATCCTGGAATCTTATGGCAATTTAAACAATGTATTCAAGGGATGTCAGATTTAGCAGAAAAATTTGAAACTCCTGTTATTAGTGGAAATGTAAGTTTTTATAATGAAACTGAGGGTATAAAAATTAATCCTTCTCCTACTGTAGGAGTAGTTGGTGTAGCTAATCTTAACAATGTTAGAACAATGGATTTTAAAAATGAAGGGGATAAAATTGTTATTATCGGATCAACTTATGATGAAATTGATGGGTCTGAATATCACAGAACATTACATGATCTTGAACAAGGAGAAGCTCCTAAGATAAGAATAGATGAAGAAATTTCATCTTCAAAAGCTATTTTAAAACTTTTAAACAATGATCATGGGGAATTTAATAGTGAGAATAATAAAATAACTGCAATACATGATTGTTCTGCTGGAGGAATAGCTATTTCATTAGCTGAAATGTCAATATCAAGCAATATTGGTGCTGAAATAGATCTAACTAATATTCCTATTTCTGAAAATGTTGCTGCTGAGAATAATGACAAAGATTGTATTAATGATAATGATCTTCTATTTTCTGAAAGTCATGGAAGATATATTATTACAGTTAAACCTGAACAACTTGATAAGCTTTTAAATGATATTAATGTTCCTTGTGCATGTATTGGTGAAGTTAAAGGTAATGTTCTTAAATTAACTGGAAAAGAAACTGATATAAAAATAAAAGTTTCTGACTTAAAAAATGCTTATACTGGAGTAATAGAAGAATTCATGGCATAATAAATCCTATAAATTTTATAAAAATTAATAATTATAGAATATATAAAATAATTATATTTTTATTCAATAAATATTAATAAATATTAATAATTATTTAATAGATTAATATAATTAAACATATTAAATTCAAATCAATAATAAGGCGATATAGGATAATATAAAATAAAATAAGTTTAATATATCTAAACATGAATATTATTAAATAATATGAGTCAATAAAGGGGTTAATAGGGATTTTAATGTTTTTATCAGAGCTAATTCCAATGTCAAATGCTTTAAACATTCTTGATGAAAATCAAATTATCATGAAGACAGAAAAAATCAAGCTAGAAGATTCATACTTAAGAGTTTTAGCTGAAAATATTAATTCTTTCCATGATTCTCCACCATTCGATAAGTCTGCTATGGATGGATATGCTCTTATAGCTGAAGATACATTTGGAGCATCATCAAATGTTATTAAAAAACTGAATATTATTGATCAAATTGGTGCAGGAGATTTTTCTAATAAAAAAATTTCCTCTGGAGAAGTAATTAGAATTGCTACTGGTGCTCCTATTCCTGAAGGGGCAGACACTGTCTTGATGGAAGAATATACTCTTATTAACAATGAAGGAACTAATAATGAATTTATTGAAATTCATTCTCAAGTTACTCCTGGAGAAAATGTAGCTATATGTGGCGAAGATATTAAAAAAGGGAATAAAGTTGTTGAATCTGAAAATATTATCCGTCCTCAAGAAATGGGCCTTATAGCTTCTGCAGGAATCGATGCTGTTGAAGTTTATAAAATACCTCATGTTAAACTTATTGTTACAGGTAATGAATTAGTTAATCCTACAAAATCTCTTGAAAAAGCTCAAATTATTAATTCTAATCAGTATATTATTGGTTCTATGATTAAGAGTTGTGGTGCTAAAGTCGATATTAGCATTGCTAAAGATAATTTTGATGAAGTTCAAAAAGAAATATCTGAGTCATCAAAAAATCATGATTTAATTATCACTACAGGTGGAACAGCTATTAGTAAAGGAGATGTCGTAATTGATGTTGTTGATTCAATAGGTGATGTTTTGTTTCATGGTGTTGCTTTAAGACCAGGCAAACCTGTTGGATTTGGCATAGTCAATGAAACTCCTGTATTTATGCTTTCTGGATATCCTGTAGCAGCTATGGGTCAATTTGACGCTCTTACTAGAAAATTTTTATTTAAAATGCAAAATATCGAATTCAATCCTCGAGTTGAAAAAAGAAGAGCAAATGTTAAAATTTATTCGAATTTAGGTCGGACTGATTATATTAGGGCACATGCTGATAATTCACAAGTTAAATCTATTTTAAGTAGAGGTTCTGGTGTGATAAGATCTATGGTTGAAGCAAATAGTTATATTATTGTTGATGAAAACCAAGAAGGAATAACTAAGGACGAAACTGTAGATGTAATTTTTTTTGAAGATATGAATTGGAATAAATAATTAATTGAATTTAAAATAGTATTAAAGTATATTATTAATATAAAATTAAATATATAAATTACATTAAATTATAGTTAAACTTAAATTAATTATATAAACTTTAAATTACATTAAATTATTTATAAATTATATTTAAAATTAATATTAATTGAAATATATACTAAAATATATTTATCTTATATGAATAAAATAGTTAAATTAATAAAAACTTTATTTAATTAAATTATAGATTGATGTTATATTAAAAAATAAAAAATATTTTTTTTATTTGAGTGAAATGATGAATGCACTATGGTTTTATGCAATTGGATTTGCTATTATATGGATTGTTGCTTTAGTTTTCAGAAATAAACTAGTTAATCATGGAGTAGATATAAGATTCCCAACAATCATGTGGAAAACTAAAAGATTAAGAGGTTTTATCAATCGATTAGCTAATATATCTCCAAGATTCTGGAAATGGTTTATGAATGTAGGAATTGTTGTTTCGTTTGGTGTAATGATTTTAATGACTTATCTATTACTTTCATCACTTGCAACAATTTTCGAAACTCCCTCTATTTCTCTTGTTATCCCTGGAGTCGAAATACCCGGATCTCCAATATTCGTCCCTCTAATTCATGGTCTTATTGGTCTTGCAACTGTGATAGTTGTACATGAGTTTTCTCATGGAATATTAGCTAGAGTGGAAAAAATAAATATAAAATCTATTGGCTTATTATTATGTGCTGTTCTTCCAGGAGCTTTTGTTGAACCTGCTGAAGAAGATATGGAAAAAGTCAATAGAGTATCAAGAATGAGGGTTTATGCTGCAGGTTCAATAGCTAATATATCGCTTTTTGTACTTGCATTTCTAATTACTTTATCCATTTCATCTTTTGTTATTAATGGAACATTCCATGAAAATGGGATAGAGATAGATAGAGTTGTAGAAGGGGCTCCTGCTGATAATATTTTAAAATCAGGAATGATAATTGAATCTATTAATGGAGAAAATCTGATTAATTCTAGTTCTTATTCTAATGTACTTTCAACATTAAAACCAGGGCAAATGGTTAATGTAACAACAGATACGGGAAATTTTAATTTCACGGCAGGTAAAAATCCTAATAACAATTCTGTTGGATACATGGGTATTCAAGCTGCTAAACACTTTGAAATTAACAACAATGTTGCAAATACATATGGAAATGATCTTCCTTGGATTTGGTTCACATTATTAGAATTGTTTAATTGGATAGCAGTACTTAATTTAGCTGTAGGTTTTTTCAATTTTCTTCCATTAAAACCTTTAGATGGAGGGCATTTGTTAGAAGAATTACTTAGTTTTAAACTTCCACACAGAACTGTAAATCCAATAACAACACTTGTTTCTTGGTTTATGATATTTATAATAGTAATTAGTTTAATTGCTGGATTTGGTATTGGATTATTCTAAAATTATTCTAAATTAATTTAATTTTTTAATTTAATCTCTAAATATAATTATTTTAATATTATATATATTAAAATTTTCATGTATTATATTTTATAAATTTATTAAATTATCACGAATAATTTGTCTTAAATATTATTTTTTATCATTTAAAGCTTTTTCAACAGCTTCTTGATGTAATTTAGAAGCTACTTGTTTATGAGAATCTTCATCAGAAAATAAACGTAATTTGTGTCTTTTGCAAGGATAATGTTGTACACGAAGTCCTGCATGTTTAGCTAAACCCTCTTTATTTTTTATTTCTTTCCCTATCATATCTTTAGCAATAAATTCTGTTGCCCCACAGGGTGAACCTCTTAAAACTTCTATTTCAACTATTCTTTCTCCTTGACAATTGATTTTTATTTCAGGTTTTCCAAATTTCTCTAAAAATTTGTTAATTATGGGATCATTAAAATTTCCTTCTAATTCACACATATTATCTGGAACAAAAACATTTTTATATTTTAAGAGCTGATTTTTAAATCCTTCACCTCTCCAAATTCCTACTATTATCCAAGAAACTTTATCATGTATTTGATTTATTAGTTCTAATGTCATATCTGGTTGTTTTATATAGGTTATAACTAAATCAAAGCTAATTATTTGATTAATTTTTTCTTTTTCAATTTCTATTTCATCTATAAATATTCCTGATGGTGAAGATATTTCAATAATTTCTGTTTCAAATTCCTTATTAATGTTTTGATAAACTCTTTCACCAAAACTTTGTTCATCTCTTACAATAGCTATTTTCATTTCTATTATTCCTATTTTTAAATATTTTATATATTTTAGATTTACTTTAGAGTATATTTCAGATATTTTATAGTGATCATGTTAATATAAATTATATGAATATAATATTTATATATTATCGATTTTATTTATTTAACTTTAGTTGCTTTAGTCTATTATAATAATGAATTTATTTCATTTTCAAGAGTTTTTTTCACTTCTTCAACTGCTAATTCTCCATTTTTATCCAAACGTGAAGGATCTTCAATTTTTAAGTGCTTATTTTTTAAAATTTTATCCAGATTAAATGTTTTCAACACATCTACATTTTTAGATTTAAGGATTTTATTTACACAATTGTCTGAACACCCATTAATAGCTAAAATTGGATATTTTTTTATTAATTCATTGAAATCTTTGTTTTTTCCGGCTGTAGCTGTTACATATATAGAGGTAACATTGTCATTTTCACTTGTTAAATCATTACAAGTTACCTTACTTACAAGCCCCAAAGCACTCATTCCATTACAAGTTGCAATTGAAACATTTTTACCATTTTTTCACCAACTATCTTATTTTTTAATAATCTTAATATTATTTTTTATTATTCATTATTTTTTATATATTTATATAATGAAATATCTGTATAAAAAAATTATACAATTTAAAAATAATAAAATAATAAAATAAAAAAATAAAGAAGAAAAAGAATAAGAAATAATAAAAAATTAAAAAGTATGAGACATTAAATTATTAATTATTGAATTATTCATAAATTAATTATATTTAGATATTAATATCTTTTAGAAATATCTTTTTAAGATACCTTTAAGATGTTAGAATGACGGTCTTCATCTTTGAAGCTGTCTTTAAAGAAATCACAAACATCTTCAAGATCCCATTGACTCGATTTTTCACCAGCTTCTCTTTTTTCTTTATTTGCCATTAATTCTCCTTCTAATATCATTTCAATGCTTTCTTTTAGAGTTGGTTTAATGATCCCATTCATTTTTGCAATCTAGCTGCATGTTCAGCTTCTTCCCATGCTATTCTTTTGAATATTTCAGCTAATTCTCCATAACTTTCTCTAGAAGCTTGTCTAGACATAGCTAAATACATTCCAACTTCTTGAGTTTCTCCCATGAAATTTGCTTTTACTTCGTCTTCTAATTCAGTTCCTTTTGCCGCACCGATTTCATGTTCATATTCTGGTATTTTAATTTCTCCTTTCATTATTTAATTTTAATTGTTCTGAAATATATTATAACTATTATATAATTATACTTAAAATTTAATATAAAATATATGCTATTTAATAAGGTTATCTTATACGTTTTATATTTTTTATTTTATAATTTTTATTTAAAATTAATAAACATATTAAAAATAATAAAATAAAGAAATTAGGAAGGAAATTTAACTCTATGATTAGAGTTTTTTAGCTTCTTCAACTAATTTTTGACCTAATTTGAGGTATGCTTCATTTTCTTCTTCATCAGGAACATAATATACTTCACATGTATCAATGACATCAAAACCAGATTCTCCTAGATCTTTAGCTAAAGATTCAGGTGCTCCACCTTTTCTACTCATTGAACCAAAAATAACAGCTTTTCTTTCAATTCCAGTTCTTTGGAATCTTAAACCTTTTAAGTAGTACATTAAATCCCAATACTTGGATATGGTTCGTTATTTATTGTAGGTGCTCCAATAGCGACAGCTTTACTATTTAAAACGCTTTTAACTATTTCACTTCTTTCATATTCATGTAAGAAACACATTTCAACTTCATATCCTTTACCCATAACTCCTTCAGCTATTTCATGAGCCATTTTTTGGGTTGAATAATGCATTGTGTCATAAATTATAGTTACTTTGTCTTTACAGTTTCCAGTCCTCCACTCACTGTAAGCACCAATAACTTTCATTGGATCGGTCCATATTTGTCCATGAGATGGAACTATCATTTTTATTTGTTCAAGTAATCCTAACTCAGTTACTTCTTCAAATTTTTTCAATACAAGTTTTGATAATGGTACAATAAGGTTACCATAGAACTTTTTAGTTGCATCCATTAAGACATATTCTGGAATTTCGTGATCAAAACGTTTGGAATAACATAAATGTTGACCAAAAGCATCATTTGGGAATAAAATTCCATCTTCTACGAGCAATGTAAACATACTGTCTGGCCAATGTAATAAAAATGCATCTAAAAATGCCAATGTTTTTCCACCTAATTCTAATATGTCACCAGTTCCTACAGTAATAAATTCTGCTCCATCAATTCCTGGATAATGTTTTTTAATCCTTTGACAGTTATTTCAGTACAATAAATTGGGGCTTCAGGATATTTTTTGTGAAGGTCTACTAAGACTCCACTATGATCTTTTTCTACATGGTTTTGTATAATAACATCTACTTTTGCATCAGATCCAGTTTTTCCTTCTTGTGCAAATGTATCATCTACACGAGCCATTAATTCTTCAGTTTTACCAGGATATGCATTATCAATTAATGCAACTTTATCATTACCAAATACTAATATGCATTATAATTTGTACCATCTAAACTGCATCCGTGATAAGTTCTCAAATCCCAATCAAGTACTCCTATCCAATATACACCTTCACCTATTTTATCTGCTTTTGATTTCATTATCTATTTCTCCTTATCGATATCTGATTGTTTCAGTTTCATGATACATGATTGATAAATTTTTTGAGTATAATATTTAAGTATATTATTATTTAATATTATATTATTTTGCATATAATTTTATAATATTTTATAAAGGTCATAATATTGTATAAATGTATATGATATATTTATCTATAACTTATCAAATATTTTTTGATTTATGAATTACAATCATTGTTCGTATTAATATTAACATATCTTATTTTGAATAAACTTATATATAAATCTTGGTTTTCAATATGTAGTGACCTTTCAATATTTAATAATAATATATTTTTTAATTTAGGCAACGAAATATAGCTAATTTTTATTTAATCATGGCCTATTTTCATTTAAATTTCCAATCGCCACGAAATGTTTGGTGTTTTTTTGCTTAATGAACCTTTCTTATTTTAGTTTAAAACAAATTACAATTGATTATACTTTAATTTAATTAATTATAATTCATCTTTAAGAACTTTTACCATTTTATTGACAGTTAAATTATATAGGACAATAGAAAAAATGTTTATATACTTTAAGATATAAATAATAAGATAACACATTATAATAGATTAATAAACTTAAATTTATAAATATAATTGTGTTATATTTGATTTTTTATTGTACAACGACATAATGTCTGTTATATTAAATTTAAAAGATTTTATACTTTTTAATAACACAATATCATATAATATCATTTATCAGTAAATAAAGGGGTATTAAAAATGGAAATTACAGATAAAATCACTGAAGCTAAAAAACAAAAACCAATTCAGATTTTTTCAAAAGGACATAAAGAAATAGGCGTGAATGTTATTAAAAGCCCTGTAAAATTAATTATTCTTTCTATGTTAAAAGATAGTGAGATGGAATTTGATGAAATAGTTAAAAATATAGGTAAATCTAAATCTACTGTTTCTGTTCATTTAAAATCATTACGAAAAGATGGGGTTATTTCATTTAAATTTGATCCAGATGATCAAAGAAAAAAAATCTTTTATATAAATTCGAGATTTTTGGGAGAGATTGAATCTCCAGAACCTTTTGAACTTGAAGAACAAAAAACTAAATTTTTATTAGATAATATCATAAATAAAGATACTAATAATGATCAATTTGACTTTTCACAATTATTATTCCATACTTTCAGATCTACTTTGATTCAAGAAGGAATTAATATTAATCCTGTATTATACGAAGCTGGAA
This sequence comes from Candidatus Methanobinarius endosymbioticus, assembly GCA_003315655.1. Classification (GTDB taxonomy): domain Archaea; phylum Methanobacteriota; class Methanobacteria; order Methanobacteriales; family Methanobacteriaceae; genus Methanobinarius; species Methanobinarius endosymbioticus. The sequence goes on from NIZT01000054.1 coordinate 40,562, forward strand.
GGCGCATAGGTTTAGCATTATATGAAGAACTTAAAGATGAAGATGTTGATAATTTTTTTGCAAACATAAAAGAGTTTTGGGAAGGTTATGGCTTAGGAAAAATAGAATTTAATCTTGGAGAAAAAATAGAGATTACAAATTATGATTGTTTTGAATGTGGTCTACTTCCTAAAACAGGTAAACCTGTATGTTATCTTGATGGAGGAATAATTAAATCTGTATTATCTTCCTTCCTAAAAAAAGAGGTAATGGTAACTGAAACTAAGTGTTATACTATGGGTGACAACTGTTGTGTATTTGAAGTAGAAACAGTAGAATAATTTTTTATAATATTATTCTAATTTCTCATACTTTTCATGGTTCTTATATTTTTTAGCTTCTTATTTTTTTAATTTTAATATAGTTGTTGTTAAATATGGTTTATTTTTTGGAAAACCATTAAATATTTTTTCATTTTCCATAGTACAATTTTGAACAGAGGTAATATCTTTTTTCCCTTCTTGTTCATGAATTATATTTTCTAATTCTTCTGTATTACGGGATGTTTTCATTAATACAAAATTATTGCCATCTTTTAACAATGTTTCAATCCTTTTATCTATTTTTGGAATTATCATTAATATTTCGTCTTTTTCTACTAATGGTTTTCCTATACTAGATGCACAAGCAGTAAATGAATTAATACCTGGAACCATATCTATTTTATAATTCTTTTCTAATCTTTTTTGAACATAAGAAAATGTACTATATATAGAAGGATCTCCTAATGTTATAAATGCAACATTCTCTCCTTTATCTAAATGTTCGGCGATTAAATTTGAAGCATCATCCCAATGTGTTTCTAAAATTTTTTTATCTTCAGTCATTGGAAAAACAGGTTCTAATAATTTTAAAGCATGGCTTTTATTTTCTTCTTCATTTTCTTTTTTTATTTTTTTAATTATAGGATCAATTATAGATAGAGCAATGCTTTCTTTTCCTGGTACTGATCGAGGAGAACATATAATAGGAACTTTTTCTAAAATTTTTTTAGCTTTTATAGTTAAAAGTTCATAATCTCCAGGTCCAACTCCAATTCCAAATAATTTACCTTTTTTGTCTGTCAATTGAACACCATTATAATTTTTTTTAAAGTTATTTATAATTAATATTGTAAGATTTATTTAAAGATTTCATTATTAAATATTATTTTTCATATTTTTAGTCTTTCTTTAATACTTGAAATCTTTAAATCTTGATTAATTTTTCATATTTTATTTTTTTAATTTTTTAATAATTTTTTATTATTTATAACGATTTATAATATAATAAATTTTAGAATAATGTATATTTAGAATAATAAGATAATTTTAACTATAACAACATAATTAATTATAATAATTATAATAAATGGTTTAAAATGATATATAATTAATTAATTCAAATAATTTTTAGTTATTATAATTTTTCTTGTTTATAACTTTTATTAATTTCATTAATTTTTTTTAAATAAGTATTATTTTCCATGACCACTAGCTATCAGTTATTTATACTTCCATCACTAATATATTTTTGATGCCAAATTCTTTGTTTTGTCCTAAGTGTGGAATGTTAAAAAATAATTGTGTATGTGGAAATGCACCAAAAAACTCTAAATCTAAATTTAAATTAGATAAATCAGAGAAAAAAATAAGCAATGCAGATAAAATAAACTCAATCGGCATTCAAGATACTTATTCTATTGAGGATAATCTTTTATCTGAAAAAAAAATTAAAGAGCTAAAAAAAATATATCCTAATATATCTGAAGAAATTATTGAAAATTTTCCATTTAATCATCCTAGAAATGGACAACTTGAAATTATATCTGATATTAATGAAGCTATTGAAAATGGATATAAATATATAATTCTTGAAGCAGGAACAGGAACAGGAAAGTCAGCTATAGCTACTACTTTAGCTAAAATGTATCAATCTGCATATATTCTTACTATGACTAAACAACTTCAAGCACAATATTTTAATGAATTTAATTTTTCAATGGTTAAAGGTAGAGGAAATTTTCATTGTTTACAAGATGATTTGGAATCTACTTGTGATGTTGGAACATGTAAAACCATTCCTAGTTCAAAAAATTTCTTTTGTAAATTTGGAATTTCTAGAAATCCTAATTTAACCGGATCTGAGGCATTCGAAGATAGATTTGGAGGAAGCACATTCTTTCAATCTGAAGAACACTGTCATTACTGGCAACAAAAAACAAATGCTATTAATTCTCCAATAACTTTGATGAACTATGACTATGCAATATTAGAACTAAATTATGTGGGCCATTTTTCTCCTAGAAATCTTTTAATTCTTGATGAAGCTCATAATATAGAAAATAAATTGATGAACACTATGGAGCTTACATTATATAATCGTAGACTAGAAAATGAAATCAAAAAGAAAATCAATCCTATCATGCTTAAAGAAAAAGGTCATGAAGAATGGATAATGGAAATTGACGCGATTAAAGATGCATATAGGGGCATTGAAATAAAAGATCTTCCTAAAAATAAGGCAGATAGAATTAATTCAACCATTGAACGGTTAAAACAATTAAAAGAAAATCTTGAAAATGAACCTAAAAATTGGATTATTGATCATTTAACAGATGGAGTTTCTTTTAAACCACTGCGGATTCATCAATATGCTAAAGATAACCTGTTTAAACATGGTGATGTTTGTATATTTTTAAGTGCTACTATTTTATCTCATAAAATGTTTTCAAAATGGCTTGGTTTAGATCCTAATGAAGTATATCACATAAAAGTAGATAGTCCTTTTCTTCCTGAACAAAGACCTATTGAATTGAATATAGCTGGAAAAATGTCATCTAACAGAATTAAAAGAAGTGCACCTAAAACTCTTCCTATTTTAGAAGCTATATTAGAAAAACATAAAAATGATAAAGGCTTGATTCATACTAATAGTTATAAATGCCAAGATTATATTGTTAAAAAAATGGCTGATCAAAGATTAATATCTCACACTTCTCAAAATAGAGAAAGAGTTCTTAATCATTTTGAAAAAAGTAAAGAACCTCTGGTTTTAGTTAGTCCTTCTATGAGTGAAGGAGTGGATTTACCTTATGATAAATGTAGATTTCAAGTAATTTATAAAGTCCCATTTCCTTATTTAGGAGATGAACAAGTAAATATGAGAATGAAACAAGATAGGCGTTGGTACGCTTATAAAACTGTAATGACTTTAATGCAATCTTATGGTAGGGGTATGAGGGCAGAAGATGATTCATGTTATACTTATATTCTTGATGGAGATATAGACATGCTATTTAAAAGTCCATTATATAAATCTTTAGTTCCTAATTTTTTTAAAGAAGCTGTTGTTGAAAAATAGCTTAAATATATGTATTTTTATTTACTTATAATATAATCAAGTTCTATTATAATTTTCCTTGAATCTTATAAGTTTATTTAAATAGAATTTTAATTTATCATAATTATTATAAATTATCTAAAAACTATTTATACTATAGATTACTAAAATATTTTTTAGAGTATTTTTTCAGATTGATTCAATCATCTATAATAAAATCGAAATTTAAGTTGTTTAATTAGTATTCAATATAATTTATAGGGCCTGTGGTCTAGCCTGGACATGACGGTGGACTTCGGATCCACAGATCCTGGGTTCAAATCCCAGCAGGCTCGTTTTAAATTTTTACAGTATTTATAATCTCTATGAAATTACAGATTCATAATTATAATATATTTTTTTTTAAAATAATTTTAAGATTCATTCATGTAAATTTATTTAATATCTATTTTTTCACATAAATGCATAATTCAAAACATCATAAAAATTATTTTTTATAAACATCGAAATGTTTATATAGTAATATATGAATATATGTTCATATGTCTAATTCAACATGTGAAATAAAAAGTATTAGGGAAGAGCTTATTGAAGAAGTTTCTAGTAAAATGTCTGATGGTGATACTTATCATGATATTTCTAATCTTTTTAAACTGCTTGGAGATTATAATAGGGTAAGAATAATTTGTGCATTGAATCACCAAGAATTTTGTGTATGTGAACTTTCATTACTTTTAGAGATGAGTCAATCAGCAATTTCACATCAATTGAGATTACTCAGAAATAAAAATATTGTAAAATTCAGAAAAGAGAATAAACAAATTTTTTATTCACTTCAATCAGATGAAATTATTTCAATTATAAAGAAGGCAAATTTATATGGATTTTAAAAATAAAATTGATCATGAACTAGACCATGTAGGAGATTGTGGTTGTGAAAACAATAATAATGTAGAAAATAGGCATAATCACACCTATAGTCATGAAGATGAAGAAACATGTGATTGTAATCATGATGAACATAGTCATGATCATGATGACCATCAAGGATGTGCATGTGAACATGGGCTACTTGAAGATATAGAAAATGTTGAAGAAAAAAAATCAAAAAAACCATTAGCTATATTGGTAATAGGAGCTAATATTTTTTTATTTGGATATTGTATATCAACTCTGAGCTTTAATATAACATCTACTATTGATCAACATATAATTTCTCAATTAATCTATTTAATTGTAGTTTTAGTAGTTGGAAGAGGAATAATAACTCATGGTGTTAAATCCTTATTAAATAAAGAAGTTAAAATAGAATTATTAATAACACTAGCTACTGTTGGTGCATTTCTCCTTGGAGATGGAGGAGAAGGGGCAACTTTAATGTTATTATTTTTCCTTGCTGAATATTTAGAACACTATTCATTAGATAGGTCTAAAAGTTCTCTCTCAAAATTAGTAAAATTATCTCCTGATGTAGCTATTGTAAAAAGAAATGTAAAAGATAATAAAACTAATGAATATAAATTAGAGGAAGTAGAAATAAATGTAAAAAATCTATCTATTGATGATATCGTGATTGTAAAACCAGGGGATAAAATACCAATAGATGGAATTATTGTTAAAGGTATCACTTCCATTGATCAATCTTCTATTACTGGTGAAAGTTTAGCTACTACAAAATCTGAAGGTGATGAAGTTTATGCTTCTACTATAAATGAAGATGGTTATATAGAAATAAGAGTTACTAAAAAATCGAATGATACAATATTTTCAAAAATTATAAATTTAATTAAAGAATCTGAAGAAAAAAAAGCAAAAATAGATCTTTTTGTAGATAAATTCGCTAAATATTATACTCCTTCTATAATTGTATTAGCGATCTTTGTAGCTATAATTCCCCCATTATTACTTAATCAACCTTTTGATGAATGGATATATAGAGCTTTGGTTTTATTAGTTATTTCTTGTCCTTGCCCAATAGCTATATCTACACCTGTTTCAATAGTTTCTGCTATTACTGCAGGAACTAAAAATGGTATAATTATTAAAGGTGGGGAATATGTAGAAGAATTATCTAAAATAACAGCAATCATGTTTGATAAAACTGGAACTTTGACTGAAGGTAATTTAGAAATAGCTAATATTAGTCCGATTAATAATTTCAATGAAGAAGAAATCATAAAAATAGCTTGTAGCTTAGAAAAAAATTCTAAACATCCTATAGCTAAAGCATTCAATGAATATAGAAATAATAAACAAATAGGATTATTAAAAGTTGATAATTTCCAATCAATATCTGGAAAAGGATTGAAAGGAGAAATTAATGGGGAGATTTATTATTTAGGTAAAAAAGAGTTGTTTAATTATAATAAAGCTTTAGAAAAAGACATTGAAGATTATAATAAAACAACAATTGATGATGCAAAAGGTTTAGTGCTAATTGGAAATCAAAATGAAATAATTGGTTTTATTGGTTTAATAGATAAAATCAGAGAAGAAACTCCGGCAACAATATCTAAACTTAAAGAAAAGTCAATTGAAACAATCATGTTAACTGGAGATCAAAAATCTACTGCTCAAAAAGTGGCAGATAAAATTGGAATAGATTCATATCATTCTAACCTTCTTCCAGAAGATAAAGTTAATATATTAGAAAAAATTTCCAGCGAATATAAATATGTAGGTATGGTTGGAGATGGTGTAAATGATACTCCATCACTCGCAAGAGCTAATGTTGGAATTGTAATGGGTATGGATGGAGCAGATGTAGCTGTTGAAACTGCAGATATAGTTTTAATGCAAGATAACTTGTCAAAAATAGATTATCTTATTAATCTCTCTAAAAAAACAATGGGGATAATTAAACAAAATATAACTATTCCTCTGACTGTAAAAGCTATTTTAACAGTTTTAGGAATTATCGGCTATGTTTCGCTTTGGGAAGCTGTACTCATTGGAGATATGGGATTAACTCTATTAGTAGTAGTTAATGCTCTTAGAATTGGAAACAAAAATTAAAATAATTAAAAATCAATAGTTGTTATATTTTTTAAAATATCTTTTATTCTAATTCTTTTTTTTCAATTATTTTCTATTTTATTTTTCTTTTTTATTTATATATTATCTTTTTAGTTCTTTTATTATATTATTTCCAGTTTATACGGTGTATTTTGGATCTTTTTTTTATCTTATTTTTGCTTATTTTATATATGTTTATATTATTTTATTTTTATTTAATTTATTAGCTTAAATTATAAATTTTAGTTGAATAATAATATAATGAATAATATAATTATAGTTTATAATGAAAAAATTTTTATAATAATATTTTTAGTAAATATATTTATTATAAACACTAAATTAATATGTTATTAGCTTTAAAATTATTAATTATAGCATTAATTATTAATTAGGGAATAATTATAGTAATTTTATCAGAGGTTAACAATGATAACTAAAAGAGTAATTCCGTGTTTAGACTGTGATCTTCAAGTTCCTGAGGGGCGTGTTGTTAAAGGTGTTGAATTTAAAGAAATTAAATATGCTGGAAATCCTGTTGAACTAGCTAATAAATATTATGAAGAAGGTGCAGATGAAATAGTTCTTCTTGACATCACTGCTTCAAGGGAAAAAAGAGCCACAATGAAAAATGTTGTTGAAGATGTGACAGAAAATGTATTTGTGCCTATATGTATAGGTGGAGGAATTAGAAAAGTAGCTGATTATATAGATATGCTTAAAGCTGGAGCTGATAAGTGTTCTACTAATACTGCAGCTATACATAATCCTGAATTGATTAATGAAGCTTCTGAAGTTGTTGGAACACAAGCATGTGTAGTGGGAATTGATGCAAAAAGAAAATATGTTGATAATTCAAAAGAAAATGATGATAAAAATATTGTAGAAACAGAAAAAGGATATTGTTGGTTTGATACAAGTATCTATGGTGGAACTGAATTTACTGGTATGGACGCTATTAATTGGGCTCAAGAATGCCAAAAAAGAGGAGCTGGAGAAATTCTTTTAACTTCAATGGATAGGGATGGAACTAAAGATGGTTATGATATTGAACTTACAAAAGCCATTAATGATGCTGTTGATATTCCAGTAATAGCTTCTGGTGGTGTTGGAAAACCTGAACACATTCTTGAAGCTTTTGAAATTGCGAATGCTAGTGGGGCTCTAGCAGCTAGTATATTTCATTTTAATGAATATCCTGTACCGCAAGTTAAAGAATTTTTAAAAGATAATGGTGTTAATATTAGGATATAGTTGTTATCATGAAATTTAATTCATTAATTGATATGGGACTTGTTCAAGAATCTGGACAAACTTCACAAGCTCCTTGGGGCTTGATAAATAATATATACTCGGATATTATTTTTGTAAAAAACACACCAATACTTGTCAATGTTTTTCAAGAAGATATTAATTCCTTATCTATGAATTATGAATTTCAATTAAAAGATAATTCTGTTAATGCCTCTATTGATGATATTAGTGAAAATGATATAAAAAAAGAAGTTTCTAGGATTTTTGACTTAGATTTTGATTTAGATAAGTTTTACAGATATCTTTCTAATGATAGTAAACTCAAACCTTCTGCAAAATTTTGTAGAGGTCTTAGATTATTTTTAGCTAAGGATTATTTTGAATCATTTGTATCTTCTATTGCATCAGCCAATAACTCTATTATTCGATGGACAAAATCAATCTCTAAAATACGTCAAAAATGGGGAAATGAAATTCAATTTCCCTCTGGAACATTTTATACTTTTCCTTCACCTGAAATTTTAAAATCAGTTTATGAAGATGATCTAGGAGAGTATGAAGGTTGTGGGAGAACGATTGAAATCGAATGTTGTATAAAAAACTTAAAATCATGTGGAGTAGGATATAGGGCTCCTTATATGAAAAAAACAAGTGAAATATTTACAATAGAAACTGATATTCAAGAAATTCCTACAATGAAATATGAAGAAGCTTTTGAAACTGTTTTAGATCTTCCAGGTGTTGGACCAAAAGTTGCAGATTGTATTCTTCTTTATGGATTCGGTTTTAGAGAAGCATTTCCTTCTGATGTATGGATAAAAAGAATAATTTCTTATCTATATTTTCCTGGTAAAGATATTTCAGTTGATAAAGTTAGAGAATTTGGAATGGAAAAATTCGGTGCTTACGCAGGATATGTACAACTTTATCTGTTCCACCATGCTCGTAAATCAGGATTAATGAAAAAATTAAAATGACTAATATGATTTAATATTGTTATATTTTTCTTTTATTTTTTTATTTATTAATTTAGATTTAGTAACTTTAGATTTATTAATTTATTTTTTTATTTTATTTTACTTTTTTTAAATTATTTGTTAATTTATTTTTAGTATTTAATTTGTTTTTTATATCTAATTTGTTGAATTTAAATATTTAGAATTTCTTTTCCTTTATCTGTTATACGATATAGTCTCCCTTTTTTAGCTTCTTCATTAACACAAATTATTAATTTTTTTTTAAACCTGCAAGATTATTGCTAACATGACTGGTTATTGTTCTCATATCTTTAGCTATTTCTGAGGGAATTTTAAATTTTTCATCTTCAAGAGCTAATAAAATCTTTTTTCTATATTTCGAGGTTTTCACATAAACTAAAATTCTACTAACTCGTTACTATATTCTTTTATATAATCTACCTGAGAGTTAAAATAGTAGAAATATTTATATTATCCTTATCCATCTATTTTATAAAACTATATCTCTACACTAAATCATAAAAGTCCTAATATAGTTTTGCTTCGACTTGTAATGCAATACAATCTTCCTTTTTTCTTATCTTCATTAAGATATTGTATTATTCCCATTTCTTTCAGTTCTTTCAGATTTGCACTAACATGATTAGTTTTTAAACCAAGTAAATTACCAATTTCTGAGGATTTTGATGTTTCCGTCACTTAGAGTTGTGATTATATTTTGTTCATGCTTTGATGCTTTTATCAAAGATAAATCATTTAAATAATTTTCATTTGTTTTATTCATAGTAATACATCCTTTATTTATCTAACTATTTAATTAATTATCCCCTTTCATTATTTATTAACTAAATTATTTTATTTTATTCATTAAATAGAAGATTGGCTATATTTTTTATTCTTTTGATCAGATATTGAAACACACTTTCCTATACCCTTCCTAGATTTGTTAAAACATGTTTTTTATATTTTCTATCACTATCATTAATACATACAATGAGCTCATGTTTTTTAAATCCTTCAAAATTTCACATGCATGCGGAATTCCAATCTCTTCTATTTTTGATATTTCAGAAGGAGTTTTATAGTCATGATCTTTAAAAAATATCAACAACACATTTTCGTGATGTTTTGAAGATTTTATGTCAGATATGATATCTAGATAACTTTCTCTATTTTCTAAAGCTATACTAGTTTTTACTTTATCAAACATATATTAAGCTTGATTTTATAAGCATATTATAGATAGTGGTATTTTTGCTCTGTTTTTAATACAATTTATGTATAATTTAAGCAATTAATAGATTTTTAATACATAAATTTTAGCTCTGTTTTTAATAAACGATATTTTTTATTTTTAAATTATTTCTATTTATAGGGTATTATAAAAAGACCAAAATATAAAATTTATAATATATATTTATTTTCTTCCAGTAATCTTTTAAACCATCCAAAAACCTTTAAATTTTTTATTTCATCGATAGTTGCCCATTTCCAATCGACATGTTCCTCACTTATTTCAATATTGTATTTTCCAGATTTAATAATAATATTCATTATAATGGCCACTGTTTTTTTATGTGGAAAATTTTCTTGAACTGCCCCTATCAAATCTTTCAATTCGATATTTAGGGCACTTTCTTCTTTAAATTCTCTAATAAATGCTTTATCAAAATCTTCTCCAGGATTAACTTTTCCATCTGGTAGTTTCCATCTATCAGGATTAGTTTTAGAATTAAGATGTTTTTTTAGTAATAAAATTTTTTCTTTTTCTTTTAATAATCCTCGTATTGTCAATCCATAAGGTTTTTTCATCATATTCCTCCTTAAAATTTAATTTTATATTAATATTTTTCTATTTTTTTATTTTCAGATAATTTTATTTTAAATTCTTTTGTTTTAAGTTCTTTTATTATAGTTTTTTATTTTTAATCTTTATTTTTAGATTTTTTTGTTTTTAATGGGATAATAAATAATTAATAAATCAAAGAATAATAGATTGATGTATTTTTCATTGTTTGTTTTTGATTAATATAGTACCATAAATTATTTTTGTAAAATTATATTTTAATAATGATTTTGGGAAATTATAGAAGTTATTTTATCGATTGAAACCTTTTAATTTATAATATTTATTTTTTTATCTTTATTTAAGACTTATTTCTAATTATATTCCATTTTATTATATTAAAAAAATTTATATAACATAAAAAAATATTATTTAATGATAGCTTTTAACTAAATTGGGATTGAACATAAAATACATAATTAAATTAATAACCATTTATTTTGAATTAGGAGGAATAAAATGGATTTAAATCTTAAAATACACGATAAAGGGCATGTTGATATTGGTGGAGCTGACACTGTTGAACTTGCTGAGGAGTATGGAACTCCTTTATATGCAATAGATGAAGATAGAATACGTGATAACTATAAAAGAGTTTACGATGCTTTTACTAAATATTATTCTAATTTTAAAATTCTTTATGCCTCTAAAGCTAATACTAATCTTTCAGTCATGAGAATACTTGAAGAAGAAGGTAGTTGTATTGATGCAGTTTCTCCAGGAGAAGTATTTACCTCTTTAAAAACTGGATTTTCTCCAGATAGAATTTTATTCACTGGAAATAATGTAACTAATGATGAACTTAAATATATTGATGAAACAGGTGTCAAAATAAATTTAGATTCTGTTTCACAATTAAAAAGATTAGCAAAAATTGTTGATCCAGAAGGATACAAAATATCATTTAGGGTTAATCCAATGGTTGGTGCAGGACATCATGAACATTGCATTACTGGTGGAGAAATGAGTAAATTTGGTATTAAAGAAAATGAAGCTGTAGAAGTTTATAAATTAGCTAAAGAAATGGGATTTGAACCTGTTGGTATGCATACTCACATTGGGTCTGGAATATTAGATCCTGAACCTTTTAAATTAGCTACAACAGTTTTAATGGATATAGCTGGCCAAGTATCTCAAGAAACGGATGTAAATTTTGAATTTTTAGATTTAGGTGGTGGATTTGGAATACCATACGAACCAGAGGAAAATTTACTGGATATAGATCTTTTTGCAAAAGAAAGCACTGGAATTTTCAAGTCAAAATTATCTGAATATGGTATGAATGACAATAAAGAACCTTATATGTACATTGAACCTGGTAGATATCTAGTTGGAGATGCGGCTCTTCTTTTAACAAGAGTTAACACAGTAAAAAATAGTTATCGTAAATTTATTGGTGTGGATTCAGGATTTAATACACTTCTTAGGCCTTCTATGTATGGATCATATCATCACATAGTTTTAGCTAATAAAGCTAATGAACCAGCTGAAAATGGTTCAAAAATTGAAAAAGTAGATGTTGCAGGAAATGTGTGCGAATCTGGAGATTTATTTGCAAGAGATAGGCCTCTTCCACCTATAGAAGAAGGTGATCTTTTAGCTATTATGAATGCAGGTGCTTATTCATTTTCAATGGGATCCCAATACAATTCAAGACCTAGGCCGGCAGAAATACTAGTTAAAAATGGAAATTCTGAAATAATAAGGGAAAGAGAAACTTATGAAGACCTTTTCAATAAACAAATTCTTCCTAAAAGATTAAAAAAATAATAAAAATCATTTTAAATTAAATTTATAATAATTATAACTAAGAATTATATTTAAAATATCTATAATTAATAGTTTTTTAGTATAATAATTAAAATGATCAAATTTATTAGTTAAGGAATGAAATTTATTAGTTAAAACGATTATTTAAGAAGATTTAAATGAATCTGTCTGGAATAAAATTTTCCAAAATGAATGGTCTTGGAAATGATTATGTTGTTATAAATGAATTTGATAAAGAAATAATACCAGAAAATGAAAAATATGAATTTTCAAATAATGTAGGTAAACGAGGATTTTCTGTTGGAGCTGATGGGGTTATTTTTGTTTGTCCTCCTACTCAAAATGGAGAAATAAAATTTAGAATATTCAATGCAGATGTTAGTGAAGCAGAAATGTGTGGTAATGGCATTAGGTGCTTTTCTAAATTTGTTTATGATAATAATATTATTAAAAAAGATAATCTTAATGTCGAAACATTAGGCGGAATAAAAAAATTTGAAATAACAAAAAATAAAGAAAATAACAGATCAGAACTTTTTAAAGTGGATATGAGATTATCAACTTTTAAAACATCTGAAATTCCTATGATATCTTCTTTAGAAGAATTTTTAGATGAAGAATTAGATGTTAATAATGAAAAAATAAAAATGACTACTGTTAATGTAGGTAATCCTCATGTAGTAATATTCACTGAAAAAATTGATTTAGATTATTATGGTCCTATCATTGAAAATTATGAAGCTTTTCCTCATAGAATAAATGTACATTTTGTTGAAATAATTTCTAAAAAGGAAATAAAACTTATTACATAGGAAAGAGGAGCAGGTTTCACTTATGCATGTGGTACTGGTGCAATTTCTTGTACTTTAGCAGGTTATAAATTAGGAATTTTAGATAATAATGTTTTTACTCATATTTCTGGAGGAGATATAAAAATTGATATTTATGAAGATAAAGAAAAATTAGGTGCATTTATGAAAGGAGATGCTACACAATGTTTTTGATGGAAAAATGGCATAAATTTCCTATATTTTTTGACCTTATTTAATATTTACTATTTTATTTAATATTTTTATTTTAATTCATTTTTAATAATTAAATTTTTTTAATTTTTATTTTTAAAATTAAAAAGGCAAAAATATATTAATACCTTTAGTAAGAATATTTAGTATTATCAAAGATAGGATAATTCTTCATAATTTTTATTTTAATATGACTTTAGAAATATGTTTGAAATAATATCCGCTGATATTATGTAATTTTTAAGTAGCTATTATATTAAATTTATGAATAGCTATTTTATGTTACAGCTTAATAAATTATAATTATAAGAGGTTATTTAAATGCAAAGATCAAGAGGATCTAGAAGTAGATCAAGAAATAAGATGACAAAGGTTTCAAGACCTGGAAGATCTAATCCTATAACTAGAAAGATTCAAAAATTTAATAATAATGATTTAGTACATATCATTATAGATCCAAGTATACACATAGGTCAGCCACATTCCAGTTTTCATGGTAAAACAGCTAAAGTCATTGGTTACAAAGGTAATGCTTATGTTTTATCATTAAATGATGGAAATAAATCTAAAGAATTAATAGTTAGACCAGAACACTTGAAACCACAAGAGTGATCCCAATGATAGGGAAGAAAACATTGAATAATGAGCCAATTCCTGCAACTAAAGTGAAACAAATTCTTGAAGAATTTTCAAAGAATTATGAATTAAGATATGAACAAAATTTAACTTTAGACCATGTTACAAAATTTAATAAAATTTCTTTAGAAGATGCTGAAGAAATGATTGGGAAATTAGAAGCCATAGTTAAGAAAAAACATGCTGTGCGTATTGCAGATATAATGCCAGAAGATTTATCAGATTTAAGATTAATGTTTGCTAAAGAAAGAGTATCTATAAAAAAAGAAGAATTGGAAAATATTCTTGAAATAGTTGATGAATATAGGTATGAAGAATAATTTTGTAGATATTTATAATGAGATAAAATTATAATTATTTTATATAATTATTTAAATATTTCATATAATTTATTATTGTAATGGGATTTATTTAACTACGTGGTCATGATTAAATTATCTAATAAATATGTTTATTAATTAAAAACTAATTATTTGTTAGATCCAAGCTTTATTTATTAATTTCTAATTTGTTAATTATTTTAATTAATCTGGCTATTTTCCTATATTTTTGTTGTATACAATGTTATTATAATAGTATAATGTTAAGTTATAACGTATATTTTTATATTTAAATTAAAGTTTAAATCTAAGATATTCATATATAAAAATTTATCATTGTTAGGTATTGACTTTTAAAATATTGATTTTATTTTTTTTATTATTATCAATATTTGAGTAAATAATTTTCATATATAAAATTGATATTTTATTAATAATTAATTAGCAATAAATATTTTACTAGTTATTATATTTTTTATTTATTTAATATAGAAAAGTATTAAATGTAATAGAAACAATATGAGGATAACTACAATTTAAGAATTTTTCAATTTAAAAAAATTGTGCTTAATGTTGTGATTAAATGGAAGATAATGCAATAATATTAGACTATTTGCCTTTAGGATATGTAAAGGAAAATATGTCTACCTTTAAAAAGAAGCCTGTTGCTCAGGCTATTGGTACTGAAAACTTTACCTTATTAGAGTTGATTCCACAAGATGAATCTGAATTAGAAATTCATGAAAATGTTTACATTGGTGCTGGAAAAAGGGATAAGATAAATCGAGTTAAAGGTAAACTGGATTTTGAAAATTTAACTGCAACAAGTAGGATTGAAATTGATTATGTCATTGGTGAAATAATAATGGCTCATGAAGATAAATATATCAAATGGATCAATGAAGCAGGACCACTAAGCACACGTTTACATAAATTAGAATTATTGCCAGGTATTGGAAAGAAACATATGTGGGATATAATCGAAGCTAGAGAAGAAAAACCATTTGAAAGTTTTGAAGACCTACAAAAAAGAGTACCTTTATTAACAGATACAGTAGCTAGTATAGCTAAAAGAGTTAAAATGGAACTAAATACAACACAACCAAAAAGAGGTAAAAATAAGTATCGTGTTTTTACTCAAGTTTCTAGAGGTCCCGGTCCTGGAGGAAAAGGTAGAAAAAATAAAGGAAAACCTAGAAATCGAAGAAGAGATTAATTAATTTTTTCTAATTTTTCTATTTTCTGATAATTACATTATCTATTAATTTTATTAATTCTATATTTTTCTTTTTATTTTTCCATTTTTATATATTTTCAATATATTTCTAGATTTATTTATAAAAATTACATGGCTTATTTATATATATATTTAGAGCTTATTTAAAATTTGAAGTGATATTTTGAAGTTAAATGAAAACAATAATTTAAAAAACCTTTCTTTAGCAAAACAAACTAAACACTTACTTCAAAATCATGGGATTCGATTAAATAGAAATTTGGGTCAAAATTATCTAATTGATGACTTTAAACGGAAAAAAATAATTGACTTTGCTAATATTAATAATAATGATATTATACTTGAAATTGGACCTGGAATAGGTACATTAACTTTAGAACTAGCAAAAAAGGCTAAAAAAGTAATAGCTATTGAACAAGATCCAAAAATATTTGAAATATTGTCTGAAAGAATAAAAAAAGGTTCAATTGACAATATAGAATTAATTAATGAGGATGCTCTTAAAACAAATATTTTGAAATTTTCAGAATCTAATAAAATAGTTTCTAATTTACCCTATCAGATTTCATCTCCAATAACTTTCAAATTTTTAGATTTTGATTTTGATATGGCTATATTGATGTATCAAAAAGAATTTGTTCAACGTATGATAGCTAAAGTTTGTGAAAAAAATTATTCTAGACTTTCAGCAATGCTATATTTTAAGGCAAAAATTGAATTTTTAGATAATATACCCCCACACTCTTTCATTCCTAGGCCTAAGGTCAATTCTGCAGTTGTTAAATTGACTCCTATAAATTATGAGGATATTTTTTCACCTGAAAAAATAAATTTTAAAGAATTATTGAATAAAGTTTCATTTAAAAATATTTTCAATGACTATGCAAATGTTTGTAGAATTATTTTTCCTCATATAAATAAGAAAATAAGAAATGCTTTGATAGATTCAAGACATATGTTAAATTATAAGGATAAAAAAGAATTAAGAGACTTATTAGATGCTCATGATTCTCTAGATCCTTTTTTAGAAAAAAGAGTTATTTCAACTTCACCTGAGGAACTATTAGAATTAACAATAATTCTTAAAAAAATATTTAAACGATATTAGTTAGATTATAATGTAAATTGGGGAAATATTTATGAAAATTGGGGAATTTGAATTTGAAACCGATGAAATGGTTTATGAACCTTCAGATGATAGTTTTATTTTAGCTGATAACTTAAATATAAATCCTAATGAAAGAGTTCTTGAAATAGGAACTGGATCTGGAATAATAGCAATGCATGCTTCAAAAATAGCTAAAGAAGTTATAGCTACTGACATTAATTTTAATGCAATTGAGTTAGCTGAAAAAAATTTCTTAGCTAATGATATTAAAAATATAAAATTACTTTTTGGGGACTTATTCGAACCATTGAAAACAGAATCAAAAGATAAACAAAACTTTGATGTAATTTTATTTAATACTCCCTATCTTCCAACCGATGAATGTGAAATTTTAGAAGATAATTTAAATTATGCATTTGACGGTGGATTAGATGGAAGAAAAATAATTGATCCATTTTTAAATCAAGTAAAAAATTATTTAAATGAAAATGGACGAGTTCAATTAATTCAATCTTCTCTTTCAAGTGTTGAACAAACAATAATGAAATTGGAAGAATTAGGTTTTTTACCAGAAATAACTGCTATTGAAGGATTTTTCTTTGAAGAAATAGTATTAATAACAGCATTTTTAGATTATATTGAAAAATAATTGAAATTTTGGAAATAAATAAAATAAATTAAATTAATTAAACTAATTAAATAAATAAAACAAATTATAAAGTTTAAAAAAATTTAAAAAATTTTAAAAATAAGTAAAATATAATATGATGTTAATGAATTATCCTGTAACAGTCACTTTTAACATTTTGTCCCCTTGATTGACAGAATTTACAACATCCATTCCAGAAATTACTTTTCCAAAAACAGTGTGTACTCCATCAAGATGAGGTTGAGGGGAATGAGTTATGAAAAATTGGCTTCCACCAGTATCTTTACCTGCATGAGCCATAGATAAAGTTCCAGTTTCATGTTTGTTGTCATTTATTTCACATTTTATAGTATATCCTGGACCACCTGTTCCATTTCCTTTAGGGCATCCACCTTGGATAACAAAATTATCAATGACTCTATGGAAACTTAATCCATCATAAAATCCTTCTTTAGCTAACTTTTCA
The DNA here is from genome assembly GCA_003315655.1 of Candidatus Methanobinarius endosymbioticus. Taxonomy (GTDB): domain Archaea; phylum Methanobacteriota; class Methanobacteria; order Methanobacteriales; family Methanobacteriaceae; genus Methanobinarius; species Methanobinarius endosymbioticus. The sequence continues at coordinate 58,222 of NIZT01000054.1, forward strand.
AAATTAGCCACGCTATTCGGAGCATCTTTTTCAAATAATTCTAATTCTATATTACCTTTTTCGGTTTCAATAATACCTTTCTTCATTATATCACTTAAAATTTGACGTTATTACAGTTAATTAATTAGTTTAATTATTCTATTTATTTAATTTTATTCTAATTAATTACAATAAATATCTAAAATATACCAGTAAAATTTTGTTTTTATTAGTATATTTATTTTTTGATATTTTCAATGTTTTAGATTTCTATATTTTAATATATATAATATAATTCATTTAAAAATCATTTAAATAGCTATGTAAACTTATAATTTATATAGAATTTATATAAAATATATAATAAAATATTATTTATTAATTATTAAATGAATTTAGTGAAAAATATTAATATAAAACTAAAATACAATTTGAATAAAATATCTAATGAGAATAATATAAAATAAATATATCAATAAAATTTATAAAATAATATTTGTTTTATAATTACTCTAATAAAATTAATATTTATTAAAAACAAAATATTAAATATTTAATTTATGAGAATTTTATTATATAATTTATTTCGTCATGTTTGAGAATATAAACTTAACAATTACAATTATAATTGGGGAATAAAAATGAATAACAAAGAAATAATCGATTTAGACTCAAAATATATCATTCAAAATTATGGACGTCAACCAATAGCATTATCTCATGGAGAGGGGGTTATTATTTGGGATACAGATGGAAAACAATACATTGATTTTTTTGCAGGATTAGCTGTAAATGTATTAGGACAGTCCCATCCAAAAGTTATTAAAACTATCCAAAAACAAGCTGAAAAATTAATTCATGTTTCTAATGTTTATTATACTGAGGAACAAGTAAAACTTGCTAAAAAATTATCAGAAATAAGTATTTTTGATCGTGTTTTTTATGCAAATAGTGGAGCTGAAGCTAATGAGGGAGCTATTAAATTAGCTAGAAAGTTCACTGGCAAAGGTGAAATTATATCTGCAAATAATTCTTTTCATGGAAGAACTTTAGCTACAGTCACAGCAACAGGTCAAGATAAATATAAAGAACCATTTAAACCTCTTCCTACAGGATTTATGCATGTTCCTTTTGGAGATTCAAAAGCAATATCAAATGCTATTAATGATGATACTGCAGCTATATTGATTGAAGCTATTCAAGGAGAAGGTGGGGTTGTAGTTCCTCCTGAAAATTATTTAAAAGAAGTTGAATCAATTTGTAAAGAAAATAATGTTATTTTAATATTAGATGAGATTCAAACTGGTTTTGGAAGAATTGGAGAAATGTTTGCTTATGAACTTTATGGAATTAAACCAGATATAATTACAATAGCTAAAGCTCTTGGAAATGGATATCCAATTGGAGGGGTTTTAGCTAGAGGTGAAGTAGCAACAGCTTTTGATTTTGGTGATCATGGGACAACTTTTGGGGGAAATGCTCTTGGTTGTGCTGTAGCTATGACTGTAATTGAAACAATAAAAGAGGAAAATCTCCTTGAAAATTCAAAAACTGTTGGAGAATATTTTAAAGATAAACTTTATAAATTAAAAGAAAAACATGATTTTATTAAAGATGTACGTGGATTTGGATTATTTTTAGCTTTGGAATTAGATCAAAATTCTTCTGATATAACAGATAAAATGCTAAAAAAAGGATTTTTAATTAATTCAACTGCTGGAAATGTTTTAAGATTTGTCCCACCTCTTATAATAAAAAAAGATCATGTTGATAAATTGATCAAGGCTTTAGATAATTTGTTTTTTGAAATTTAATTTAATATATTGAATTATTTAATTAGAAAACT
>NIZT01000055.1 GCA_003315655.1 Candidatus Methanobinarius endosymbioticus
AATATAGATTAAATAGAATTAAATATTTTAATTAATACTATTTTTATAGTATATTATTATTAAGTATATCTTTAAATTATCTTTTAAAGAGCAAAAATATGAAAATTTTAATTATTAATAACAAAGGTCAATATAATCATAGAATTGGAAGGAGTTTGAAATATCTAAACATTCCTCATGAATTAGTTTCAAATGATCTTTCAATTGAAAAAATCAAAGTTAAATATCCTATTGGTTTGATTCTAGGTGGAGGTCCATCTATCGATGAATCTGGAAATAGTTTAGATTATATTAATGATATAAATATGTTGAAGATTTAAACATTCCTATTTTAGGGATTTGTTTAGGACATCAATTAATAGCTAAATACTTTGGTGGTGAAGTTTTAACATCTCCAACTGAAAGCTATGCTCAAATTGACATTAAAATTTGTAAAAATGATAAACTTTTCGATGAAATTTCTTCTCCTAGGACAAGTTTGGTCTTCTCATAAAGATGAAGTTAAAACACTTCCTAATGATTTTGAAATATTAGCTAATTCTGTTATATGTGATATAAAAGCTATGAAACATAAACAAAAAGATATTTATGGGATACAATTCCATCCTGAAGTTCATCACATACCAAAAAAGATGAATTGATCTTCAAAAACTTCTATAATATATGTCAAAATCATGAAGAAGCTATTAATTAATTTAAAATAAAATTTTTTAATTATTCTATTTTATAATTCTATTTTCTTATTCTATTTTTATTTTATACTTTCTTATTTTATATAATTCTATTTTCTTATTCTATTTTTCTTTTATACTTTCTTATTTTATTTTCCTTTCATGTTTTTTTATTTTCTTTAATTCAATTAATTTAATTTTTATCATTTAATTTATTATTCAATTTAATTAAGAATTTAATTAATGAACATAATTAATAAAAATAATTAAATATAGTAAAAAACTAATATGGCTTAAAGTAATATAAATTTATAAAAAATTAACTCAATGAGGAATAACAATGATTGATAATTTCGAAGAATTAAAAACCAAAGCAGTAGAGCATAAACAAGAAATCAAAAGAGAAGGATTAAATATTACTATTGGAGATGCTGAAGAAAACTTTAGAATCTCTGGAATAGGTGAAAAAGCAGTTAAAATAGAAAAATTCGTTAAATACGAAGATATGATTGAAGCTGCTGAAAACGGCCGAGATGACAGTTTAGAAGTAAGTTTAAAAAAGGTCATCGACGAATTTGAACCTTCTGATGAAGAATAGAAATAAGATAATGAATAGATTATATATAATAATCTTATTAAATTTAAATAAGGTATAGGAATAGATAAGATAGATAATAATCTTATCAATTTATTCTTTATTTTTAATAAAACTAAAATATGAATGTTGTATCAATTTTCAAATAAATATTAAATAAATATTTAAATAAGTATTTAAATAAATTTTTTAATAAAAATTAAAATATAAATGTGTATAATAAGTAAGCTAATAATAAACTTAGAATAATTGGAGTTAAACATCTTAGTACTTTATATGCAACATATGCTAGGAAAAGACAAACTAAGATAACTATTATATTTCCTATTGTAATACTAATCATAGATAAAATATAGGTTTTTAAACAATATAAATCTTTTTAATTAATGTAAATATATTTTCATGAA
>NIZT01000056.1 GCA_003315655.1 Candidatus Methanobinarius endosymbioticus
TTGTGCGTCGAATATTACTTTGTCCTTGGTTTTTCCTTGGATGGTTATGTTTTTGTTGATTGTTATGTTGATATTGTTGTTGCCTGTGTATGTTCCTTCATCGAGTATTATTGTGTCTCCAGCTGTTGCATCTGCTAATGTACCATTTATTCCACCAGTAGTTGTGTTGTCGATATTGTGTGTAGCTACACAAATCCAGCTTGTAAACTTATTCCAGCTAACAATATAATAGCTAAAATAATTAATGTCTGGATTGATATTATTTTATAAATTTTTTCCATATTTTTAACCTCCTATTTTTTTGATTTTTTTTATTACCATATATTATTTTATTACAATTTTTACAAATCATAAATCATTTTCTCAATAAAAAAATTCATTTTATTTTTCAAATTATTTTATTTTTGATTAATAGAAAATTTGAATCATTCCCTAAAAATAATCACTCCCTACAATAATATTATAAAAAAATACCTTATTTTCATGAAAAATATCATGAATAGAAGTAATTATTTTCAAATGAGTACTTGCTATCAAATTATATTAATCATGAAAATTAACCAACAAATATCTTATCTCAAAAGAAGATTTTAGCTAATTTTCTTCTCATTAATAAAAAAAAAATAATTCGTTATACTTTTATTTATAACATTGAAACATTTTAATGAAAAATTTGTTCTTTTATATAAAGAGATAAAAAATCTCAATTAATTAAAAAATAAATTATAGTTTTATAAGATTCCTCATAAAATTAGCTAAAATGAATTTATAAGGTCATATTAAGTATAAAAATAATGGTATATTATCTAAAACAAAATAAAAATAGATAAAAAGCTAAAATAAATAAAAAATAATTTATTAATAACATTATATAAAAGTATAACGAATTATTATTGTGATATAATTAATTTTTAGTAAGTGAGTGACCTATATGTAATAGATATTTAACCTACTATATAAATATTATGGTTGATGTGGAAAATATTGTTAAAAAATAAAAAA
>NIZT01000057.1 GCA_003315655.1 Candidatus Methanobinarius endosymbioticus
TTTTCTCAATATTTTCTTTTAATTCATTTAATTCATTTTTTATTATATTTAGATATATACAATATATATATATTAAAAATATAAAATATATTTTATTTTTAGCTAATTTTTATATTATTATCAAAAGTATTTCTTATAGTAATATTATATTATTAAATTATAGTACTTTTCAATGATAATATATAATTATATACAATATACAATTTTATCAATATATATTGAAAATAAGTCTAAATCTTTTTTTAAATATTATTTTATTTAATTATTAATGCATATCTCAATACTTTAATATATAATAATAAAATTATTTTAAGCATTTTATAATTTCAATAAAAAGCTCAAATCATTTTTGGGGATGAAAATAGTTTTGAGATAATTTATATGTATGATTAGTAGTATAATCTTGGACTTATATTTTTATTAAAATAGATATTCTTGTTAAGTTTCACCCCTTCGAAAAAAACAGAATAATTATATCCATAATCATTTAAAATCTATAATATGCAGTATTCAGGTAATATGAACTATTAAAATTTGAACATGAAAATTATAATAATCAAATGGTTGTTATACTCAAAGCTAGGCTATAATTCAAGACTAATTTTGCTGAAGTATAGTCCTTGATTATACTACTAATCATATGCATTGTAACTAAGTTTATAAATTATATTAAATTTTACTAAATTCATCTGATTTATTAAATGTATTTGGAATTAATTCAGTTTGATTTACTAAAATTCAAATAAATTTAATTATATTTACACATGATACTTAAAAATTTTCTTAAATTAATTAATATTTTTTTGAAATCGATTAAAATCCATTAAAAATTATTAATATTTATTATATTTCCTTAATATTTATTAAAATTCAATCATGGGTGATAATATTTAATCAAACCTAATGAAATTTATTTATAATTAGTAATATTAGTCGAAATTTCATTATGGATAAATTTCAATTAAATATTCAATTAATTTAATTCAAGTATTCAATTAAAAAAATAATTTCTTAATTTCTTAATTATTATTAGAATTAATCAAATCAAAAATTATAATCAAAATTGATTTATAGAGGAAAAAATATGTTGACTAAAAATAGTAAAAAAATATTAGGGATATTTACATTATTGATGGGTATTGTTATTTTTTGCTTTAACTGCTTCAGCTGCAGAAAATCATGTCAATACTACTGAAAATGATTTTAATATTTAAAAATATTATAAAAATTATATTACATTATGAGGAGATTAGATTTTATGAATAATCATTTTAAAATTTTTTTAGTATTTATATTGGTATTATCTGCCTTTGCTGTTGTGGATTCTGTAGCTGCAAAGTCATTTATCAATGTTGATATGGATGTTAGTGAAGGAACAAGAGGTGAAAGTAGTAATTTTAAAATAAAAGTTACAAATAGTAATGGTACACCTGTAACAGCTATTGTTAATATTCGTGGCTATTATCCAGATGACGATGAATTTAGAATTATTACAGAAAACACTAATAATGATTGTACTTATATCGATGTGTACAAAACCGGGCTTCAAAACAGACTTTAGGTAATTATAAGTTCAACTTTAATATATTTCCTAACAATGGTCATTTACATGAATCTAAATCCTTTGTTAAATATTATAAATTAGTTGAAAAACCTAAAATGACTATTAGTCCATCTAAATCCATTTTAAATAAAAATGAAATGATTACTATTAAAACTCGTGTTAGCTGTGGAGAGAACAGCAAAAATAATTTTGAATGGTTAGGATATAGAAAAAACATATTCTATTATAATAATCAAATATACACAGCTTACACGATAAAAATGGTATAGACTACATTTAACTTTAAAACAAATGTTTCTGGTAATCACAGAATTAAAATTCTTCATGTTGGTGATGTTAGAATATTGAGTGCTGAAAATACTATTAATATTAAAGTTAATCCTACAGCTGTTTCACTGATAATGAAACTTAAAAAATACAAAAATAATCATTATATAATTACAGATAAAAATAAAGGTGATTTAGCTTCGAAAAAATACTAAACTAAAGATGTGGTATAAATCTAATAAATATAAAATAGCTAATGTTGATTCAATTAAACCAGGAAAATAAATTCTTTTCCTATAATTTACACAAAAAATATAAGAAATATGCTCAGATTAATTCTGATAAAACTTTGATTGAAACTAATTATCAAAATAATAAAATTTCATTTAAACAAAATGATTACTCACGATATATCACTGATTTAAAAGTCATAAAAGATGTTAAATTAAGGTAAATATATAAACAAACCTAAAGAAACATTTAGATATACACTTTCTAAATTTGGAGTTTTTAGAAAAAAACTACCTGATGGTAAATCTGTAGTAATTATACTTCCAATATTCAAATCTTCAAAACAAAAGAAATATTATAAATTTGTTTCTTTAAATCATGATAAAAAACTTTTAGAATCTAATTATAAAAATAATCTTTTTAAATTCAAATAATTTTTTTATACAATTTATCTAACAATTTATTTAATTATTATAAAATTTTAATAAATGTATATTAGTATGTTATATTTTCTTAAAAATATGGGTCTAAAAATTAATCAATTCTCTATATAATTGTATTAATATACTTATGAAAATAAGGTGAGGGGAATGAAAAATTTAAATAATGGTCATAATTTTTTGATGCTGTTGCTTTTTTCACTCTTTATTGGCATGTCTTTGAATTCAGTTAGTGCTGTTACTTTTAATAATAATGAAAATAGTGCTGTTGTTTAGAAAGTTATTACTAATCAGAAAAGTGAAATTGTCTTGGAAGGCAATTTCAACAATATGAAAAACATTAATATCACTCGTAATTTAACTATAAGGGGAAATAGTGCAACTGTAAGTGCCTTCTCCGGTGATACTTTATTCAACCTAAGGTCAGGTCAGGTTGTTATTGAGAATTTAACTATCAGTGGATTTAATACAGCTATATCTTCTAATGTTGGAACTGTGGTAATATGAAATAATAATATAACTACTGACTCATATTCAATAAGATTTTCAAATATTACTGGTGGTATTAAAATAATATAAATACTGAAGAAGAACTACTGTATATGGTATTTATGTAAGCACCTCTTCTGGATCCATGGATAATAATAAAATCTACTCTAACATTTCACAATTCACTAATGAAGATGTTTATTCTATTTTTATCGTATCTGCATCTTCTTCTGATCATATTTTTAGTAATTATAATATTTTCAATAATATTATATGGTTCAATGGAACTTATGGAACAGATATTTCTCTTAATGGTGGAAGAGGATCTTATGTTACAAATACTAGTATATATGGAAATCGTATAGTGGGAAAAATGGATTTGCTATCTATTTGTTTGCTTATAAGAATTTTTTTAATAATAACGTTTATTTAAATGATATATTTATGAATGGGAATGAATCAGCAGGAATATGGTTTTCTGGAGATGGTTTTTTAATTAATACTAGTATTTATAACAATAATATTTCTATTAAAAATAATTCTATTAGTTCTCTACATCCAGAATATCAGATAGGAATTTATTTATTTTCAATTAAAAATTCTATTGAAAATACTACTATATATGGTAATAATATTGTTGCTAAAAATGGTATAATGCAGTTGGCAATAATTATAGTAAAAATTTCAATGTATCTTATAATCGTATTTTACTAAATGATACTGGTTTTTTATTAGAATATATGGATCAACCAGCGGTATTTCTGAAGCATAGGCTTATGCTATTTGCTTTGGAAATAATACTCCTAATTTATCAAATTTTATTGGTATTGATGTTTTAAATTATTATGTTATCAGTGCTTTGGTTACTGGCAATGGTTGGTATGGTAGTAATTGGACTATACGCTATTTCATTTATTTGAATGGTACTAATGATACTGGTGATTATTCTAAATTACCTGATTTTATGACTGAATTATTTAATAGTAGTGATGGTACTTGGTATATGTTCTCTGAATGGATAGGTAAATATGGATATAGATACAACTTACCAATTAACACGATTACTACATATTATCTTTCTGTTGTTTTAGATAGTCAGATAATTCCTTTGTCTATGACTTCTATTCCTTGCCCAACAGAAATAGGGGTAAGAGTAAAAGGAAATAAGAGTTATGATAAAATTGTTCAAGTTGAAATTATTCTTAAAGACGCTTTAAGAAATGTTTTAGCTAATAAAACTGTTAGTTTATATGTTAATGGTCAGAAAATAGGAGATGTTACTACTGATGGTATGGTAAGGCTGTATTTTATTATACTTATTCTTTTGTTGTTCGACATGTTTTTGAATCTAGATTTGCTGGAGACATTTTCTTTGTTTCTTCATCAAACTTTACTGCTGTGAATGTTGTTAAAGCTCCTACTCATTTGAGTTTGGATATTGTTAAGGTTAAAAAAGGTTATTATAGGTTAATAACTACTCTTAAATCTGAAGATATTATAGCTGGAAAAGAAGTGTCTTTTTATTATAAAAGTAGATTAATTGGAAAAGGAATTACTAATTCGGAGGGTTTAGCTATTTTATTATTTGATACTGATGATCTTGGAACTTTGAATTTTAAAGTTGTGTTTGAGGGCAGTACAGAATTTTTATCTTCAGAGGATGATAATGAAATTGTTGTTAAAAAAAATCCCAACGTTGATCCAGACAAAAATAAAACCAATACCAATGGTATTGATGAAAAATTAATACAAAAGTAGCTATGGAAAAAACAAGTTCTCCTATCATTGTCTTGTTAATAATAATGTTTTTATTAAGTTGTATAGGATATAAAAAAAGATTTAAATAATTTTATTTGGATTAATATTCATTTATTTTTTTATTTTTTAATAATTATTAACCCTTTAATATTTATTTTAATTCTATACTTAATGTAAAAAATATAAAAGGAATTGTAAATATTATAATATTATAAAATATTATATTATCCAAAATTATTATAATATCATAGAATTCATTAATCTTAGGAGCTTAATTAGATGAAAACTAATGTAAAACAACTTCGCCAAGAATTAGGTTTAAGTCAAGTTCAATTGGCTGCAATGGCAGGGGTTACTAGACAAACAATAAATACTCTCGAAAATGGAAGATATAATCCTTCATTAGTTTTATCTTATAAAATAACTAGATTATTAAAAGCTTCATCTATAGAAGATGTATTTTTATTAGATGATGAAGATATACTTTAATCACCTTTTAAATTTAGACATAAACATATTTACATATATAAATTTAATAATATAACTGATAAAATTATAAACAATGAAAATTTAAAATAATAAAAATTTAAATATTTACAACTTTTAAATTATAATACAGGTTTTGGCATGATTTTTGAAATTTTTAAAGATTCATTTGAATATTCTCTTCAATATAAAACATCTATTTTGAAATTAGGTGTCTTATTAATTTTTAGCTTATTAATTATTCCTACATTCTTGGGAGGTGGTTATTCTTATAGAACCATATCCATTACAATTAATAGTTTTATAAACTCAAATGATCATTCACCTAGCTATAAAAATTTAGGAGAAATGCTGATACAAGGTGTTAAAGTTGTGTTAGTGTGCTTTATTTATCTATTGTCTCTTCTATTGATATTCATTTTGACTAATGGATATTTGTTTGATGTTGCTTTTTTGGAACTAATATTCAATTTGATTTAGGATTAGGAACTATAAGACTTTTATTACTTGTAGGATTTATTATATTTCTATTTATAATTCTAGCTATCCCGCACATGGTAGAAAAGGAAGGATTTTTAAAAGCTACTTTTGATTTTAAGAGATTATTAGAAATAATAAGATTTGTAGGTATCATTGATTATTTAAAATTCTATTTAGGATTAATAATTATATTCACAGGTATTATAATCATTAACTTTGTTATATCCGAACTTATTATAAATATCATTCTTACATTTTTTAAACTACATTTTATATTCGGTATAATTTCTCATGTATTATTATTTGGAATATTCTTCTTACTCATGTTTTTCCCATTCTTCATAATTTTTGAAAGTAGATCTATATCTATGATTTATAATATGAGAAATTAATTTGAATATTATTTATTCTCAATATTAAAATATAAATATTAAATAAGGGATATTATTATGGGGAAATAATTATCATGATTATAGTGAAAATAAAAAAATTCATTAATTAAAGTTTCACTAGATAAAAAATCTTTAATTAAAATTTCATTACTTATCATTTTTTTAATATTAATATTGTCTATATTTACTATAACAAATGTAAATGCAGCTGCCAACCCAACAGATCCTGGAGGGAAATCAAGGAAGCTGTCAATAATGCTATTGATGGCGAGGTTATTGAACTATCTGGTGGAACTTTTTCTGGTGAAAACAACCGAAATATTACTATAAACAAGAAATTGACTATCAAAGATTATGGTTCTACTAGAACTATCATTGATGGAAACAATAGAAACAGAATATTTAATATAAATTCTGGAGCTACTTTAGACCTCATCAATTTAACAATTATAAATTCTAAAGCTGCTAATGGAGGAGTATTTTATATCAATGGTGGAAAAATCAATATAATTAATTGTAGCTTTTATAATAATACTGCAACTTCCAATGGTGGAGTAATATTTGTTGAAAATGGAGAAGTTCGAGTATATGATTCTAAATTTTTAAATAACATTGGAAAGCATGGTTCTACTATCTTCAATAAAGGTTCCTTAAGTATTATTAACAGTACTTTTGAATATAATGTAGCTGAAGATGGAAAAACAATTTATATTAATAATGTTTCTAATTTTTATCCTGAAAACCGTATTTTTTATAATAATACAGAAAAATTTAGACTAATGTTACCCTGAATATAACTTTAAGAAATATTATATTGTATATCAGTGTCTATGCATATGATTTATATAATAAACAGAGTATTTCCAATATTATTGTTAATGTATGTAAATAATGTCAAATATTCACTTCGAACTAATTCTTTAGGTATAGCTACACTTAATTTACCTTTTAACATTGAGATAAGAAACGATATTATTGTTAAAGCAATTCTTAATCAAACAATTTATACAAACAACACATTCACTGTTTATAAAAATTCACAAGATAGTGTAACTATAAAACTAAATAAAACCAGGACTCACTTAAAAATTAGTGTTGAGCAAGGATTTTTAGGAGATATAATTAAACTAACTGCTAAATTAACTGATCATAACAATCAACCAATAGCTAACAAACGAGTTGTATTTACAAAAAATAATCTTTTATTAGGTACAGCTATTACAAATAGAAATGGAATAGCCACTTTAAATTACAGAATTACTAAAACTGGTAAAAATATTTTTAAGGCACAATTCGATGGAGACGAACAATATTTATCTTCTTCAGTTAGTACTTCAAAATATTTATTTAGAACTAATCAAGAAAGAGATTCATCATTTGCAAATAATGTAGATCTTGAAGTAATTGTTAAAGACTATCACATAAAAATAAAAATCTCTAATGCTAGAACTGGAGAACCACTACCTGGTGAATCAATAATAGTTAGTATAGGTAATCAAGTAATTGGCTATGGAGTTACAGACTCTAATGGAGAATATGTATTTCACTATAAAAATGCAGATCAATTTCAAATAAGACTTACTTTAAACACTGATAATCTTTATAAAGGTGTTAGTGTAGTGGTTGGAGGAAAATCTAATTCAAATAATCAAAATATTAATAAGAATAACAACAATAATTTAAACACTCAAACCTCTACCAGTCAAAATAGCGGTCAAAATTCAGCTAATGATTCAAACACTGAAAATAACAGCTTATCTAACTATCTCAATAATCCCATTGTTAAAGAATTAAATAAAAACAGATCTCTTATAGATATATTAATAATAATTTTAGTACTTATATGTGGAATTTATAGCTCATAAATCTTCCATTGATAGGATAGTTTATTTATCAATTATTTTTTACTAATATTTCTTTTTTTATTTTTTTAACTTATTTTTTATTTTAGTTTTTATAGAAATTTATTTTTTATTTAACTTCCTCTAAAATATATTAAAATTAATAATTATTTTGTTTTAAATATAATTTAATGAGGGGGGATATATAATAATAATATCAAAATAATCTAATTTATATATAAATTTCTATAAAAACTAAAATAAAAAATAAGTTAAAAAAATAAAAACAAATTAAAATGAGATATTATAACTAAAGTATAATATAATAAATACTTAATTAAATCAATAAAAAATAATTATCTATATTTTAAACATATTTAATTGTAAAATAAATAGTTAAAATCTTTAGTTATTTCAAAAAATTAAAAATAATGGTTCCAGCGAGATTCGAACTCACGATCCTCTCGTTGTAAGCGAGATATCATACCCCTAGACCATGGAACCATAACATATCATTCTTTTATAAAACAATGTATATAAACTTTTCTAATTATCTGATTTTTGTATCTAAAAATGACTTTTATTTTTTTTAATTTTATAATATTTTAATTAATCTAAGAATTTAATAACGTTTAATATTTTTAAATATTATAAAATATTTTATTATATTATTATTTTAATTATATTTTATCTTATTTTAATACATTTTAATATATTTTTCTACTTTTTCAGCATTGTAATATTTAAAATTAAACATATTATTTCTTATAAATTAATAAAGCTTATATAAACTAACGACTAATATAATATTGGATATTAATAAATAATTTTCCAACATAGATCTTTATTAGGTCTATTAATATAAAACAGTCTAATTTCATGTCTAAATTTGTTAAAATAAATAATATAACTATGAATAATTATAAAGGAGGAATAAACTATGTCATGGGATAAAAATGGTGGAAAAATATGGATGGATGGAGAATTTGTAAACTGGGAAGATGCAAAAATTCATGTTCTATCACATGTAGTTCATTATGGATCCAGTGTTTTTGAAGGGCTAAGATGTTACAAAAATCCTAATGGCAGCGCTATTTTCCGTCTTAATGAACATATTGATAGATTATTTGATTCAGCTAAAATATACAAGATGACTATTCCATTTACTAAAGAAAAAATAGCTAATGGAATAAAAGAGACCATAACTATAAACAATTTAAAATCTTGTTATATTCGTCCTGTTACCTTTAGAGGATATAGGGAATTAGGAGTTAGCTCTTTAAGATGTCCTGTTGTTACCACTATCGCGGCGTGGGAATGGGGAACTTATCTTGGTGATGATGCTATGGAAAATGGAGTTGATATAGGTGTTTCTTCATGGAGGAGATTTGCACCTGATACGCTGCCTAGTATGGCAAAATCTGGAGCTAATTATATGAATGCGCAATTAGCTAAATTCGAAGCTATAGAAAATGGTTTTGATGAAGCTATTATGCTTGATTATCATGGATATGTTGGAGAAGGTAGTGGAGAAAACATATTTTTAGTTAAAGATGATGTTATACATACTCCCGAACTTTCTTCTTCTATATTGAAAGGAATTACTAGAGATTCTGTCATAAAAATAGCTAAAAATCTTGGTTATGAAGTTTTAGAAGAAAAAATACCCAGAGAAATGGTTTACTTAGCTGATGAAGTATTTTTCTCTGGTTCAGCAGCTGAAATTACACCTATAAGGTCGGTTGACAAAATAACTATTGGTTCTGGGGAAAAAGGTCTTGTTACTGATAAGATACAATCTGAATTCTTTAGTATTGTTGATGGTAAAACAGAAGATAAATTTAATTGGTTAACTTATCTTGATTATTAAATAATTTTAATGAATAATCTCATTATACAATATATAGATAAAATACTAATTAAAATTTAATTTTTTAACTTATTTTAAATATTTATTTTTTTATATTATGAGATAAATTAATATTGTGTGATTGAATGGATCTTATATGGTCTAATTATAATATTGGATTAAATTAATTATATATTGGTCATTAAAAATTAAAATGGTGTTTAAATGGATATTATACAAGCAATTATTGTAGGAATAGTGCAAGGATTAACAGAATTCCTTCCAATAAGTAGTTCTGCTCATTTAATTTTTGCCCAGGAACTATTAGGTATCAATCAACCGGGAATAGCATTTGATGTTTTACTTCATTTAGGTACTCTTGTTGCAGTAGTAGGATACTTCTTTAAAGATATACTAGAAATGATTAAAGCATTCTTTTCCAGTTTGTTAAATGTGTTTAAAGGTAAATTTAGGGAAAACTTTAAAAAAGATCCTTATAAAAAATTAGCATGGATGGTTATCATTGGAACAATTCCTGCAGGAATCATTGGGCTTCTTTTTGATGCTCAAATCGAAGCAATTTTCCAATCCAGCACGATTCCAGCATTCTTTTTACTTATTACTGGTGTGTTGATTTATGTTTCTCAACGTTTAAATATTGGAAACAGAGATATAAAGAATTCTGGTATTAAAGACAGTATTATAGTTGGTATAGGTCAAGCATTTGCTATAATTCCTGGTCTTTCACGTTCTGGAACAACTATTGCTTCTGGGCTTTTACTAGGTTTAGATAAAGAATTTGCAGCAAAATTCAGCTTTCTTTTAGCTATTCCTGCAATAATTGGCGCAACAATAACACAATTAGATGGAATAATTGCAGGATTAGGGGCTAATCTTTTACCATACATTTTAGGATTTATAGCTGCTCTTATTTCAGGTTATCTGGCTATAAGTGTTTTATTAAAATTAATCAGAGAAAGAAGTTTAGATATTTTTGCATTTTACTGCTGGATAGTGGGTGCAGCTCTATTAGTCTATAGTATCTTTTTTATGTAATTAATTAATCAATTTATATTCTTTATTTTTTTATTTAATTATTTTTTTAATCTTATATTTTTTATCCTTATTTTTATTTTTTATTTCTTAATTTTCTTTATTTTGAATAAAACTCTATTTCAAGATAATTTTATTAAAAAATACTTTTTTATATTAAAAAATACTTTATATTATTATATAATTATAATTATCAATAAAAAATAAATTAAATAAAAAAATTAAATAATTATAAATAATTAAAATATTAATAAAAAAAGCATATTATACTTAAATCTTATAAATGAAGTTATTTTATTTTATAAAATGTTCATGGTGCAATAATGGAAGAATTATTTAAAGGATTGAAATCATACGGATCTAATGAATTATTAAAAGAATTAAAAGGCAAAAAACCTTTTTTTATATGTACAATAGCCACGACTTCTACAGCTAAAATTCCTGATATAACTGGTGCAGGAGCTACTCCTGAATTAACCAACTATACTCCTGCTGGGGATGTTGAATTGATTATGAGGGGAGAAATGAGATGTTGTGATATTCCTCCTCAAACTATCGTAGATGGTGTTTCAGCTCTTACTCCAGCTATGCTTACAAAAGCATCTCTTGAATTAACTAATGTTCCATATTTACTAGCTGATGCTGGTTCAGAAATAAAACCAGATGCTCCAGTTATTACAATATCTAAATATATGAAACCAGGAGATGATATAAGAACTGGAAAAGCTGTTGATGATCCTGAAAAATTATTTGAAGATTCAAAAATAATAGGAAAAGAACTTTCAAAGTCTCATGATTACTTGGTAATTGGAGAAAGTATTCCTGCTGGTACTACTACAGCTCTTGGTGTTTTAACTGCTTTAGGTTATGATGCTAATTTTAAAGTAAGTGGTAGTATGCCTACTAATCCTCATAATTTAAAAAAGGATGTTGTTATGGAAGGATTAACTAATGGTGGAATATTAGATGGAATTGGAAATATAGGGAAAATTAACCCATTTCAAGCAGTAGCTGCTGTTGGAGATCCAATGATTCCAACTGTCGCAGGAATGGTATTTGGTAGTGATGTACCAATTATATTAGCTGGTGGAACTCAAATGGCTGGACTTTGTGCGTTTATAAAAGCTATTGATCCTGATTTTGATTTTTCAAGAATTTGCCTTGGAACAACAAGTTTTGTAGCTAATGATGGAACTTCTGATTTATTTAGTATAATATCTCAAATTGATGATATAAATGTTCATGTAGTTAATCCTGCTTTTGAAGATTCTTCTAACGATGGTCTTAAGAATTATTTAAAAGGTTTTGTTAAAGAAGGAGCTGGTGCTGGTGGATCTATGCTTATGGCCCTTCTTTTAGGTTATTCAATAGAAGAAATACGGAAAAAGGTCGAAGAAGTTTGTGAATAGTCTTTTTCTATCATTTTTATTTTTTTTATTCGCATTGTTTTTTTATAGCTTCTTCAATCATTTTTAAATTAGCATTTACATTTTCTTCCAATGTAATATGTGGTTGATAGACATATAAATCAATATATCCTTTTATCACGGTTTGAATAAATATAACTAGTGTTCTAATATCTATATCATTTCTTATTTCTTCATTTTCAATAGCATCTTGAATTAATTCATAGTAAAAACTATCTAATCTATCATGTAATTCAGTAAATTTATCCCTAATTTCTTTATGGTGATGATAGACACTTGTGACTAGAGGAAAATAATCTTTTTGATCAAAATTTAGTCTATGGATATATGGAGATTTAGTTTCTTCTCTAACAAGCTCATTAATTTTAAAATCAAATATATATCTAATTTTTTCTATAAAAGAGGCATCTAAACTTTTTATTTTTTCTTTAAATGATAAAAACCATCGTGAATATATTTATCAACTATAATATTCTAAAATCTCATTTTTATTTTTAAAGTGATAATATATCGACCCTGCACCAATATCTGCTGCTTCTTGAATTTGTTTCATAGATACATTGTCAAACCCATATTTCACTGACAAATCAAATGCCGCATCAACTATTTTTTGTTTATTATTTATCCTAAATGGTTTATTGTTTATCATAATTTGTTATATAATTTTCATTATATATAAACTAATAGGGTGTAATAGGGAAAATTATGGAAAAAATATTCGTTTTAAGCTTTAATTAGTCTTATTTTTGATTATATGTTCAATATATCCTTAAATTCTATTTTATTTTCTATTTGTTCTCATTATTGTTATTAGTATTTGATATGAGTTTTTATAAAGAATTTATTTGTTTTAAGTGATTATTTGCTAAGTACTCAATTATTCCATGATTATCGTTGAATGTGCATTATATTTCTTGAATGTTCGTTATAAATAAATATACTGTAGCAGTACAATATGATACTTGTATATGTAAATAATTAATATTTGTATGATATATTGAAAATTTTTGAATAAATCGGATTTATTGATTTATTAGAATAAATTCAAAATAATTTCATAATAATTCAATATTTGATTGTTTTATTATTAAATGAATACTCATTTTTAGTTTTTTCAT
This sequence comes from Candidatus Methanobinarius endosymbioticus, assembly GCA_003315655.1. Lineage (GTDB taxonomy): Archaea > Methanobacteriota > Methanobacteria > Methanobacteriales > Methanobacteriaceae > Methanobinarius > Methanobinarius endosymbioticus. Next base: position 13,396 of record NIZT01000057.1, read on the forward strand.
TGTGGGAGATGGGCAATTTAAAGCTATCATGATTCATTTAATAAGATATAAATGAATATCCACTATTTTATAGTTATTTCATATTTTAACTTATTATATAAAAAAATTGATTCTTATTAAAAAACAGAAAAAATAGGATTATTATAATAATACTTAGATTACTAAAATATGATATTAATGAATATGAATTTTGAATTTAGATAATATTAAACTTACATTTTAATTATAACTATTCATTCTATTAATTTACATATAATTTTCAAAATGGAGGCAAAGAAAAATGGAAAAAATAAAAAAATATCAGTTCAATTCTTTTATGATTAATAAAATTCTGTTTATTATAATTTTATTAATGATATTTTCTACAGTTTTTTCATCAATTGATGCAGCCTGATATTAATATTAATAATGCTCACAAGGGGTGTTAAATAAAACTATAACTGACTCTAATAATGGAGATAGAATAATCTTGGATAGTGGAATATATACAAATAATGTAACCGATGTTATTGTTAATAAAAATTTAACTATAGTTGGTAAAGATAAGAAAAATACAATAATTGATGCTAGACAACAAGGAAAAATATTTAGGATTTATGGTCAGGTGACTCTAATTAATCTTACTTTAATCAATGGATATCTCGGAGTCCATGAAAATGGTGGTGTTATAACGAATATGAAAAAAACAGGAGTGCCTATCATACCTATAATTTTAATATTATTATCTATTTTAGGATAGGTATTAGAAGAAAAAATAATTAGCTTAAATATTAAATATTTATCTGAAAATTATAATGGGGGAAATTAATTTTTAATTCCTTCAAATTTTTTATTATTTTTTAATTTATCTTAATTAATTTATCTTATTAACTATCATTTTTCTATTAATTTCTTTTTTAATTATTTCTTAATAATTATTTATTAATTTTATAAATTTTAAAAAATATATTATAAAATTAATTTTAGGAATATGATAAAGCTTACATATTTAAATATAGAAAATATATAATTGAATGAATACTTACTTTTTAACAGAATTTAAGTTTGTTATAACTTGTATCAATAGTTATTATATAATTTTCATATGATATTCAAATTTAATACAATGAATATTAGGAATTTAAAATTAACATATAATAATTTATAGTGGTAGATAAATTTATGAAACAAATATTATTCATTTTTATCATTATACTAAAGCTTTTTGTCAGTATGGGACTTGTTTTTTCTGCAAATACTGGTATAAGTGCAGATAATAATGAAAATAAGAGTATTAATGAAAAATTTACAGAAAATGAAGTATTTAATTCTAATATAACTAAAATATCTTCTACAAATGATCTAAAAATTACTGTTAGTCATAATAAGGTTGAACATGGAAAACCTATTAGTTTTAAGGGCACTGTAAAAGATTCTAAGGGAAATCCTGTAATTGATCATTATTTTGCTTTTAACTTCCGTTCAAAAAATGATAAAACTAATCATGATGGTCGTTTTACAAACACAGTCTTTTTACAGATCAAAATGGTGTTTTCACTGAATATTGGTTAGGAAACAAGGGATATTTTTATTATTATGAACTTACTATTAGTGATAGTTTAGATTCTAATCAAATATCCTACTGGTACAGTTTATTATTGTGAAACTTTTGATTTGACCATTAAACCTATTGTTTATGAAGGTCAATATACTCAGATTAAGATCACTGTGAAAGTTAATAATGTTTCTGCTGAAGGATATTTATTGTGGAATTATAATAAAGGGAAGACTGTAACCACTAAATTGATTAATGGAAGTTCTATTTTCAAATATAATAGTTACATATTAAGCAAAAATCCTATAATCGTTACATATTTAGTCTTAGGTATTGTAATTCCCGGATATGTAGTTTCAAATATTAATAAATCTTTTAATCTAAATGTTGTAAATACTCCTGATCTTATAATATCTAAAATTGTAAAACATGGTAATAAATATAAAGTCGCTGTGAAAAATATCGACAAAGGTAATTCAACTACAGTAAAACTCAAATTAGGTTATAAAAATAAATATAAAATAGTTAATGTAGGTTTTTTATCTTCAGGCAGATCAAAAACAGTATTGATTCATTTTAATTATAATAAATATAAAAAATATACAAATTATGTATGGATTAATTATAATAAAACTACTTTTGAGAAAAATTATAATGACAATAAAATAAATTTCAAATCAGCACCTTATTTAGGGATACTGCCTGAGCTAGTGGTGACTAAAATTTCTAATTCTGGTAACAATATTATTATCAATGTTAAAAATCAAGGAAATACTCCTTCATCAGGATTTAAATTATTAGCATGGCATGGGAATAAAAATAAGGGTAAAGGTTATTTAGAATTCAATGCTAATAAATTTGGACAATTTGGGAAAAATTACCTGTAGGTATTTCTGCAAGTTTAACTCTTCCTTATCTTAAATATAAGACACACTATAAATTTCATTAATTTTAAATATTTAAAAATATATCAGTTAAAGTAGTGTAATAAGTATAATTATTAAAAAATTAAAAATATATAAATAATATAATTATAATTAATTAAAAATTAAAAAATATATTTAATTTATATTTTATATAATTTTATTTTTAAAACATCAAATTTTAATATTTAAGTTCTTATTTATGAAGTTGATTAAATGATTTGTTTAGGAATTGAAGGAACAGCTGAAAAGACAGGAGTTGGAATAGTTGATAATGATGGAAATATTTTAGCTAATGTTGGTAATCAGCTATTTCCAGAAGAAGGAGGTATTCATCCTAGAGAAGCTGCTGAACACCATGCTAAATGGATTCCTAAATTAATTCCAGAAGCTTGTAAAAAAGCTAAAATTAACTTAAAAGATATTGATCTTATTTCTTTTTCCAAAGGCCCTGGACTTGGCCCTGGACTTAGAACAACAGCTACTGCAGTTAGAACATTAGCACTATCTATACAAAAACCAATCATTGGAGTTAATCATTGTATTGGTCATATTGAAATTGGAAAAGTTGATACTGGTGCTATTGATCCTATATCTCTATATGTTAGTGGAGGCAATAGTCAAATAATAGCTTATGAATATGGAGGGTATCGTGTTTTTGGTGAAACATTAGATATAGCTATTGGAAATGCACTAGATCAATTTGGAAGAGAAACAGGTCTTGGACATCCTGGTGGGCCAGTAGTTGAAAAATTAGCTAAAGATGGTAATTACACAGATCTTCCTTATTCTGTTAAGGGTATGGATCTCTCTTTTTCAGGTTTAATGAGTGCAGCTATTCGAAAATATAAAGAAGGAATAGATATTGAAGATATATGTTATTCTTTTCAAGAAAATGCTTTTTCGATGTTAGTTGAAGTCACAGAACGAGTTCTTTCTCATACAAAAAAAGATGAAGTCTTGTTATGTGGTGGAGTAGCTGCAAATAAAAGACTTCGTGAAATGCTAAATGATATGGCTAAAGATCACTATGCTCAATTTTACATGCCTAAAATGGAGTATTGTGGAGATAATGGGGCTATGATAGCTTGGCTTGGAGTTCTTATGAATAATAGCTATGGTCCTGATAAACTTGAAGACACTGAGGTTATTCAAAGATTCAGAACTGATGAAGTTGATGCTCCATGGGTCAAACAGACAAGTTCTAAAATCAATCTTCCAAGCACTATTTTAGCTAAAGGGGCAGAAGCAGATATCATGCCTAGTAAATGGATCTGCAGTGAAGTTATTGTAAAAAGAAGAAGTCCCAAATCATATAGAATAGCCGAAATTGATGAAAAAATTAGAAAATCACGAACAAAAAAAGAAGCTAAAATTATTTCAGATATTAAAAATGCAGGTGTATTATCTCCTATTTTACATGATATTGATTTGGATGAAAAATCCATAGCTATGGAAAAAATCAATGGTGAACTAGTTAAAGATGTATTAGAAGCTAAAGAATTTAATGAATCATTAGAATCTAAACTTTCAGATAAACAAAAACAATTATCATTGGCTATTGGTAAAAATATTGGTTTAATGCATCAAAAAAATATTATACATGGAGATATCACTGGATCTAACATCATTTTGAATGATGACAAGATATTTTTCATTGATTTTGGTTTAGGAAAATATTCTGACCTTGTTGAAGATAAATGTGTTGATCTACTAGTTTTTAAAAAATCTTTACAAAGCATTGATTATAAAACAACTAATAAAATATTCAGTATGGTTCTAGATGGATATATTAATAGCTATGATAATGATAATATAGATAAAGAGAAAATAATTAGTAAAATCCATGAAATTGAATCAAGAGGAAGATATGTTTCTCATTAGTGTTAATTTTCATTAAAATTTTTCTATTTTTATTATTTATTAACTTTAGTTAATTATCCACGGACTATAACTCGTTTAGGCCGACCTTTAACTTTATAAAAGTCAAGTTCTCTTTTTTCACAGAAATTAAATAATATTTCTAGTTCATTTTCATAATAATTTTCTTTTAGTTGCTTTTTATTGTCTAAAAAAGATTTTAAAAAATTGTTTTCAACAAGTGTTTTATCAGTGTTTTTAAGGTCTTTACATTCAAATGAAACACGTAAGGTATTTTGATCTTCGTCTCCATAAATAAATGATTCATATTCTCCAGTTAGATATTCCATATTTTCTCTTTGAAATACTCCTGCTTCAATATCAATTCTATTAATGCTCACTTCAAACAAATTACCTGTTTCTGCATTTCTTGTAGGATTGTTTATTTTCATATGTGTTCTCCCACATCCACATTTTTCTCTAGATAAAACAGAACTAAAATCATCAATATTATAATTTATAAGTAAAGTTCCAGCTTTTTTCCCTTTATTAAGTAAGAGAGTGGTTAATATTAACTTACCTTTTTCACCTTCTTTTAAAAAACAACTATTAGATTGACTTTTGTTTCCTTGATTTTTATAAGAATTAGCTGATTTTTCTATTCCTTCATCTCATATTCGGATCTTCTTCAATATTGCTGTTATAAATATCGAGATGGATTAGGTCTTCTGGGACGTGAATTCCATTTACAGCTACATTCTCCACACATTATGCCCTCAATACTTCCATAAGTATTAAAAACACCTACTCCCAAATTTCTTCAATATATCCACGAGATTCTTCTGGAAAACTTTTCCCACCAGCTATTAATCGTTTAATACTAGATTTTTGAGGATCTAATCCATGGTCCGTCATTCGATTAACTAGTCTTAAAAATTTAAAAATACTTCCTACAATAATAGTTGGCTTATAATTTTCTATAATCCTAACTGGAAATGTAGATTTTCCCTAGGGAATAGTTGCAATATTCAGTTTTTTAGCTGCTAAACTCATAGAATCTGCTCCTATATTCATTCCATAAGCAGCACATACAATCAATGATTCTCCTTTTTTAAATCCTTGAGACTTATAAGTTCGAGCATATTTTTGAATATACTTGTCCCACTCATCTCTGGTTAAAAAGAAAGATTTAGGATTTCCTCTTGTTCCACTTGTTTCGTGAATAGTGATTATATCTAAATCATCTGCAGATTTAAATGAAAAAGAATTATTTACAGGGGGTTGATTTTTTTAAGAGTATTTCCAGATATGATGGGTAGTTCTTTTAAATCTTCATGAGATCTTATTGAATTGATGTCTATTTTATTCTTATCAAACCATTTTTTATAGAATTTGGAGTGTTGATAAGTATAATCAACGGTATATTTGACTTTCTTATCAATTAAGCAGTCAAGATCTCCCCTATCCATTGTTTCAATTTCTTCATTATAATGGGAGCTTTCTTTTGTCATAACATTATTATTTATATTTAAAAATATATTAATTTTATTAATTAATTATGTATAAAATTATTAGTAAAAACTAAAGTTTTATAAAAATCAAAGTTAAAAATTTTAATCATGATAACATTTATTACTGGTAACAATCATAAAGTAGAAGAAGCAGAGAATATTTTCCAAAAATTCAATATCGAATTAGAGCATATTGACTTAGGTTACACAGAACCTCAGGGAACACTTGAGGAAGTAGCTATAGCTGGTGCAAAATATGCAGCTGGAAAATTAAATAAACCTGTGATTGTTGAAGATGCTGGTTTATTCATCAAAGTTTTAGATTGGTTTCCAGGAACATATTCCTCTTATGTTCAAGATACAATCGGGAATCAAGGTATATTAAAGCTGATGAATGGTATATCAAATACTAAAGACCGTTATGCTGAATTCAGGTCGGTTATTGGGTATTGTGCCCCCAATATCGAGCCCAAGATTTTTTTAGGCGAACTGTCAGGAAGTATTGTATTGGAAGAAAAAGGAGATAAAGGTTTTGCTTTTGATCCTCTGTTTTATGTTCCAGAAAAGGATAAAACTTTTGGTGAACTAACAACAAATGAAAAAAGTCAGTTTTCTCATAGAAGAAATTCATTAGAGCTATTTGTCAATTGGTATAAATCTAATAGATAATAATACCAAAAGATAATAATTGATAATTTTAATCTGAAATTTAGTATATTTAATTATGTAATCATTTTGTAAAAAATTTTATAAAAAATAGAAATTATATTTAATATATTAAAATAACACAATTATCTAATATCTTATTCTAGTTTCTAATCTTATAAATTTAAAAATTAAATAAATATTAAATAAATAAACATTAATTAAAAAATTAAAATAAAGAGGTAATTATAATGGCTAAACCAGAGTGGCTTACTTATTCAAATGAAGAAATAAAAGAATTTATATTAAAATTTACCAGAGAAGGAAAATCACCTAGTGAAATTGGTGTTATATTAAGGGATCAATATGGTGTTCCAAGTGTTAAAGCTGTAACTGGTGAAAAAATAACAGCTATTTTAAAGAAAAATGAACAAGCTCAAGAATATCCTGAAGATATAATGAACTTAATTAAGCGTGCTGTAAATATCAGAGATCATTTAAAAGAAAATCCTAAGGATATACACACCAAAAGAGGATTAACTATCATAGAATCTAAAATTAGACGTTTAGGTAGCTATTATTCAAATGAAGGTGAATTGCCTGAAGGATGGAGATATGACCCACAAGAAGCAGCACTCCTTGTTAAATAGAGCGAATGTTGCCTGTGACATGGTATCTAAACATATAAAAGAAGATCATGTCATTCGAATAATATCTCATAATGATGCTGATGGACTCTCAGCAGCTGGTGTTTTAGCTAATGCTATTAAAGAGGAAAATGGACAATTTCACATTTCTATTCTTCCTCGTTTAAAGCCAGAAAATGTAAGAGAATTGGCAAAAGAGGAATATAATTTATTCATTTTCTCTGATATGGGAAGTGCATGCCTTGAACTTATTAATCGTTTTAAAGCTGATGTAATAATTGCAGATCATCATCAAACCAATGATACTGGATCTGAAGATCATGTTATACATGTCAATCCTCATATTTTTGGAATTGATGGAAGTAAAGATTTAAGTGGGGCTGGATCTGCATATCTCACTATTAGAGAGTTAGGAGAAGGAGAAAACAATAAAAAACATCTTGCTCCTTTAGCTCTTGTTGGTGCATTTGGTGATATGCAATGTCAAGAAGGATTTACTGGTGTAAATGAATTATTAGTTAAGGAAGGGGAAGAATTTGGTTCTTTAGAAATTCATGAAGATCTTAAAATCGTTTCTAAAACTCAAGAACCCTTATATAAATCATTAGCTTATACATTAAATCCAGCTCTCCCTGGGTTAACTGGTGATTTAGAAGAATCTATGGGATTTTTAGAAAAAATGGGAATTTTTCATGGAATTAAATTCACTGATCTTGAAGATGAAGAAAAAGATGCTTTAAAAGATGAACTTATTAAATTAAATCCTGATATCTTTGGAGATGTATATAGTGTTCCTAAAGAAAATCATTTATTAAGAGATCTTGAAGAATATTCTTATATCTTAGATTCTTGTGGAAAAAACAAGAAAACTGGATTAGGTATTTCAATAACATTAGGTGAAAGAGGAGATGCAATTGACGCAGCTCTTAATTTACAGAAAAAATATAGGGATCAGCTAACAAAAGGAATGGAATGGATCAAAAGAGAAGGATCTAATCAAATGGATTTTATCCAATATATTTATAATGAAGATAAAGTCTTAAAAAGTATAATGGGCACCATTTCTGGAGTTGGAACATCTTCTGGTCTTTTAAATGCAGATAAACCTGTTTTAGCCATGGCTAGAATGCATAATGATGTTAAAGTTTCTGGAAGAACAACTAGAAAACTAGTAGATAAAGGTGTTGATCTTGGAAAAGCTCTCCATGATAGTTCACTTAGTTTTGGAGGTCAAGGCGGGGGCCATGATATTGCTGCTGGAGCAATGATTCCTTATAAAGAAATGGAAAATTTTTTAAATTTAGTTAATGATATGGTTGAACATCAACTTAACAATAACTAAATTGATTATCGTTTTATATTTTTAATATTTCAATATTTTAATATTTTTTTATTTTACTTATTTTTTAGCTCTTATATACAATTTTTAATTATATTTTTAATATATTATAAATATGATAGCTTTCTTATACTTCTTAAATAACTAATTAAATTACTTATAATAAAATAAATAATAGATTAAATTAATGAAAATATATATTTATAAAAAGTCATAATAAATGAAATAATAAATTGAATTAAAATATATACTTATTTAAATTATAGAATAAGATTTGGAATAAATTTTAGAATAATATTTTTAGAATAAGATTTTTATAAAATATTTTTAATAAATATATGATAAACATATAAATATTATAATTATAATGAAATTGCATTCTTTAATTGATCTGTTTATTAAATTATAATCACTATAATATAATTAATTAAATCATTTTTTATTAAATTATTATCAGGATAAAGAGGCTTAAAATGTATCTGAATAAAGAAGAAGAAAAAATGTATGATGGAGAATATGGAGATACTGTAAGAAAAAGTATGGAAATTCTTGTTGCATTAGGAGATATCTATGGTGCAGAAAAAATGGTAGAAATTACTTCTGCTCAAATATCTGGTGTTTCTTATAAAACTATTGGTGATGCAGGTTTTGAATATCTTGAAGATTTAGCTAATGAAGAAAATAATGTTCAGAAACCTGTTAAAAACATTCCCTCAACTCTTAATCCTGCAGGGACTGATCTTGATAATTGGGAAACTCTTGGATTTCCAACAGAATTTGCCAAAAAACAAAATGAGATTGTAGATGCTTATGGTGAATTAGGAATTTCTAAAACTTGCACATGTACACCATATTTAGTTGGAAATGTTCCTAGATTTAGGGACCATGTAGCTTGGTCAGAATCTTCTGCAGTTACATATGTTAATTCTGTTATAGGTGCAAAAACTAACCGTGAAGGTGGTCCTGATGCATTAGCTGCAGCTATATCTGGTAAAACACCTATGTATGGATATCATTTAGAAGAAAATAGAAAAACAAGTCTTTTGGTTGAACTTGAGGATAAAATTTCTAGAATTGACTATGGTGCTCTTGGATATATAGTAGGTAAAGAAATCGGAGATGGAATTCCTTATTTTATTCTTAAAAATAAATCTACTAATTCTGAACTAAAATCTCTTGGAGCTGCATTAGCATCTTCAGGTGCAGTAGCTTTGTATCATATTGAAAATGAAACTCCTGAACATAGCCATGCTGGAAAAGAAAATCTAACTAATAATGAAAAAATAATCATTAATGATCAAGAAATTAAAAAAACAACCGAAGATTTAACCCATGCTTCTAAAAATGAAGCTGATTTAGTTTGTCTTGGATGCCCACACGCATCTCTTGAAGAAATTAAAGAAGTAGCTAATATAGTTAATAACAAAAAAATTAAAAATGAATTATGGGTATGTACCTCTATTAATGTTAAAGCTGCAGCTGATAGAATGGGTTATACACAAATGATTGAATCGGCAGGAGGTCATATTGTCTGTGATACATGTATGGTAGTAGCTCCAATTGAAGACATGGGTTATGAAATAGTAGGTGTAAATTCTGCAAAGGCAGCTAACTATGTGCCTAGTATGTGCGGCTTAGAAGTAATATTTAGTGATATTGAAAATTTAATTAAATTTGAATGATACATTTTAATATCTAAAAATTAAGAATAGATATTTTCGATGGTGTTTAATCATCAATTGATTATTTTTAACATTATCAATTATTAGCTATTAATATTTTACAATTTTTCTATTTCTTCTATTTTAAGTCCTGTAATTTTAGATATATAGTTAATATTTATTTTATCAGATTTTAAATATCTACCTATTTCAATTTTTTCTTCTTTTTTACCTTCTCTGATTCCTCACGTCATTCCTTTTTCTTTGACTACTGCCATTTTTCCCTGGTATTTACAGTCTGCTTGTTAGCGCATGTGTATATCATGTAGTAATTGTTCGTTGGAGAGTAGTTCTTCTATTTTTTTCTACTGTTTTTATATTTTCATCTTTTGTTGTTACCATGTTTATTAGCTCCATGGGACTGTTTTTATCTAGAGATATTAACTATATTGTTAATTCGTTGTTTAGATCAAGTTTTTTTCTTTTCTAATGGTATTAAATTGATATCAATGATTTTTATGCAATAATTATACTTGCAATTCATATCTATCTGATTTAACATATTAAATTTTCGATTAATTCTTTCATTATCACAATATTTGAAATTCAGCATGTTTATTAGGATGTGTTTGTTTAAATATTCTATTCCTCCTTTATCTACCGAATTTGAGAATTTTTGGGAGATATACAGTTAACTTCTTCTTTTAAAAAACTGTCATTTTTTTAATTGAACCTCAAGATTTATAATTTTTCAATCAGTAGTTTTTGATCCTAAATAAAGAATGCAACTTTTTTACCAACAATTTCACCTGCCATGAACTTATTATCAACAATTTCAATATTTTGTATAAGATTCCTCATTATTTTCTTTAACTATAGCGTTTATTAATCCCATTAATTGTTTTTCACAATCTGTTTTAGCCATATACTGGGAGAAAAGAAAATCATCCAAGGGATCAAAAATTCTCTTATTTTTAGATTTAATTCTATTAATTATCATAATTCAAATTAATATTAAATTATCATGGTATTTAAACATTTAACATGATTTAAAATCAATATTAAGATAAAATAAAATTATTTAGTTTAAATAAAAAGATTTATCTAAACGAAAAATATCATAAAATTAAGAATTTTTTTTAAATCAATGAATTTCATGTACAAATAATAATAATTATAGAATAAGTATAAAATTAATAAAAAAAAATTTTAATGTACTACCATTATTTTTTCTTTAGGTTTATCTTCATCCCTGTCTTTAGTTAAAAGTTTATCACTAAAGAATTTTATTAAAATAGCGCCTATTGGGGCAGTATATATGATTGAAATAGCTGTTACAGCCAATATTAACTCTCCAGATGCAACACCTGCAGCTAATGGAACAGCTCCAATGGTAGCTTGAACATTTGCTTTTGGAATGTATGAAATCATACAAAACAATTTTTCTTCAGTGGTTAAATCTGTTCCAAGTAAAGATATATAAACTCCAACAAATCTAAACAACAATCCTAGTGTAACTACTATAACACCCATTCCTATAACTGATAACATAAGTGGAAGATTTAATTGAGCTCCTAAAAGGACGAAAACAATTATTTCAGATAACATCCATAGTTTTGAATATTTATTTGATAGACTTTGTCCAACTTTTGGATTTTTATCAAGTATTAAAAATCCCATGACCATAACTCCAACAAGTCCTGCTACAGGGATAAAACCTTGCATTATTTCTCCGAATGCATTGAGAATAATACCAGTAGCTAGTGTAATAAGTAATTTTTCTGTATTTGAAAAATTCCACTTTCTAAATGCAAATAAAATAACTGCTCCTGTAACTAAACCAGCTAAAATACCTAAAATTAAAGAAATTGGAATTCCAAGCAAGTCCCATGTTATATTAATATTTCCACCAGTGTAAATTCCAAGGAAAGCTGAAAATATTGTAATAGCTACTACGTCATCAGCTGCAGAACCTGCTAAAAGTAATGTAGGTATACCTTTTGCTACACCAAGGCCTCTATGAACTAAATCAAGCATTCTAGGAACTAATATTGCTGGTGAAACAGCGGCTAATATGAAACCAAGCATTCCTGCTTCTATAAATGATATTCCTAATAAATAATGAGCTATAAAAACAACTGATACTCCTTCGATTACCGAAGGAATAAAACTCATTTCTACTGCAGGTCTACCAACTTTTCGCATAGCATCTCGACTAAGACCGAGTCCTGCTCTAAGTAAAAGAATTATAATAGCTAGTGTAGATAGTTCTCGAGTAAGTCCCATAAATGCATGATCTAAAATATTTAATGCATATGGTCCTAACATGACTCCTATTACTAAAAATCCTAAAAAAGAAGGAATTTTCATTCTAGTCAATAATTTAGTACATAAAATTCCTAGAATTATTACCATTCCTATACTAAGAACCATATTTTCCAATTAATCACACTCTAATATTAAATTAAATTTATATTTTTGATGATTTTTCAATTAATATAAATTATATTAATTCTACATTTATAAATAACTATCTTTTATTTTCTATAAAAAAATATAATTAATAATAATAACTCTATAAAATTATATGAAAATAAAATTTTTATTAACTTATTATATAACTTTAATAGATCCTAAGTTATTTCAAATCAAGAATTTTAACAGTTAATATTAGTAAATATCATAATAATAAAGTTATTTTTAATGTATAATTTAACTATCTTAAAGAATCATTAGTAGAAAAATTCTACTAATGGATTCTCGAAAAATATACTTAGTTAGTAATATTTTGATAATAATATTTTCATTATTAGATATAAGTGTATCTTACTAACTTAGAGAATGCAGAGAATAAATGAAATTTTTTCTGCAATTATTATTATGAGCATTCACTATATATAAATATTATTATTTTTTATTAATTTTCATTAGAAATAAAGTTTCTATAAATGTTTTAAATCATTTAAAGTTTAAATAATTTGATATAAATCATTTAAATAATAAATTTTATAATTAAAATTGTAGAAAGAATAGAAATAAACTTTTAAATAAAAGAAACTAAATAAGGGGTTTTAAAAGGAAATAATATTATTGTTTAATAAATTTAAATAAAATTTAGATTAATTTAAAATAATTTTAAAATAAATTTTAAAAAATATGAAATTATAATGATTATGATGATAAGTATTTAGGAGATCTACTAATATGTTCTTTTCCTGTAACTAAACAGAAGTCAACATCACATTTACTACATACCCACATTCCTTCTGGACAAGTAGGGCCTTCTTCATATTTCATGTTTCCTCCAACTTTACAATATGGCCAATGATTTATAAAGCTAGCAGTATGATATTTATAATTTCCTACTTTTCCACAACTACATTTTGCAGTACTAATTAAATACTTTCCATTAAATTTTATTTCAATAGGTCCACATTTATATTTTGTTTTTTAATTATGAATTTTAATAAGGAATTAATATGGTTTGGATTATTTGAAAATTCTTTTCTTTCATAAAATGACATAACTTTGTTCATTTCATGATCATTATTTATCTTTATTTTCAATGAACTAGGCAAATTTTTCTTCATGCTTATGACTCCAATATACAAATTTTATTTAAGCTATAAACAGTTGTTTGAAATTGCATTTTTCCTATTTTTGTATTAATAAAACTTGGAGCTGTATTTTTCTTTTCCATATATTTAAAAAGATTAGTTGCATATTTATAATAATGTTTTGAGGATAATTTTCCATTTATTTTTGTTCCACTTGGAATTGATGGATTTTTAATATTATATTTTACAGTAATAGAGCTAATTTTCTTTTTATATTTATAATGTATAGTTTTACTAATTAAATAGCTATATTCTGCTATAGAAAAATCATATCCTCCAATAATTACTTTGTTTGGAAGCTTTTTATGTTTTGAAACATATTTATTTACTTTAATAAAGAATTTTAATATTTGTGATTGGGTTAATTTTTTGGTTTTACTTCTACTTCAAAATTTTTCTGTTTAGTATTTTTATTTGAACTATTTTCTATATGAGAATGTTTATCATCTCCTGCATTGTTATTATCATCACTATTTTTTTTATTTGATTTAGTACCTGCTTTTGCAACTACTAAATCATTCGATGGATTTTTATAACTATTTAAACTTTCTTTTTCAATTTCTTTTCCTTCATCTGTTTCATCTGCTATCACTGAAGATAAAACAATTGAAAATAGCATGAAAATAGCTATAATATAATAAAATTCATCATTCATATTCAAGTCCGCCCCGTTTAAAATAATCATTTTAGATTATATTATATAAGTAATTATTTTAAATAATTATGTATTGTCAAATTAAGGATAATTTAATTTATAAATAAGTCATCGACTTATAAAAATAGTTTATATTTAATTATAATAGTTTATATTGGATTATTTTAATTTCAATATCATGATTATCAATTTAATTAAAACAATTAAATGTATTTAAAATTTATTTAAAATTTGTATAAATTTTTATATTAATTTTCTAAATTTTCACAATAATTTTAACTAATTTTTTTATTAATTTTAGTATTGAATTTTTGCATTAAGTTCTTTAAAATTTGTATTCCTTATTTCATATTCCTATATTATATAAATCTTGTGTTTATTTCATGAAAAAAACTCTTTTTAGAGCTTATTTTTTGAAATAAACTTTTATTAGAACAGATCGATTCAACTTCTAACAAATTTCTATTTATCATTTCTATCGTCGCCAATTGACTTCAAATACTAGCCAATTTTATCATTGTCAATTAAATAACACCTATTTTCAATAAGTTATATTTATTCAATTCATGCTTAATAACTAAGTAAATCTTGGTTATTAATCATTTAGATAAATTTAAATTATTTTTTGATTTAATACTTTAATTAATAATCTATAATAATATTAATTTTTCTGACCTCCCAAAAATTAATAATATATAAAAATACAATATATTACTGATGAACACTTTGAAAAAAATGCAAGTTTTAAGTGATTCTGCACAATATGATGTTTGTGATCATGTAAATCATTATAGAAAATCTGATGTTAATCTTCCAGGTATTCACAATGCTACTGTTCCAGGTGGGTGTAAAATTCCTCTTTTTAAAACATTAATGACAAACAAATGTGTTAATGATTGTAAATATTGTATTAATCAATCTAAAAGAAATTTTACTAGACTTGAACTCAGTCCTGATGAATTAGCTAGAGCATTTTTAAATTATTATTATAATGATTATGTTCAAGGTTTATTTTTAAGTTCAGGAATTGCAAGAGATGTAGATGACACTATGGAAAAAATGTTAGATGCTGTAAAGATTCTTAGAAAAAATTATGGATATGATGATTATATCCATTTCAAAGTTATTCCTGGTGCTAGTAAAGACACTATCAAAAGAACTATGACTTTAGCTAACCGAGTTAGTTTGAATATTGAATCTGCAACTCCAGATGGTATGTCTGAAATTTCATCTAATAAAGATTATAACAAAGATATATTGAAAAGGATAGGTTGGATTAACTCAATCTCTAAAAGAAAAAATTCTATTATGTGTTCTAGTTCTACAACACAGATGATTGTAGGTGCAAATGATGAAAGTGATGTTGAAATACTTTCTAGAATAAAATCTTTATATAAAAATTATGATTTGTCTAGAAGTTATTTTAGCTCTTTTTCTCCAATTGAAGGAACTGAACTGGAAAAAAAGACAGAATGTAATAAACAAAGAACTAACAAATTGTATCATGCAGATACACTTTTAAATACCTATAAATTTGATTTAAAGGAGTTAGTTTTTGAAGAAAACGATCAATTGTCTTTGAAGGATGATCCTAAATATTTAGCTGCTCTTGAAAGAGATATATTTCCTTTGGAAATAAATTCTGTTCCATTTTATGAATTAATAAGAGTTCCTGGAATCGGGACAATTTCAGCTAAAAGAATCATGGCTATTAGAAAGAAAAAACCATTTACTAAACTAGAAGAATTGAAAAAAATAGGTGTTGTTGTAGATAGAGCAGAGCCTTTTATAAAATTAGAAGGAAATTATCAAGTTGTTTTAGATAATTATTGAATTATATTAATTATTTAAATTATCTTTGTATTATCTAATTATAATGTCTAATTTTTTTATCTAAATTTTTTTCTCTCTTTCCATATTGCTTTCATAGAGTTTACTCTACTTTTTTTAGGAGGTTTTTCTATATCAAAATTATTTATAATTTCTACTAATTTTTCAATAGCTATTTCACTATTTTTTACTAATTTTTCCCCAGATAATTTCTCTAATTGAATATCATCATTGATCATATCATTAATATTATCATCAATATTGTTATTTTCATTATTTATTTTTAAAATTTTATTAGATAAATTTGAAATATCTTTTATTTCTGCAATAGGGATATTTAATTCGTTAGCTAGATCAACACTTCCATGTTGATCATGAAAACCAGCTATTTTGATTGAAGGAACATTTAAAACTCCTGATTCTATAGTCATTCCCATTCCTGCCCCATAAATCATTAGGTCTGCTGATTTCATTAAACTTAATAAATCCACAAATTCATCTAAAACCTTAATTTTTTCGGAATTCACTATGTCTAATATTAATTCTTTTGTGAATCTGTATGGTGCTATAAGAATTGGATAATCAATCTTTTCAATTTCTTTTATCAGCTGGGGAAGGTCATTGTTTTTTAAATCTCCTCCTAAAACTAATAAAATATATTTAGAAAATCCATATTGAGATATTATCTCATTTTTATCTTTTAAACTTTCATTTTTGATATATTCATGTACATAACTAGCCATAGGATATCCTTGAATATTTTTCAAAGATTTTATGAGATAATTATCAATTAAATACTCTTTATATTTTTTCGAAGGAACTGTAATTAAATTAGAGTAAGCTATTGTTTCAATAGGATTATATATGTCTTGTTCAATATGGATTATTGGAATTCTTAATATATTAGCTGCTGTAATTGATTTTCTAACATCACCAGCATTTCCACATGTAATTAAAAGATCTATTCCTTTACCTTTAAGTGCAGATATGGTTTTTATAATATCTTTCAATATAAGATAAGCTAATTCAGCATTGTTTCGTTTTATTTTTCCTGCTCCTCTACCTTTTCCAATAGAATAAATCTCATCACAATATGGTTTAATTAATTCTTCAGCACCTTTTCCATGTGTTAAACCAATTAATTTGCTTTTATCCCAATTTAAACCTTTTTCTTTTTCTAAAACTTTTAATTTTTTAACAACGGGAATTATTGTTTTTGATGGAGCTAATTCGCATGCAATAGCTATAGTAATTTCTTTCAATTAACCACCTCATCAACATTGTATTGTGAACTATTATTTGCGTATTTTTCAGCATTATAAAAGTAATAAATAATTATTCCAATTCCTAATAAATAAAATATCCACACTGAAAGGTCAGTTGGTCCAGTTTCAGTCCATATTACTGTTTGTCCTAATAATATACCATAAAAGGCACTAACCACACTTTTAACGTGTTTTTGAATGAAATGTAATAATTTTAAAATAGTTCCAATAACAAACATCTGCATAACCATGCCTATCCAACCAAAGTCAAGTATGGCTGGTCCAAATATGGTTGAAGTTATAGAATGTGTTTTTCCTAAAACAAATTCCCCAACAATAACACGGGGGTCTACTGATTCAAAAAATCCAGTTAATGTATAATAAAATAATTCTCCATGAGTAGAACCAGGTAAAGGAATGGTTCTATCTAATACATTTAATGTAAATCCTACTCTGTATGATACTAATTCTAATGCATTCAATCTCCATTGTTGCCATTCAATAGATTGCATAGCTATAAATCCTATAACAACTAATATGGCTAATATTATAACACCAAAAATGATTTGGTATTTTATTTTCATATTTCTTGAATAATACAATGTAATGAAAACACTTAATAAAATAGCTATTGGAGTAGTTCTATATCCTGTTAGGGCAAAAAATCCTAATCCTATGATTAACAGCAAATAATAGATTTTTTTATTGCATTTTGCTAAAAGTAGATTTATTCCTATTATAAAGAATATATATGAAAATAACCATATTTTGGAAGCAACTTTTGCTTTTAAAACACCACTAAAAAGAGGAATTCCTCCCAGAATCCAAAAATTAATTATCTGTAGTATTATTCCAATTAAAACAATAGCTAATATAAATAATTCAATATATTTTCCTCTTTTATATTCTTCAAATTTGCAGCCACCAAATTTAGTTGAATCAAATTTAAATTTATCAGATATAAATTTGTCAGAAATAGAGTTATTAGGTTTAGATTTATTTTTAAAATAATCTTTTATATTAAAAAATAAAAAAGATGTTAATTTTTTTTCTTTAATGGTTTTTATAGTATTAATCTTATTTTTAAAACCATTAGAAAATTTAGATAATATTTTAGGGAAATTTACTCCAAGTATAAAAAAAATGATTCCTATTATAATACAATGATACACTTGAAATGATGGACTAGGTAATTCATCAGAAAAATATAGCATGGGTATAGCTATAAGAACAAAAAGTAAAATGAATAGTATTAGTATATATGGATTAAAAATATCTATATTATTGATTTTATCCATTAATTTCTCTTTATTTTTTAGATTCATATGAATTCCTGACTATAATATTTAGCTTAATATTTATATTATTTATATTTTATATATTTTTTATATTTCTACATATTCTAATTATTACTAGTTATTTTTAATTATTCTTAATTATATTTTTAATTTTTTATATATTACT
>NIZT01000058.1 GCA_003315655.1 Candidatus Methanobinarius endosymbioticus
TATAAAATTAAAAAAAATAAAGATAATTTTTAATGTATTCATAATCTTTTATGTTTTTTATCCTTTTTATCCTTTTTGTTTTTATTTATCTGTTTTTTTATTTTCTTATTTAATGTATTGAAAAAACGATCGTCATGATTTTTAGCTATGTCTTCATATTGATTCCATACACTAATAGTTGAAGAAGAAACAACGTTTTTATTTTCACCAGAGAATTTTGAAAATATATGTATCATTTCAACAGAATCTCTTACAATTAACTTTACAAATGGAATATGTGCTTTAATTATATTAACATCAGAATCAGAAAAAGCATTTAAAACATCTATTTTTTTATTGTCTACATGCAATATTTAGTAGCTAATATATTAATTTCAATACCCTTTTTGTGAATTTTTGAAATATCTGCTTCTTCATTGAAAAGAAAGCCCATACGAAAGCTAACAGTTTTTTAGCTCTTGATAAAATTTTAAGCTCTTTTTTAATAATCCTTTCAGGGCCATGTATAAACCATGTCGGAGCTGGAACTTTAGATAATCGACTCTCATATGTATAATTAAGTTCCATTTCAGTTTCTTCTAGTTCATCGATCATTTTTTGTTTATTAAGATGAAACATATCTGTTGGAGAAACTACATGATATTTTAAAAGCCTACTTCTTTCTATTTCAACAAATCCTTTTGTTCCTAATGATTTTAAAACATCATAAATTTTAGTTCTTGGAACATTTGAATTTGTACTAATCTCAGTAGCTGTTCCTTAAATCATATAATTCAATGAAATATAGATCATTGCTTCATAAGTTGATAGTCCTAGTTTTTTGAGTGAATCAATTGTTTTAGTTTCCATGACTCCCTTTAAAATTTATTTAAGACTGTTATATAAGATAATTTTTATTAATATAGTTGTATATACTTTTTTATTCATCACATAATATTTTGCAAATATATTCAAGATTATCTTCTATAATTTTATCTAATGAAAAACTATCATTATTGATCCAAAATGATACTAGACCTTTTAATATTGTTAAAAAAAGAATTGTAGCTTTTTGAGGATCATTTTCTTTTTTCACATAACCATTAGCTATATCTTCCTTAAACATTTCTTCAAAAAGATCTAAAAGTCCCTTGTTTATATAATCAAAAATATATTGAACTTCAGGATGTTGATGATATATTCCTAAAAATAATAAATGATAATTAATATAATCAATATCATGTTCCTTTGTTGTATCAATAGCTTTATCTTTATTATTTTTATATAATCCTACAAATAAATATATTATAAATTCAAGTTTATCTCTAAATGAGTTAGAATCTTTAAAAAGATATTTTTCAAGCATTTTGATCAATATACCATTTTTATCCCTAAAATGATAATAAAGTCCTCCTGACGTAATAGCAGCTTTTTTCTGAATTTGGCTTAGAGATACATCATCAAATCCGTGTCCAAGCGATGATAAAAATGTTATTTCAAGTACTTTGTCTTTCGTGTTCATTAAATTCCTCATAATTAACTTATTAAATGATTTTGGATATATTAAGTTGTATAATTTTAAAATTTAAGTAATAGGATGATTATTAAGATATGATTGTTAATTATTGATAATTAAATTAGATTTAATTATATTAATCTTTATATATAAAATAAAGTTTGTATTACAATTATAATAAGATTTCTATTTAACATTGTACTTTAATATCTATATTTAATATATTATTTTAAAGTTTTAATTAAATAAAAAAATTCAAATTCAGATTTTTACACTTGAAATATATGTTTAAATTTTAGAAATAGTATTATTTTTAATAAAAATATAATAAAAAATTTTAAAAAATTTAAATGATATATAAAATGTGAATATTCATATATAAAAAAAGAAAAACAATGTAATATAAAAAAATGAATATATAAGAATAAATTAAATTTATAAAATCAATTTAAATCTTATAATAATTAAATTAATTATTTTTACATTATTACATATTAAGTTTAACAATTATATTTATATATTAGGTGATTTAATGCGAGTATTATTAATACACACCGATTATTTGAAATACAAAACTAAAAATAAGACCCCGATAGCTGAAGAAATTGAAAAAGATAGGGAAGAAGGTGCTTTTAATGAAGCATTGGTTGTTTTTACAGCTGTTGAAAAGGATGATGAAAAAAATCCAGCAGGAGTTGTGAATAATTTAATAAATGAAATAAAATCAACTAACGATCAAATAAGTGCTGAAAAAATAGTACTTTATCCTTATGCTCATTTATCTTCATCACTTAGTTCTCCAAAAGCAGCTATTGATATATTAAAAATGGCAGAAGATGAGTTATCTGTATGTGGTTTTGAAGTTTCAAGAGTCCCATTTGGCTGGTATAAATCTTTTGAAATTTCTTGTAAAGGACATCCATTATCAGAATTATCTCGATCAATTGAAGCTGTTGATATTACAGCTGATGAAATAGGTGAAGAAGAGGAATCAGAACCATCTAAATTGTATATATTAAATGATTCTGAATTAACATCTGCTGATGATTATAAATACCAAAAAAAGTCTGACTTAGAAAAATTAGCTAAAAGTGAACTAGGAATAGCTGAAAGTAAAGACATTGACCCTCCTCATGTAAAATTAATGAGAGAGAAAGAATTAGCTGACTATGAAAGTGCTGTTGATGTGGGCCACTTAAAATGGTATCCTAAAGGTAGATTAGTCAGAGATTTACTATCAGATTATGTATATAACATTGTAGTGGATAGAGGTGCAATGCCAATTGAAACTCCAGTTATGTATGATTTAGCTAATGATGCTATACGTGAACATGCAGAAAAATTTGGAGAAAGACAATATAAAATCCATACTAAAAAAGAATTAATGTTAAGGTTCGCATGTTGTTTTGGAGCATTTAGAGTACTATCAGAATTATTTTTAACTTGGAAAAATCTCCCAGCTAAAGTATATGAGTTATCAACTTATAGTTTCAGATTTGAAAAAAAAGGAGAAGTTGTAGGCCTTAAAAGACTTAGAGGATTTACAATGCCAGATATGCACTCAATATGTACTAACATGGACCATTCTTTAACAGAATTTGACAATCAAGTGGATATGTGTGTTCAAACTGGAAAAGATTTTAATGTTAATTATGAAATAATTTTTAGAGCTACACAAGATTTCTATGATGAAAACAAAGAATGGATGTATTCAACTGCAAAAAAAATCAATAAACCAGTTTTATTAGAAATATTGCCTGAAAGAAAACATTATTGGGTATGTAAAATGGATTTTGCAGCTATGGATTATCTTGGAAGACCTATAGAAAATCCTACAGTTCAAATTGATGTTGAAAGTGGAAAAAGATTTGATATCAATTATTTAACTGAAGATGAAACTGAAAAACATCCTATCATTCTTCATTGTAGCCCTACTGGAAGTGTTGAAAGAGTAATATGTAGTTTACTTGAAAAAACTGCCATTGAAATAAATGAAAAACCTCCTATGTTACCTGTATGGTTATCACCAGTTCAAGTAAGAATTATTCCTATTGGAGAAAATCACTTAGGATTTGCTAACGAAATAGCCGATGAAATAGCTCTAAACAATATTCGAGTAGATGTTGATGATAGAGATGAAAGAGTAAGTAAAAAAATAAGAAATGCTGCAACTGACTGGGTTCCTTATACCATAGTTGTTGGAGATAAAGAGATGGAAAGTGGTCAATTAAATGTCACTATTCGTGAAACTAAAGAAAAAATAGATATGTCTGTTGATGATGTTGTTTATCAAATATTAACAAAAACAATGGATAAACCATTTAGAAAATTACCTCTTCCAAGAAATTTATCTAAAAGGATTAACTTCCAATGATAAAAATTAAAACAATGAGAAATAATAGGAAATATTATATTAATTAAAAACATAAGAACTAAATATATTATTAAATATATTATATTCAATAAAATTACTAATACTAATATTAATTATATGATATGAAATAATTTATGAAATTTATAAAATTTATTTGATTATATTGGAGAAATAGAAAATGTATAAAATTGGAGAAGCCCTTGTTGGGGATGGAAACGAATTAGCTCATGTTGATTTAATAATTGGAGATAAAGAAGGTGCTGCTGGAACTGCAGTTGCAAATGGTATGACACAATTGTCAATAGGACACACTCCTTTATTATCAGTTATTAGACCAAACTTAATGACTAAACCAGCTACTTTAATTGTACCAAAAGTTACTGTTGGAGACTTAGATGATGCAAGTAAAATATTTGGACCTGCTCAAACCGCAGTAGGAAGAGCTGTAGCTGATGCAGTTGAAGAATGTTTAATTCCACGAGATATAGCTGAAGATATAGTAGTTATGGTAAGTGTATTTATTCATCCCGCTGCTGAAGATTATAGAAAAATATATCAATATAATTATGGAGCTACAAAGTTAGCAATTAGAAGAGCAATGTCTGACTATCCTGGAATAAATAAAGTATTAGCTGAAAAAGATAGAGGAACTCATCCAATTATGGGATTCAAAGTTACAAGATTATGGTCTCCTCCATATATACAAGTTGCTCTTGATCTTGATAATTTAGACACCATGAAAAAAATTATTTCCGCAGTACCAGATCGTGAAAGAATCTTACTTGAAGCAGGAACACCTTTAATTAAAAAATTCGGTGTTGGAGTAGTTAGTAAAATTAGAGCATTAAGATCTGATGCATTTATTATAGCTGATTTAAAAACATTAGATGTTGGTCGTGTTGAAATTAAAATGGCTGCTGATGAAACTGCCGATGCTGTAGCTATATCTGGTTTAGGAACTATTGAATCTATAGAAAAAGCTATACATGAAGCTCAAAAACAAGGAATATATTCTATCCTTGATATGATGAATGTGGACAACATTAAAGAAAAACTTACTGAAATAAAATATGATCTTAAACCAAACATTGTCTTACTTCATAGAAATGTTGATTTTGAAACTTCAATGGCTGAAAAAGGACAAGATACTAGTAATATGACCGCATGGAGCAATATAAAAGAAATCAAAAAGCTCATTGGTGATAATGGACTTGTTGCGGTTGCTGGTGGAATCACTCCTAAAAAAGTGGATGAAGCTATTAGCTCTGGAGCAGATATAATTGTTGTTGGAAGATATATAATTGGTTCAAGAGATGTCAGAAGATCTTCAGAAGACTTCTTAGCTCATTTACCAGAAGATCCTGACAATATGAGATTAGCTTTAGACGAAGATGAACAAGTCTAATTTAAAGACTTATATTTTATTAAATTATAAGATTAATTATTTGTTTAAATCTAATTTTAATAGTTAATCCTAATAATTTTCTATTATTTTTATTATTATTTTTTATATTTCTAAGTTACACTGATTATTTCTTATTTATTTCTCATTTGAATTTCTAATTATTTCTAATTTCTTATCATTTTCTGATAATGTTTAATTTTTTAATTAAATAGAATTATAATATAAATTTTAAATTGCTATTTTTATGTGTCATGTTGACGTTTTAATTTATTTTTAAGCATATTATCATGAAATAAATTTTAAGCATGCTTTGGATATATTTTGATTATTTTATATACTTCAAATATTTTCTTTATAATAATATAATAATTACTTATAAGTTAAAAATTATAAGTTATAAATTATATGAAATAATATATAACATTTAAGTTGTTATAAATAACTTATAACATAAAACTTATAAAAATAAATTAAAAGAAATAAGAAAAAAAGATAAGTTAAAAGAGATAAGTTAAAAGAAAAAACTTATAAGTTAAATAATATAAGATATAAATTATATATTATTTAATATTATAAGCTATAAAATAATTGTGAAAAATTTTAACTTATAACTAAAAACTAATCACTTTTAAATTAAAACTTATATAGTATAAATGATAATATATAATAAAAAAGAGTGATAGTTCTAATAAAAAGTTCTAAAAAAGGATAGATCTAAATAAAATAAATCAAAAAAGATAATAAAAAAATTAAAAAAGGAATGAAATAATATGGGAGAAACTATTGCAATAATAAATCAAAAAGGTGGTTGTGGTAAAACAACAACTGCAGTCAATCTAGCAGCATCACTTTCCAAACTTGGAAAATCCGTTTTATTGATTGACATGGATCCTCAAGGAAATGCTACCACAAGTTTTGGAATAAATAAACAAGAATTAGAAAATAACGTATATTCAGCTATAAGTGGTCAAGTAAGTGTTAAAAAAGCAATAATATCAACAATGCTTGAAAATTTATTTATTCTCCCAAGCAATATTTCTTTAAGTGGAGTAGAAGTAGAACTTAGTAAGTTAGACAATTATCACCTTGTTTTAAAAGATTTATTAGCTCCCGTTAAAGATATATTCGATTATTTAATTATAGATCTTCCCCCATCACTTGGAATCATTACAATTAATGGATTGGTAGCTAGTGACAGTTTAATAATACCTATACAGGCGGAATATTTTGCTTTAGAAGGATTAGCTGATTTAACAAATACTATTAATCTTGTAGAAGAAAGACTCAGAAGTCCATCTCCAATAAAAGGTATCGTTCTAACATTATATGATTCGAGGACAAGATTGGCTAAAGAAGTATATATTGAAGTTAAAAAATACTTTGGAGATAAAAAAAATATTTTTAAAACTGTGATCTCAAGAAATATACGATTAGCTGAAGCACCGAGTTATGGTATACCCTGTATAGTATATGATGAAGAAAGTAGAGGTGCAAGATCATATTTGAAACTAGCAAAAGAATTGATAGACTCAGAAAATGAATAAATATTATAATAATTTAAAATAGGGATTAGTTATGGTAAAAAATAATAAAAATAATAAAAGAGGATTAGGAAGGGGACTAAATTCCTTAATACCAAAAATAGAAGATAAGAAAGAAAAAAACAATTCTTCAATAACATTAGAAGATATTCTCTCAGATTCTAAAAACGAAGAAAAAAAAACAAATAAAGTTACAAAAAATTCAGAAGATACAGAAGAGAAAAAAGAACTATCTGAAGAAATAGAAAATATAGAAAAAGAAGTTGAAAAAAGAGAAGAAAATGTTGAAGAAATTACAAAAGAATTAGTTAGTGAAAAATTGATTGAAAATGATATTTCAAAAGATTCTTTAGAAAATATAGATGAAAATAACGATTCTAAAGATAATTTAAAAAATATAGATGAAAAAATACCAGAAGAAACTCTACTGACAGACTATGAGTTAGCTAGTATTGAAGAAATAAAAGGAATAATAGAAAAAAATCCTAGAATAACATTATGGTCAGCTAAAGCCAGTGCTATATTTAGGTATCTAAGAAAAACACGTCCAGAATTCAGTATAAGTAAAGAAGCTTCAGAATTAATAGATGAAGCTGTTTCAAAAAGATATCCAGAAATATGGAAATTATTTGAAGATTTATAAGTTATAACTTATAACTTTATACCTATAAAATATTTATATAATATTTATATATTTAAATTTATCATGTTTATAAAATTATAAAAGTTTTTTATCCTTATTTTCATTTTTAAAATATAAATATTTACTATCTAATACATTTTTAATATTTTCAGCTGTTTTTTTACCTATACCTTCAACTTCCTGTAATTCATTTGTTGAAGCATTAATTACCCCATTAACAGTGACAAATTTTTCAAGTAATTTCTTAGCTGTTACAGGCCCAACATTTGGCAAAGATTCAACAATGAATAATTGTTGTTCCCATATATTTACAGGTTTTCTTTCAGTTCTTATTTGAATAGAAGTGGTTTTTCCAGATTGCTCTCTAATTGCAATTCTTTTAATCATGGCCGCTGTATCTTCAGGATTTCGAGTTGGAATAATAGATATTCCAAAGTCAATAGCTATAGAAGCAATAGATCCTCTAATAGCATCAGGAGAGAGAAAACCAGAATACAAATCATCTCCTTCTAAAATTAAGATAGGTTTTTTAAATTCTTCTTGCATTGTTCTTGCTTGTTTATAAAGTCTCTTATCTACAATTGAATCAACAAAATCTTTAGCTGTTTTTCTTTCGATAGCAACATCATCACTAACTTGATAATCTCCAGCACTCATAGCTTTAATGGTTACTTCCACATTAATTGTATCTAAAGCTCTGAGAACTGTTGAATTTCCTTCTCTAGAATCAACATAAACTAATATTTTATTGTTTTTGTTATTTTTATTAGAAAATTGATCTAAATCATTTTCATTATTAATATCTTGAGTTTTAATAACTCCATCATCAATATTTATATCATTATCAATATTTCCACTAATTTCATTATCTTGAACCTTACTAAAATCTTCATCATCTAAAACTATACCAATTTCAGCTTTTTTACCTATTATTGTAGAATTTACTTCTTCTTCTTTTATTTTGTCTAAAGATTTTGTGTTTAAATTTTTAAGAGCATCCTTATCAATCAGCTGTTTTTTCATTCGTTTTTCTTTATTTAAACTTGCCCAATAATAACTTTCATCTCTTGTTCCTTTAGCAATTAGAACTTTCATGTTTCCAGAATCTTTTCTTCCAGTACGGCCCCTTCTCTGAATCATGCGAACTTCAGAAGGAACAGGTTCATATAAAATAACTAAATCAACTGAAGGAATATCAATGCCCTCTTCAGCTACACTAGTAGACAATAAAACATCATAAGTTCCAACTTTAAAAGACTTTATAATTTTTTTCTGTTCTGTCTGTGTTAATCCTTTTTCTCTCTCCCTAGAACCTTGTCCAAAAAATTTAACTGAATTGATTCCTTCTTTTTCACATTTTTGATGGATCATTTCAAGCGTGTCTCTAAAATGAGTAAAAACAATGATTTTTCGTCCTTTAGGCTTATTTTTTTTATTTTCGCTTTTTTTTTCCTTATTTATTAATTTTATTTGTTTAAAATCGTCTATATCTAATTCTTCCTTTAATATATCCATTAATTTTTTAAGCTTTGGATGTTCCCAACCATTTTTTTCTGCTTGATCACTTAACATTATAGCTTTAGAAAAATCAACATCCATTAAAAGACCTTTAGCAGCTTTAGTACTTTTTTTTCTAAGTCTTGAAACATATTTATTAAAAGTAGCCACTCCTTGAGTTTCTAAAAGTTCTAAAGAATGTTGAAGATTGATAACAGCACTTAAAATTGAAATAGCTTGATAACATTCTTTTGGAGGACTAGTTGCTCTCGCTATTCTATTTTGAATATTACCCCTAGATTTTAATATATCTAATTTATTGACTGAAATGGTTTTAATTACCTTTAAATTTTTTAACATTTTCTTCTCTTTTTTCAATCTTTTTCTATATTTTCTTTGATTTCTTCTAGTTCTTTACTCATTTTAACTTTAACCCAATCTATCTCAATAGGATTAAAGTATGGCTTTACATCAGGATCATCTTCATTTTTAACAACTACGTCTTGAATAAATAAGTTTTCACAAACTTCTTTTATTTTTCCTTTATCAGATCCTGGAGAAGCTGTAAGACCTAAAATTAAATGATTTTTAGCTCTTTTAACATATCTTTGTCCTAAATATACATATGAATAAGAACCTACAGCATGGTGACATTCATCAAAAACAAGTAGAGAAACATCACTAAGATCATATCTTCCATTAAGTAAATCTGATTCAACTGTTTGAGGAGTTGCACAAATTACTTGAGATTCATCCCAACGCTTTTTTCTATCATCAACTTTTATAGCACCAGTTATAGAAGTACATTTAACTTTTAAAAAGTGACGAAAATTTTCCTCATGTTGGATAGCCAATGGTTTACTTGGAGCTAAAATGAGTATTTTTGAGCCTGTGTTCTTTTTTAATCTATCTGCAGCTACTAAAACAGCTACAAGTGTTTTTCCTAAAGCTGTTGGAGCTACTATCATCGTGTTTCCATTTTTAAGTGTGTTAGCAGCTAAAACTTGTTGATATATCCGGGCTTCTGCAGTATTTGAATTTATCAATGGGTGCTCAATAAATTTATCCATATAATTTATTTTGTAAATGATATTTAAATAAATTTTCCCGAGAGATAATGAAAAGTAATATAATAAAATATAAATTAGAAACTATAAACTTTGAAAATATTAATAATTATTAAAGATCATTAAATAATTTTTTAAATATTATAATTTATATTTTTTATAAATTATATAAAATATATAAATCCTACAAATCTTATAACTTTTTTAAGTTTTTTAAACTGTATAATTTTTAATTAATTAATGCAATATTTATTAAATTAATTTAATTTATTATTAAAAATAAAATTAATATATAAATAATAGTATAAGAATTATAAATAAAGAATACTTATCTAATTATAATAATACATTATTTAAATAGATATTAAATTATTTAATTAATAATAATTAATAATTAAAAATTATAGAAAGACTTATAGAAAATCCAAACTAATAATAGTCTTGATAATAGAAATTAAAAATTTTATTTAAAAATGGTGATTGTTTGATAGTAATAATGGATGAAAGAGGAAAAAAATATTTTGATTAAGTAAAAATCAGATTTTCAAAGTGATTTAGGCATCATAAGTCAGGAAGATATAGCTTAAAGCACGGTCTAGGTCAAACTTTAATCACTCATTTAGATAAAGAATTTAAAGTTATCAAACTTAATGTAAATGATTTCATAGAATTGATGGATAAACGGTGTTCCATATTAATTTAAAAATATATTGGAACTGTGATTGTAAGATGTGGCTTAAGTAGTGGAAATAAAGTAGTAGATGGTGGAACAGGAGCTGGAGCAATAGCACTTAATTTGTTGGAGAAAAAGAACAAGTATATAGCTACGAAATTAGAGAAGATTTTGCAGAAGTAGGTAAAAAAATATTAAATCATTTGGATTAGAATATATAATCGAAATTAAAAATAAAGATATAAAAGAAGGAATTGAAGAAAAAAAATTATAGATCTTGTATTTCTTGACTTAATAAAATCCTATGAAACTTTTGAAGATGTTTATGAATGTTTAAATCTAGGTGGTTATTGCAGTTTATGCACCTTACATTGACCAGATTGAAGCTTCTTACAAAGTAGCTAAAAAATTAGGATTTGAAGATTTAACAGCTCTGGAGAATTTTGAAAGAGAAATAGAAGTTAGAAGTCAAGGAATAAGACAAAAAACTAGAATGGTTGACCATAGTGTATATTTATTGTTTGGAAGAAAATTATAAATAATTTATAAGAAATCTATAAGAAAAATATAATATAAATAAAATAAATATAAAAAATACAGTGAAAGTGAATATTTAATATAAAAAATAAGTAAATTATTTAATAATATTAATTATGAAATACTATACTTCTATAAAAAATTATTAATCTAAAAATCAGAGTGTGATTAAAATTTTCGATCTAACTGATGTGATTTCAATAAAAGATTTTCAAAAAAAAGATATACAATATATTTTAAAAAAAGCTGAAAATCTAGAAAAGGTAGCTAAGTCCGAAGAATATTCAGATGAATTAGCTGGTAAAATATTAGGAATGATGTTTTTTGAGCCTTCTACAAGAACTCGGCTTTCATTTGAAACTGGTATGAAACGTTTGGGTGGGAGCTGTGTGGGTTTTGATGGTAGTGTAGCTAGTTCAGTGTCAAAAGGAGAAAATTTAGCGGATACATCAAAAATGTTCGAAGCTTATTCTGATGCACTTGTTATTAGACATGATTTAGAAGGTGTAGCAAAATTTATATCAGATATAGTTGATGTTCCTGTTATAAATGCAGGTGACGGGGCTGGGCAACACCCAACACAAACACTTTTGGACATCTACACTATAAAACGTCGATTTGATAAAATCAAAGATTTGAATATTGCTTTAGTAGGAGATTTAAAATATGGTCGCACAGTACACTCTCTAGCCTATGCATTAGGAATGTTTGATGTTCAAATGAGTTTTGTTGCACCTGACGAATTAAAAATGCCAAAAGAAACACTTCATGATTTAGAAAAGGATAATGTAAAATTTTATCAAACAAATAATTTAAAAGATGTTATTGATGATGTTGATGTTTTGTATGTAACAAGAATACAAAAAGAACGTTTTCCAGATGAAGAAGAATATTCCAAAATAAAAGGTGCTTATTTAATTAATCATCATCTTATAAAAGGTAAAGATCTTATTGTTATGCACCCTCTTCCAAGAGTGGGTGAGATATCTACGGATGTTGATAATACTAAATATAATAAATATTTTGAACAGGCTTTTTATGGTGTTCCTGTTAGAATGGCTATATTAAAGAATATAATTAAAAATAAGATATAATTATAAAATATTTTTATATAAAAAAATATAAAAATAATATAATAAATGAAACTAAAATAAATAAATATATGGATAATTTAGATAATTTAACGGCTTTTATAATATCATTTCTTTTTAAAAATCTATCATTGTATCCAATTTTATAAACTCCTTTCTTTTCAAGAGATATGTTTAAAGATCCAGCGATCGGTGCCATTGTAAAACCAAAATTATGTGATGGAGAGTTGTTTGAATCTCTACTCATTATTTGATAGCTATTTTTCCAATTAAAATCTGATTTGGATAATATATAAGAAGCAAAAATAACGTGAAATCCTGATATACGAGCTGGTATAAAATTTAATATATCATCTAATTTAGCTGGAAAATATCCAACCATTGCATCTAAAGTGTTTATAATTCTATATATTACGGGAACACTTATTAATAAAATTAATATAAAGTTTGTAGTCCATGATTGAATGTTTATATTAGAAGATAAATGGATGATATTAAATATATTAAGAATAATAACAGCTAATATTCCAAGAACATGGTAAAATATAGGAGATATATTTGAATCGGTGATGTTTTCTGACAATGTTTCAATAGTAGTTAATATTATTAAATTTTCATCTAATTCATTAGTATTTCTACTTACAAAATAAGACAGGTTGATTTTCTAGCTATATCTAAATCTTCTTCTAAATCTTTTTTTATAGAAAATGTAGAGGATAATATAATTGAAGCTATTATGACAAATAAATAAAGTAAAGCAAAACATGCTAATATAATAGTAATCAAGACAAAGACTGTTAAAAAAAGACCAGACCATTTATTCTTAAATTTTATTAAATATTTTGAAAAAAAAATCAATAGAATTTCCAATTAAAACAACAGGATGGATTTTAGTAGGTAATTCACCTAGAATTACATCTATAAGTATAACTAAAAACAATATATAAAAACAATATAAATAAATTATTTCATTTAAAATTGTTAAATTAGTATTTGTTAATAATTCTATTATTAATAAGATATTATTGAAATTAATATATTATTATATATTATATATTTATTATTATAAAATTAAACAGTGAAAACATATTAATAGTTAGAAATATATACAATATTAAAAAACACATTGAAAAAGGTATATAAAACTAAATATTGAT
Organism: Candidatus Methanobinarius endosymbioticus; assembly: GCA_003315655.1. Lineage (GTDB taxonomy): Archaea > Methanobacteriota > Methanobacteria > Methanobacteriales > Methanobacteriaceae > Methanobinarius > Methanobinarius endosymbioticus. The sequence goes on from NIZT01000058.1 coordinate 13,481, forward strand.
TGAAATATGTTAATTTTTGTTTAAAATAGTATTTATAGACTATATTTTAATAATATT
>NIZT01000059.1 GCA_003315655.1 Candidatus Methanobinarius endosymbioticus
TTTATAATTTTGAGAGAATATTCAATATCTAAAATTATATATACCATTCGGTATATATTATTATATGTCCTTTTTTTAAAAATTAAAGGATATATAGGGGTGGGAAAGGAGAAGTAATATGAAAGCAATTAAAGAAAAAAAGCATTTAATGTTTGGTATACTTTTATTTTCCCTGTATTAATATCAATTACATCAGTAAATGCAGAAAGAATTGATATAAATCCATCCTAGTGATGGTAGTTTAAATCAGTCAATAACTGATGTAAATGATAATGATACAATATATTTGGATCAAGGAACATACAAAGGAAACAATAATAAAAAATTAATTATTGATAAGAATTTAACCATAATAGGAAACGGACCTAAAGATTCAATTATAATAGATGGAGAAAATATAGCAACAGGAACTGGATCAGCAAATAGAACATCAAGAGGAGTAATATATAGTTCTGGAGATAATATGATTATCATCTCATTTAATTTCATAGCTAATCAAGCTAATGAAGGTGGAGCTATCTATATCAGTAAAGGCAATGTAACAATAAATGATAATAAATTTACTAATAATGGATGAATCCAAAACAGATAATCAATATGGTGAAAAAGAGTCTACAACAGCACTATTGTTAACTAAAGAAATTTAAACATTAATAATTCTCAATTTATCAACAAGGAAAGAGGTATTATAAATTATGAAGATAACCTAATATTTAATGGTTTTAAATTCATTGATAATAATATATGGCTATCATTAACTATGGAAACAACGTAAACATTAAAAACGATATAATTAGCGGGAAATAATGGTATTGTTAACCATGGAAAATCTACAAAAATAACCAATAATATAATCACTGATTCTGTATATGAAATTAGAAATGAAGGTTTAGATACTACTATATCACATAATACTATTAATAACGCAAAATTCAGTATTTATGTAGTTGGATCTTCAAATACTATTCATAAAAATAGGATTGATAATGATAAAATTGGAATGCATGTTAGAGGAGATTCTAATACTATAACTTCTAATGTAATATCTAAACCAATTAAATATGGGATTTATCTTAGAGGAAACAAAAACACATCATACAACAATAAAATCGCTGGAAAAACTAAAAAAGTGGCTATTGGAATATATTCATACAAAGGTTCTAAACACAATACTATAAAATACAATGCAGTTGCTAATTTTAAACATGGAATATGTATTAAATTTGATTCTAAAACCAATAAAATTTCTAAAAATAAAATTATCAATAATAGATTTGGTTTAAGTACAAATTATAAATTTAAAAATAGTACAAACATTATAAAAGGAAATATAATGAATATTAGATATCTCTAATTTTTTTTATTTTATATTTACTAATTGAAATATAAAATTAATATAATAAGTTGAAAAATGTTCAGATAAAAATCTTATTAATAGAAAAACTTAAATTATATTAAAATAAATATATAATTGAATTAATTTTGTTCAATTAATTCACATTTACAATAAAAATAGTATTATTTAATTTTAATTATAATAAATATAAATGACTAAATTAAATCAATTAAATTATACTAATTAAATTATATTTAAACTATATTTATTTAGTTTTACTCTAAAAAGGTTTTTTCTAAAAATTTTATTTTAATAAAAATATTTTCTAGTTTAAACTATATTTTAAGAAAACAATTAATGAATTAATATAACTGATTATTAATAACTATTATTATAAATAATTATAAAATTATATTTTATAAAATTTATTTATCCGTCATATATTTATTAGATAATATTATTGCATAATTTTATTAAATAAAGATAACATATTACTTATTATATTGGATTTGGTGATTATAATGAAGATATATCATTTATGAGGTATTAATAGTAAATACTGAGGATAGAGGTGATAAAATGGATGATGGAAAAACAACTATGGTTGGAACTCCTTGTCAAATATTAGATGCAACAAAAATAAATAAATATACAGAAGAAACCGGAGGTTCACCTATTGATGTAAAAATAGGCTTGTTTTGTATGGAAAATTTTTCATATATTTATTTGAAAAAGTTCTTAGAAGAAAATAAGATTGACATTACTGATGTTGAAGAGTTCAGAATTGAAGAAAATAAATTCAAATTTTTTTTAAAAAATAAAGATGTATTCATGGTTCCATTATCTGAAACTGATTCATTTAAACGAAAAAACTGTGATATTTGCATTGATTATACCTCTGATATTTCAGATATTTCTGTAGGTTCAGTAGGATCTCCTAAAGGATGGTCAAACTGTTATTATTAGAACTGAAAAGGGGGAAAAATTGTTGAAAATGCAGAAAAAGAAGGATATTTTGAAACTAAATCTTTATCTGAGAAAGGAAAAATTTTTTTGAAAGAATAGCTAATAAGAAAAAACAAACAAATCTTAAAAAATCATGGAAAGAGAAATAGTTTCAAGACCAGTACTTTTTAAAAGAAGAATAACTGATGAAGAAATTGATGAAATATCTTCAAAATGTCAATTTGAAAACTTAGAAAGTGATGTAATATCTGAAGGAGCTTGTGTTCTTTGTGGTGCATGTGAATATGTTTGTCCAATTGATATAATCAAAATCGATGATAGAAAACCTCAAAGATATGGCAAATGTGAAGAAAATTGCCATACTTGTCCTAGAACTTATCTAAGTAAAGAAATAATTCCACATGATATTGAAACAAAGCCATTAGGAGATTATTTATATATTATTTCTGTAAAATCAAATAGAATAAAAGGGCAAGATGGAAGGCAGTATCTTCATTATTAGTCTATTTATTAGAAAAAGATATTGTAGATAATGTTTCTATTGTAGGAGAAGATAAAGAAATCTCTTGGAAACCTGTATCTGAATTAATTAATGATGTAAAAGAAGTTATTGATGCTGCGGGAACCAAATACAGTACAGTTCCAATTGGATTTAAAGCTTTAAAAAAATAAAATTTATATAAATATTTATTAATTTAAATAGGTTATATTTTTAGATATAATTTTATAACCTTTTATACTATTTTAATAGCTTAAATAATAATATATTTTCTTAGATATAAGTTTTATAACCTTTTATACTATTTTAATAAATTATACAATGGATTTTAGATACAATTTTACTGAACTTAATATAATATTATATTCTTAGATATAATTTTATAAGTTTTAATACAATAATATTAAGTTATACAATATATTATAGTTTTAAATTTAATTTAACTATAATATAAAACATTTTAATTTTATAAAATTTATATTATTCTTTAAATTAAATAATTTATTATCTGGGTTTCTTGGAAACCATCCTCTTTCTACGCTTTTTTATTGTTCAATTATCTTATGTATACTCCATAAAAATGTAAATCTTAAAACACCTATTAATGCAGATAACATTAAATTACCAACAAATAATGAGATAATTATTGAAATTATTTCCCCAATTAAAAATACTGGCCATAATTTTTTACCAATATGATATTCTGCTTTAATAACAATTGGATAAAATATCCCTATTATTAAAAAAGCTCCTAAACCTATTGCTAATCTTCAAAGTACATTGATTCAAATCATATATTATATTGTTCTAAATTTTGAAAATTAAATTTAGACCTTTAAATAAAATTATTCTTTATATTAAGAATAAAATATAAAAATTACAAAAAATATAAAAATAATGAATTTTTAAAAATTTGAAATTTAAATTTATAAGCTATCAATAGCTTTAACAAGGAGATTAATAGTATTTTCAACGTCTTCCATACTAGCTATACTCACAGTTGTATGTATATATCTTGCTGGTACAGAAACTATACCAGTTGGAATTCCTTCTCTTGTTAAATGAATAGCAGATGCATCAGTTGTTCCACCTTCTCCGACTTCAAGTTGATATGGAACATTAGCTTTTTCAGATGAAGATACTAGTAAATTTTTAATTTTTTCAGGAGTTATAATGCCTCTTCCACTACCATCAGCTAAAATTATAGCTGGACCTTTACCTATTTTTGCAGGTGCATCATCTTCTTTAATTCCAGGATGATCACCAGCTATAGTAACATCTAAAGCAAATGCCATGTCAGGATCTATTTTAAATGAAGATGTTTTAGCTCCTTTTAAACCCACTTCTTCTTGTACAGTTCCAACACCATATACAGTAGCTTTAGTATTAACTCTTTTCATAGTTTCAATCATGATATAACAACCAACACGATTGTCAAGAGCTTTTCCCATAATTAAATCATTAGAGAATTCTTCATATTCAGATTTAAAACTAATTGGATCCCCAACTGTTACATATTTTTCAGCTTCTTCTCTAGAAAATACACCAATATCAATGAACATTGAATCATGTTCAACTATTTTTTTTCTATCAGCAGCTTTCATTATATGAGGTGGTTTTGAACCAATAACTCCTGTAACATTCCCATTTTTACCATGAATTGTTACAGTTTGATTTAATAGCATTTGATCATTAATTCCACCAATTTTTGAAAAACGAATAAATCCTTCTTTATCAACATGACGAATCATTAGTCCTATTTCATCCATATGTGAAGCTAGCATTACTTTAGTTCCATTTTTTTCACCTTTTTTTAATGCTATTACATTTCCCATTAAATCTTCTTCTATTTCATCCGCATGATCATTAAGTTCATCTTTAATAATATCAACAATTTTCCCTTCAAAACCAGAAATTCCTGGTGTTAATGATAATTTTTTCATTAAATCCATTTTTTCACCTTTAATAACTATATAAATATTAAAATAATCACAATTTACTATTAAAAATAATAGGAGTTTTAATATTAATTAAAAAATCAATTTTATTAAATAATTTTATATATATTTTATTTTTATATATTTAATTCATTAATAAGTATATAAATTATAATATAAATAATTTTATTTATTATTAAATTTTCTATTTTTAAATATATTAATTTAAATATATTAATTAATTAACAATAAAATAATTTAAAAAATAAAAAATAATTAACATTAAACAAGAATAATTATGAATATCAATATTATAAATATATAACTGTAATAAAGGAGATTATATGAACCTTCCAAAAGATAAAACTGAATTATATGAAACATACTATCTAAAGAAAGATTTAATGAATATGTGTAAAGAATATGAATTACCTACAACAGGATCCAAAGATGATTTATTAAAATATTTAGCTAACTTTATTGAAAATAAACCCATTGAAAAATCATTAACAAATCAAAATGAGCCAAAAAAACATTCTAATTATAATGATTCTAGTATATTTATACCCTCTTTAGAAAAAAAATTATTGATAAAAATTATTCTAACAATGAGATCCATAGAAAATTTTTTAAAAAAGAAATAGGTAAAAATTTCAAGTTTAATGTTGCTTTTATGAATTGGATGAAAGAAAATAAAGGTAAAAAACATATAAAGAATCAATTGAAACATACAATAAAATATTAAAATCATCAGCTAATTTATACCACCTAATACAATAAAATTTATAAACTTTGTTGTAAAACCTAATTATATATGATACCTAAAAATCATCCTAGATATGAATCACTTATTCTTAGAGAAAAAATAAAAGAAGCTCATAAAAAAGGATACTTAACTGATTCAGGAATGATAGCTCATGGAAGAGGAGAAGCTTTTGATTATCTCATAGGAGAAAAAACTATGCCTCCAGCTAATGAAGCTATTAAAGTAGCTGTAGCTACATTAATTCAAGCTAAAAATTCAGTAATATCTGTCAATGGAAATAGTACAGAATTAGATATAGATGAATTTATTGAACTAGCTAAAAACACTGATTCTAAAATAGAATTAAATTTATTTTATAGAAATAAAAAAAGAGTAGAAATTATTTCTAAATTGTATAAAGATCATGGTTATGAAAATTTATTAGGTATTGATGATAAAAAAATAAGATATATAGATAATATCGATTCTCCAAGAGCTACTGCTAGTGAAGAAGGAATTTATAAATCTGATGTTGTTTTAGTTTCACTTGAAGATGGAGATAGAGCAGAAGTTTTAGTTGATAGTGGTAAAAAAATAATAGCTATTGATTTAAATCCTTTATCTCGAACTGCAAAAATGGCAAATATAACTATTGTTGATAATATTGTAAGAACTATTCCCTTAATGATTGAATATGCAAAAAAATTAAATTCAAAGGATGAAAGTCAATTAAAAGAACTTATATCTGATTTTTCTAATGCAAAAAATCTTAATGAATCTTTAAAATATATGGAATTAAGTAAATTATCAAAATCTTAATATATTAGAACTATTGAGATATAATAATTAGTAAATATTATTAGTTAATTATTTTAAGTATAAAGTTAAAGTGATATTATGAAGGTTATTGGTATTTCTGGTTTACCAGGTTCAGGGAAAAGTTTAGTTACAGAAATGGCTAAAAAAAGGTCTATTTCAGTAATTCATATAGGAGATATCGTGAGAGAAGAAGCTAAAAAAAGAAATGCTGAGGTTAGTGAAACTTCTGTTAATTTAAGAGAAGAACAAGGAGATCATGTTTTAGCTAAAATGAGCATAGAAAAAATTAATAAACAATTAACTAATAGTAATGATCCAAACAATACAGTGTTTTTAATAGAAGGAATTAGAAGTAAATATGAGGTAGATTTGTTTAGAGAAACATTTAAAGAATTTATCCTTCTTTCAATATTTTCATCACCTTCTGCACGATTTGATAGAATTAAAAATAGAAAACGAACTGATGATTCTTCAAACTATGAAAAATTCCTCAAAAGAGATGAAAGAGAATTAGGCTTTGGCATTGGTTCAGCAATAGCTACTTCAGATTATATAATCATAAATGACTCAACATTAGAAAATTATGAATCTCAAATTAATGAATTTTTTGACAAAATAATTAATTAAATCGATATTTTAATTTTATTATTATAATATATTAATTCTAATAATACTATTTTTCTATTAAAGAAGCTTTTTTAACATTATAAATACCATTATCTATATCCCAAAGTATTTCAACTTCTTGAATTTCAATTTTTTTTTCAAATATTGGTCCATCAATAGCTAATGTTTCTGCTTCTCCACCTTCAAAAGCAATATTTATTTCATATTTGTTGTTGATAGCTATTAATTCATCTATAGCTTTATCATCAATTTTTTTGCCAAGCCATGATTTGTCTAGACCATATGCAAAAACACCAGTTATTATAATTTCAAACCCTAAATCTACTATTCTTCGCATATACTCTTCTTCATTAACATGCCATAGAGGAGAAATAGATTTTAAACCCAATTCTTTACATATCTTATCAATTCTTGATTTTTGATAAACAGAAAAAAGAGCTCCAGTGTATATAGCTTCAACACCTCTCTCTTTAAGTAGTTGGATATTGTATTTAAGATCATTTAATTCTTCTTCTTTAATACCTTTAGTTTTAGCTTTAATAATAGGAATATTTATAGCTTCTGATATTAAATCAGTTAAATGAATATTGGGAACATGAAACATATATGATTCATCGTTTTCAGATTTCATAGATAATAAATAAGCAACTTCATGCCCGTTTTGAATAGCTTCATAACAAGCCATTATACTATCTTTTCCACCTGAAAATAAAACTGCAGATATCATAAATATCCATTTCCATCTAAAATAAAATTTAAATTAAATTTAAATTAAATTTAAAAAATAATAATTATCTGTTTCTGATTTTAATAATGAATTTTCTAATAGTTGCAGTGATTTTATCTAAGAAAATACTGATTAAAGCTACAATTAAACCGATAATCCCTGAGAGAAATATTATAGAATTACTATCAAGCATTGAATTTTTAGTATCATTAATAGCATTATGAACTGGTCCTTCAACAGATTTTACAACAATATTTTCAGAATTTAAATATTTTGTAACTTCATCTACATTATAAGATTTAACATTAATATTCATATTTATTAAACCATATTTAACATTAATTTCACTAGAATACATTAACCATTCTTTTAATGTATTAATAGCTTGATTAGGATCAAGTCCTTGAGTAAAATTGATAGCCATAATGCCTTTTTTATCAACTAAGAATTTATTAAAATTATTATCAATATAAGGGATTTTTTCCTCAATTATCGCTTTTCTTTCATCTGAAAAAGGATCTGTTTGAAGAACAACACCTTTATTAGACACTGACATAACTCCTTCTTTTTGCTTTAACTCTGAAACAATTTTTGTCTGATTAAATACTGGAGAAACTTCCACTTCGATAGTTTCATTATCTCCATTAATCACTTCTTGTATTGAACCTGCAACATATGGAATATCTTGATAAATTGGAGATACAAAAAAGACCCCTCCTACTAAACCAACAACAAATCCGATGACTAAAACTGAAATAATATCTTTTTTTCCTATAATGGGGGTTAATAATCCCATAGAAAAAACGAATATCATTAATACAAGAAATAGAATTATATAAATAATTGCAGATAAAATATCCATTAAATCATCTCAAAATCATATTAAATTAAATATACATTATTAATTATTAAAATATTAATAATTATATTTAAATCTTATTAATTTTTAATTTAGCTAATATAATGTATAAATGTTTTGATTTAATTGAAATAATTTAATTTAAAATAATTTTATTATATATTAATTTATAAAAATTGAATAATTAATAAAATTATAATAAATCAATAAATGAAAAATAACTAATGAATAACAATTGAATAATTAAAAAGAATTATATAATAAATTCAAATTATTCATTAACAATTAATTGTTTTAATTTAGTAGATATTTTCTTTCCTCTTTGAATATCAGATTGTCTACATGTTATTGGTATATTATAATTATTATCATTGATTTCAACATCAATAGAACCTAATTTCATCTGATAAGTTTCAGTTTTACTTAAATAAACACATAACCCACAACCAAAACACCTATCCATATTAATTGTTCCATTATCATTGATAGCATTTGTTGGCCATGATTTTTGAATTTCTTTATTTTTTTTGTTTAAAATTTTCACTTTTAAAAATAGGTCTTTCATCTTGACCATCCCAAACTTTATCAGAGCTAGGTTCTGTTATAGGCAAATGTTTTCCATATATATCACCTATAAAGAGTGGTATATTTTTATTCAATATTTGAATATCTTTAAATATTTCTTCATTAAGAATTGGTATGGGAATAGCTATAGAATCATAAATTTCAGGTCCTGCACCGGTTTTAAATCCTCCAATATAGTTTGAATCCATATTAAGCATATTTCCAGTTAACAATTAAATTAGGTTTTATATCAGAACTTCTAGTTTCTTCACCTAAAACAACCCCACTTCCACCCTTAAATAAGATTTTAATTCCTTCTTTTATAATATTTCTGCTTAAATCATTTTGTAATGGATTTATATCTCCACAACCAGAAAAAGAAAATTGATCAAAGTTACCTTTCATTGGTATTTCATTAAGATTGAATGAACAAGATCATTTTCAGGATTGATAAATGCAGTATAATTTCTAAAAGCCATTCGTGTTCCAATAAGTTGAGCTCTTGGAATTTCATCAATAGTTAAATCTGTCTCAAATTCTTCCCATCTATAGATTCAACTTCCTCATTTATTTTTTTACCATCAAGGATATCTTTAAATAAAAATCTTCCACCATAATTATGGTCTTTTACGCTATGTTCTGTACCATGAACAATCACGTCAATTGACCCTAATAATTCATTAGGACATGGTCCAAGGTAAGGTGGTACTCCATTAAGATAAACTTTTTTAACTTTTTTAAATGCATATGGTTCAGTGATTCCCATGAGAAATATAGCAGCAGTTCCAGACATTATACCACAAGTTACAACATCTACATCATCAAATTTTATATTTTCTTCATTTCTTATAGATTCTTTTAGTTCTTGGGCAGTGAATATATTTGCATCACCTGTTTAATTTTGTCTTTTATTTCATCTATGCTTTTTTTTGCCATAGAACTCATCTTTTTCACGAAATTTATTCATATAACTAAATCATGATTCCTATTTTCTTTTATTTTGATATCATTAATATTTTTTGACTAAATTTACAAATTATTTATATTAATAATATAATTTTATAATTATTTTATAATAAATTCAATAACAAATTTAATAATAAATTTATAATTAATATTTTTATTAATATAATATATAAATATTAACAATTGTTATAAATTATTTTATATGTTAATTTTACTAATTTTAAGAAAAATTTTCATTAAGATATTCATATATTATAGTTAAATCTTTAATTTAAAATAATAGTTTTATTTAAGAATAATATTTATATTCAAGACATATCAGCTTTATATAGTATAATAATTTAATATTTAATTGAATCATGATAATTAAAAGAATTAAATCTAAAAATAAAAGAAATTATAATCCTTTAAATGATTTTCTTTTCTCCCAGTACATGGCAAAATCAGGATGTGAAAAACAATTAATAGGATTAATAAACTCAATACTCAAAGAAAACAATGAAAAAACTATAGAAAACATAGAAATCATAGATAATAAATTCATTCCAGGAAAAATTATTGGTAAAAAAGTTGCATTCTTGATTTAAGATCAAAAACAAAAGACGGAGAATAATTAATCTTGAAGTTCAGTTAAAGGATGATAATTTTTTTAAAAGAAGGAGTCGGCTGTATATTTCCCGAAAATTCTCAAATTCAGCAAAAAAAGAAGAACTAAAACACATAAAAGAACACATCCTAATAAATTTACTCAATTTCCAATATTGTGATAATAAGAAAGTTAATCGAAAATTTAATATGTTAAATCAGACGGATATTGATTGTAATTATAATGATTGTATAAAAATCATTAATATTAATTTAATTCCGTTTAGAAATGAAAAGGAACTTGATTTTAAACAATGAATTAACAAAATGGTTAATATTTCTAGATAAAAACAGCCCCATGGAGCTAATAAACATGGTAACAACAAAAGATGAAAATATAAAAACAGCAGAAGAAAAAATAGAAGAACTACTTTCCAATGAACTATTGTTACATGATATTCACATGCGAAAACAAGCCGGTTAAAAATACCAAAGAGAAATGACACCAGCCAAAGACAAAACAATAAAAAAGGAATCAAATAAGATAAAAAAGAGGATAAAATAGAAGAAAAGATTAAAATAGCTAATAATTTTAAAAGTCAAGAAATAGATTTGGAACTAATAGCTAAACCCACAAGTCTTAGAATAGAAGAAATAAAAAATTTATAACCTTAAAAACTCTATTTAGAAAATAAATAACTTTGAATTATTAGATATCTTTAGTTAATAATTTATCTCCTAGTACTCGGATTCCTATTGCTCCTAATGGGGCTGAAAATATGATTGCTATTGTTACTATGGTTATTATAATCTTTTCAGATGCTACACCTGTTGATAGTGGAATAGCTCCCACTGTTGCTTGAACTGTGGCTTTTGGAAAATAAGCTACCATGGAAAAAACTTTTTCTTTAAGATTTAGATTTGTTTTAAGTAGTGATATATATATACTCCAATGGATCTAAATAAAAGTCCAAAACAAACTATAGCTAATCCTGGCACGATCAGCTAATAGCTAAACCTATATTCCACTGTGCCCCTAACATTACAAAAACTGTCATTTCAGCTAAAACCCAAATTTTTCTAAATTTATTTGATAGCTTAGTTGCTGTTTTTGCAGTTCTACTAAAATCATAAATCCAACAACCATGACTCCTAAAAGTCCTACTATTGGGATTATTCCTTCTAAAAATTGACCTAAACCATTAAGAAGAAGTCCTGAAGATAAACTCGTTAATAATTTTTCTGTTAGTGTGAAATTCCATTTTCTAAATAGATTAAGTAATATGAGTCCTGCTATTAATCCTAATAAAAGTCCTAAAATTAATGATACTGGAATACCTATTATTGTCCATGCTATATTAACATTGGTTCCAAAGTAAACTCCTAAAAATGATGAAAATATATTTATAGCTACTACATCATCAACTGATGTTCCAGCTAATAAAATTGATGGAATCGATTTTTTAGTTCCTAAACCTTTATCCATTAAAAAAAGCATAGAAAGAACTAATATAGCAGGAGCTACTACACCTAAAACAAATCTTAACATACCTCCTTCTATAAACGAGATTCCTAATATAAACGGGGCTATGATAACTACAGACATTCCTTCAAAACCGAAGGTAAAAATCCCATGGTTATGGCTGGTCTTCCAACTTTTATAATTGAATCTTGACTGATATCTAAGCTTGCTCTTATTAAAAGAATTACTATGGCTATTGTACATAATTCTCTTGAAAGATCTAAAAATGATCCATGTAGGAAATTAAATCCAAATGGTCCAAGTAAAATTCTTAGGCCTATTAATCCGATAAATCCAGGAATCTGAAACCTACTCAATAGTTTTGTAGATATTATTCCAAGAGTGAAGATAATTCCGAGATTAACAGCTATCTGATCCCTATTATCTTTATTATATTATTTATAATATAAAATATTTTATCATTTATTTTTACTATATTCTTTTTAAATAATTTTTCATAAATTTTTTAAAACTTTTCAGAATACTTTTCATTGATTTATTATAATATTTATTATAAATTTATTAATTTTTATAGATTAAAATTATTATTTAATATAAATTAGAATTTCATTATAAATTAATCTTTATATAATTTCACATGATTAATCATTATATTTAATAATATTATTAAATCATTTTTCATTAATAAAAACATGTATTATTTGAAATTTTTAATCTAATTTTTAATTTTTATAGAAATATCTCATATATAGTAATAATTAATTAAATAATTTTCATACTAAATTAATAATATCACTTGAAAATAGTTATCTTTATATTGAATATTTGATATAAGGTTGAATCACATAAATTTTGACATAATAATAAAGAGCTGATGTGAATATATGTCAGAACTATATAAAAAAAATGATTGATGAAACTATAACTGCTCAAAGAGCAGATTTTAGCACTGTTGATAAGAATCAGGGAAAAAATTTAGTGTGAAAGATGCAGAAAGCTATGTTAAAGTAGTTACTGATATGAAAGCTAGTGATGGGCAAACATAATCAGTGTTTGATCTTCATGTTGATTCAGTTAATGCACACTTTAATGTATTAAGTGATTTGACTGATACTGTTAGACCTGAAGATGATCCGTTTGTAGAACATTATCAAACTCCTGCTATTCCTGAAATATTTTGTGAAGAAGATGAAAAGTTTGAAAAAAGTTTAAAAACTTTTATTTCAACCATTGATGGTTGTGAAGCACTCATTGGAAAAGAAGTCATTCAAAGATATGGTGGATTTTATGGTCCAACACGTGTAGTTGATTTTGCACTTATTCTTGGAAGTACTAGTAATGTACTTAATCAAATATTATTAGAAACTAAAATTCCAGAACATCATAAACAAACAATTTTAGCTGCAAAATCATGGGGTATGAATACATCTTATGGTATTTTGGAGAAGTATTTGCTAATGAACTTGAAGCTGGTGCTACTTGCAACAGATGCTGTTAAAAAAGAAATAGGCACGATTAAAAAGATCTATGAAACTCCAATTTTAAAGGTCAGGCTGATTTAATGGATGATTTAGGTCAAAATTCATTTGATGTAAGAGCTTATATGAGCAATTACAAAAAATCAATGAGAAAAAACTACCATAGCTGCTATGGAAGATGATGTTCATTATAGTAATATTGTAACTGTTCCTACTTATTGTGTAGGTGATATTTCACATCATATATCTCAATCAACTTACAATATGTGTAAAGATGATATGATAATGGGAATTATTGATGCTACAACTGATGTTATTGATAGTACATTAAATTCAAATCTTGATAATTATAAATCAGAATATGATGTTTTATCATTAGCTACTGGAGCTTTTGCTTCTGCAGTTGAAAATATTCTTGAGTTAGATGGGTTTAATGCACCAATGATTGTGAACCTTTTAACTAAATGTTTCCACAACTATGTACAACGATATCCTACAAGAGGAGCTGCATCTGAGCTTCATAATTGTGATTTTATGGATACAATATATAGGGGTTGGGGATTCACTGATAAAACTAGAAGAGCAAGAAATAGTGAAAAAACTGATTTAGTTCCTGCTGTTAATGGATTTAAAGTAGACCTCGATCCAGTTAGAAATCATGATGTAGTTATGAATCCACAAAGATATACTTATACAGCATGTGCTATTTCAGTTAGATTCTCCTCTCTTATGAGATTAAGCTGATTATCCTTGTCTTTTAACTAGTGAACCTATAACAGCTACTATAATGACTAATATTATAGCTCTTCATAAAGAAACTCCAGCAGCAACCTGTTCGTGGATGTAAAAATTGTGCATCAACAGCTCTTGTTGACTTTAGACATCATTATTGTCAATGGAAAGAAGCTGTATAAGTCATTAATGAAGAAAAATGTTCAAATCTATTGAAAAATATTATAATTATAATTTTTTTAAAATTATACTTTTTGAAAAATAATATTTAAAAATTATTTTATTTTTTAATTATTTTTCACTATTTTAATTTTTTATGGTTTGAAACTTTTAGGTGATATGATGACTTGTGGAATTTAAAAAAGTATTAGCTGAACTTGTTGGAACATTTCTAATGGTATTTTTTGGGACTGGTTCTGCAGTAGTTACATTAATGGCATCTGATAGTATTGATCCTAACAATGTGGGAATTGGTATACTTGGAGGACTTAGTGATTGGATAGCTATTGCACTAGTATGTGGTTTAAGAGTTATGCCATGTATTTATCTGTCTGATAAAATATCTGGTGCACATTTAAATCCAGCAGTTACCATAGAACTACTTATCAACAAAAACATATCTTTTAAAGATTCTTGTTATTATTTTGTTGGTCAATTTGTTGGAGCAATTATTCCGAGTTTATGTCTTCTTGGAATATTTGGTAGTGATATTGGGGCAGGAATCGGTGCTCTAGGTGCAAATGCTCCTACAGCAGGTATAAGTTTTTCACAAGCTATGTTGGCTGAAATAGTTGGTACATTTTTATTAGTATTAGTTGTTATGGGTGTTGGTGTTGATAAAAGAACAAATCCTAGTGTTTATGGATTATTTATTGGTATGGCTATTGGTATTTCTTTAACATTTTTAGGTCCTATCACTGGAGGATGTATTAATCCAGTTTGTGGTTTTTCACCATATCTTGTAAACTTTTGGTAGGAAATCCTGCAGGTTTAGTTTGGACTAATTATTTAGCTTTATTAATCGGACCGATTGTTGGTGGAATTTTAGCTGCTTTATTATATAAATATTTAGCAAAACCAAATTTAGAAGAGATTTCTGCATAATTTAGTTAAATAACTAATTAATTATTCTTTATATTTATTTTATTTATCCTATGATTACTTTCTTATACGCTATTTATATTATTTGTTTCATTTATTTTAGTTATTTATTTATCTAATTATTCTATTTCATTTATTTTTGATAATTTGAGTTTCATGGTTTTTCAATTTTTAGAGTAAATTATATAATTAAAGAATAAGAAACTAATAATAATTATTAATAAAGAACTTAAAACAGTTTATATAATAAAATATATCATTTTAATTAAATAAAAATTTTTCGGAGTATTGAATGATTCTTATTACTGGAGGAGCGGGATATATAGGAGCGCATGTTAACAAAAAACTTCATAAAGAAGGTTTTGACACAATTGTTTTAGATAATCTTAGTCATGGTCATGAACATGCAGTTAAATGGGGTGAATTCTTTGAGGTTGATTTAGCTGATTCTGAATCTATTAATTCTATATTTGATAAATTTGACATCGAAGGTGTGATGCATTTTGCTGCTTTTACTTCAGTTGTAGAATCCATTGAATTTCCAACCATGTATTTTAAAAATAATTATAAAAATACTTTAAAACTTCTTAAAATCATGAAAGAACATTCTGTGGATAAGTTTATATTTTCATCTACAGCTGCTGTTTATGGAAATCCTAAAAAAATACCTATTGTTGAAAATTCTCCAATAAATCCAATAAATCCTTATGGAAAATCTAAATTAATGGTAGAAAATATTTTAAAAAGAGAATCTGAATTAAAATCAAGTAATTTTAGATATTCTTCTTTAAGATATTTTAATGCAGCTGGTGCAGACCCTGAATGCGAAATTGGTGAAGATCATGATCCAGAAACTCATCTTATTCCTCTTATTTTAGACGTAGCCTTGGGTAAAAAAGAAAAGATAACTATATTTGGGGACAATTACGATACTTTAGATGGAACGTGTATTAGAGATTATATTCATGTAAATGACTTAGCTCAAGCTCATATTAAAGCTTTTAATTATATAACTGATAATAAATTTAATAGAAATAATAATGGCAATGACTTTAATAATGACTCTGATAATAATTCTAACAATAACTTTAATAATAACTCTGTTTTTAATATTGGAAATGGTAATGGGTTTTCTGTTAAAGAAGTCATTGATGTTTGTGAAAGGATAACTGGTGAAAAAATTAATCAAAATATATCCAAAAGAAGGGAAGGAGATCCTCCTATACTAGTTGCTGATTCAAAAAAAGCTAAAAATATGTTAAATTGGGATATAAATCTATCTGATTTAGCTAAAATCATTGAAACCGCATGGAATTGGCATAAAAAGAAAAATTAATTTATACACGATTTCCTTTTTATTATTTCTTCTATTTTTATTATTTTCGACATAAGTTATATAGAATATTAAGTAATTATATATAATAACAGAATGAGTATTTAGTTTGTATGAAATTACATTATTTAATATACACTAATAGAAATAATGTACAATTATATTAATATAAAGAAAATAAATATTAATATAATAAATACTAATTTGATAAATATTAATACAATTATCTAATTTATTTGTTTATTTAATTTAAAAAATATAAAAATTATAAGGAAAAGGCGAAAAAATCAAAAAAGCTTTTTATGGGATTATTTATTAGTTTTATATTTATAATTTTTTGTTTATCCTTAAGTAATATTAGTGCATCCAATATATCTATCAATAATACATCTAGTGGTGATATTCACGGTGCTTTGTCTATTGCTAATTCTAATGATAATATTATTCTTCAGTCGGGATCATATTCAGGTTCTAACAACATTAACTTACAGATAATTAAAAATATTACTATTAGGGGAAAAGGGTCTTCAAACCAAGCAATAATTAATGGAGGCGGTGTTAGTCAGTTATTCTCCACAGCAGGTAATAATTTAAATATTCATTTGTTAATGTTACTTTTATTAATGCTGCTAATGGGGTCATGACAGATTATCAATCTGGAACGATTAATTTTATTAATTGTACTTTCACAAATAATACTGGTTCGGCTCTTGTTATGGGTTATAATTCTAATTATAATATAGTTAACTCTAACTTTTATAATAATACTGGTCAACAAGGTGGAGCTATTAATAACAATAATGGGCATTTTAATAATACTAATACAACATTTATAGGTAATAATGCTTCTTCTGATGGTAGTGCGATCCATATTTCAGGAGCTGTTGATACTAATATTATTAGCTCCTATTTCTATAATAATACTGCTAAATCAGGAGTTGGTGGGACTATTTTTTCAAATGCTGGAAATATTCATGTAACTAGATCTGATTTTGTAAATAACACAGATATGGGTGATGGTGGAGCAATAGGCCTCGATGGATGTAATGTTGTTTTAAACTACAATCGTTTTTATAATAACAATGCTACATCTACTTGATATCAAGTTTATGCTGGTGGAGGCACCTTCGACTTTTCTATGAATTGGTGGGGTGACAATGATCGAGCATATTACTATGATAATAATGGACATGCTCATGTATCTACTAACTGGGTTGTTGTTGATGTTAATTACACAGGTAATGGCAGTTCTGATCATAATTCAGAATTTTATTATTATATTAGACTTAGGGATGGTAGTTCATTTGATCCGTCATTACTACCTTTCTTTACTCTTGATGAAAGTGCTGGTCCTAATCCTACTTTAATTCCTCAATGAGATGCTCGAATTAATCAAACTGTATATATTGCTGTTATTCCATATAGTATAATGGTTACTTTTGGTGTTGATGATTGGAGAAAAGTATTTGGAGAAATGGAACTGATTATATCAATCTAACTATTACCAAAGTAGCTAATGTTACAAAAAATCCTTCTTATGGGCAATTGATTAATTATACCATTACTGTGACTAATCATGGTCCTGATGATGTTACTGGTGTTGTGGTTAATGAATTATTGTCTGGTTCTTTGGTTTATGTTGATGATTCTAGTGGTGGGTTGTATGATCCTGGTACTGGTGTTTGGTCTATTGGTAGTTTAAATAATGGTGATTCTGTTACTTTGGTGATTACTGTTCGTGTTAATGGTACTGGGCTTATTGTTAATGATGTTAATGTAACATCAGAGATCAGAAAAATATTAACAACAATACTAACAACTCTAATATTACTCAAAACATTACAGTTAAACCAAATAATACTGATTCCTTTAATACAAGTCTTAGTATTACTGGTAAAGTTTCTAATGATGGTAAATCCATAATTATCACAGGTAGATTAACTGATGAAAATGGTAATCCATTAGCTAACAAAATTATTAAATTTTATGTTAATGGAGATTATGTTGGACAAGGAATAACTAATAATATGGTATAGCTCAATTTATATATAAATCTAAGACTCCATTTAAAGATGATTATTATATACTCAACAATATATTTGCAGGTGATGAAATATACTCTTCTTCATCCAATACTACTACCATAAAGATAAATAACAATTCAAATAATACAACTAATAATACTAATAAAACAGCAAAAAAATTCACTAATGCAGGTGTATCTATGAAAAAACTGGTATTCCAATAAACTGTGATCTTATTAGTTTTACTAAATTTACTTAGTATAGCTATATGGAAAAAACAAGAATGAAAACAGATATATAATTAAAACTTTATTGGGAGAATTATTTTCTATTCTCTCTTTTTATTTTTTTTTATTATTTATTCTTTATTTTTAATTTATATGTTGTTTCATCGTATAATACAATTTATTTTGGTTTTAATAATAATTTTAATAAAATAAGAATTTAATAATCGAACTTTAGACAATTTAAAGCTATTTTTTTAACATTAAATCCATCACTGAAAATTTTTTCTTTATATTTTTATTTTCGTTTTGACTATTATCTGAATTACTCCTTAATGGGGGCATGGATGATTTTAACAAGTCTTTATTAGCTCTGTCACTTACTTCTTTAAATATCATTTTATAAGCCGTACATTGTGGATCAATAGATTTTGCAGATCTTGTAGCTACTATTCCATTGTAAGGACATCCTCCTCTACAAAACTTGATATAAGTACAATCAGCACAGTCTTCATCTACAAACTTTTTAAACTCTTGAAGTTTTTCCAAAGCTTCACTTTCCATAAGCTCTTCCATACTAGGAATATCTTTTACATTTCCCATTATCCATTCTTCTATTCCATTAAAACGATAACAAGGATAAATACTTCCATCATAGCCTATAGCTAAAGTATCTCCCATACAATCAGCAAATGTACAAAGTGTTCCTCTTCTTAAAAATGAACTTTTGCAGATATGATCGAAATCTTTTATTTCAATTTTATCAAGGTCATTTAAATATCTATCAAGAAGGCTGATTAATAAGTTTCCATGATCTTCTTGGGATAATGCCCATGGATCTGCATTATCTCCTCTCATAGATGGAAGAGCTGCATGAAGTTTCATATTATATCCATTTTCTAAGAAATAGTTATAAATTGCTTCTTCAAAATCCTTGGAATATGAGGTAAAAGTACAGATAAAACTCACTCTAACTCCATTGTCAGTAGCTATTTTATAACCTTTCATAGTCTTATCAAAGTAACCTTCACCTCTTTGATGATCATTAATTTCACGAGGCCCATCTATACTAGTACTAATAGATACATTATATTCAGCAAATAATTTAGCTAATTTTTCATCAATTAGCCAAAGATTACTTTGTAATGAAAATCCTGCTTCTTTATGAGTAGTAGCATTTTTCAAAAGAGGTAATGCTTTTTTATAAAAGTCATATCCTGCAAGAAGAGGTTCTCCACCATGAAATGTAAAATGGACATAATCATCTCTGAAACCATCTAACCAATTTACAATTTCTTCTATCACTGCGCTGTCCATTGTCCCAGAATTTTTTTTAGAACCCCAACAATATGCACAATTGGAAGGACAGTCTAGAGTTGGAATTATCATTACATGGAAAGTCATATTTTCACAACAATTATTCAGAAAAATTATTATTAATATTCTAGAATTTACATTATTCAAATATTTTTATTTTATTATTCCTTTAATTCTTCTTTTTTATTTTCTTTTTCATCTTTTTCTTCAAAAATATGTCCACATTCATCACAAACAACAGCTTTCATTTCAGAATGAGCTCTATGTTCATCTAAAATCTTTCTTTGAACTGTTTTATCTTGGGATCCGCATTTAGGACATTTTGCTAGTAATTGTTCTAATTTCATGATATTAATATTATTTTTCTAATTTAAATAATTTGTTTTTTATATAAATAATTATACTATCTATTTTTTATTAATTATCTTGTTATACATATTTTTAGATAATTTTAATAATTTTATTTATATGATATTAATTATTATAATATTATTAATATTTTATAAATTATAATAATATTTATAATAATATTTAAAATTAATATTTAAAAATTATTGAAGAAATCAAAGAAATACAAATAAGAAATTACTAAGCTATTGAAAAGTGTTTATTATGAATTTAAACTTAGAAAAATTTCTATATAAAAAAAATAATCCAGAAAATTCCGGTAGTCTATCTAAAAATAAATATATTTTGATAATAACTACATTGTCTTATTTTTTATCAGGTTTTTCAGTATCTGTAATTTCAGTTGCACTACCTAGTATGGCTAAAAATTTTGCTATAAGTGTTGTTGCACAAAATTGGATAGCTATGGTGTTTCTTCTTGCAATAGCTGTTTTTTCATTACTTTTGGAAAAATATCTGCAAAATTTGGTTTAAAAAAAATTTTTTATTTAGGTTTAATTTTGTTAATCCTAGGATCTTTTGGAGTTTCTATAGCTAATTCTGTAGATATTTTAATAGTTTTCAGAGCTTTACAAGGTTTAAGTCTTGCAATATTAAATGTTTCTACATTAGCTATTGTGACTGAAAGTTTACCTTTATCTGAACGGCGTAAAGGAATGGTATTATCACTTCTGTTGCTTATATGGGCCTTATAACTTCTAATATTATTGGTGGTTTTTTAACTCATAATTTTGGTTGGAGGACTGTTTTTTAGTAGTAATTCCATTTTTAATCTTAAGTATAATAATTACATATTTTAAAGTTCCTAATGAATGGATATGTGTAAAAAAAGATAATTTTGATTATATTGGGTCATTAATATTTGGTATCAGTATTTCATGTTTAACATATGGATTTATTATAATGAACACAATATTGGGAATAATATTACTTATAATTTCTTTAATTTTATTTTTAGTATTTGCAAAATATGAACTTAGATCAAAATATCCAATGTTTCCTATTAAACTTCTTAAAAATAGAATGTTTACATTTGCAAATATTGCTGCTTTTTCATGTTCATTTGCAACGTTTGTGATTGCTTATATTGTAGATTATCATTTACAATATAATAAAGGAATAGATCCACAAAATACAGGATTAACTCTCATCTTAGCTCCTCTTTCAATGAATATATCTACATTTTTTGCAGAAAGGTTATCTGATAGAATTAACTCTCAATGGATAGCTAATTCTGGTTTGATGATAACTTTCATTTCTTTATTAATTCTAGTTTCTTAGATAAAAACACCCCATTAATGATTATTATAATAGCTATTATTCTTGAGGGAATTGGTTATGGGATCTTTATATCTCCAAATACTAATATAGTGGTAAGTTCTCTTCCTTCTAAATTATCTTCAATAGCTTCAGCAAAAGTTTCAACAACAAGAATTATAGGAGAAACTTTGAGTTTAGGAATGTTACAGTAACATTTGCCCTAATTATGGGTTTTTTTCAGATAATTCCTCAATATTTTCATCTATTAATTATTAGCTCTCAAACAGTTTCTATTTTAGCTGGAATAGGATGTTTATTGGGAATAATTTTCTTTTTAATGGGAATAAATAAATATAAACTGAATAAAATTTAGTTTTTTATATTTTTATTTGATTAATTTTTTTATTTAATCATGATAATATTATTAATATTGAATAATAATATATTAATGAATATTATCATATTAAGAATATATTCTTAACTAATATTATTAATTAACCATTAACAAAAATTAGATAGATTTTATATAGTATTGATAAATATTTTATAAAAATTTTTTAGATGATTATATTAGATTTATTTAGATAAATATTGGATAATATAATAACTAAATATCTGAAATAGCTAAATAAAGCTAATAGTTGTATAATTGGTTAATAATTAAATATTAGTTTGATATTATAAATGGGGTATATTATGGAGATTATACTAGGACTTCCAAAAGGAAGTTTAAATAATGTAAATAGAGGAAATACATACAAAATTTTCAAAGATGCTGGATATGAAATTAATGGGTATGAACCTGGAAATGAATCATATGAAATAAATATTATTAATGATGATGAGATTAAAGCATTTTTAACTCGTCCTCAGAGTACTCCTGTTGAACTTAATCGTGGAATGGTAGATATAGCTATTGTTGGAGAAGATTGGGTTGAAGAAGAATCTGTTTCTCATGAAGGAGGAATAACTAAAATTGGAGATCTTAATTATGGTCAAACTCGCCTTATTGTGGCTGTTCCAGCTAATTCTCCTTATTTTTCTTTGTGTGAATTCTTTAGACTTAATAAAGATCGTGAAACACCTATATTGTGTTTTACAGAATATCCAAACCTTACTCGTAAACATATAATGGAAAATAATGGGTATAAAGAAGTCTTTGGTGATTCTAAACCTTTAGTTCAAGTTCGAGGGTTGGTTGATGGTGACAATGATATGGTTCAAATAATCAATTCAGATGGAGCTACTGAGGTTTATATAGCTAAGGGAGCAGATCTTATTGTGGATAATACTCAAACTGGAAGTAGCTTAAAAAAAGCTGGACTTGTAGAACTTGAAACTATAATGCATTCATCAGCAGGATTATATGCTGGAGTTAGCTGTACTGGTGAAAAAATGGATAAAGCAAAAATGATTTTTGATCATTTATATGGTGCAACAACAGCTAGAAAATATTTTGATGTTAAATTCAATGTTAACAATGATATTGCTTTACTGGTCAGTGAGTTGTTAGTTGATAATGGATATTGTTCTGATGAACCTACCATCAATACAGGAAGTAAATATTCTCAAATAAATGTTTTAATTGAAAAAAATAAGTTTCCTGAAATGCTTAATGGAATTAAAAAGTATAAAGCATCGTCTATTGTTAGAAATGATGTAAAACAATATGTTAAATAATCAATTTGGTTTAGTTATAATAACAATTAGTATAATTGTAATTATTCTAATTAATTATATTATTAATAATAAAATGATTTTACCAATTAGATAATATGTTAAATTGAATAGTATTGAGTGGTTTTATGAATTTTAAAAATGATATAATACTTGCAATGGATTTAATGGATCTTTTAAGTGCATACGAAGTAGCTGAAAAAGTTTCAAATTATATTAATACCATAAAAATTGGTTATCCATTAACCTTAGCTGAAGGTCTTAAGTCTATTGAAGTTTTCAAAGAAAATTTTGATTTTAATGTAATTTGTGATTATAAAGTTGCAGATATTCCTGAAACTAACTCAAAAATAGCCAATTTAACATTTCAAGCTGGAGCCAATGCTATTATTTCTCATGGGTTTGTTGGAGAAGATAGTGTAAAAGTTTGTGTTGATGTTGCAGATAATTATAATGGGGAAGTTTTTCTTCTAACTGAAATGTCTCATCCTGGAGCTAAAATTTTCATTCAAGGAGTAGCTGATGATATAGCTAAAATGGGTGTTGATATGGGGATTAAAAATTATGTTGCACCTTCCACTAGAATTGAAAGATTATCAGATATTAGAGATATCGTTGGGAAAGATTCCTTTATAATTTCTCCAGGAGTTGGAACTCAGGGAGGAAATCCAAAAGATACTTTAAAACATGCTGATGCTTTGATAATAGGTAGATCTATATATAATTCTGATAACCCTAAAAAAGCTATAGCTAATATTATTAAATCTCTTTAAAATTAATTTCTTTATATAATAATTTGTATATAATATTTTTATATATTCTTTTATATTTCTTATATTTTTTTTATTTTTTTATTTTTTTATTCTAATTTAGTTCATTATATATTATTTAATTAATTTAATACATTTTAATAGAATATTAATAATAATTGAATATAAATTTGTTTTACATATTTTTAATTGAAAACAAATAGCAAAGCTTTTCTATAAGTAATTATATAATCATTCTTAATCATGTTAAATAGAACAAAGGTATGCTATGAATGTTTTTAAATATTTTTGTCATCAAAAACCTGAAGGTCATTTCATATAGGAGATTTTCAATTTCCTGTATGTGCTAGATGTCTTGGTTTCTATATTAGCATATTTGTTTATATGATTATAGCTATATTGGTTTAAATAAATTATACATTCAATTTATTAATATTTGTATTTTTACTTCTCATACCTACAGAAATTGATGGAACTACTCAATTTTTTAAATTAAGGGAAAGTAACAATTTATTGAGATTTTTCACTGGAATATTAGGTGGAATGGGCCTAATGATAATTGTAAAAACGATTAAATTCATGTTCATTTATTAAAATGATAATTAATATGAGGTGAAATATATGCCTGATGAAAATATAAATACTAATGAAAATATGAATAATATGGAAGAAAAAAAGCCTATTTATAAACAAAGAAAGGAATAATTGGTATAATTGTTCTTGTTTGTTGTATAGGAGTAATATTATTAGCAGTAATTGGAGGAATGGTAGGTCCAGATAATAGTGGTTCTTCTTCTTTTGATTCATTTAATGGTAAAAATGCTAAACTAGATAATATAACTGTTTCTTCAGATTATGGTTATTTTAAAGTAAACGGAAAAATCATGCTTAAAAATGATGAAACACGCGCTAGTTTAGGTGCTGATGTAAATTTAAAAGACGGTTCTAAAATTTCAGAATTTATTGTTAAAAATTAGAATGATGTTAAAAAAGATCAATAGTACAGTTTTGATGGAAGTTTATTCTCTACAAGTGGAAATAGTCATTCTATGTCTGATATAGAAGTATTGATTTCAAATTTGATGATGATGTTGTATATACCTGGAAAAATCAATAATATTTAATGTATTAATGTTTAATATTAAACATTATTACTTATTTTTTTTTATTATTTAATTTTATTCTATTCATTTTATTGTTTTTATTTTAATTAATTTATCTTATTATAATTTTATATTATTATTTATTTCTTATTTTTTATAATATATTTTAAATATTATTTTAATTAATTTAATTTAACTTTTTTAAAGTTGATTTGAAAAAATCAAAACATTTAAATATAATACTAATAAAATTTATTATTATAAAGTTATAATATCAATTAAATTTTATTAAGATTCAATTATATTTTAAATAAAAAATAATTATATTCTTTCATTTATTTTCTATTTAACTGAATATTATTTGAATAAATATATTAAATAGATAAATTATGGAGAGATTTTAAATGCACATTATGGAAGGATTTTTACCACCAATTTGGTGTGCTGTCTGGTTTATACTTTCAATACCAGTCATTGCTTATGGGATATATATAGAATTAAAAAAGTCACTAAGAAGTTCCAGATTCAATGCCTCTTTTGGCAGTTAATGAAGCTTTTATGTTTGCACTCTCGTCATTGAAATTACATTCTGTTACAGGAGGTTGTTCACATCCTACTGGTAACGGTTTAAGTGCTGTTCTTTTTGGTCCAGCTGCAGCAATTGTTCTTGCAACAATTGTTTTGTTGTTTCAGGCAGTACTTCTTGCTCACGGAGGACTTACAACTTTAGGAGCAAATGTATTTTCTATGGAATAATAGGACCATTAGTAGCTTGGGCAACTTATAAAGGTTTGACTAAAGCAGATTCCTCATTTAAAATAGCTATTTTCTTTGCAGCACTTTTAGGTAACTTATTAACTTATGTTACAACTGCATTCCAATTAACTTTAGCATTTCCAGAACCTACATTCCAAACAGCTCTTACAATATTCTTAGGAATATTTGCTATAACTCAAATACTTTTAGCTATTGCTGAAGGATTATTAACTGTGGTAATATGGAATGTATTAGAACAATACAAACCAAGATTACTTGAAAAGTTAAATGTTTTGAAGGTCAAAATATCTCCTAAAGCGAGGCATAGAAACAAAACTAATAATAAAAGGTGTTTTAATGAACAGAAGAAATCAAAATATTATATTATTAGTATTTGTAGTTATTATAGCAGTAGCTCCAATGATAATGTATTCTGGTCTTGGTGAGGACGAAAGATACTTTGGTGGTGCTAATGGTGCTGTTTAGTGAAGTTATTGAAGAAAGTAGATATGAACCATGGTTTTCATCATTTTGGGAACCTCCAAGTGGTGAAATAGAAAGTTTATTGTTTGCTGTTCAAGTAGCTGTTGGTGCAATAATCATTGGTTATTTCGTTGGTTATTGGAGAGGCAGCTCAAAGTGAGATGATGAAGAATAAATAAATCGATGTTGGTAATGAATTAAATTGGATATTGATTATATTGCTCATACAAATGAATTAAGGGATATGAATAGTGCTGTAAAATGTATTATAGCGTTAGTTCTTTTAATTTTTGCTTTAATAATTAATTCTCCGATTATTTCACTTATTTTAACATATTATTGGTGTTATATTGCTTTTAGTAGTTAAAGTACCGTATAAAAGCTATTTTAAATTTATTTCTATTCCTTTTGGCTTTGCATTGATAACTTGTATATTTATTGCATTATTCTTTGGATCAGGCCCTAATCTTTTTGATACTGGTATTTTATGGATTGTAATTAGGGAAGATGCTTTAAATTTTGCTATATACACATTATTTAGACGTTAACTTGTTTTTCTGCACTAGGTTTTTTATCATTAACTACTCCTATATCTGAAATATTACATAATTTAGAGAAAAGTAAAGTTCCTAAAATATTTATTCAGCTATCTTTGTTAATTTATACAACTCAATTTGTTTTTTTAGAACAATTAAAAGTAAGGACTAATGCTCAAAAAACTAGAATGGGTTATAATGGCTATAGTAATATTTTTAGATCATTAGAATTTTTAGCTTCAAATCTCTTTTTTAAATCTCTTGATAAAAGTGAACAATTACAGTATTCTCCTGATTCAAGAGGTTATGATGGGAGTTGCCAAGGTATAATCTTAAATGAATTATATTATTCAATTATCTTCTAAATAATAATATAAAACTTAAATTACAAATTATATTCAAATTTTAATAATTTTATATTATATTTATTTTTTAATTATAAATTTAATATTCAAAAATAATTCTTTATAAAATATAAGTAATACTCATTTATAAGTAAAATTTTAAAATGTAATACTTATTAAATATATACTATATTAAAATAGAATATATTAAAGTAAAGCTGGTGAAATATTGGAAATTAAAAATTATTGGATTGTTATAGGATTATTGTCTTGTTTGTTATTTGGAATAGCACACCGTTTAGTAAAGTCTTATTATATAATTTAAATTCATTTCAATTATCATGTTTACTTTACTTAGGTTCTGGAATTGTAATTATTCCTACAATTATTAAAAAATTTATAGGATATTCTAAAAATAAAAAGAAGAATAAAATATTTCTAACAATAATATAAATAAATCTCTTCATTCATAGAGAAAATCTCATGGAATAAAATTTGATAAAAATTTTGTATATATTCTTCTTATAATTCTATTTGGGGAATATTAGGGCCTTTATTTTTAATGATAGGATTATCTCATACAACTGCAAGTTCAACAGCTATATGGTTAAATATGGAACTTGTAGCTACAGCAATACTAGGAATTGTTTTATTTAAAGATCATATTGATAAATACGCTTATATTGGATTAATTTTCACTTTCATTGCTGGTTTAATTGTTTCATGGAGTAATGGATTTGGAGACGTTTTTTCAATTGTATTTATAATATTGGCTTGTTTTTCATGGGGAATTGACAATTAACTTACATCAATCGTGGATGGTTTTTCACCAGAAGTAATTACATTTATTAAAGGGATCTTTGGTGGTGGAATCAACTTTACTATTGGAATGTTCTTAGCTAATCAATTTATTCCACTCGATATTATTTTTTATGGAATACTTTTAGGAATAATCTCTTATGGTTTAAGTATTGTTCTTTTTATTAGCTCTGCACAAAACCTTGGGGCTACTAGAAGTCAAATATTATTTTCAACAGCACCATTTTGGGGGATAATGTTTTCTATATTATTAATAGGAGAACCATTAACTTTGAATTTGATAATAGCTACCGTATTTTCAATTATAGGAATCGTCATTATAAATAATCTGGTTCATATGCATCAACATAAGCATGAAAAATGGAACATATTCATGGTTCAAATGAATTAGCAGAGGAGAATATAAGTGATAGTTCTACTGATAATAGTAAAAAACATATTCATAAACACTTTCAAGATTTACATCATAGACATGATCATGATTAATTTATAAATTACTAACTAATTCAATAACTAAATAAATTGATTGCTTTAAAAATGATTATTATTAAAAATTTTATATTAATTTAATAAGATAAAAAATTATAATAACTAGATAAAATATATTATTCATGATTAATAGGGGCCTTAATGAATATTATAGAAGCTAAAAATATTACTTATTTGTATCCTGATGGTACGAAACCATTGGATGATATTAATTTCAATGTAGAACAGGGCCAGATGGTTTCATTACTTGGGAAAAATGGAGCTGGAAAATCTACACTTTTTTACATTTTAATGGAATTTTTGAACCAGAATCTGGAGAAATTTTAGTAGATGGTGAAGAATTAAAAAATGATAAAAAAAGTCTACTTAAAGTTAGACAAAAAGTGGGTATTGTTTTTCAAAATCCAGATGAGTAGTTATTTGTTCCTACTGTAGAAAAGGATATAGCTTTTGGTCCCCTTAATTTAGGTTTATTCAAGAAGAAACAACAGAAAGAGTTACAAACTCTTTTAAAAGAGTGGAAATGGAAGGTTTTGAAAAGAAACCTCCTCATCATCTTAGTGGTGGACAAAAAAGAGAGTAGTTATAGCCAGGATTTTAGCTATGGGTCCTGAAATCATGGTTTGAGATGAACCAACTTCATGTTTAGATCCAAAAGGTGTTTCTAAGATTTTTAAATTATTATATGAGTTAAATAATGAAGGAATGACTATTATAATATCCACTCATGACGTTGATTTGGTTCCTCTTTATTCTAATAAAGTTAATATTATTAGAGATGGAAAAATCATCAAAGAAGGAACTCCTCATGAAGTATTGATGATGTAGAAACTATTTGTAATGTTGATTCAAGATTACCTAGATTAGCTCATCTTGCTGAAATTTTAGAAAAAGAAGATAATGTTAGGATAGCTGATTCTTATCCATTAACTATAGGTGAAGCTTGAAAAGATTTATTAAATTATATAAATAAATAAAACTATAAAATAAATAAATTAATATAATTAAATTAATATAAATAATTTATAAAATAAATTATATAATTTAATGATTATATAAATAAAATTTTCATAATTTATAATATTTTTAATATTATTGTTATTAATTTAATTATATTAATTTATTTTATAAATTATTATTAATATTGTTTTATAAGGTGTATACATGCGAATTGGTATTTGTGATACAACATTTGCTCGTTTTGATATGGGTAAAGCAGCTATTGATGAATTAAAATCTAATGCTACTGATTTAAAAATTATTCGTAAAACAGTTCCTGGAATTAAAGATTTACCAGTAGCTTCAAAAAAACTTATTGAAGAAGAAAATTGTGAGATTTTAATGGCTCTTGGAATGCCAGGACCAATGGAAAAAGACAAAATATGTGCTCATGAAGCTTCTACAGGTCTTATTCGTGCTCAGCTAATGACAAATACTCATATATTAGAAGTTTTTGTTCATGAAGATGAGGAAGAAAAAGAAGATCTTTTAAAAGAATTAGCTGAAAATAGAGCTAGACAACATGCATTAAATCTTATTAAAATGATGTTCACTCCAAAACAAATGGAAAAAGAAGCAGGAAAAGGAATGCGTGAAGGCAAAGAAGATGCAGGTCCTTTATAATTTTATAACTTTATAATTTAATATTTTTTTAGTTTTTTAAAGGGTTTTTACTTTTATTTGTTTTTTCTAGTTTTTTTATTTTTGTATGAGTTATATGATTAATCTGTTAGACTTCATATAAATTTCATTTTTAGTTTTTTAAAGGTTTATTTAGATTTATTAGCTATTTTTGTTATTTATAATTCATTATTTATTAAATATATTTAATATTATTTTAAGTTAAAATATCTAAAAAATCTAAAAATTTAATTCTAAAAATTTAATAAACCAGGATTTTTATAATTTATAGTTTTTTTTAAATATCAACAATATTTATTTATAATAGTAATAAAATTTATATATATATATTACAATGGTTAATGTTAATATTTATAACTTAAATGGGGTTACTTGAGAAATATTTAGAAAAATATTTATCTAATTTTAATTCATAATATTCAAAATTTATGTGGGTTTATTCAATAAACAATTCTAATATTTATATATTTTTAATAGCTTTGTATTAATCATCAAAAAGATATAAGTGTGAATTATAAAAAATAATTTAATATTTGTATATTATTTTATTCTTTTTTATTTAGAGTTTTTTTGATGATTAATAAGATCTTTAAAAGAACATTATGATTATTTTAATTTTATTAATCAAGATATAACATTAATATCATTTTCAAAAAAATAAAGGGGGTGAACATATATTATATGAAAATGAAAACAAAAGTAAATCGATATTTTTGATATTTATCGCTTTAACAACTTTTATATTGATATCTGTATCTATTAGTTCTATTGATGCTGCGACTTTTAATATAATGAAAATAGTTCTACTATTCAAAATTATATTAATAGTGGGTCTGATAATGAAATTGTTTTAGATGGTAATTTTAATAGTCTTTTTAATATTAATGTTACTCGAAGTATTACTATTTGTGGTGGCTCTACTAATAATATTCAAGGTTTTGGTTCTGGAAACTTGTTTAATGTTAAAAGTTCACATGTTAATTTCATTAATTTAACTATAAGTGGATATGCTAGTGCATTTTCTAATTCAAGTTCTTCTAGTAATATCAATAATATTAGAATTGCAGGTAATAAAATTAATACTACTGGAATCACCATTGGATTTTATTTTAAACAATCTTTAAACAATTTTGTTCTTGAAAATAATATAATTAATTCAGATTATAGTGCTATTTGGTTAAATGCAGGTAGAGGAGTTATTAATGGTAACAATCAAAATATACATATTCGTAATAATATTATAAATTGTTCTATATCCACTTATTCTGAAACTATTCAGTTGTCTACAGAATATGGTTTTAATAGTAATGTTTATGTCATTAACAACACTTTAATTGCTTATGGTCAAACTATTTATTTAGGATCTGGAGCTTTTCGTTCTGATTTTGGTAGAAATGAAAATATAACTATTTCTAATAATTATATTAATTGTACTAATGGTGCAAGAATACATTTAAATCCATTTAATGAAATTAATAAGAATATTAATATTAATAACAACTGTTTAACTGGTCTTAGAGAAGGTATTTTTGTTGGATATGGTAATGCTCAAAATATTAGTATTATTAATAACAATATTAATTCTTTATCTAATTCATGAATTTCTATAAGTGCAGATAATCAACCTATAAGTAATGTAAATAATTTATATATTTATAACAATAATATAAACAGTACTTTAGAGGGAATATAGGTAGTATCTAGTGGAAAACAAATCAACATTAATATTAGTAGAAATAAAATTAGAAATCAACAATATGTTGGAATTGCACTTAAATCATTTTATTCAAACCCATCTTATTCAAATAATATAACTATTGATTCTAATGATAAATTACTTCATTACAAAGTAATCATTTTGGAAAAAGTATAGAATTGTTTAATATCGAAATTAACAATACACCAATTACTAATAACAATATTTCTAGTGAATATGTAGGAATAAATATTGATTACGCTACTAAGAATAACAATACAATTATAAAAAATAATATAATTAATGTAAAAAGAAATGGAATTCAAATTAATTCTGATTATATAAATATGGATATTTTGAATAATAAAATTGTTGCTAATGATAATGGTATTTTAGTAGGTCTTGGTAATATAACTAATCTAAATTTATATAACAACAATATTCATAGCTTCAATACTAATTATACTAGTCATGGTGTTCATATAAGTACTTATTACACTCCATTTGCAAAAGTTAATCATGTTTTTGTGTCTAAAAATAATATATCTTCTTTTAGTGGAGCTGCTTTTTCATTTAATGGATATGTTAATAGTATAAATTACTGGTAATAATTTGTCAGGTTTGTATGAAGAAATATATTTATCAAATTCATGAAGTTTTCCAGAAATTGGAAATATATCAATAAATAACAATAATATTTCAAGTAATAATAGTGCAGGTATTGGAATTCATACTAATAATTCAGGAAATGTTTTTAATGTTCTTGTTTCAGGTAACAATAGTATTGTTGCTGCAGATGACGTTTACATTGGAATTAATGGAAATATTAATAATTTAAATGTTTCTTATAACCGTATTTTGAGTAATGGTCCTGTTGTCAACTTAAATAAAACTGGAATTAATAATATTGCTTATGCAAAATAGTTAGGTATTAATAATTTTGTTCTTGGAGATAAATTTATTAATATTAATTTATTAATTTATCATGTTGCTAATGCCACTTTAATTAAGTCAAAGTATTGTTGGTGATACTTGGACTATTTATTATTCTTTATATTTGAATGGTACTAATAATACAGGTGATTATGAGTTATTATCTTATTTCTTAGGTCAATTATATAATGAAACTAATAGTTTATGGCTTAATTTCTTAGCTAAAGATAAGCAGTTATTGAAAGTTCTTATTAATAAGGTCACTGCTCAAAATTTAACTATTGTTGTCGATAATCAAGTTTTAAGATTAGGTCTTGTAGAGTCTGAAAAAGCTGCAACATATCTTAACTTAACTGTTATTGATAATAAAGATTCATTTAAACTGACTGCTAAACTCAAATCAGATTTTAAAAATTTATCTAGAAAAACAATTAAATTTTACTTGAATGGTAAGTTAATTGGTACTGGCATTACAAATAGTAAAGGAATAGCTACTTTTGTTCATGATTCGGAAGCTATTGGTACTTTTGATTTTGCTGCTTCTTTTGAAGGAAATGATCTATATTTGAGTTCTGAAGATTCAGAAAGTGTTAAAAGATACAAACCACCACATCCTATTAATAATTCTACAAATAATTCTAGTAATAATCCTAATGGAAACTCTTTAGATGTAAGTGCAAAAATGCAAAATACTGGTATTCCTATAGCTATTTTATTAGTAATATTAGCTATTATACTCTTGTATATAGGAAAAAAGAATAAATTAAACAATTTTTAGAATTAATTTTTTAATCCTATTTTTTATTTTTATTATAAATTTTTTAGAAATATTTTACAATTTTTTAATATTTTTTAATATTATTAATAGAATATTATTTAACTATCTATCGTTAGTTAGGTTAATTTTTTCATTTTTTATTTACTTTTTATTTATTATTTTTTTTATTTAGTGAGTTTATTTGATTTTTTATAATAAATTTTATTCATTAATCTTTGGATTTAAAAATATATTTAAATATAATGTAGTTTAAATTATTTTTAATATATAATATCAAATTATATTATTAATTATAAATATTTCAATGATTAACATGATAAGTGAAACAGAAAATAAGAAAATAAATAATAATGATATTGAGGGGATCGTTATAGTTGTTCCAGCTTTTAATGAAGAAAAAACTGTTGGGTTAATTATTGAAGAAATAGCTGATTTAGGTTATAAAGTCGTATTAGTAGATGATGGTTCTAAAGACAATACTTATGAAATAGCTAAGAATTCTAGGTTCAAATATCCAAATAATATTTTCATTTATCAACATATAATCAATAGAGGTTTGGGTGCAGCTTTAAAAACGGGTATGACAGGAGCTCTTATACATGGGGCTAAATATATAGTTACTTTTGATGCAGATGGTCAACATGATATTGAAGATATACCAATAGTATGTGAACCTTTAAAAAAGGATAATGTTGATGTAGTAATTGGTTCAAGACCCTTTGAAGATATGCCTAGTTCTAAAAACTTTGCTAATACTGTTATGAATATTATAACCTATGTTTTTTATAGAGAAAAAGTTAAAGATTCTCAATCTGGGCTTCGTGCTTTTAAAACAGATGTAATTCCTAAATTACAGATAATCTCTAGAGGTTATGGTGTTTCTTCTGAATTTATTAGAGAAATTAGGAGAAATCATCTTAAATTAGCTGAAGTTACTATTAAAACTATTTATACTCCTGAAACTCAAGCTAAAGGAACAACCACATTTGTTGGTCTTAAAATATTATTTAAGATGATTGTTGATTTATTTAAGTAATTATATTTAATAATATTAAAGAAATAATAATATAATAATAAAAATATATGAATATAATAATTATGATTTATTAATATTTTGATTAGATTTAAAAACGGATGGTGTTATAATTTTTGAAGATATAATGTTATATCAAATTTTGGTTGTTATAATAGTTATACTTGCGATTTTACTGGTTTTTGACAGATTTCATAAGAAAAAAACTTCTCTTCAAACATTTATATTGTGGGTAGTTTTATGGATTGTTTTAGCTATTTTAGCAGTTGCTCCTGAATCAAGTACTGCTTTAGCTAATTTCTTAGGTATTGGTAGAGGTTTGGATTTAGTAATTATATTTGCAATTATTGGTTCATATTATTTAATATTTAGATTATATTTAAAACTAGAAAAAATGGATCAAGATATTACTGAATTAGTAAGAAAAATATCTATGGATAAAGAATTAGACTATGAACTCGATTTTGAAGATAGGAAAGAAAAAGAAGATTAATTTATATTTTAATATTATTTAATAATTTATATTATAATATTCATTTAAAATTTTTTTATAATTATTTTTTATATTTAAAAGAGAGGATCTAGAAGAAAGAATATGGTCTAAATATGAAATATTCATCTATTTATAATGATTTATTTAAATCTATACTTTTTTCTAGATTTTGGCGTCAAATAAGTCCACTATACATATTATACATATTCTAGGTGAAGTGTCATATGGATTGATACAGAATAGTTTGTATATGTGATGTCTAATTATATTATTATAAAATATATTATATGAACGTTACTATATTTAGATTATAATTCTTTTTAATATGAATAATTTTCATTAAAATAATATCTAGAATATAAATTCATATATTACAAAGTATTTATTGAATTATTTTTTGAATTATTTATAGAAAAAGTTATTAATTATAAAAAATATATTAAATTTATAATTAATTATTAATTTATTACAGATATTAAAATTAACAGATAATAAAAATTTTAATTAAAAATTAAAAAGATTTAAAAATTTATAGTTAATAATTTATTATATAAGATGTCGTAATTTTAGTTAATTCTATTTTTAATTGGTTTAGTATATTCAATCTTAGGTCTAGATAAACTAATCGATGATCATTAATTATTTTATAAAAATCTTTTAATTTTAAATTCTACTATTATTTTTATACTATTCGGTGAAATTATAATGTATACTTTAAGGGATGCACAGCTCGTGAAAGAGTAAATAATATTTCAGAATCGACTGAAAAAATTCTGAATATTTTAGGTATAAATTTTAAAACTTTGGGTGAAAATGAAGAATGTTGTGGCTCTGTTCTTCTTAGAACTGGTTTTGAAAAAGATGCAAAGGAACATATGGAAAAAAAAATTAAAAATCAAAAAGATAAACAAATAATTGTATCCTGTGCAGGGGGTTTTGTTATAAAACATTAAAAGAAGATTATAAAAAGCATTTGGGTATTGAATTAGATGTAATTCATATATCTCAATTTTTAAAAGATTTGTTTGATAAAAAAATATTTAATTTTAAAAATTTAGATAAAAATAATTTGAATGTGACTTATCATGATCCTTGTCATTTAGGACGCTATTCTGGAGAATATGATGCTCCAAGAGATGTTATAAATAATTTTGCTAATATTGTTGAGATGGAAAATATTCGTGAAAATTCTAAATGTTGTGGATCTGGAGGAGGAGTAAAATCAGCATTTCCAGGCATTGCTAGTTCAATTGCTTCTGAAAGGTCTAAAGAAGCTCAAGATATTGGTTGTAATTTATTATTAACCTCTTGTCCATTTTGTAAATTAAATCTTGATGAAAATTCTCCACTTGAGGTTTTAGATTTATCAGAATTTGTTTTAAAATTTATAGATAATGATAAAGATTGTTCTAAAGATTCTAAAAATTCAAAAAAAATTAGGGAGAGTAATTAAATGAATGAAAAAGAGTTAAAAGCTATGAGAAATTCATTTAAAACAGTTCAAGATAAACGTGAAAATATTCTTGATGATCCTCAAAATAAAAATCTACAAGAAAAAGTAATTGATATTAGAAAAGATGCTATTAAAAATAATGAAAAACTCTTAGAAATAGCTAAAAATTCTTTTAAAAATAATGATATTGATTATTTTCATGCAAATAATGCTGATGAAGCTAAAACTATAATTTATGATATTATTTCAGATGGATCTGTTTCTAAAGAAATTAATAATGGATTTAATCTTGAAAAATCTCTTGATGAAGGACTTAATGGTTCAAATTTTAATGATAAAAAATCATTGCAAAATCTAAATCTAATACTCTAGGTGAAATTTCTATTTCTAAATTTTTAAAATCTAAAGATATGGATATTGTTGAAACTGATTTAGGTGACAGGATTTTACAATTAAAAGGAAAAGATAGTAAACCTACACATCCTATTGGTCCAGTTTCTCATTTAAATGTAGAAAATATAGCTAAAAGTGTCAATGAAGCCATGAACACGGATGTTCCAGCTGAACCAAAATTTATCATGGAAATTATAAGGGATGATGTTTTAACTAGGTTAGAAAAAGCTAATATTGGGATAAGTGGTGCTAATGCTGTAGCTAGTGAGGATGGATCTCTTGTTTTTGTTCATAATGAAGGAAATATCTCACTAATATCACTTATGAAAATACATATAATTGTGGTTGGAATAGATAAGTTTGTTAGAACCATTGAAGATACTATTTCAATAGCTAAATTAGAAACAATTTATGCCACTAAGAGGCCAAAGTGACTTCTTACATTAATGTTGTGTCAGGACCTTCTAAAACTGCAGATATAGAAAAAAATTACTTAAAAATATGCATGGTGCAGAAAAAGTTGTTGTAATTATTCTTGATAATGGGAGATCTGAAGCTATAGGATCCATTGGAGAATATCTTTTTTGTATTGGTTGTGGTAGCTGTATAATGACTTGTCCAGTTTACAATGCTCTTGGTAATGAATTTGGTTTTAATAACTATTTGGGTGGTAGAGGAGTAGTTATGAGTAAATTTATACAAGATACTGAAACTAGCTTTGATTTAGGATTATATAAATGTATTTTGTACAATAAATTGACCGGTTTCAATTGCAACCAATGAAATTATAGAAGGAATTCGCACAGAATCAAGAAAAAATGGTTTTTATCCTCAACAACATGGAAAATTCAAGGATAATATCAAAAGTAAAGGATCTCCATATTAATTCTTTTAATTTAGTATACGCTTTTTATTCTATTATTTTATTATTTTTTTTATTATTTTTTTAATTTAATTTTCAGATTAAATCTATCAAATATTTTAAAATATTATCAAAACAATTATATATTGATAATTTATTAAATATATATAAAATTTAAAAGTAATTTTATTAAAAAAATCAGTATAAAGTTATAAATAATTTTATACTATAGAAAACTAATTAAATTTTTATAAAAATTAATTTAATATTATAGGAAGAATTGAAATGAAAGTAAATACTTTGATAATTCATACAAAAAATTCAAAAAAATCATTAACATTTAAAGTAGGACAAACTTTGACATCGGATAAATTTGAACTTTTAACTGTTGATAGTCCTATAAATTATATTAATATTAATACAAAAACTGGTTTCATAGAAATAAAAACTAATGAAGATAACTTTTTATGGTATTCTTTAAATGATATCCAATTTTTATCATTTAATATCTAATACTTAATATTTATTATAAAGATATAATTGTATTAATTTTATTATTATTTTATAATTATATTATTTTATTATTTATTAGTATATTTATCTTTAATAGTCTTATAACTTTGATATTTAATATTTTTATATTATAATAGCTAATCTAACATTATTAAAATTATTAACAAAAAATTTATTAATTTTTGGATGTTTATTTTATTAAAATAATATTAATAATCAATAATTATTTTTTCATAATTATATTTGTATATATAATTTATCTAAAAATAAATGAAATCTAAAAGTTTTTATATTATAGTTTTAATAAATTAAGTAAATTAATAAAAAATTAAAATATTTAATTAAATATAATATATTTTTTATAAATTAAATAAATGAATATTATTTATTTTAATCAGAGAATTTTATGGAGGAAATGTATTGCTTCTATTAATCAGCCCAATAAACAATGAAGAAGCACTTGAGTCTATTGAAGGTGGTGCAGATATAGTTGATGTTAAAAATCCTAAAGAAGGGTCTCTTGGTGCTAATTTTCCATGGGTAATAAAAGACATTAGGGAAATGACTCCTGATGACATGTTAGTTAGTGCGACTCTTGGAAATGTACCTTATAAGCCAGGAACAGTATCGTTAGCTGCTATGGGTGCTTTAGTTTCTGGTGCAGACTATATTAAAGTAGGACTTTTTGGTACATCTAACTATGATGAGGCTTTAGAAGTTATGACTAACGTTGTAAAAACTGTTAAAGATCAAAATCCTGATGCTATAGTAGTAGCATCTGGTTATGCTGATGCTCATAGAGTTGGAGCTGTTAGTCCATGGGATATTCCAAAAATAGCTAAAGAATCTGGAAGTGATTTAGCTATGTTAGATACAGCAGTTAAAGATGGAAAAACTTTATTTGAATATCTAAATATGGATGATTTAAAAAAATTTGTAAATGAAATCCATGGTTATGGTTTAAAATCAGCACTTGCAGGGTCCGTTAAAAAAGCACAACTTGAACCATTATATGATATTGGATGTGATGTTGTTGGTGTTAGAGGTGCTGCATGTACTGGTGGGGATAGAAATAATGGTAAAATCCATAGATCTGCAGTAGCTGAACTAAAAGAACTTGTTAATTCATTTAATTAAAAATAGGTGTGAGGGAAGTGTATTCAAAAAAATTAAAAGAAGCTGAATTAAGTTTTACATATGATGACTTTTTATTAGTTCCAAATACATCACATATTGAGGCAAAAGATGTTGCTACTAAAGCAAAAGTATCTAAAAATTTCGAATTAAATATTCCGATTATTAGTTCAGCTATGGACACGGTAACAGAGTCAGACATGGCAATTGCTTTAGCTCAAGAAGGAGGTCTTGGTGTTATTCATCGTAACATGACCTTAGAACAACAAGTTAAAGAAGTACAAAGAGTTAAAATGTCTGGTGATTTAACTATAAAAGATGTTGTTACTATCTCTCCAGATTCATTTATCAATACTGTTAAAAATATCATGGATGAAGAAGAAGTTAGTGGACTTCCTGTTATTGAAGATGAAAAATTAGTGGGAATTATCAGTAAAAGAGATATTACTCCATTTTTAAATAATAATAATACTTATAAGAAAGTAAAAGAAATAATGACTTCTGATGTTGTTACTATTGAAGAACCAATTACTCCTTCAGAAGCTCTTGAATTAGCTTATGAAAATAAAGTTGAAAGACTTCCAGTTATTAGAGATGGTAAATTAGCAGGAATTGTTACTATAAGAGATATTTTAAATCATAAAAAATATCCTCATGCTGCAAGAGATAAAAAAGGAAGATTTTTAGTAGCTGCAGCAGCGGGTCCTTTTGACTTAGATCGTGCAATGGCACTTGATGAAGCTGGTGCTGATATTATTGCTGTAGATTGTGCTCATGCTCATAATATTAATGTGGTTAAATTTGCAAAAACAATGAAAGATAATCTTGATGCAGATTTAATTATGGGTAATATTGCTACTCCTGAAGCTGCAGAAGATTTAATTGCTCAAGGTATTGAGGGTTTAAAAGTAGGTATTGGTCCAGGTTCAATGTGCACTACTAGAATAATTGCTGGTGTTGGTGTTCCTCAACTAACAGCTATTTCTGGAGTTGCTGATGTTGCTGATGATTATGGAATTCCTGTTATTGCAGATGGTGGATTAAGATATTCTGGAGATATTGCAAAAGCTTTAGGAGCAGGTGCTGATATTGTAATGCTTGGAAACTTACTTGCTGGTACTTATGAATCTCCTGGTGATCTTGTTGTTATGAATGGAAGAAAATACAAAAAATATCGTGGTATGGGCTCTATGGGAGCTATGACTGGTGGATTTGGTGGAGGTGCAGATAGATACTTCCAAAAAATCAAAGGTCCAATGAAACATTCAAAATTAGTTCCAGAGGGAGTTGAAGGAGCAGTTCCGTATAAAGGAACAGTAAATGAAGTAGTTTTCCAATTAGTTGGTGGTCTTAAAGCATCCATGGGATATTGTGGTGCTAAAGACATAGAAAACATGAAGAAAGTAGCTAGATTTGTTAGAATTACCTCAAGTGGTATCAAAGAAAGTCATCCTCATGATCTATTAATTACTAATGAAAGTCCTAATTATCCTACGTTGGATTAATTAAGGACTTAAATTTTCTTTTTATTTAATTTAAATTATTTTATTATTTATTAGATTTTTTATTTTTATTTAAATATTCTATATATTGGTTTATCAATAATTAATTATCTCTTAATAACATTGCATTAATTATTTAACATAAATTTCTAAATGGGGCTAATATTCCTGCAGCTAAAGGTAATGCAATTACATTATAACCTGCACCCAAACTAGGTTTTGATTCATTTTACTTGTTGTTTTTTCTCCGAGACCTAAAAATTTAATAATAGCTTGAGGATTGTTTTTTACTAATATAACATCTGCAGAATCAATATCTATTCCAATATCTGATGCTGGTAGACTTGGAGCATCATTTACTCCATCTTCAATCATCATCACTTTACCAGATTTTTGATATTCCTTAACAATTTTTTCTTTATCTTCTGGTAAGATTTTTCCATGAACATTTTTGATTTTTAATTTTTGAGCAACTAGATTAGGTGTTTCAAGATTATCTCCTGGGGTTTAACATAACTGGAGTAATTCCATGTTTTTTAAGTGAATCTATCATATTTTTAGACTTTTTTTAATTTCATCACCTTGAGCAATAAAACTTAGTAATTCATCATTGTTGTTTAAGAGATAGCTAATAGAATTTCCATTTTCTGCAAATTTTTTAAATGTTTCTTTTTCATGTTTGATATGTTTCTCATCTAAATAAGTTTCAGATACAATTCTATATTTTCACCATCAAGTTCTCCACTTAAACCAATTCCAGTTTCCTAATGAGTGTTTGAAGCATTTTCAATATTTATTTCTTTTTCTCTAGCTTTAGATAAAATACCAATAGCTAAAGGATGAGTAGATCCTTTTTCAAGAGAAGCACTAATTTTTAATATATCTTCATCATTTAAATTTTCTTTTAAACTATTATATCTTGTTACTTTAAAGTTTCCTTCAGTCAATGTTCCAGTTTTATCAATTAAAACATATTTCAATCGTTTTATTTGTTCAAAAGACGTTCTATTTCTAAATAATAGGCTGTTTTTTGCACCTATTGATGTACTTCTAGCTATTACGAGTGATATGGCTAGTCATGATGCATGAGGGCAGGCTATTACAAAAACAGTCACAACTACAGAAAAAGCAACACTAATATTTTCTACAAAATATCATGACGTAAATGAAATAATTCCTAAAATAATAGCTACATAAAACAAGGCTCTTGCAATAACATCTGCCATTGTTTCTCTTTTTGAGCTTCTGAAACAAACTTTTGAACTTGTGAAAGATAGCTGGTTTTCCCAGTTCCTGTTATTTCAATTTATATAGTTCCTTTACCATTTACAGATCCTCCAATAACTTTATTATCAATAGTTTTAGCTATTTGTTTGAATTCACCAGTTACCATAGACTCATTGATACTAGTTTTTCCAGCTATTATTTTTCCATCTGCAGGAACTTTTTCCCTGCTCTTACTTCAACATAATCTCCTTCTTTTAGTGTTTCAATGTTTACATCAGTGATTTTTGTGTTATTATTTTTATTTTTTAAATCATTATTTTCTATATTGCCTCTTTCATGATTTTTTCTTTCACTATTTATTTCACCTTCAATTTTATGAGCTTTTTTGGAAGTATTTTAGCTAGTTTATCACTGCAGAACCTGCATTCATTATTGAATTCATTTCTATAATATGTCCACTAACATTATATCTATTAAATTAACTAATTCCCAAAAGAAGTCTGTAACCATAGGATGCATGTGGAAGTTGTTATTTGCAAAAACAGAATAAATACTGTAGAAATGAGCTACTGTAATTCCCATTACTATCAATGTCATCATTGCAGGTTTTCTATTTTTAATCCTGTTTTAGCTCCATTAAAAAATGATTGACCTCTATAAAAATACAATATTGTTCCAATAACTAAAATTATCCAATATGATCCTGGAAATGTAATTTGGAATAGCATTTCCATACCCATCATTGGAGATAATATAATTATTGGTATGGTTAAAATCAAATAAACCCAAAATTTCTTTTTAAGATCTTCCATATCCATTCCTTCCATTCCTCAATGATTCACATGAGTATGGTTCATTTGCAGATTATCCATTTGGGCAGGAGATAATTTGTCTTCATTTTCAGAGCTATTTTTTTATCCATAATAATTTTTCCCGTTTAATTTCTATTATTTTTTATTAATCTTTATTAATTACTTAATTTACTTAATTTTAGTAATTTTGTTATTTTTTATTTTATAGAAAAATTCAATATATTCAAATATTAATTATTAAATTATTAATTAAAAATATTTAGTTATTAATTAATATAATTTATTACGAAATTGTATATAATAATTATGGGAAATATAATAATATTTAATTCATATAATAATAAAAATAGTATAAAAATCATAAAACTAATATGAAAATAATAATTATTATAAAATTAGAATAAAAATATAAAATAATATATTAAAATATAATTAATAATTAAATTATTAATGAGTATAATAATTTAATAAACTAAATTTATTTTATAACTAAATAATTTTTATAAAAATATTGAAGTGTTAAAATGCCTGATTCAACTAAATTTCTTCGAGATAGTGTTCATGGTAACGTTTCATTGAATGAATTTGAAGTAAAAGTGATGGATTCTCCTCAAATTCAACGTTTGCGGAGAATAAAACAACTAGGTTTTATATCTTTAGTTTATCCTGGTGCAAATCATTCTCGTCTTGAACATTCAATTGGAACTATGTTTTTAGGATCAAAATTAGCTAATCATCTTGAATTGTCTGATTATAATAAAAAACTGGTTAGAATAGCAGCATTACTTCATGATGCTGGTCATGGACCATTTTCACATGTTTCAGAAGCTGTTTCAGAAGTTAAACACGAAGTTTTAACAGCTAAAGTCATTGAAGAAACATCTTTAAATGATATTATCTCTAAAGAATTTGATCCTAAAGAAATCATTGACATTGTGAATGGTAAAGGCCCACTTGGACCTATTGTTTCTGGAGAACTTGATGTAGATCGTATGGATTATCTTATTCGAGACTCTCACTATACTGGTGTAGCATATGGTGTAATAGATGCAGATCGGATTATAGCTAACCTCAAACTTAAACAATATTTGATTCTTGATATAAAAGGTGTTCAAGCAGCTGAAGAAGCTCTTGTAGCTAGATATCAAATGTATCCAAGTGTTTATCAACACCACACTACTCGTATT
The DNA here is from genome assembly GCA_003315655.1 of Candidatus Methanobinarius endosymbioticus. GTDB lineage: Archaea > Methanobacteriota > Methanobacteria > Methanobacteriales > Methanobacteriaceae > Methanobinarius > Methanobinarius endosymbioticus. Next base: position 44,625 of record NIZT01000059.1, read on the forward strand.
GTTAATGCAATGTTTAGAAGATGTCTTAAAAGAGTTTTTAATGAAGGACTTGTTGATAGTAAAGATATGTATAAGTATGATGATTCAGATATGTTATGTATGTGTAGAAATGTGGATGAAACTGAATCAAAAGATAAAAAGTTTATTAAAGATATTATTACTAGATTAGACAACAGAAACTTACTTAAAAGTGTGTGTTCAACTCGTTTAAATGAATTTGAAAATCCTCAAGAAGTTTTTAAAATAGATAAAAAAGCATTAGATAAATGTGAAGAAGATATTGGTGAGGATATGGATATTGATAAAGACTATGTGATTTTAAATATTCCAGAATATCCTCGTTTCGATGAAATGAAGACACAAATGGCCCTTGGTGATGAACTTTTCCATCTTAATGAAATTTCAAGCATTGTTAAAGCTCTTCAAAGTGCTAGATTTAATTACCCTGATATATGTCTTTATGTTTCAAAAGAAGACAGACATAAATTTAAAAATTTCAAATTAGATAATTATTTAGACCTTCCAGAAAAATTAGAAAAAAAATTTGATACTGTTCATGTTGAACAATCTAAATTATTGGAATGAATATTGAATTAGTTAATTATAATATTAATAAAATAATTTTAATATAATTTAGAAATTTACTATAATTAGAATAAATTTGATGTATTTTTTATATAAAAATAAAAAATATAAAAATAATAATCTTAATAAATATAAATAAATATATAATAAAATATAATTTATTATTTATTTAATTAAATAATGTAATATGAATAATATACTGATTAAAAGATATAATATGATTGTAGTAGCTATTACTGGGGCAAGTGGTGTTACCTATAGTTTAAAACTACTTGAAGCATTAAAAAAATTAGACATTGAAACTGGACTTGTGGTAAGTAAACCTGCTGAAATAATTTTTGACTATGAGTTAAATATGAAATTGGGGGAAATTAAAGACTTAGCTGATCATTATTATGAACCAAATGACTTAACTTCTTCTATAAATAGTGGATCATTTAAATTTGAGTCTCTTGTCATAGTTCCATGTTCTATGAAAACTTTATCAGCTATAGCTAATGGTTATGGCAATAATGCAATAACAAGGGTAGCTGATGTGGCATTAAAAGAAAAAAGAAAGACAGTGATCATTCCTCGTGAAACACCTCTTAGACCGATTCATTTAGAACATATGTTGGAAATAGCTAAAGAAGGGGGAATTATTCTACCAGCAATGCCTGCATTTTATCATAATCCTGACAATGTTAATGATTTAGTTAATTTTGTAGTAGGAAAAATATTGGATTCATTAGGAATTGAAAACAATTTATTTAAACGTTGGGAATAAAATAAATTTTATTAAGCCTATTTTTATAAGGAGATTATTTATTATTGAAGATAATGACTTTATATGTTCTGATAATGTTCCAAGCCCTACAAAGGAAGAAATACGATGTTTAGTCCTTTGTAAAAGTGAACTTTCTAAAAATGATATTGTAGTTGATATTGGGTGTGGAACTGGTGGAATTACTGTAGAATTTGCAAAAAAAGCAAAAAAGTCATATCTATAGATAAAAACCCTGAAGCTATAGAATTAACTTCTAAGAATATCAAAAAACATGAAATTTTTAATAAAGTTGAACTTATTGAAGATGATGGAGTTTCAGCTTTAAAATCGATTGATAATATGGATATAGCTATTGTTGGTGGTAGTGGTGGGATTTAAATCAAATTTTAGAGATTGTTTCATCTAAATTAAATCTTAATGGTAGAATCATAATCACTGCAATTTTACTTGAAACTAAAGATCAAGCTATTGATAAACTTAAAAAATTAGGTCAAAGTCCAAAAATTGTTGAAGTTAATATTTCAAGAGGTAAAGTTCTTGAAAGAGGAACTTTGATGATGGCAGAAAATCCTATAGCTATTATTTCATCGAAAATTGTAGAGTGATTTTATTAATTTATCAAAATATAATAAATAAAAATATAATGAATGATTAATGAATGATTTTTTATCAGGGGGCTAATGTTGAAGATAAATTGGAAATAAAACTGGGAGCTGTACTGCTTATATCTTCTATCTTAATATATACCTATGCTTATTTTAATTTTCATGACCTTGAAAGAGTTCTTTTCTATATTGGGATTGATCTTGCATTTATGCCTTTAGATGTTTTTATTGGTACTTATTGTTGAAGGTTTAATAAATAGAAAAGAAAAAGAATCCATTCTGGAAAAATTTGATATGATTATGAGTGTTTTCTTTTCAGAAATTGGAACCGACCTTTTAGATAGATTTAGTGTATTGGATCATAGTGAAGAAGAGGTTCGTTTTATATTAAGTATATCAGTGAATGATTTGAGTGAGATTTTCGTAAATATTAAAGGAAAATCAGAAAAATTGATTATAATTTAATTTATCTATAGCTGCTGATGAAAGAAGAGATTTTTTAGTTGATTTACAACAGCTATTAATTGAAAAAAGAGGATTTTTAATAAGATTACTTGAAAATCCTAATTTACTTGAAAAAGATAGCTTTTCAAATTTACTTTTAGCTATTTTCCATTTAGATGAAGAAATAGAAAGAAGAGATCTTGATGAATATCTTCCACTTGCAGATTATGAACATTTAATTGGAGATATTAACAGAGTTTACTTTAGTTTAATGTATGAATGGGTAAATTATTTACATTATTTAAAGTTACATTATCCATATATGTTATCAATAGCTATTCGTACAAATCCTTTTGACAACAATGCAAAAATCAATGTTGAAGAGTAAAAACTAGTAAAAATGGGCTAGTGATTTTTTTCACTATTTATTTTTAATAAGTATTTAATTTTCATTAATTTATATATACAAAATAAGTTATTATATAACATTCATTTTTTTGTATATTTGCTAACAAATTTTTCATATTAATTCTATTTTTTCTTTACATTTAACTATAATCTAAAACTATTCTGAAATTAATCTAAATCTTATTGTCATTATAAGTCTTAATAATTATTAATTTTCTGCTAAGTACCATTATTTAGCCAATTATAGAAGAACTTATATATTATAAATACGTATTTATTAATATAATTAAATCCATTGGTATTTTTTAATATCATGGTGGTTATCTATGACACATTTGACATTAGAAGAATATAGAAAAATGGTAGATAAAATAATTGATATTAAGAATACTACTGGTGAAATGCCAGAGTATGCTCAAGTCAATGATTTGAAAATTACTGTAATATGATGGAGCGTGTTAATAAATTTATCTTAGAAATGGGAAGAAATCCTCGTTCTAGAGGATTGAATGATGTATAATTTACTAGTTTTAGTAAATACTATTGATCATTGATTAGCCATATTAAATAAAATAAGTAATAGATTATAATGATAGTATACTTATTATATTTTTTACACTTTGAGAGTGTTTTCCATAATTAATATTTTTTTGACGTAATTAGATTGTTTTAGTATAAATTTTTAAATCAAACAATTGTAATATTATTAATTTATCTATTTTTCAATATCTTTTTTATAATTAATATTTCTAAAATTAGTTTCTGTTATATTGTTAATATTCTGGTTTTTTTTATTGTAATTATTTTTGTTATTATTTTTATTATTATTATTATTATTTTTAGTTTTATTTTCTTTAATTGGAACAAAAACTGAATTGTTTATTTTTATAAGAGCTTTAACTTGCTTTTCATCATTTTCTAGAAGTTTTTGTATTTTTTTATAGGTATTTTTATTGTATATGCTGTGCAATGGCTCTGAATTTTCAATGATATTTTCTTTATTAAATATTTTATTTGGATTATTATCTTGGCTTGTTTTATCATTATGATATGGTATAATAGCATCTATTTCATATTTAGGATCATGATTTATAATAGAATTATAAGTATAAGTATAATTAGACTTTTTATTTTTGTTATATTGTAAATTTAAGTTTTGATTTAATATATTAAACATATTTTTTATGAAAGATGAATTTATAAAAGGTGAATCACAAGGTAAAATTAAACAATATTCACTTGAAGTGTTTTTAAGACCAGTCATTATTCCAGATAATGGACCTTTATCTTTTATTTCATCTTCTACAAATTTTATTTTAAAATGAAAATCTTTTTCAGATTTTTTAATATGTTTTTCTATAATAGATTGATATTTGAATATTCTTTCTTGATTATTTAAAACAATTATTAATTCTTCAACTTCACCAATTAATGATTCTATAGTATAAATAATCATAGGTTTGCCATTAATTAACATAGAACCTTTATCTTCACCCATTCTTCTACTCATTCCACCACATAAAATAATTACAGAATGAATATCATTGTTTAACATAATATCTATTTTTTATTCTTTTTCAGGTTTTTCAATGAAACGATCATCAGATTTTGTGTTTTCAGCATCTTGGTGTTTCTTTTCAAACCATCCAACTTTTAAATCCTTGCAAGTGTCTTCATATAACTGAGGAACATATGGTTTCACGTCTAAAAGAGAAGTTCCATTTAAAATATCAATATTTGAAATATTTATGATATTGCCTTCAATAGAATCTAATTTAACAACCAATATACCAATGGGGTTAGGTCGTTTAGGAGATCTAGTTGCAAAAACTCCATGGTGTTCATTATCTAAAAAAGGCTTAACTTCTAAAGAATATCCTTTAGCTTTCTGTAAGTGGTATATAAGAGTTAAATGAGAAAAATCTTTTAAAGCTTTTAATCCATCCACTAATTCATCATTAAGTGAATTTGACCTTTTATTCCTTAGCTCCAATGGGTTGAATCGGCATACCTTTCAATTCATCAAATGGTGAGTTTATTGTTCCAATAATATCAATTTCTATTTTATTCATAATTCTAAATATATGTTTTTTAGTTTATAAATGTTATTTTGATTCCTTTTGAAATTCATTCTATAATTTAATAAAAGTTTATTTATTTCGAATGTTTTTGAATGAAAGTAGCATTATTTAATGCTCATTATTATCTATCAAAATATAGAATTATGTCGATATGAAATAATTTCTGTATTCGATATGAAAATACTTATTTTCAATATTAAAAAGATAAAACACAATATTTATATAATAAGTTGAATATAATTAATATTAACATTACAGTCACGATTTTCTTTTTCCTGTTAAAGAATATATGGCTTGAAATTGTAAAATAAGTAGAAATTTATATACATGGAGAGTTTTTATGAAAATTAGTGCTAAAAATCAATTAAATGGTGAAGTTAAAAATGTGAATTTAGGTGCAGTAATGGCAAGTATCAAAATAGAAGTAGAAGAACCAGGTCTCATTACAGCTTTAATCACTAAAGAATCAGCTGAAGGTTTAGGGCTTAAAGAAGGAGATAAAGTTTCAGCTATTATAAAATCTACAGAAATTATTGTTGGAAAAGAATAATTATATTTTAACAATCATTTCTTTCTTATTCATTTTTTATATTTTATTTTTAGATATTGGTGCTTTATTTTTAAGTAATTAAGTTTTATTCATGGATATGAGCTATTTTTAGGCAATGAAGGTTAAAATTAACCTCCACCCATAATGATTTTTTTACCAGTATTGGATATTTCTTCTTTTTTGAAATCTACATCGAATTTTGTTCTTTCTATAACTTCTTTTAGTGCATCTAGTGTTTCATTTCTGTGTGGTCCTAGAACAGCTGTTAAAAATAAAGGATCTCCTGTGTAGAATTCTCCAATGAAATGAACAATAGCTATTTCAAATACTCCATATTTGATTTTTACACTTTTAGCTATTTTTTTAAGATCCTCTTCAGCTTTTTGTTTATCAAGTGTAGTTAATATCATTTTGTCTACTATTTTTTCTCCTTCTTTATTTTTTTCTGTTCCTCTGACAAATCCTTCAAAGGTGAAAATAGCTCCGGATTCATCTACTTTATTATTTTTTTTAAGTGATTCAACTAGGTCTTGAATATTGTAATATTCTTCATATTTTTCAATTATTTTTGTAATCATTATACGTCTCCTGAATTAGTGTTATGATTTAATATTATTTTTTATTTTGTACTATTGTTCTAGTATTCTTTTTTTGAATTATTTTTTCATGTTTATAAAGTAATTATTTAATATTCACTAGCTTCTTTTTGATTTAAATGTTTGATTCTTTCAATTCCATTTATTTCTTCAATAATATTAGCAGTAGAACTAGGTACAAGTTTTTTCCAGTTTTCATCAGCTATCATTCTTCTTCGAACTTCGGTTCCAGAAAGCTTTTCTCTTTCAAACAAAGGAGGTTTAGCTATCTTATAATTTTCTTCTTCAAATAATCTTTGAACTAGTGGATTACCACTAAATATTTTTTTAAATGGAGGAGTTAACATCTTTAAATGGGAAACCCAAACAGCATTCATCTGTATATCTTGAATAGGGATAATATAATATTTAGCGGAATTAACATTGTTTTCAGATAATGTTTTTGTAATCATCATTACTCTTTCCCCAGCTGTAAATGGATCTCTTGTAGTGTGACTTAGTTGTGCACTACCTATTCCAATCACGATCTCATCAACTTCTTCAAAAGTTTTTTTAATAACTTGAATATGTCCATTATGAACTGGTTGCATTCTTCCAATTAATAATCCACGTTTTTCTTTCATTAATATAATATATAATTTTCATATTATTAAATTTATTTATTCAATTCTTTTGTAAATATTTATTCGATTTTCATATAAATTTTACAAATAATTTTTAAATAATTATAAATTGTTATGGAATTTTTTATTTATTATTTTATATTGTAAATTATATGAAAAGTTTAATTATGTAAAAAACAAAATTTATAATAAATAAATCATAATTTACTTATAATTCTAATAAAATTATAATTACTTATAAAATATACAATTATTTATAAATATATAAAATATATTTAAGAAATATTTTTAGATATATTATTTAATTAACATTTATTTTAATCTAAATTATTTTAATTTTTATTTATCAGTGATATACATGATAAAAGTCGAAAATCTTAATAAAAGCTATAAATTAAAGAATGGTGAAGTAGTAGAAGCCTTAAAAAATATTAATCTTGATGTTAAAGAAGGTGAAATACTTGGTATCATTGGTATGAGTGGATCTGGAAAAACTAGTCTTCTAAGGATTTTAAGAGGTGTAGAACCTTTTAATAGTGGAAAAATAACTTTAGATAATATAAAAGTAGCTAATGACTCTAATCAATATTATTTTAATAAACTTAGAAAAGTTACTGCAATTCATCTTCAAAGATCATTTGGTCTATGGCCTGAAACTGCGCTTGATAATGTTATAAGAAAGTTATATGGAGCTAAATATGGTGATGAGGCATCAACTGATTTTGACTTTGCTGTTGATCAATTTGGTGATGAAGCTAGGGAAATATTAAAAGTTGTTGGGCTTGAAGATAAGGCAGAACACTTTGCACCAGTTCTTAGTGGCGGTGAAAAACAACGTCTTATAATGGCTAGACAATTAGCTAAAAAACCGAAAGTATTACTTCTTGATGAACCAGCTACTATGGCTTGTCCTAGAACTAAACAAGCTATTTTAGATTCTATTAAACGAATCAATAAAGATCTGGGAGTAACTGTTATTTTAGTTTCACATTTACCAGAAATTCATAATTATTTAGCTGATCGTGTAATTCTTCTTGAAGATGGAAAAATCAAAGAAGAAGGTCCAGCTAAAATGATTACCAAAGACTTTTCAGCTGATATTGAACCTGCAATTGAAATGGATCCAACTGTTGATGATGAAACAATTGTTAAAGCTAATAATATTGAAAAGAAATATTTCCTTCTTAAAGGTGGAAATGTTTTAGAAATAGAAAATATTAGTCTCGAAATCAAAAAAAGGGATATTTTAACTATTCTTGGTCCTAGTGGAGCGGGTAAATCTATTTTACTTAAATTGCTTGCAGGTTTAGATTATCCTGAATCTGGTGAAGTATTCTATAGATTAAATCCAGAAGAAATAAATAATGAAGAAACAAAAAATTCAGATGATGTTAAAGATAATAATGAATCTATTTGGGTAGATTTAGATGAACCTGGTATAAAAAGAATGATAGCAAGAAGAAAAATTGGATTCATGTATCAAGAATTTGCACTTTTACATCATTCTACTATTCGAGATCAATTAGCTACAAAATTAGGTTTTAAAAATCAATCTGTTGTTGATGAAGCTAGGAAAAAAGCTAAAGAATTGAAATTAGGTGATGAACTTTTAGATGCATTATATCAACTTACAGATTTACCTGAAAATGAAGCTAAATCAAGACTTGAGCAAATTGGTCTTCTTCCAGATATTTTAGATGAACTATTTCCAAAGTTCCCTGAAAAAGCTGTTAAAGAAGAAATTATACCAATTTTTGATGCTTTAGATTTATCACTTGATATTTTAAATAGGAAATCCTATGAACTTTCTGGTGGGCAAAAGGTTAGAGCTATGTTAGCTTTGGTATTATCTTCTAAACCAGAAACACTTTTATTAGATGAACCATTTGGTGATTTAGACCCTATAACTCTTAGAACAGTAGCTAATTCTATTAAAAAGATCAATAAAGAATTTGAAACCACAATAATAATGGTTTCTCATAACATTAATTTTATTAAAGAACTTAGTAAAAGAACTATATTCATGGATGAAGGTAAAAGCAAAGACGATGGAGATCCTGTAAAAATAGCTGATGATTTTGTTAATTTCTGTAAAGCTGATTATTTAATGGATTAAATGTTAGCTTATAGTTATAATTATAATTAATTTTTTAATTACTAATTATTAATTATTTTTTTATGTATGATTTAAAGGTGATTTTTTTGTTTGAAAATATAATGGTTCCTTCAGATGGTTCAGAATATGCAGATAAAGCTGTGGATGCAGCTATTGAAATAGCTAAAAAATTTGATTCTAAAATCACTGCTGTTTATATTCTAGAGGAAAACACTAGCTATTCATATGATGTTTTAGAAGATGAAGGAAATGAAATCCTAAGAAAGATTAGTGAAAAAGGTAATGAAAATGGAGTTATGATTATAGAACACCTTATTACTGGAGATCCTTTGAGAGACATGAAAATAATAGCTGAAAAAACACAAATTGATTCAGTTGTTATAAGTCCTCATGGTAAAAAAAAGGAAGAAAACTTATTAATTGGAAGTATATCTGATAGAATCATTAAAACATTTGATATACCAGTTCTTTTAATAAAATAATATTGTTTAGTTTATTCTTTTCTTATTTTTTATTATATTATAATTATTATTTATAATTTTTATTATAATTAATTATAATTTTGTTTTATTTTATTTTTTATTTTAATTAATTTATTACTTTTTATATTATTTAATTTAATATATAAATTAATTATTTATCTTATTTTATATTAAATAGATTTTATTTTCATTTTTATATGAATTGTTTGACTATTTCCTTTTGATTTTTTTCAATTATATATAATAATTTTCTAATTTCAACTTAAAAAGTCGGGGAAGGTAGCTATGTTTCACTCTTGAATAGCAAAAATTTACAAGTTGATGAGAATTATTTTGTTTTTATATAATATTTATTATAATTCAATATTCTTTTAAAGGAATATATAATGAATACTCTCTTTAATTTAATAATTTCTATGTAAATTATGGAAATTTTCTATCTTTAAATATATTCGAGGTTTGTTTTTCATGGATACGATAGTGGATAATAACAAAAAAGTTTCTATTGGGGATGTAATTATTTCCAAAGGAAAGATATGGAAGAAATTACTGTATATTTATTATATATTCCTTTAAAAGAATATTGGATTATAATTAAGGGAGATTTCGGTGTTAAAACCTTTGTTATTGAATATCCAAATCCGCCTGTCTTAATTGATTTTTCTGGAAATTTCGAAGAAGATTCGTTGTATTTTTTTACTTAATGACAAAATTAAACATTTTATAACTAATAATTTAGCATTTGAGAGGGTTTCTAATAATTCTAATGCTAGTGAAATTAATGAAAGATCTTTAGATTCTAGTGATTCTAAAGATCTTGATATTCCTAAAATTCCTGATTTTTTGATTTAATTCTTGAAATTATAAATATTATAGAAGGAATTAGCTCTAATAATACTTCTAACTTTCTTGAAGGAGATCCAATGTATACTCTAATTGAAGATGTTAGGGAGATATTCACTTTATCTGAATTTGATTTATTAATTGATAATATTACAATTTACTTATTCTTTTGTATTGTTTTAATATTATTCTATTCTTTAAATATTATTCATTCTTTTAATATTTTTTCTTAATATTTTTTATATTTTTACAAATTATCATTTTTTTAAATTGTTTAATATAATTAAATATTTTCAATATTTTATTATTCTATATTGTTTTAAAAATAATTAAATTAGTTTCTTTAGAAAAATATTATTACTATTTGTCTGTTTTTTTGGTTTTTAGTAATAATTAATACTTTTTTAGCTAATTTAAAATTAAAGTAATACTTTTTTTAGAAAAGTATTTATATTCCTTTTCACAATCATATTTTGTAAATAAAAATCTTACTAAAATCAAATTTAGTAATACTTTTGTCTTATATTTTAGTTAAATGTATTACTACTAAAAATATGCTAATAATTTTAGAATATTAAATTGATTCACTAATAAATATAGTTAATGATATATCATAATTTAAGATTAAACTTTAACTTTCGCTCAAAAATATATTAAAATCATTTAATATGCTTGATTTTAGTATTTTTTTATTTATTAATATTAAATATTATTAAATAGTAGAAATATGAATAAAAAATATGTAGTAATTCTAGTCGTGATACTATCTATTGGTGTTATAGCTAGGGCATTAGCTATGGGAAATTCTTCTGTTGAAAGAAATCCAGATGAATTAGTAACTGCTGTTGGGGCACATGGTGGAGAACCTGAAACTGGTTTCAATCCAATTTATGGATGGAACTCAGAGGCAGAACCTTTAATATAAAGTATCTTGTTCAAAAGAGATTTTAATATGTCTATTGTTAATGATTTAGAAACAGATTATTCTGTTAGTTCTGATGGTTTAAAATGGACAGTTAATGTTAGGGATGATGTTAAATTTATAGATGGTGTTCCACTTACTGCAAAATATGTAGCATTTACATTTAATAATGTTAAAAATAGTGCTGATTTTCAACTTGATTTAACTAATCTTAAAAAAGCAACACCTGTAAATAATATTGCTGTTGAATTTGAATTAGAAAAATCAAAATCTACTTTTATATGGGATCTAAGATATTTAGGAATTGTTCCAGAACATGCTTATGATAATCAAGGTTATGATTCTAATCCTATAGGTTCTGGTCCTTATAAATTTGTTCAGTGGGATAAAGATCAACAAGCTATTTTTGAAATTAATAATGATTATTATGGTAAAAAACCTTATTTTAAAAAATTAACTATATTATTTTTAGATGAAGATGCAAATTTTGCTTCTGTTAAATCTGGTAATGTTGATGTGGCTCAAATTGATATTAGTCAAGCAAGAGAAAATGTTTCAGGATATAAATTACTTAATTTGCCATCTACTAGGGTTCAGGGTGTATCTTTACCAATGTTAACTGATACTCGGAGCTAAAACAGAAAAAGGAGAGAAAATTGGTAATAATGTTACAGCCGATTCTGCTATTAGAAAAGCATTAAATAGTGGAATTGATAGACAAAAAATTGTGGATGAAGTTTATTATGGTTATGGGGAACCTGAACAAACAGTTGTGGATAAATTAGACTATGAAAATCCTGCAGGTAAAGTAAATGATTCCAATCCAGAGTATGCTAAAAAAATTTTAGCTGAAGGGGGTTGGAAAGATAGTGATGGTGATGATATTCTTGAAAAAATGATCAAAAAGCTTCATTTAAATTGTATTATGCAGCTGAAGATCAGCAAAGACAAGCATTATCTACTGTTGTAGCTGAAAATGCTAAAAATTTAGGTATTGAAATTGAGTTGGTTGGTACTGATTGAGATTCTATTTATACTAATCAATATAATTCAGCAGCCTTATATCAATAGAGCTCACCAAATACATATAGATCTGTTTATCTACAATATCATATTAAAGAAATTGATGATAATTATATGAATCCAAATCTTTACAACAATTCAGCAGTTGATGAATATTTAGAAAATGCCTTAAGTACGGTTGATCAAAATGTTTCCAATGAATATTGGAAACAATCTTCATATAATGGTTCAACTGGATTTTCTCCAGCTGGAGATGGTCCTTGGTTATGGGTTATAACATCTGATTTTCTTTATATGAAGAATGAAACTATTGATATGGGGTCTAATTCAAATAGCTCTGGAATTGATATATTAAGAGATATATGTGATTGGAAGCGAATCAATCCGATTGAATAATTGATTATTCTTAAAATATATATAAAATTAATTTAAAACAATCTAAATAATTTAAAATTTTTAAAATAATTCACGTATAAACTAATCTAAAATAATTTAAAAATAAAAATATTGTATTTATAAAAATGGTGATAATTTGTTTAATTATAGAAAAGTAGCTATTTTCTTAGGTCATAAAATTGTTCGATTGATAATACTATTAGTAGCAGTAGCTATTATTAGTTTTGTTTTGGTAGATATGTCTCCAGTAGATCCAGTTCGAGCATATATTGGAGAAATGGCTGTAAGTGGGGAACACATAGCTAAATTACAAGAATATTGGGGTGTTGGCCAACCAATGTGGGAAAAAGCATTGCATTGGGTATGGAGTATGTTACATGGTGATTTTGGAACTTCTCTTATTTATAGAATTCCTGTTATAGATGTTATTTCTGAAAGATTCACGGCATCATTAGTGTTGATGTTTACTTCGTGGGTTATTTCTGGTGTTCTAGGTTTTACATTAGGAACATTAGCTGGAATGTATAGGGGAAGTTGGATTGATAAATTTGTAAAAGGATACTGTTATGTTCTTCTTTCTGCTCCTACATTTTGGATTGCTCTTTTGTTATTGATGGTATTTTCGGTTTATTTGGGATGGTTCCCAACGGGACTTGGAGTTCCAGCAGGAGTTTTAGCTGAAAATGCCACGTTTTGGGATTGGTTAACTAGATTAATTCTTCCTGCAACTGCTTTAAGTATTTTATGTGTAGCTCAAATAGCTATGTTTACTAGGGATAAATTGAATAATATTATGAGTAGTGATTTTATACTTTTTGCTAAAGCAAGAAGTGAAAAAGGTTGGGGCCTTATAAAACGTCATGGGATTAGAAATATTCTTATTCCAGCTATAACTCTTCAATTTCTTTCATTCAGTGAAATATTTGGAGGTGCTGTTTTGGTAGAACAAGTATTTTCATATCCTGGAATTGGTCAAGCTGCAGTAGCCGCAGGTCTAAGAAGTGATGTTCCACTTCTTTTAGGTATTGTACTATTCTCTACAATATTTGTATTTTGTGGAAATACAATTGCAGATATTATATATAAATTTGTAGATCCAAGAATCAGGGAGAGTGAATCCAATGAATAAACCAGTTGATACTCCTAAAAAGAAGTTTCATACTTCTCCATTAAAGTTGAATTTAAGAACAAAAACAATATTAATCATTGTTCTTACAGCTTCAATGCTTGTTGCAATTGTTATAAATAGTTTATTCATCGATGTAAGTACAATAACTACTAATTTCAGTTCTATTAATTTACCTCCTTCATTTGAACATCTTTTTGGAACTGATTGGATGGGAAGAGATATGTTCACAAGAACACTGAAAGGTCTAGGCCTTAGTATTATGATTGGTGCTTTAGCATCTATTATTAGTACTGTTGTAGCTGTGATATTAGGTTTATCTTCTGGAATGAATAAATATTTAGATAGCTTTGTTAGTTGGTTAGTTGATTTATTTTCATCTATTCCTCATCTACTATTGATTATATTAATTTCAATAAGTCTAGGTGGAGGGGTTATTGGGGTAATTGTTGGTGTTGGTGTTTCTCATTGGACTACTTTAACCAGAGTTATTAGAGCAGAAATAAAACAAATTAATACTTCTGAATATGTTCATCTATCTAAAAACTTTGGAAAATCTAAATGGTGGATAGCTAAAAAACATATTCTTCCACTAATTTTAACACAAGTGGTTCTTGGAGTTATTTTAGTTTTCCCGCATGCTATTATGCATGAAGCTAGTGTAACATTTCTTGGATTTGGTTTATCTCCTCACGAACCAGCTATCGGTATTATTCTTTCAGAATCAATGAAATACTTAGCAACTGGAGTTTGGTGGTTAGCTTTCTTCCCAGGTGTTTCTCTTTTAATAATTGTACTATTATTTGATTTAGTTGGAGATAATTTACAAAAAATATTAGATCCTACTAATGCACATGAATGAGGAGGTGTTAGTTTGATAGAATCGGAAAATATGAAAAACAAAAACATGAAATCTGAGAATTTAGAATCTAGAAATATAACTGTCACTGAAAAATCAGAGGAATCAAAAGAATTGTTGTCGGTATCAAATATTTCTATTTCCTTTCTACAATATACAAAAGGTCTTAGAAAAAATCTCTTAAAGGTTATTAGTGATCTTACATTAAGTGTATCTTCTGGAGAAATTGTAGCTATTTTAGGATCAAGTGGGTCTGGAAAAAGTTTACTTGCCCATGCTATTTTAGGTATTTTGCCTAATAATGCAGATCTTACTGGTGAAATGACATTTGAAGGGAAAGAATTAGATCAAAAATTTAAAGAAAAACTGAGAGGAAAAGAAATAGCTCTTATTCCTCAGTCTGTAAATTTTTTAGACCCTCTAATGAAAGTTGCTGATCAAGTTATAGGTGAAACTGTTGATGAAGAAGATAAAAAAGCTAAAAAAGCTCATCAAAGAGAAGTATTTGAAAAATATGGTCTTGATGAAAAAGTGGATGATTTATATCCATTTCAATTATCTGGAGGAATGGCTAGAAGAGTACTTGTTTCAACTGCGCTTCTTCAAAATCCAAAACTTGTTATAGCTGATGAACCTACTCCTGGTTTAGATGATGTAGCTATTCAAGAAACACTTAATAATATAAAACAAATGGCTGCTGAGGATAGGGGAGTACTTCTTATTACTCATGATATAAATGCAGCTCTAAAAGTAGCTGATAAAATAGCTATTTTTTATTCAGGTTATGTAATTGAAATAGCTAATGTTGAAGATTTCACTGATGATGGAGAAAATCTAATACATCCTTATACTCGAGCTCTTTACAAAGCTCTCCCTCAAAATGGATTTAATTTATATAAAGGCCATCAACCATTTCATGGAGAACTCCCAGAAGGTTGTGTATACTCTGATAGGTGTGATCAGAATACTGATAGTTGTATGAAAATAAATCCTGATCTTCGAGAAATTGAAGGAAAGAAAGTACGTTGTCATAGAGGTCACAGAAAATATTCTAGATAATGAATATTATTGACAATAGAGTAAGGCTTATAATATTTATAATTTAAATTTATTTAGATTGAGGAGAAATTATGGAATTAAAGGGCAAAAATATAAATTTCAAATATGGGTTTAGTAAAAAATGGATCTTAAAAGATTTGAATATTTCATTAAAAAGTGGAGAAATTAAAGGTTTGATTGGAGATAGTGGAAGTGGAAAATCTACTCTTTCTAAAATTTTATCAGGATATATGGAAGAAAAAAAATTTAAGGGAGATATTACTATTGATGGATTAAAACCTCTTAAAAGTGGTTTTAATCCGGTTCAATTGATTTTTCAACATCCTGAACAAACAATGAATCCTAAATGGAAAATGAAAGATATTTTATATGAATCATGGGATGTTACTGAGGACCTTATTGAAGAATTTGGAATACAAAAATCTTGGTTAAATCGTTGGCCTAATGAACTTTCAGGAGGAGAACTTCAAAGATTTGCTGTTTTAAGAGCTTTATCTCCTAATACACAATTTTTAATAGCTGATGAAATGACCACAATGTTAGATGCAGTTACTCAAGTTCAAATTTGGGATCTTACAATAAAAATAACTAAGCAAAGAAATATGGGAATGCTAATTGTTAGTCATGATAAAGATTTAATAGACACAATCTGTGATGATATTGTTTATTTAAATGATATTAATAATGTTTAGAAATTATATGAGTTTATTAATTAAATTCTATTTTTATTCTAATTAATTTTTTATTTATTTTTTTAGTTATTTTTTATATTTTCTATATTATTTAAATAAATTTTAGAATAATTTTATTTTTGAAAGATTTCATCAACAATTTTTTAATAGTTTTTTAATAGTTTTTATAATAAATTTTATAATTGGTTTTTAGTGATATTCTTTAATAATTTTTTATAAAATATTTTACTAATATATTCAAATAGATTTTATTATATACTTAATTCTATTAATTGAAGTTAAAAAAGTAATAATTATAAGTTTATAATCAATGTAATTATAAATAAAATGGTTTATCGAATCTTAAGTATTATATAGTATAAAAGACTATATGTAATGTATAATAATTTTTTTAAATTTACTATAATTATAAGGAGATAAAATGATAGTAAAAGATTGGTGTATGTTCTGTGGAGAATGTGCTGGGGTCTGCCCAAGAAATTTAATTGAAGTTAAAGAATATTCTTTAGTTTTCAATGATGAGGAATGTAAAGATTGTAGTACTTGTGTTAAGGTTTGTCCTGTTACAGCTTTGGAAAAAGATTAGTATTATATAAAAATTAAAATACATAGGGACTTATAATTAAACTTAAATTATACTAACTTAAGCTATAATAATTAAAATAAGTTGATTTTAGAATAACTTTATTTAAACAAGATTTATTAGGTGTATAAAATGATTAAAACTGATGTATTGGTAATTGGATCAGGACCTGCAGGATCTTCAGCAGCTAAACATGCTGCTTTAGGTGGGGCAGATGTAATCCTTATTGATAAAAAATCTGAAATCGGGACTCCGAAACGTTGTGCTGAGGGAGTTTCAAAAGCAGGACTTGCAGATCTTAAAATCGAACCAGATGAACGTTGGGTAACTAAAGAATTAGATGGTGTCAGATTAGTTTCTCCAAATGGTACTAATGTATGGTTAACTTCTAATGAAATTGAACTTCCTGAAGCAGGATATATTTTAGAGAGAAAAGTTTTTGATAAATATATGGCTATGGATGCAGCTAGAGCTGGAGCAGAAATTAAAATTAAAACCTTAGCTCATGCTATGAGAAAAGAAGGAAATGCTTATATAGTCACTTGCGAACATATGGGAGAATTATTTGAAATTGAAGCTAAAATAGTTATAGGTGCTGATGGACCAGAATCTCGTGTTGGTAGATGGGCTGGACTTAAAACAGCTACTAAATCAACTAATATGGAATCTGGAATCCAATTTGAAATGGTTGGATTAGAAATGGAAAAATCAGATGTTATTGAATTTTACTTTGGTACTGTTGCTCCTGGTGGCTATGCTTGGATTTTCCCTAAAGGAAAGGATATAGCTAATGTAGGTCTTGCAATTATAACTAAAAAAACAGGCAAAACTCCTTATGAACACCTTAAAGAATTTGTAGCAAATTGTCCTGCTACACAAAACGCGCAAGCTGTAGAAATTAATATTGGTGGGGATCCTGTTGGTGGAATGCCTAAAAAAATATATGGGAATAATGTTCTTGTTTGTGGAGATGCAGCTGGACAAGTTAATCCTTTAACTGGTGGAGGAATCATTAGTGGTATGAAAGGTGGAATGTATGCTGGTAAAGTTGCTGCAAACGCCATAAATAAAAATGATTATTCTGAAAAAGCTTTAAAAGAATATGATGAACTTATTAGGGATGATATTGGTCCTGAATTAGATAAATATCTTAAAGTTAAAGAATATTTATCTACTTTATCTGGCAGTGAACTAAATTCAATAGCTGATGCTTTCCAAGATATTGACTTTGAAAAAGTCAGTACAACTGAATTAATCAAAAGTTTAGTTAAAGTTTCTCCTAAAGCTTTATTAAAGTTAGGAAAATTAATTTAAATAAAATTTAATATTTTATTTTTTCTTTTTTTGTAATATATTTTTATATTTATATAATTTTTATAAATTTTACTTAATTTTTTTAATCACTAGATTTTTTTTATTTTTGTCTATAAGAATATCTTTATTTTATAAAATTTTACAATTTTTCTATATAGGGATCATTTTATAGTTTTAAATAATTTTTATTTTAATATATTTTTTTATATATTTAATTTCAATTGTTTTATTGGGACTTAATATTGTTTTTTGATTATATTAAAGCTTAAATAGTTTGTGGTTTAATATTTTAATCGAATTATGATAATTAAAAGATTTAAATCTATAAATAAAAGAAGTTTTGATCCATTGGATGATTTTTGTTCTCGCAGTATATGTTTACTTCTGGTTGTGAAAAGCAGTAAATAGGGTTAATTAATGCTATACTTAAATAAAATAATGAAAAAACAATTGAAAAAATTGAAATTATTGATAATAAGTTTATGCCAGGAAAAATTGTGGGTAAAAAACTTTATATTCTTGATTTGAGGTCAAAACTAGTGACGGGAGAATAATTAATCTTGAAGTTCAGTTAAAGGATGATGATTTTTTTAAAATAAGGAGTCAGCTGCATATTTCCCGAAAATTCTCAAATTCAGTAGACAGAAGAGGATTAGAACATATAAATAATCATATTCTGATAAATTTGCTGAATTTTAAATATTGTAGTGATGAAAGAGTCAATCGAAAATTTAATATGTTAAATCAGACGGATATTGATTGTAATTATAATGATTGTATAAAAATCATTAATATTAATTTAATTCCGTTTAGAAATGAAAAGGAACTTGATTTTAAACAATGAATTAACAAAATGGTTAATATTTCTAGATAAAAACAGCCCCATGGAGCTAATAAACATGGTAACAACAAAAGATGAAAATATAAAAACAGCAGAAGAAAAAATAGAAGAACTACTTTCCAATGAACTATTGTTACATGATATTCACATGCGAAAACAAGCCGGTTAAAAATACCAAAGAGAAATGACACCAGCCAAAGACAAAACAATAAAAAAGGAATCAAATAAGATAAAAAAGAGGATAAAATAGAAGAAAAAATTTAAATAGCTAAAAATTTAAAATCTAATGAAAAAGATATTGAATACATAGCTAAAATTACAGGTCTCAAAATAGAAGAAATAGAAAAATTATAATATCAATTTAATTTGATATTAATGGATTTATTAAAATATAAACTAACCCATAAAGTTATATTTTAGATAAAAAAGTTTAATTACTCTTTTATATATTATTTATTCATTATATCTAATTATTTATATATTTAATTAATTTTAATATTTTTAGTAGTGGTTCTATAGATGTAGTATGTGTTTGAATACCAACAACATCAAAAGGATCAGCTCCTAAAATCAAAGCTATAAATTGATTTATATTTAAATGAATGGTTTTAAATTTAGTTTTGAGCTTTTTTTAATATATGGTTGATATCTATCATATTGAACATAACAGTTAGGACACATATGGATTAAAATATCCACATTTTCTTCTTTCAATGCTAATAATTTATCTCCAGTAACAGTTAAAGATAATTCTTTATTAGTAAATTTCTGTCTAAAACCTGCTCCACATGTTGTTCTTTTTTTCTATACTAGTCAATTGTTTTAACATCACAAACTTCTAGTAATTCATCTAATATTTGTGAATTTCTAGATTTGCATATTTCATTTTCTGAAACTTTACAAAAATGGCAAGCATGATGTGTAGCTACCTTAATATTTGATAGATCACAATATCTTTTTTTAGATAATAGCTTTGATAGCTCTTCTTTTTTATTATAGAGTATTTCAACTACATGAAATATATTATTTTCAGATTCAATAGAATTTTCAATATATTCTTCTAATTTGCTATCATTAACTATTTCATTAATATCTTTTCTTAATTCAGGATTATTATTTAAAAGATCACAAGATTTTTTGTTGATAGCATAACATTGTAGCACATATAATAACAATATTCTTTTTATTTATTTTTTTGGATAAATTAAAATCACGAGCCAAAAGCCCTATTAAATTAGTAGAAAGTTGATCAAAAACATCACTATAATGACCTAATCCAGTACAACAAGATTGTTCATGATCAATAACATAATAGATAGTTCATCAAAAACAAATTTAGTTGCTTGATTCTATTCCTGGATATTCACTACTAACTAAACAACTTTTAAATAATAAAATATATTTATCTGGTATTTTTTTCATAATATTACCAACAATTACCAAAAAATTAATATAATATATCAATATCACTATTTACTAGATTATTTTAATTTTTTAATTCTATCATGAAATTTTGCTCTTTTAAGAAGTTTATTAATTTCTGTTATAGATTCTTTAAGCATTTTCACGGGTCCTAAAGATAATTTACTACGTATACTATCAAGTTCTGTTTTTAAATCTAACCAACCTTCAATGTCATTATTTAACTCCATGAAAAAACTTTTTGGCATTCCATCTATACCTATTTCTAAAAAAGTTTCTCCATATACTAAGAATGCTTGGATTTTTTCATTAGCTAACCCTTCTTTAATAACAATTTGCCGTAGTATCTGATTAATTACACTGGACTATTCCCAACTGGACAAATACTTTGACAAGTATAACAATAAAAGCAATTCCAAATTATTTCTTCAGAAATTATTTCATCTTGATTTTTAAGAACTTTATCAACTATATCCCTAGGATTATAATCAGAATGAGATATTACAGGACATAATGAAGTACACATTCCATATTGAACACATTTATATAATCCTAAAGCTTTTGATGCTTTTAAATCATTTTTTACAATATCTGCAAGATTTTTTTCATAATTGTTCTTAATTTCATTATTCATTTTAGATTTACTCCATTATTATTAGATAATTTTTCAAAATAATTATTAAATTCAATAATTTTAAGTTCAATATATATAAAATCATTATAATATAAAAATATACCTATAGTTATTATAACACCGTATAAAATATAATTATATTTATAAAATTTTTATAAAATTAATAAAAATTTAAAATTAATTAAAAGTTAATTAAAAATTATCTAAAAATTAAAACATTAATTATCTAAAAATTTTTTATAAAAAACTTAATAATAATTTAAAAAAATTAAAAAAATAACGTGATTAAATTGCCAACAAGATACATTGGAATGGGATATTGGGAAATAGTAAGTCGTCAAATGAGTATTGTTACAAAAAGCCAACAAACAAAATTTAAAGAAGCTAAAGTTGCAATAATTGGTTGTGGAGGTATTGGAGGATCTGTAATAGAACAATTAGCCAGAATGGGTATAGGAAATATAAATTTGATAGATAAAGATATATTTGATTTTTCAAATTTAAACAGACAGTTAATTAGCGGATTAGATACATTAGCTAAAGAAAAAAGTTATTCTGCTAAAGAAAGAGTTAGAAATATAAATCCTTATGTAAACGTGAATGCATTTAATGAAGAATTAAATGAGGAAAATGTTGAAGAAGTTATTGGAAATTCTGATATAGTCATTGATGCATTGGATAATTTAGCTACCAGAGTAATTGTAAGTAGAGCTGCAAATAAATTAAAAATTCCTTATGTTCATGGTGCTATCCATGGTACAATGGGTCAAATTAGTGTTTTTACGCCTGAAAGAAAAACTTATGAAGAAATGTTTCAACTTCCCTCATTTGATAAAGAATTAACTGATGATGTAAAAGAAGAAATCAAAAAACTAAGTCATGGAGTGCATCCTGTAATAGGTCCAATTCCAAATATTATTGGATGTTTAGAAGCTTTTGAAGCATTTAAATATTTAACTGGTATTGGTGAAGTAACATATTCCCCAAAACTATTAAGTTTTAATATTTTAGATTTATCTTCATTCAATATAATTGAATTGTGATTTGGATTATAAAGATTATGTTGATGAGGATAATAATTATAATAATAATAATTTTTTAATATATTCTACATCAGAGTTATATATTATTTATAAAAGCTGGTTTAATGACTTTTACACTAATATTTGAAAATAAAAAACAAGAAAAGGAACTTGATAATGAAACTAAAATAAAAGATATTTTAGATACACTTGATGTTTATCCTGAAACTACAATTGTTAAAAAATGGCGAAATTGCTCCTGATGATTCTCAAATCAATGATGGAGATGAAATTCAAATCCTACAAATTGTATATGGAGGATAAAATTATTAAAATATAAATTTAGATCATATTTTCATATTTAAAATTATAATAATTTATATTTTATTTTTTTCTTTTATAAAACATGAAAATTATAAACCTTAAAACATATATTATAATAATTAATTTCGTTAAATAAATTTTTAAAAATTAATTAAATTATTTTTATTAGTTAATTGATTAATTATCTAATATATATTTTTTATTTATCTAATTATTAGCTAAATATATATTATTTATTTAACACATAATACAATAATATTTCATATTTAAATATAAATTTACATATTATAATTATTATTATTATATTTAATACAATTTTTATCCATAATTTATTTTTATTGAATATATATTTATCGAATGTTTATTATATTTAAATTATAAATACCAATTAGTAGGTATATTTATAAGTATTTAATTTAATAGATAAATTAGCTAACTAATAATATTAAGGGATATTTTGTATGAAAAAGAAGAAGTTACAGATAGTAAAAGAACTGATTCTATCATTGGGAGCATCTCATGTTGGAATAGCTACAAATGAAACATTGCAAGATGGGGCCTGAGTCAACTCATTTAGAAGATGCAGTGAAAGGTGCAAAATCAGCAATTGTACTTGCAGTTCCTTTTGATCAAGATTTAATAGAATTTTATTTAACTAAAGATGATTTTTCTCTTAATGAACAGAAAATCAGAACAACTAATTTTTCAAGAGGAATTTCTTTAGAAGTAGTTGGATTTTTAGACCAAATGAGCCATAAAGCTATTCCACTAGTCCTAATTTTATTTATAGAAAAGATACTCTTAATGGAATAAGAGATAGAAAACCAATAATTTCACACAAATATTTAGCTGCACGATCAGGAGTAGGATTTTTTGGTCATTTTGGTCATATACTAACTAAAGAATATGGCCCATCTATTGCTTTAACTTCTTTAGTAACTGATGCAGAATTAATAGCTATTGATCCCATACCCAAGGAAGAGAGCTATTGTGATGAATGCAAATTATGTAAAGCAAGTTGTATTCCTGATCATGTCTCTGATGAAAAAACAAAAGTTACTATTGGAGATCGTGATTTTGGATATCAAAATCCTAAGAGTCATTGGCGTTGTGTAGTGATTTGTGGTGGTGCAACAGGTCTTCCTAACTCAGAAAAATATTTTTCATGGTCTCTAGGACGATTTCATCTTCCAGAAGAAGATAAAGATTTTGAAGATCCACGAGAAAAAGCTATGCCTGCATATGTTAAAAGACCCAAAAAGACCTTGTATTTTATAACCCTGAAGTTCCTCAACATAAAATGCAATATACTTGCAGTATGTGTCAAATAGTATACCATCCAGATAAAAATGTAAGAAAAAAACGTTACCCAATATTTAGAAAAAGTCAAGTAATAGTTGAAGATAAATTAGGAAATAGAAAACGTGTATCTCCCCATCTAAAGCAAAAGAAATTATAGATAATATGCCTGAAAAACAGAAAAAATTGTATGTTTAATAAATAATTTAAAAATAATCGAAAATAATAATATTAAAAAATCTTAATTAGTATTTAAATTTCTAATATAATTATAATTTTAAATTATATTTAATTATTTTAGTTATATTTTTCTATCAGATATTTTGATAATCTCTTTGCTAAAGCTAAAATAGCTAATATTGGAGGAGCTCCTGGTGCTTCTGGAATCACACTAGCATCTGAAACAAATAAACCTTTATATTCAGTTTCAAGATTTTTATCAACGATAGCATCTATCGGAGCTGTTCCTCCTGGATGAGCACCTCTAAGATGTGTTGAAACAATAGTTTTAGGATCAACTCCTGCTTCAACTAAAATAGCTCCTGCTGTAGCTGCACCTTCAGCTATAAATCTTATATCTTTTATACTATTTTCTTTAATTATTTCTCCATTAATAATTTTTCCATGATTATCATCAGGAATTTTAACCATAATACTTAAAATATCTTTATCTTTAATTTTATCTACTTTAAGATTTTCATTATCTATATTAGTAATCATATTTTCATTTATATTCTCATTCAACAATACCGAATAATGAGGAGTTAATACAAAATTTTTTCCAATAATTAGTGCATTCATTGTAACTTCAGTGTTATAATTAATATCTTTTAAAACTCCTCCTACAGTAACAAATGGGTCCATCCATAATTTTTCTCCAGCTTTTATATTAGAATTTTGTAATATTATAGCTGAATCAACAGCACCAGCAGCTAATATAACAGTGTCTGATTCAATAAATTTTGTGGAATTATCTAAAGATTTAACTTCAACTCCTTTAACAAATCCTTTTTCTTGAATAATTTTAGTAACTTCAGTATTATCTAATAATTTAGCTCCATTTTCAATGGCTATTTTTACAAAATCTTGAGATGACCACTTAGCATTATTTGGACAACCCCATGCACATTTTCCACACTGTGTACAATCTTCTTCTCTAATGAATTTAGGCATTTTTACTACTGGAAGTCCTATAGATTTAGATGAATTAATAAATTTTTTTGTACCTTCACCAAAGTGAGAATCATCCATCTCATGAATATTAATTAACTTTTCAACTTCATCTAATTCTTTAGATATATCTACACCATAATTAGCTAATTCTTTTTCTAGAATCCTAACACCATTTCCTGCAGCTACTACACTAGAACCACCAACACATATTGTTTTAGAAAGATCTAAATAATCATCAACTTTATCATAATATTTGTATGAATCTTTCACATCACAAAAAGGACCTTTTTCAATTATTGTTACTGAAATATTAGCTTTAGCTAATTCCATTCCTACAATTCCTCCACCAACTCCAGCTCCTATAATTAATACCATAATTTAACCTCTATCTTTTAATATTTACTTTTGATTTTTATATTTTAACTATCAATCACTTAATAGATAATTTTTAATTTTAGTTAATTTCATATATCTAGCTATCAATCACTAGATAGATAAATAATATTAGTAATTTTTAATAATTTATTATAATTTTTATAATTCTTTTATAATTTTTTTATAGTATTTTTATATAATTTATCCATGATTATTTCCATTTTTTTCTTGATCTATTGATTCTATAACTTCTTGAACCCTATTTAAATCAGTTTAGTTTCAGGATAACGAGGAACTGCAGAACAACCACCATCACCAATTTCTGATATTGGAAAAGTACCTATTTTTAGATATTTTTTCTATTTCTACTTTATCTAAACCTATAAGAGGACTCAAAATAGGAAATTTTGCTCCATCACGAGTAGCTAATATATTATGAAGAGTTTGAGAGGCTACTTGACCTACACTACTCCCATCGATAAATTCCTAAAGCATCTTCTTTTTTAGATATTTTACTAGCTATATTATACATTCCAGATTTACATAAAACACAAGTTAGTTTTTCAGGTGCATCATCTTTATATTTTTTTAAATAATCTCCATATTGAATAATTTTAGTTTTAATTGGAGATCCATAAAAATATTCATTTAATTTATCTATTAACTTTTTAAAGTTTTCAGTTACTTTAGAACCTGCAAATGGATTAGTATCAAAATGAATAGTTATTATTTCACAACCTCTTTTCATCATTAAATAAGTAGCTACAGGAGAATTAATTCCACTAGATATTAGAGCAATGAGTTTTCCTCGTGTTCCTAATGGTAAACCACCAGGACCTTTAATTTTTTCATGAAATATATAGGTTTTATTATCTCTAACTTCAATAAAAATCTCTAAGTCGGGATTTGTTAAATCAACTGGAGGGTTTAATTCTTTTATTATCACTGAACCTACAAATCCAGCTAACTGTTGGGGATGAAAATTCATGATTTCCAACTCGTCGACATCTAACAGCAAAATTTGTAGTATCATTTAAAAATCCATTTTCATACAATTCTTTTTAATATTTAAGTACTGTTTTTTTCTATATTTTCTAGGCTAGTTTTTGTAGTAATAGCTAATGAAAAAGAAACAATTCCAAATATTTTTTTTAATTTATCGCATGCTTTTTTATAATCTTGAGGAATGATATATATTCTTCCTTGATTAATTTTAATATCACATTTAAATACAAATTTAATATTAGCTATTAGCTTTCTTTCAAACATAGATCTAACATGAGGTCTTTTCAATCCTATTTCACCATATCTAGCTATAATTAGATCATAATTCATATTTTTCATAATTTTTCCTTTTCCATAATAAAAATTAGTCTATTTGTTATATAAAATTTAATTTAATTTTTAATAACAATTGTTATATTATATAATTAAATTATTTTATTTATAATATTTATAATTTTCTTTTTATTTCAAAAACTAATTATTTAATAAAAAAATCATACAGTTTTTAAATAATATTATGATAACAAATAACTAATTTTGATACTTTAATATGATATTTTTAAATTTTTATATAATAAAAATTTTTAATCAAGTAAACATTTATATATAATAAATGATAATTTATTAATAACGATTGTTATATTATATATAAAAATTGAATTTATATATAGTTTTCATGATATATTCTGTTAATAATATGAAAAAGAATTTAATACACTAAATTACGGTAATACAAAATCATATTAAAGTAAAGCTTTATATTATGATGAGTTCTGACAATAAATTCAATAATCATGTTAATATAGACATATATCAGATTATAAATTCATTACTTTAAAAAAATATATTAAAATAACAATTGTAAACAAATAAAATGTAAATTTAATATGTATGGAGAAAAAAGAATTTAATACATGATAAAATTAAAACAATATTATATTATTTCTGACTTCAATCAAAAAATAGTTCTCCATACATTAATTTACATTTATATATCAATTTTTAATTTAAGCCAAGAGAGAGATTTGAACTCTCGTTTAATGGGTTTGCAGCCCACTGCTTGAGCCAATAAGTTACCTTGGCATAATAACATTTAAGCTCATATTAATATTTATAATTTTGGATGTTATAAATTTTATACACACAATTTTTTATACTAATTTATTAAATAATGTATAGATTAGCTAAATACTGTATAGTTTAATATAATAATGATATTTATAAATTATAATAAATATATGTATTAATAAATTATAAGAGATGAAAATATGTTAATGACTGAAAAATATAAAGCTTCAATATATAAAAAGGGATTTTATAATGAAAAAGAGGAAGAACTAGTAGCCTGATGAAACAACAATAATAATAATTAATGATTCACTAAATAGAAGTTTTTAATCAGTTCTGACTCCTTGGAAGATTTTACTATTGGATATATGTTAGGTGAAGGGATTGTTGAAACAATAGATAATATTGAAGAAATTAAAGTTGATGGTTTGAAAATAACAGCTAAAGTTGATTTAGAAGACTTTGAGATTATGAAAGAATTTATAGTAGGATCAGCTTGTTTTGGTGGTTGGAAAACAAAAATAGATTTAGTAAATAAGGTTGATCCTGATTTTAAAGTTGATGGAGAAGAAATATTAAATAATATTGAAAAAATTAGAAAGAAAGCTTTTACTTGGGAAAAACTGGTGGAACTCATATAGATGGTTTAATAAATAATGAAAAAATAAATTTATTACTCGAGAAGATATAGTAGACATGTAGCTATTGATAAAGTTATTGGAGCAGCTGCAAAAGAAAAATTAGATTTTAAAAATTCGTATATTGTTTATAGTGGTAGGATGCCAGCTGATGTATTGATAAGATTAGCTAGAGTAGGAATACCTTTAATAGCTTCTAATGCATCACTAACATTATCTGGTGTTACAATAGATAATGAAGCAAATATCACACTAATTAGATTTGCAAGAAAAGATAAATTCAATGTATATACCCACTTAAACATTTAAAAACTTAAATATAATTAATTTTTTAATCCATTAATTTATTATTTTATTGATTCAATTAATACATATAATTAATTATTTAAAGATCTAATAACGATATTTTCACTGTTAATGTTTCATTCAATAACAATTCTTGTATTTGTATTTTTTCTTATATTCCAATTATTATGTATATTCAAGGCATTAAATTCTAGTTCAATTGATTTTATTTGATTACCTATATCAATATTTCCAATTGCAATTTCTTTTTTCCGAATTGAATCATTATAAAAAATTATATTTGTATCTATTGGAACTTCAACATTTATTGTTCTTTTTGAATCTATTCCATCGGCATATACATCATCAATACAATTAATGATTTTAATCATTTCAGATTTAATAGCTATAAGTTCTGTGGTTGGCATTGTTGAATCAATACCTATCTCAGAAAGATGCAATGAAAATGAAATCAAAATTAATATACTAATAAAAGATATTAATAAAAATTCAAGAGAAAATTGGCCCTGGTTGTTTCCTTTAAATTTACTTAGAAAACTTTTATTTAACAATTTTTTACTTAATAATTCTTTAATTTTTAATATATTAAATATTTTCAAATATTTTAATAAAATAAGAAAGATTAATAAATGAAAATATTTTTCTTCAATAATATTTCTAAATATAATATATATTCTTAAGATACTGTATATTTTTAAGTTTATTAATCGTTTGAATATATTTTCATCTCCTTCATCTAATAAATAATTATAATAGTTAAATAAACAGATTAGCTATTTTTATTCCAAAAATAAATAAATCACCTAAAAACACTGAAAACAAAACTTATTACAAAAGATGGAGTAAAAGGAATTCCAATTTTAATATCTATATAAGAAAATATTAAATCATTTTTAAATAAACTATTTAACAAAGATATATCATTATCATTTAATCCAATTAAACTCTTTATTTTAAATCTATATTGTTTTTCTTCTTTTTTTTCTTCTTTTTTAAAAAATAAATTATATTTTTCTTCCTCCTTTTCAAAATTCAGTTCATTTAATAGATAATTTAGATTATTTTCAATAAAATTATTATTATAATTATTACTCTTCTTATTACAATTATAATAATAATCATTATTTGATCTTTTTTTAATTATAATATCATCAATAACCCTACCTTTTTTCAATTTAGAAATATGTAAATGTTTTTTTACTTCCTTTTTTGATACAACTCTAAATTTTTTAATTGAAATTATAAAAAGAGGTGATAAACATGTTAGTAAAAAATAAATTAATAATGAGAATATAAAATTAATATTTTTAATCTGATCAGGAAATATCAAACCTTTAAAAATAATCAAACAAATAAAAGAAATAGCTAAAAACTTAATTCTATTTTTAAAATTGTTATTTATGTAATTAATTAATGATTCTTTCTTGAAAACAATAATATAGTTTTTAAATATATTTTTAATAAAATTGATTTTAGTGATAATTTTATTATAATAATTATAATTGTTATTTTTATTATTATTTTTATTATAATTATTATTTCTATTATTATTTTTACAATTTTCATAATTTTTATTAGAAGTGTTTTTTATATAATTAAAACAAATAAAAACCATTAAAAAAGGAAATGAAACTAATTATACTATTTATTATTATTGTAAATGGAAATGGATATAAACTTATTAAAGGAGATGAATAATATTTGTATTTTTTATAAATGTATTTCCAATAAAAGGAATATAAGAAAAATTTATCATTATATTATTCAATCATAAGTATTGGTTTAAAATATTAGGATGAAATGGAAGTACTGAACTTATTCCAGTGATTAATTTTACATCTCCTCCTCCCCATATTTTTAATCTCCATAATCCATAAGATATTAGAAAAGTAAATATTGATAAAATTATTGAACCCAATATCAAAAAATAATTTTTTGAAACTATCGAATTAATTCCATTAATAATTAATCCGAATATAATTAATGAATAGCTCATTTATTTGGAATTATTTTAAACTTTAAGTCATATATAGTAGCTATAATCATAGCTACTACTATTAATAAAATAGAAATTAATGTAATATTTCCAATAAATATGATATCTAAACTATAAATATAAATAAAAAATTTCAATCATTTTAATACATATTAAGAAATTGGTAATACATCATATATAAATTAATACTTTTTATTAAATTAATATTATTATATCTTTAAAAAAGGATATATCCTAAAAAAATTGACTATAAATTGAGAAAATTAAGCCAAATAATAAAATCTAAACAAGTATCATTTATAAAAATTAAAAATAATTATATTAAACTATCAAGTGATTAATAGATAAAATTAAAAAAATAATAAAATGAATAAATAATTCAATAGAATAAATAAAATTATTTATTATTCTTTGAATATTTAGCTGCAGCATCCATAAAAGACACGAATAAAGGATGTGCCTTGTTTGGTCTTGATTTGAATTCGGGATGGAATTGACAACCTAAGAACCAAGGATGATCAGGAAGTTCTACGATTTCAACTAAGAAATCATCAGGAGAAACACCTGAAATAACAAGTCCTGCTTCTTGAAGTTTATCTTTGAATTCATTATTAAATTCATATCTATGTCTATGACGTTCTTCTATTTGTTTTTCGTCATTTGGAACAGATTTAGAATTATACGAATTATAAGCTTTAGTATCAACTATGAGTTTACAATCATATGAACCTAAACGCATAGTTCCTCCCATATCTTTGATCTTTTTTTGTTCTTCCATTAGATCAATTACTGGGAAATTTGTATCTTTATTAAACTCAGTACTATTTGCATCTTCCATATTGTTTCTTCTAGCATATTGGATAACCATAGAATGCATACCTAAACATATTCCAAAAATAGGAAGTTCATTAACTATTGCATATTCAACAGCATCTAATTTACCTTCAACACCTCTTTCACCAAATCCACCAGGAATAAGAATACCATCAAGTGATTTCAATTCATTTTGATTTAACTCATCAATATCAGAGCTTATATATTTAAGATCAAGTTTAACCCCAACTTCAGCAGCAGCATGTAATAATGATTCTCTTATACTTATATATGAATCTTCTAATTCAATATATTTTCCAATGATTGCAATAGTCACCACAGGATCTTGTTTTTGAAGAGATTTAACTGTAGTTTTCCACTGATCTAAATCAGCAGATTCATTATCAACATCAAGATTTATTCTATCAGCAACAAATTTTCCTACATCTTCATTAGCAAGAGTTAATGGAATTTCATAAATAGAAGGAGCATCAGGTGCATTAACCACAGCATTAGGAGCTACATCACAAAAATGAGCTATCTTACGTTTAAAATCTTCATCTATAGGTTCTTGACTTCTACACACGATCATGTCTGGATTTATACCAGTACTTCGAAGTTCTTTAGTACTATGTTGAGTAGGCTTTGTTTTAAATTCACCAGCTGCATTTAGATAAGGGATAAAAGTAACATGAACAAACATTACATTATCATGCCCTTCTTCATTTCTTAACTGTCTAAGAGCTTCTAAAAAAGGTTGACTCTCAATATCTCCAACAGTACCACCAAGTTCAATTAAAACAACATCATAATCTTCAATACCAGAGGTTTTTCTAACCATTGATTTAATTTCATCAGTAATATGGGGAATAATTTGAACACAAGCTCCAAGGAATTCTCCCTTTCTTTCTTTATCAATAACAGATTGATAAACTTTTCCAGTAGTTATATTTGAAACTCCTGGAAGTTCGACATCCAAAAATCTCTCATAATGGCCTAAATCTAGATCACATTCCATTCCATCATATGTTACAAATACTTCACCATGTTGATAAGGGTTAAGTGTTCCAGAGTCCCGATTTAAATAAGGATCAATTTTAATAGCTCCTACTTTCAAACCATAAGAACGTAAAATTCTTCCTATAGACGCCGAAGTAATTCCTTTTCCGATAGAACTCACAACTCCACCAGTTATAATAATATATTTTGTCAGAAAAATCATCTCCAGTAATTTTTTCTAAATTTTATCCTTTATTTATAATTATCTTTAATTTATGATTTTAATAAATTTTTAAATAATTTATATAATTTGATAATAAGTTTTATAGTAATATAATAATTTAAATAAAGAATCTAATTAAAATATCATATATATTAATTTATATAATTAATAATAGAAATATTATAAATAAAATCAATAATATTAGAAATTTTCTAAAAATTTCTATTAATATTACAATAATTTTATATTGATTAAAATTAGCGAATTAACTAATATATTATTTATATTGTCCCTATTAATATATAAATTAATGGTTATAGAATATAGTAATAGAATATTAACTATAATTAACTAATTTATCATTCTGTTGACTAACTTATGTGCTTTATCAATACCTAATGATCCATTAACAAGAGTTTTTTCTGTATAAATCTTAACATCGTCAGCAAAATCTTCTTCCAAACTAGAATAAATAGTTAAAGGAACAAGATCTCTAGTATGAGTCCTAATATCAATAGGAGTAGCATGATCAGGAAGAATAGCTATTTTATATCTATCATAATCATTAATTTTATCTCTGATTTGACCTAGAACATATTTATCAATTCTTTCAATAGCTTTTAATTTTTCTTCAATATCACCAGTATGACCTGCTTCATCAGGTGCTTCAATATGAACAAATAAGAAATCATTATCTTTTAAAGAATTAGCTGCATATTTTCCTTTAGCTTTATAATCAGTATCAAAATAACCAGTAGCCCCAGGAACATTAATATTTGTTAATCCTGCAAAAACACCAATTCCTTTCAATAAATCTACACCAGTAATAACAGAACCATTTAAACCATAAATATCAGTGAAATTAGGTAAAGAAGGTCTTAAACCTTGTCCCCAAAGCCAAACCATATTGGCAGATTTTTTATCATTAGCTATTCTTTCTTTATTAACAGGATGATTCTTTAGCACTTCTTTGGAATAATTCATTATATCTTTAATAACTAAATCTTCACCATTCCACTCAGTATATTTATCTATTTTTTCCCCAACAATATCATGAGGAGGAGTAGTTTTTAAATCAGATAAATTTTTACCTTTTTTTACAAATAAATGCCTATAACTAATTCCAGAATAAAATTTCCCATCACCTATTTTATCTAAAATAAAATCTTTAGAAAATTCTTTATTAAGGTGATCTATCAATATAGTTGCTTCCTTTGAACTAATATGCCCAGCATTAAAATCAGCAAGTTTTCCATTTTCTTCAGTTATAAGATTGCAGCGAAAACTAACTTCATCAGCTGTGGTTCTAACACCCATACTTCCAGTTTCAAGAGGTCCTCTACCAGTATAATATTTTTGAGGATCATACCCCAATATACTCATATTTGCAACATCAGAACCTGGTTCAAGATTATCTGGAACAGTTTTTAATTGACCTGTTTTTCCTTTTTTAGTTAATTCATCTATGTTTGGTTTATCCGCTACTTCAAGTGGAGTTTTATTATTAAGTTCAGAAATAGGATAATCAGACATCCCATCCCCTATTAAAACTACATATTTCATAATAATTCCTTATATCTTAATTCCTTAAAATAAATTTTAAATTATATTACTTCTTTATAAATTAATTCTTTATATACTTATTAAAAATTATTTTTATCATTATTTTATAATAAAAAAATATTTTTAAAAAATTTCAAAAATTTATAATATAACTTAAAATATTTATTTTTGATATTTAATTTTTATAATATTAATTATATCAGTCAACATTGCAGAAGCTGTTTCAATTGAACCTGCTCCTTTTCCAACAACTGTTACTTCATCAGCAAGATCAGTTTTTAAGGTAGCCATGTTTAAAGTGCCTTCAATAGCATATGGACTATTTTTTTTAATAAGTCTTGGAGAAACTTTAAGAGCATGTTTTGAAACTTCAGCAATTAATTTAATAAAATATCCTTCTTTTTTAGCTAATCCTATAGCTTCAGAAGTGATTTTAGAAATTCCTTCAACCTCAACATCAGAATATGTAGCAGGAATTCCAAGTAGAGAGTTAGCTAAAATAACTGTTTTACATGCAGCATCAATACCTTCAACATCTTGAGTAGGATCAGTTTCTGCAATACCCAATTGTTGAGATTCTTCAAGAGTATTTTTATAAGAAGAACCTTCAATTGTCATTCTTGATAAGATATAATTAGTTGTTCCATTTAAAATTCCAATTATGGAAAAAATTTTAGAACTAGGAAGAGTTTTTTCTGCAAAATTAATAATAGGCATTGCGCCTCCAACAGAAGCTTCATATTTAAATTCAACATTATTTTGATTAGCTATTTCAATCATTTCAGAGAAAAATAATGCTAAATGTCCTTTGTTAGATGTTACAACATCTTTTCCAGCGTTAAATGCTTTGATAGTCAATGATTTTGCAGGTTCCCCATTTTCAATATTAGTTGGGGTGGCTTCAACTAATAAATCATAATCGACTTTATCTAAAACTGCTTCTCCATTAATATTTGATCCGAATTCTGGATATTTATCTAAAGTTCCTTTTTTTTCTTTTGTTTCAATTAGAAGTTTTTCATCTAAACCATTTGCAGAAATAGCTGAAGAAGATGAATCACCAACAGCTACTAATTTAAAATCAATTCCAAATTTATCCTTTATATTGTTTCTCTTAATAGAAATTGATTCAGCTACACCTTTACCAACTGCACCAAATCCCATTAAAATAAGTTTTAATTCTTTCATTATATTCCCCTAGAATCTTGATAATTATAATTTCATATCCAAATTTAATTAATAAATTTATAAATTAATAATTTAAATTTATAATTATTAAATTTCATTTACAACCAATAAATCTTTATAAGTAGCTATTTCTTGAACTTTGTTTAGAACCATATCTTTCTTTCCAGCATCTGATTCTATTACAATCATAGCTGAAGATTCTAATTCTTCTTCTAATTTCACATCAAGACCCACTACAGAAATTCCTTCAAGTAAATTGATTTGATCCATAGTATCTTTAATATCTCTATCAATTACATGACCAATAAGTATTGTAATAATTTTTTCCTTTACAATAACACCATCTTTCTCAAGAATAGTGATATTCATATCAGTTAATTTTTGAATAACTTGTTTAAGGTTGTCTCTTTCACCTTCAATAGTAATTTGAACAGGAATCATTCCTTTTTCATTTTTTGAATCCCTTTGGTGAATTACAGTTACTAAATTTGTACCAAGGCCACTGATAGGATCTAATACAGAAACCAATTGTCCTGGAACATCTTGAAGTTCTAGAACTAAATTCATTTTCATTTTATCACTCTTTTAACCGATATTCCTAAAAAATAATTTATATTATTAAAATTTTTATTACAATTATTCTTATTTATTATATTATTTTATTAAATTATTTTTTAATACATTATTTTATTATTGTTATAATGTCATTATTTTCATGAATATTTTCATATTATCTTAAATATATTTTAAACATATCCTAAATTTATCCCAAATATATATTAGAAAATTAATATTAATTATTATTAATTGATATCTATTAATATTTAGCAATATTTAGTAATATTTTATAATAATTTGTGTCTTATATAAAATGTTGTTTGTTATATCAAAAATAACAAAGTAAATCTAATAATAAAATAAAATATAAAGAAAAAACTAGTATAAAATACGATCTGAAAAATATAAATTTATTAATATAAATATAATTCTTATCTAAAATATCATACTAGAATTATCTAGGATTACATTCTATTAGATATATGAGATTTTTTTATCTAATTAATCCAATCAACTTTTTTAACTAATAAGTTTCCATCTTTATCAGTTCTAGCATTTCTCATAATTTTTTCTGGATTTTTTTCTTTAGATTTATCTTCACCTGTGAGATTTACATTGTCAACTATATAATGAGTTTCTTCAAGGTCTGGTATATTTTCAAGCGTCTTAGAAAAATCTTTAAGAATTTTTTCTGCGTCTTTTTCAATTTTCATTATAAATCTCCATTTTTAGATAGTTTATATCCATAGTTAATATTTTATACAAATAATAAATTTAATATAATTTATATAACTACAAAAATATCAATTAAATCTAATAAATAAGAATAATTATATTTTTCATACTATTAAAA
Source organism: Candidatus Methanobinarius endosymbioticus (assembly GCA_003315655.1). Taxonomy (GTDB): domain Archaea; phylum Methanobacteriota; class Methanobacteria; order Methanobacteriales; family Methanobacteriaceae; genus Methanobinarius; species Methanobinarius endosymbioticus. The sequence continues at coordinate 80,998 of NIZT01000059.1, forward strand.
GGTTTTTTAAAAATAGGATTTTTAGAGAATAATATTATATTTATCAAATATTTTATTTTATAATTATATCATGATTAATTCATTTTCAATATTTATTTTATTATTAAATAATTTGTTATTAAAGTTATAATTAATTTATAATAAATTATATAATAAATTTTTTTCATTCTTAATTTAAGTTTCTATTTATTTATTATTTTATTCATCTCAAGATCTAGATTAATATCTTTTAAAACTTTTTTTATAAGTATTTTATGAATACCTGACCCATATTGAGCTGCTTTTTTAGGACGCATTGCAATTTCTTCATCAAGACCGATATCTAAAGCTATATCTCTTAAAATTTTTTTTCTAAGTTTATCTTCATTAGATTGGATCTTATACTGAATAGGTATTTTAAGTGAGAAATTAACTAAAGTTTCATCTAAATAAGGAACTCTAAGTTCAACTCCATTAGAATTAGCAATTTTATTATCTCTTTCAAAATTAACTTTATAACCATTTTTTATATCATTAATCAATTCAAGTTCAATATATTTTGAATTTTTTTCATTAAATGAATTTAAATAACGATTATAACCCCCAAATAATTCATCAGCCCCCTGACCAGCTAAAACAGCAGAAACATCATCATCAAATGCCATTTTAGTAGCTAAATACAAAGTCATTCCCACTCCGATTTTCATAAGATTAGGTTCTTCAATAGCTTCTAAAACAGGGTTCAAACTTTCTTTAACCAATTTTTCATTAATTATCATTGTTTTTAATGAAAGATCGTGTTTTTTAGCTATTTTCCGACTATATTTTAAATCTTGTGAATTTTCTACCCCGACAGTATATAAATTCAAGTCTAAATTATCATAATTTTTATTTAATAAATTAGCTAATATAGCACTATCTACTCCACCAGAAAAAATCAAACCTACTTTATCAAGTCCATTAATTCTTTTATTAATAGAAAATATCAATAATTCTAATAATTTTTCTTTTATTTTATTATAATTCATTTCATTAATATCATAGTTATTAAAATTAATATAATTATTATAATCATTAAATTTATCAAATATATTTAATTTAGAGATATAATTTTTATCCCATGGCCTATTTTCAGGTGAAAAAAGTTCCCAATTATACAAAATATGTCCAGGTTGTAAAGAACAAATATCTGAATCATCAATTCCAATTTTCCATAATGCTTTTTTTTCAGAAGCAAATACATTGTAAAAACTAGAATTAATATAATAATAAATGGGAATAATACCCAATTTATCACGAGAAATAGCTAAATTTTCACCGTCAAAAATAGCATAAGCATATTCACCATCTAAAAGTTCATTAACTTTAAAAACAGCTTTTTTTAAATCTGAATATTGATCAAAATAATTCCATAAAAGATTAACTACTATTAGATCATCCTCAATATCATTATTATTAAAATTATTACTAGAATTAATATTAGAATTAAAGTTGTTATTAGAGTTAGTTTTTTTCAAAAATTTCACAATATCAGAAGAATTGTAAATAGTTCCATTAAAAATTAATGTTAAATTTTTATATCTAATAGGTTGAAGAGAATTATCATGATTTATTGGAAAAATTGAGCCTAATGCAATATTAAAATGTGAACTATTATTGTTATTTTTAAGTTTATTATCTTTATAATAGTTATTATTGAAAATAATTGAGTTAATATCACAAAGTTTATTATTGTAAATAATATTATTGTATATAGAAAGAAATATTCCTGATGAAGAATTTTTAGATATTTCATTAGTATATTTTAAAGAATTTAACATTAAAGATAAATTATTTTCATTAAATAATCCACTTAACCCAACTATTCTAACCATATTATCTATTTTTTAATTTTTCGTATGTTTTATATTAATTTTTTACATTAAATATCGTAAAATAGAACATGTTCAGAAGGATCAGAACAAAGGTTACATTCTTCTACAACAGTGCCTTTCTTAGGAGAAGATTCATTACATCCCCCAGCTTCACTACCTAAACATGCTTTGCAACCTTCGGGAACTATATCTTTTTCTTTATGTGTCATACATAAGATATCTTCTGCTTTAGTTTTCCTACAAATTTCACAAATTCTTGGAATAATATCTATTTTTTCTAATTCACTGTCTTTTAAGTCATGAGCTAAATTTTTTATCATAGCTAAAATTTCATCACTAAATCCTACTTCATTACCTCTTTTATCACTGAGATATTGAGAAACAGCAGGTTGAGTAATATTTAATATATTAGAAATTTCTTTTTGTTTCATTCCTAAATTAAAAAGTTTTTTAGCCAAAACTGACCTAATTCCTGGAATTAAATACCATACAACAATTTCACATGGTGGTTTCAATTTTCTCACACTTTACTATTTTGTATTTATTTAAAGTATAATAATTATATTTTATTTAATTATAATAAATAATTAAATTATTAATTTATTAAATTAAAATATCTTATTAATAATACAATATATTTTTAATATATCTTTAATTTTTAATTTTTTTATTTTCAATTATTAATATTTTCTTTTTAAGTTTAGAAAGTTCTTCTTCAAGGTATTTCTGTTTTTTAATAAGTTTTTGTAAGATTTCATCAATAGGATCCGGTAGTTTTTGATGTTCATGATCCATAAGCACATTTTCTTTTTCCATGGACTATCTTTCCTGGAACACCTACAATCGTTGCTCTATTTGGAACATCTTTTAAAACAACAGAACCTGCTCCAACTTTAGACCCATTACCAAGTTTAATATTACCTATAACAAGAGCATCAGAACCAATAACAACACCATTACCAACAGTAGGGTGTCTTTTTTCTTTTGCAGTGCTAGTTCCTCCAAGTACAACACCTTGGTATAACAGAACATCACCACCTATTTCAGCAGTTTCACCAATTACAACACCTATTCCATGATCAATAAACACTCTCTGACCAATTTTAACTGTCGGATGAATTTCTACACCAGTGAAAAAACGATTTAAAGAAGATATGATTCTTGTTGAAAGATATCTACTATGTTTTCATAAATAATGAGCTATAATATGATACCATATGGCATGTAGACCTGAATAACAAAAGAAGATCTCAAAAGAACTTTTTGCAACAGGATCTCTTAAATGAACCATTAAAATATCTTTTTTCATTCGTTTAAACATATTAATCACTTAATAAATGACTAATCTGATCAGTAGTTATAATTCCTTCAAGTATAGAATTATCATTAACAACAGGCAAACAAGAAATATCGCTTTCTTTCATTTTTCTAGCTATAGATTCAATAGCTTCATCAGATTTGCAAGTAATAACATTTTTTGTCATTATTTGATTAAGAGAACTGCAATTTATAGCTATAGATTTTGATAAATCCCATGCAGTTACAATTCCTATTAATTTATTATCATCAGTAACAACAGGAATATGAGTTACATGTTCTGACATCATTAGATTAGCTACATCTTCTAATTGGGCATCTTTTTTAATGGTTGAAACATTATTATCCATAAGATCTTCAGCTAGAATATTTGTCATGAAATTATTAGTAATATAATTAAGTTGACCTTCTTCTAAAAGAAATGCATCATGACCATAAGTTGATTTTAATTCACTGTAAATTACATCAATATTATTTGCATTTAAAGCCATTAATATATCTCTAGATTGATCTGAAGGATATAACCAATCTGAGTCAACAGATATAACATGAACTTTTGATTTTATGTTTTTTAATCCTTCAATAAGAGAACCATTACTAGACAAATCAAAGTAATCTATGGCTTTAGTAATATAAAGATAAGAATTAGCATCGAATCGTTTGACAAAAGCATCCCCTTGATAATGAAGATAACTTTCTACTTGAAAATCCATTGAAAAATCATAGCTAACCTCTTTTTTATCCTTAAGGTCTCTTCCAAATTTTTCATACATTGATTCGTCACTAAGATATGTAATATGTGCTATCATCCTAGCTAATGCAAGCCCATTTCTAGGATTGTTCTCTTTATCATAATAATCACCATCATTCCAATTAGGATCAGTTATAATAGCCTGCCTACCAACTTCATTAAAAGCAATTTGCTGAGGAGAAGAATGTGCAGTAGTAGCTATTGGAATGGCTTTTTTGACCATTTCTGGATAAGAAACAATCCATTGTAAAACTTGCATTCCCCCCATTGATCCTCCAACAACAGATAATAACTGAGCAATGTTAAAATTTTCGACTAATTTTTTTTGGGCTTTAACCATATCTTTTATTGTAATAACAGGAAAATTTAGATTATATGTTTCACCAGTAGACGGATTGATAGATGAAGGGCCTGTAGATCCACTACATCCACCTAAAACATTAGAAGAAATAATAAAATATTTTTCACTATCAAGAGCTTTTCCAGGCCCAATTATTATTTCCCACCATCCTGGCTTTTTATCTCCTTCATGCCACCCAGCTGCATGAGCATCCCCAGATAAAGCATGACACACAAGAATTGCATTATTTTTCTCTTTATTTAATTTACCATAGGTTTCATAAGCTATTGTAACATCACTCAAAGTTTTCCCAGATTCAAGCTTTAAATCCCCCTCTATATTAAAATACTTTGTTTCCACAATACCTATAGATTCTTTTTTCATGTTAATTCCAGCTACTTTTTATTTTTGATTAATAATTAACAATTAGTTTTATTATCCTAACATTTTATTTTATTTTTTATTCCATTTATCTTTTTTAGTATATTGTCATTTATTATTTTTTATTATTTTATTTATTTGATTTCTAATTATTGTGATTTTAGTTATATTTATTGTAGTTTTATTTATTTAATTTATTATTGAACTGCTTTCTTTAAAGCTTGATCAATATCATTTATAATATCTTCAATATTTTCTAATCCTATAGACAATCTAATAAAATCAGGAGTAACACCTACTTCATCTAATTCTTCTTTAGAAAGTTGAGAATGTGTAGTTGAAGCAGGATGAGTTACTAATGTTCTTGAATCACCAATATTCGCTACATGTGATAACAATTCAACATTTTTTATGAATTTTTTACCTTCAACAAGCCCTCCTTTAATTCCAAAAGCAACTAATCCTCCAAAATCTTTTAAATATTTACTTGCAATTTCATGATTAGAATCATCTTCAAGACCAGGATATGAAACCCAAGCCACATTAGGATTTTTTTTGAGAAATTCAGCTACTTTTAAAGCATTATCACTATGTTGTTTCATTCTAAGAGATAATGTTTCTAAACCTTGAATTAATTGAAAAGAATTAAAAGGACTAATAGTTGTTCCAAGATCTCTCAATAGTTGTGTCCTTGCCTTTACAACAAATGCATGATCACCAAATTTTTCTGTAAAAATTATTCCATGATAACTAGGATCCGGAGTATTAAATTCAGAGAACTTTCCGTTTGTCCAATCAAAGTTACCAGAATCTACTATGACCCCACCAAGACTATTTCCATGACCACCAATGTACTTTGTTGCTGAGTAAACAACAATGTCAGCACCATGTTCAATAGGTTTAAATAATCCAATTCCAGCAGTATTATCAACAATGAGAGGAATATCATTTTCATGAGCGATTTCAGCTATAGTTTCAAAATCAGGGACATCTAAACGAGGATTTCCTATCGATTCAACAAAAATAGCCTTTGTTTTATCATCAATAGAATTTTTATATCCTTCAATATCATCACATTTAACATATTTCACAGATCGTCCTAATTTTGGAAGAGTATATGTAAAGAAATTAATTGTTCCCCCATATAAATTATCTGCTGATACAATATTATCTCCTAATTTACTGATATTTAATATTGAAAGAACTATGGCTGAAGCACCAGAAGATTGTGCTAATCCACCAACTCCTCCTTCAATTGCAGCAACTCTATCTTCAAAAACTGAAGTAGTTGGATTATTTAATCTAATGTATATATTATCATCTTTATCTAATGAAAAACGATCTTTCGCATCATCAACATCATCAAAAACATAAGCCGTAGTTTGATATATAGGAACAGCTCTTGATCCTGTGTGTCCAAGATCTTCATGCCCTGCATGAACTTCTAATGTTTTATCACCATATCTCTTTTTTTTATTAATATCATTATTTTTACTATTATTCTCATTATTATTAATATTATTTGTATCAGCAATATTATTAGTTTTATTTTCATTAATCATATGGTCACCTTGGATATAATAGGTTAAACATTTTATCAGTAAAATTATTATATTGATTAAAATATATATCCTTTAAAATATTTTTAATGTATAACTATTGTTTTATTACTCATATTATTCAAATTGATTAATAAATATTATGATTATATATATATTGTAAATTTTTAGGAATAATTATTCAAGAATAATGAAAAGAATGAATTAAACTTTATAATAAAATTTATTAATATTATTAATATTTTATTACATTATTATTTTAGTTATTAATAATTCAATTTAATATTTTAATATTTTTTAAGATATATCTGATATAAATATACCTAATTTATTGCTTTATTTAATGCTTGATCAATATCAGATATGAATATCTTCCATATTTTCAACATCAATTGATAATCTGATGAAATCGGGAGTTACACCACTAGTAATTTTTGTTCTTCTGGACTTAATTGAGAGTGAGTTGTGGAAGCAGGATGAGCAACTAAAGATTTTGAGTCTCCGATATTAGCTAAGTGAAAAAGTAATTCCACATTGTTAATAAATTTTTTAGCTTCTTCGAGTCCACCATCAATAGCAAAACCTAATAAAGCACCATAGCTTCCTTTAAGATATTTTTTCGCGAGTTTGTGAGAAGAATCATGTTCAAGACCAGGTAATTTACCCATGAAACACTATCATGATTATCGAGGAATTTAGCTACTTCAAGAGCATTCTCGTTATGTTGTTTCATTCTAAGAGACAATGTTTCTATACCTTGCAATATCAAAAATGCATTAAATGGACTTAAGGAAGGACCAACATCCCTAAGGAAATTCCCTCTAGCTTTTATTATATATGTTAATTCATTAAATGCCTCTGTATAAGATAATCCATTGTAAGTAGGATCAGTTTTTGTAAATTTTGGGAATTTTCCATTAGCCCAATCAAATTCATCACCAGTAACTATTAATCCTCCAAGACTAGTTCCATGTCCACCGAGAAATTTAGTTGCAGAATCAACTACAATATCAGCACCATATTCTGCTGGTTTAACAAGGTCTACTGTAGAAGTATTATCTACAATCAATGGGATATCATTATCATGAGCTATTTTTGCTAATTCTTCAAAGTCAGGAACATCTAACTTAGGATTTCCTTGAGATTCTGCATATAAATCTTTTGTTTATTTTTCGTATTAATTTATTTAAAAATTACTAAAAATGAATTATATTAATTCATTTTATTCAATAATGTTTATATTAATATAATCCTTCTAAGTGTCAATTATAGCTAATTAAATCAATTAATAAAATATTGAAAATTAATTAATAAATAATAAATTAATTAAAAATAAATTTATTGATAATATAATTAATTTTATATAAAAATTAGATATATATTGTTAATAATCTTATCTTCAACACCAATAATTATGAATTGATTGATACTATAAATGTTTCTAAACCAAGTTACAGCTAGAAATTAACTTTTATGGGTTGATTAAATGGTAATGGTTTACTTGGTATTGTTGGTATAAATATTTATGGAAATTTTAGTAACTATATTTTTAAATCCAATGTTATTAGTAATGTTATGATAGGTGGTGGAAATTGGACAGGTAATTTCCATAATTCAGATATAAGTTCTGATAAGAATGGTTCAGGTATTTTTGCAACTAAATGGAATGGAAAAATATCAAATTCAATAATAACTATTAAAAGAAAAGATTCTCATGGTATTATAATTGCTTCTTCATCAAAAGGAACTATTTCTAAAAGTACTATTTATGCTAAAAAAAGAACTGCTGTTTTTATTCCAAAATCTGTTAAAATTAATAATGTTAAAGTTAAATCTGGAAAACTAATATAAAATATTGTTATTATAGGTCCACGTGTATATGCAGGAAGATATTCTTCATATTATAATTTTAAAAGTCTTCTTTACAAGATTAAAGTTTATAATAATGGAGAGTCCAAATCTAAAGCTTTTTACTTAACTTTTAAATATGGAAAATATAAAAAAACTGTTAAAGTTAAACCATTAAAATCTGGAAAATCTGTAATTGTTAAAGTTATAATTCCAAAATCTTTTAAAAAATCTAAAAAAATAGTTACAACAACATATAATAATGGTGCTGGTAAAAAATCAACTTCAAAACCATTGCTTATTAAATAATTATAATAATTTTTATTATTATATTATTATTTTTTATTTTATTATATTTTATATATATTTTAATATAATTTTTATATTTGGATTAACAAATAAATAATAATAAAATTAAACAGTAAATTTGACTAGATAGATATAAAAAATTAAAAAGAGAATTAATTAAAGTTTATATAAATAATTATAAACTAATAAATTAACTATTTTTTGATCTGTAATCTTCGATAGCTGTTTGAAGAGCGTCTGCAGCTAGATTAGAGCAGTGAATTTTAACTTTTGGAAGTCCATCTAATGCTTCAGCAACATCATTTCTACCTATGGCATATGCTTCATCAACAGTCCTTCCTTTAGCTAATTCTGTAATCATACTACTTGTAGCTATTGCTGCTCCACAACCAAAGGTTTTGAATTTAATATCATCAATTTTATCATCTTTAACTGTGATATAGATAGTCATCATATCTCCACAAGTAGGATTTCCTACAGTTCCTTCCCCATCAGGATTTTCAATTTCCCCTACATTTCTAGGATTAGTAAAATGATCCATAACTTTTTCTGAGTACATTTTTTCACCTTAGTTATTAGTATATAAATTTAAATATTTATTAAATAAATAATTTAAATTAACAAATTAATAATTCATTAATTTTTAATTATAAATAATTTTTAATTAAATATCACAACTTTTAGTATTGTTTTCCCAAATAGATTCATCTTTATTCCAAATAGAAGACAAACTTCTAAGTTTTTCTATTATTGGAGGTATTTCTTTAATAACCGTTTTAACTTCTTCTTCGGTATTTTCAGGACCAATAGTTAATCTTAAAGAACCATGGGAATCAACATTTTCTAAACCAATAGCTTTTAAAACATGAGAAGCTGTTAATTTTGTTGAAGAACATGCAGAACCAGTTGAACTAGTAATTCCTTTTGCATCTAGCATAAGTACTATGGATTCTCCTTCTATGCCAGTAAAACGGAAATTTACATTTCCAGGAAGTCTTTTATTTTTATCCCCATTAATATAAGATTTTTCAACAGAATTTAAAACTCCATCAATCAATTTATCTCTAAGATTAGTTACATAGGAAATATTTTTTTCTAATTCTTCTTTAGCTAGTCTGCAAGCTTCTCCTAATCCTACAATACCTACTATATTTTCAGTTCCAGGAGATAAATCTTTTTCCTGACCTCCTCCAAAAAGTATTGGCTGAAGTCTTGTTCCTTTTTTGATATATAATGCACCGATTCCTTTTGGTCCATATATTTTATGAGAAGAAATTGAAAGTAAATCTACGTTCATTTCATTCACATCAACAGGAATTTTTCCAACACTTTGAACAGCATCTGTATGGAATTTAATTTTGTTTTCTTTAGCTATTTTGCCTATTTCATTAACTGGTTGTAATGTTCCGATTTCATTATTAGCATGCATTATTGTAATAAGAATAGTTTCTTCTTTTATTGCATTTTTTAAATCTTCAATTTTTACAATTCCTTCTTCATAAACAGGAAGATAAGTCACTTCAAATCCTTTTTTCTCAAGAACTGCACATGTTTCCATAACCGCAGGATGTTCAATAGAAGATGTAATAATATGGTTACCTTTCCCCATTTCATTTAACTTATAAGCAATTCCCTGAATAGTAATATTATCAGATTCGGTCCCACCACTGGTAAAAATAATTTCATCTTTATTTGCACCTATAATACTAGCTACATTTTCTCTAGCATTTTCCATTGCCTCTTTTGCTTCTCTTCCAAGAGAATAAAAAGTAGATGCATTTCCAAAAGATCTTGTGAAATAAGGTTTCATTATTTCAAATACTTCTTCTCTAACCGGTGTTGTGGCTGAATGATCCATATATATCATTAAATTGGCTCCTTTTTTGTTTATTTTAATTTTTAATATATAATTAACATATAAAATATTTATATAAATAAATATTATGAAAAATTAATCATGAAAAATAATAAATTATGGTTTGTTTTTCATATTTATTAAAACTATTGTATTAATTAGTTATAACTAAAAATTAATAGATTTAATAAATTAAAATGATTGTCATTTATAAAAAATAACAAATTCAAAATATAATTAAATTTTTAGATATTAATTATAAAATTTTAAATATTTTAATTTAATATAATGATATTTTTGATGCTATAGTTCTTTTATTTTTTTATAAAACATCATAATATTCTTTGTAGATAACTTCAAATACCCAATCCATTGAAAGATATCTTTCTCCAGTATCTGGTAGTATTACAACAATTCTTTTACCTGTATTCTCCTCTTTTTTAGCTAATTCTAGTCCGACATGTGTAGCTGCACCAGATGAAATTCCTGCAAGAATTCCTTCTTCTTTAGCTAATCTTAGCATAGCTTTAGATGCATTTTCATCTTTAACTTGAATGATTTCATCAATTAAATTAGAATCATAAATATCTGGTACAAAACCAGCACCTATTCCCTGAATTTTATGAGGCCCAGGATTTTCTCCAGATAATACTGATGAAGCTTCTGGTTCAACAGATACGGCTTTAAGATTTGGGTTTTTATCACTTTCTTTTAATTTTTTAGCTAATCCAGTTATTGTTCCTCCTGTACCAACACCTGCTACAATAACGTCTACTTTTCCATTTGTATCATTCCAAATTTCTTCAGCTGTTGTATTATAATGTGTTTCTACATTTACAGGATTTGAAAATTGGTGAACTGAAAAACTATTCTCAATTTCTTCGAGTAATTCATCGGATTTAGCTATTGCTCCGTTCATTCCTTTTGCTCCAGGAGTTAATACAATTTCTGCTCCAAATATAGCTAATAATTTTCTTCTCTCAATAGACATAGTATCTGGCATGGTTAGGATAAGTTTATAACCTCTACTAGCTGCTACAAAAGCTAATCCAATACCAGTATTTCCACTAGTTGGTTCAATAAGAACAGTTTCTTTATTAATCAATCCTCTTTTTTCAGCTTCATTAACCATACCCACAGAAATTCTATCTTTAACACTACTAAGCGGATTAAAGGATTCTAATTTAACCACTAATTCTGCTTTTACATCAGGATCATCTTCAGCTATTTTTAATAAAGGGGTGTTTCCTACAAGTTCAGATATATTGTTTGCTATTTTTTCATTTGTCATTTTTTCATCTCAATTAAAGTTATTTTTAATTAATTTATAATAATTATAATTCATTTAATAATTTCATTTAATAATTTAGTTCATTTATTATAGTTCATTCATTGATTTAATTTATCTTTGTTAATCTTGAATATCTATTCCAATCTCATTTAAGTTATCTCTTATTTCATCAGATAATTGATAATTTTTTGATTCTCTTAATTTTCCCTATTATTCATCATAATTTCTAATAATTCAGAAGAATTATCTTCTTTTACAACTTCTTTTTCTTTAAATAAATCTAGTTTGAATGTTTTATCAAAGTCTTTTAAAAATAATAAAGATTCATTAATAAAATAATAATCCATTTTATTTAATTCCTTTTCTAAAATATCATTAATTTTCCCATTAATGTGTTTTGTAAAATTTAAAATAATAGCTAATGCTCTAGGAGTATTAAAATCATCATCCATATTATTGAAAAATTCTTTTTTAGCAGATTCAAGAGTTTTAAATTCTTGTTATGATTTTTCTATTTCATTTTTTATTTTTTCTAGGTATTCTTTACTAGGGTTTATAGGAAGATCTTCTATTATAATAATATTTTTATCATTTTTTAAAGTTTCTTTTAAATTTAAAACATTTTTATTTAATCTATCTAAGTTTTTCGAAGCTTGTTCTAGTGATTTTTGTGAGAAGTCAATAGGATTTCAATAATGTGTTGAGAGAACAAATATCCTATAAACCATTGGATCCCAATCATTAAGAGGTTGCCTTATAGTTATGAAATTTTCAAGAGATTTTGACATTTTAACTCCATCAACATTTAAAAACCAGTATGCATCCAGTAGTTTACCATTGGTGTTGTACCTGAAATTGCTTCCATTTGAGCTATTTCTGCTTCATGGTGTGGAAATATTAAATCTAGTCCTCCTCCATGAATATCATATTGAGAACCAAAGTATTTTTCAATTATAGCTGTATCTTCAATATGCCAGCCAGATCTACCATTTCCCCATTTTGATTCATAATATGGTTTTTCATTAGTTTTTTCCAAAGTACAAAGTCTCTTGGATCTTTTTTGCTTGAATCAACAGCTATTCTGTGAGAATTAAGTTTGTCTAGTTTTCTATTGGAAAATTTTCCAAACTCTTTAAATTTTGAACTTTCATAATAAACTCCTGTTTCAGTTTTATATACAAATCCTTTATCAATGAGTGTTTGAATTTGACTAAATATTTTATTTAAATGATATGTGGCTCTTGGGTAGAGATTTACAGAGTCAACGTTGAGTTTTTCCATATCTTCTTTAAATTTTTCCTCAAAATTTCTAGCTAATTCTTCTGGGTCAATATTAGATTCTTTAGCTCTATTAATAATTTTATCATCAATATCAGTAATATTTTCGATATAAAATACAGAGTAATCCATATACTTAAAATAGCTTTTTATCAGGTAAAAAGATATATATGTTCTGCCATGGCCAATGTGAGCATCATCATAAACATTAGGTCCACAGACAAAGAGATTTATTTTTTTATCATTTTCTTTTGTTTTAAAGACTTCTTTATCTCTTTTCATGGTATTGTATATTAACATTTTTTTAACCTCTTGTTTAGATTATTTTTCAAAAAGATTGACAATATATAATTTGTATTTATTTATAATTATCTTATATTTACAGTTATTTTGAATTTGTAAAGATTGCATATAATTTATTTTTATAATGGATTTATACAAATTATATAATAACTTATAAATAGTTACGATATAATTTAATTGTATTATTCAATAGTATTCATATAAATATATATCTAATAATTATAGAATTTTATATAATTTTTACATAACAATAAAATATTATTATTAATTTATATTATAATTTTTATTAAATACTTTATAGTAATAAATTACCTTTAACAATACTTGAATTTTTCATCCAGTTATCTATATCTTTATGAGTTGTATTTTTATTAACAACTAAATCAGCTGCAGACACATTAGCTATTATTAAAAATAAAAAGATAACTAACATTACTGAAACTAACATTTTTCTAATTTTATTCATTTTATCACCAAATTTTTTTAAATAAAAAATTTATATTTATTATCTTTTAGTGGATTAAATCATAGTTTATAATCATTTGTTCAACTGACTTATATTTATCATTTAAATTAGAATTATTATGAAAATCAGTCTTTTTTTATTTTCCTGAATTGATTATCAATTTACAAATTAATCAATGAATTATTTAATTTTAATACTATTCTTAATCTGATTAAATTCATTATTAACATCTTCTCTACTAATTGAATTAAATGCAAAGATATAAAACTTTATCATTAGCTATAAAAAGTAGAATTCTTAATTGGAAACCTCCATTTTTATCAAAATCAAATTCAATTTCATAAGCATTAAAACCATTAACATTAAGACTGTTTTTATATAATAATTTCACACCAGATTTATTAGCTGTTGAAAGGAGGTCAGTCGCTAATTGATTAATAGATTCACCTTCACTATCTGAAATATTTATATTAGTAACAACATTATCATCCTCCAAAACCAAAGAAAGATCACTATCATTTCCACAAACCCAACTATTAGGATAACTAAAAGAAATATTAGAATCATTAAAAACATTTGGATTAGACACATCATCACTAACAAAAAGTCCAACAAAAAACAAACCAGCCAAAACAAGGATAACAACTAAAATCAAACCAACACCTAATTTAAAACTAGTACCCATACCAGATTTAGATTCAATGTCACTAGACGAATAAATATCCACATTATCTTCTTCATCAATATGATTAGCTCTGTTTATAATATCATCGTGACTATAATTCGAAGAACCATCAGCTGAAATTTTATCATCAGACAAAGTTTCTTCAGTTTCAGCATTGATAATCTCATCATTATCATTATTTACAATTTTACCATAAACCCAAAAACTCAAAACAAAAGCTATAGATAAAAAACTAAGTTTACAATAAACCTTGCAGTTTTATAATCAGGACAAAAATAAGTTAAACCAATAACCACCAATAATATAAAGAAAATAAAGCTAAAAAATGCAGCTAAAACACCTAATATCTTTCTCAACATAAAAAAATCACCAACTAGTCAACAAAAGGCACCAACGACCTAACATACATTAAACATCAACTTAAAAGTAGTCAAATAAGACACAACAACATCTTCACAACTAACAACATCCCGACCATTCTTAACAGTACTACAAATAGCTAAAACAATAGATACAGTACGATAAGTAGCAAAAACATCACGCTGTATATCAGAAAAAAGTTCAGTTATCATTAACTCAGTAATATCCAACAAAAGAAATACTAATTTCTTTGAAAGCTTTCTAGCATTTTATCCCATAATAACATCATCTAATTTTTTGAAAAAATCTTCATCAGCAGAACCAAAAGATAAATTCTTATCAAAATCATCCAACAAAAATATAACCTTCTCTGTTAAATTATAAATCTTATCTCTTACATATAAAGCATTATCGCCTTCTTTCATAGTTAAAATTTTAATATTAAAATCTACAAAATTTGAAAATTTAATGAAAGTTATTTTATCACTTTGACGACCAAAAATAGGTGTAGAAGTATCTTTAGTAGTGGTCTAAAAATAAAGAATTTTTTAAAATAGGAAATTCTTCTAATAAGGTTACAATATCAACTTCATTTTCTAGGTATATTTAAAGAAATTTTTTTGTATAATTTACTTTGTTATTTGTAAGACATTAAAAAATTTTGAATCAATTAGCATCAACATTTTATTTAGTGCATCATCTAATCCATTAGCATTGGAATATTATTTTAGTATTTTATCTGCTTTTTTCATAAGCCTTTCCTTTTCTTTATCCATATCATATTCGACTTTCATTTCGATCCTATAGATTGTAATAATTTTTTAAGTTTCATTAAGTCATCCATATATTTTTAATAAGACTTTGAACTTCTTTAGCTACATTATTAGAACCTTTATCTAAAGCAGAGATAGTATTCTTGATATTAGTTGGTCTTTCATTAACAGCTTTAGTAATAGCCAAATATCAGGTTTATATGTGCTAGAAGAAGCAAAAGAGTTTAAAAATGTTTTAACTTCTTGATTTTTTATTAAAGAAGCTACATTAGTTAAGTTTAAATTAATAAGTTTAAGTGCTTCTTTAGTATCATCTTTAGATAATTTTAAAAGAGATTTAGCATTCTTTTCAACTTTTGGAAGATCTTTAAAAATATTCTTTAAATTTTTTAACTTATTAAGGACAGGAATTTTTTTATAAATAGGTGAAAAGTCACCAGTAGCAACCTTAGCAACATTAACAATAGAATTTCTTATATTTAAAGCTTTAATATTTTGTAAATTTTTTTCGTATATTTTTCAGTTATTTTTGCAAATTTTTTTGCTAAAGGAACTACTTTTTTAATTATTGTTTTGGGTATATTTTTCAAAATAGCTTTAACAACTCCTTTCGCTCCTTTAGAAAGTAAACCCCCTACACCTATCCAAAACCTATTGAAGTAACATTAAGTAAAAAATTTCCCATATCCATATTTCCATTTTTATTAATACCTAAAGTAAAATTTAAAATGGCTCTCCTGCCTGACCAGCCCAAACATGATTATCCCATTTACTAATACCATAAATATTAAGGAAAGTATATTCAAAAAATTTGTTTACATTTCCTTTAGAATAGTCATATACATGAGTAATTTTACCCAATGCATAAGCCCACCATAAATTTTTGGACCAGTGATCTTATATTTTACAGTAGTATCATGTAAAAACTTAGTAACAGATCCATTGGGCATATCACGAAGTTTCATACCCTCAGCCCACTTTGAATTTGGAAGAGCATAAACAACACCAATTGTAGTATCGAGTGGACGAATAAGTTTTTGTGTAGATATTAATGTAGTTTTACCTGTATTATAATTTGCAGATCTAGCTAGCCTATTATTCGCATTCATCGCATTCATCATATTACCAAATACAGAAGATCCATAGATCCTATTATTTACTAATGGATCATATTGCGCTTGTCTTTGTCTTTCTTGTTGTTTTCTTATTATTTCCATTATTATTCGCACATACAAATTATATTCATATAATTTTCCCCTGAAAGGGACATATTATTTGTATAGTAGTTGATTATCAATTTGTGCCACAATATTTATTGCTTTATGTTTAGTAGGTTTAATTTTTGCTTTAGCTATATTTTTTGTAGCTTGACAATATTTAGGACTTAATTTACCTCCTTCAAATCCAAACTAAACCAGCAAATTAGGAATTTTTTTTTTCAGTTTTTTATTATCATTAGAACGAAACCAACAGAAATAGTATATTTTTTCCCCACACTTAATATATTAGGAGTACCTAATATGGCTTTTACATACTTTGTAAATTTTAAATTTTTAACATTATTAACATTATTCATGCCCACCAATTATAATTTGTATTAATAGAAACCCTTGATCCTATATAAATTTGCTTTAACTTTATTATTAACTATATAATTATAAAAATTATGAATTCTTTTAAGATGGTAAATACCATATTTTTTATTAGATAATATTATACTCTGTTCTAATGATTCATATTATCATTTACATAAAGTCCTATATTATTATTAACAATTTAAATTTTAAGTAATTGGTTTTTATCATCATTGATTATATTCCTTTTTATTGATTACTATTTATTTGAACATTTGAAAGCCTATTCAAAGTTCCATATATAAGTATTCCACTTTCATATCCACTTTCAATTACTGAATTTAATATTTTATTGTACTTACCCTGAACTATCAATTGTGTGTTATTATTTTTGAAAATAGGATTTCTGTAATCAGTATTTTTATGACCTATTATATTAACCCATAGAAAAGATTCTTTTGGATATATTATAATGAAAACTATTATGGTTTCCTTTAAAGTATATTGCAGAAAACTTTGGTTTAATTCTTGAATTTGTATAAATTAAATTTCCTTTAATTAAAGTATTATCACTTTTAGCTAAAAATCCTTCTTTTAAATTATTAGATATTATATTATATTTTAAAACAATTTCCAATAATTTCCAATCTTCTTTCATTATTTTTAATTTATTATCTGTTATTTTGTTCTTTTTTCCTTCAACCCTAACACTACTTTTATAGTACTCTTAAAAGTGTTGTTAGTAATATTTGAATTACTACCAATCAAATTAAGTCCATTAATCTTATTAGCAATAATATTATTTTTAAAAACTTTTATATTATTTCCTTTAATACTAATTCCAATTGAATTAGTGTGAAGAGCTCTGTTATATGAGACATCCCCATCACTCCCAATTAGAGAAATTCCACTTCTTTTTCCATGAGTAACATTGTTATATTGTATTTTTGTTTTATTTCCTTTTACAAATAATCCTCCGACCTTGTTTTTTGTTAGATTATTGTATAAGATTTGTGAGTTACTTCCAGTAATGTGGATTCCCATAATGATTATTATTTTTGATTGTATTATAATGGATTTTAGCATTATTACCCATTATACGAATAACATAATAATTAGACCTATCAATAGAATTATTGTTAACAATATTTCTTTCAACAACTACATTGTGACCTTTAACTATAATACCGTTTCTTTTATTGCCAATTATATTATTATATCCAATATATAGGCGGTTTCCTGCAAATATTATTCCTTCTAAACCATTTTTCCAGATATTGTTATCTTTAAAATTAGTATCATTACCCTAGGTTAATTCCTATACCATTACTTACAAAATTATTTTTAGAAAACTTCTTATTGTTTCCTTTTGCATAAAAAACAGCTTCTTTATTATTTGAAAAAATATTATTATCAATATTGGGATTAGCTATGATCTGACATATAAACCATGGCCCTTATTTTTAGTAAAAACATTATTATTAATAATAGGATTATTCCCAATTAATATCATCCCATAACCATTACTAACAATATTATTAGAAAAAACCCTCCAAATTATTACCAGATAAATTAACACCAATAATACGATTACTATTAACAACATTACGAGTAAAATCAGTACCAACACCAACTACACCAACACCAAATTAATACTAAAAACATTATCATAAAGCTTACTATCTTTT
>NIZT01000060.1 GCA_003315655.1 Candidatus Methanobinarius endosymbioticus
ACAATATTTTTAATTAAATTATTAATTATTATATTAATTATAAATTATATAATGTTATAATATAATTATAATTAATTTTAAATTATTTTTTATATAATTTATTAAACTAATTCTTAAAAATATTTTAATTCTTAAAAATTGAGTTTTTAAAAATTTATTTTAAAAAATATTAATGGAGATTGTTAACCATCCACTAATCTATATGTGACAAAAGTTCCAGCAGTTGGACTATCGCGTGTAATTTCTAAAATATCTCCTTTTTTAGCTTTTATAGATTTAGCAACAGGATCATCAACTTTTATTTTTGGGAGATGTTCTATTCCAAAGTCTGAATCTTTAATAAGTTTTTTTACTTCAGATTCTGATAAAATAGCATGACTTGGAACAAGTTCATGGTTTAAAATACCTTTACTCACAATATTTCCTCCGGATAAGAAAATTAAAATTTAAATATAAAATTAGAACGGGCCCGGCGGGAATTGAACCCGTGACCACTTGGTTAAAAGCCAAGCGCTCTGCCAGACTGAGCTACGGGCCCTAAGTTAAAAATGCACAAATTTATATTTAAATATACTTTCTTAATATATGAACTATAACTGCTTTACGCGTAATATAGTAATATAAAGACATATATTATCTCAAATATATTAAATATATACAAACATATTTCATGTAGAATTTAATAGTTTAAATATATATTTAAACGCCCTGGCCGGGATTTGAACCCGAGTCGCGGGCTCGACAGGCCCACATGATAGCCCCTACACCACCAGGGCAGGGTTAATTTATAATGAATTAATGTATACAATTCACTCATTACTAAATATTAAATTACCTATATATAAAGCTTTCGATTTATCATAAATTTTAATTCAAATAATAAATTCAATAATAAAATATTACAAAATTATTTATAAGAATTATTTATTTATAAAAATTTCACAGCATTAATATAAAATCCCGCCTGCCGGACTTGAACCAGCAACATTTGGATCTACAGTCCAACGCTCTGCCAAATTGAGCTAAGGCGGGACAATGAGTGGGACCACCCGGATTTGAACCGGAGTCTCAGGCTCCCAAAGCCCAAAGGATCGACCAAGCTACCCTATGGTCCCAAAAATATTAGTTAAAATCGTTTTGAATCTAGACATATAATGTCAAATTTATAAACTTAAACCTCTAACACCCATCTCGTTATAGTATGTTAAATTTAATATTATATATACTTTTTCATGTAATTGAATATATAATAATTCATTTTATAATAATTCTATCTATAAAAAATAGAGATTCCTTTTATGACCAAAATTGAATTTTAAAATTTATTAATAGATTATTATTAAATTTTAAAAGCCCCGGACGGGAATTGAACCCGCGACCACGAGATTACAAGTCTCACGCTCCACCAGACTGAGCTACCGAGGCACTTAAACATACAAGCTATGTAAACAACATCACTCTTTTAGTCAATTTTTACTTAAATACTTTTCTACTAAATAGTTCTTAATATTTATTTTATTAAATTATTTTAGAAAAATATTTTTTTAATAAATAATAAAATTTATAAAATAATTAAAAATTTATAGAATATATCTGAATATATTAAAAAAGATTAAAATTTATAAGAATTACAAAAAATACGATGATTAAAATGACTAAAGTTGATGAGAAAATATTAAAAAAAATAACAAAAGCATTATACAATGTTAAAGAAAATTCACCTCTTACTAATTGTATAACAAATTATGTTACAATAAATGATTGTGCAAATGCTGTTTTAGGTATAGGAGGATCCCCAATGATGGCTGATGATCCTGAAGAAATTGAAGAATTCGTTGAAATAGCAGATACTTTAGTTATAAACATAGGTAAAATGAGTCAAAGTCAAATAAAGGCTATGGAGATGGGTGCTGAATATGGGACAAAAACAAATACACCAATAGTCATAGATCCTGTGGGTGTTGGAGTAACCAATCTTAGAAATAAATTAGTTCTTAAATTAGTTAATGAATCAAAAATATCTGCAGTTAGAGGGAATATGTCAGAAATAAAAACAATTGCTAAATTAATTGAGTTAGAAGAAGTTATGTCCCTAAATACATCAGGAATTAAAGGAGTAGATGTTTCAGAAAATGATGAAATAAATAAAAATAATCTAAAAGATAATGGAAAAATCGTGAAAGCATTATCTAATGAATTAAATACTATAATTATAGCTAGTGGAACTATAGATATTATTTCTAATGGTGAAATTGTTTATGCTTGTGAAAATGGAGATAAATTAATGCCTAAAATTACTGGAAGTGGATGTATGTTAACTTCTATTGTTGGAACATTTTGTGGAATAAACGATCCATTCATAGGATCAATAGCTGCTACAGTACTAATGGGAATTGCTGGTGAAAATGCAGGAAAAATAGTTAGAGATCAAAATTCAGGGACAGGGACATTTAGGGCAAAATTAATTGATTATCTGTATAAAATAAATG
>NIZT01000061.1 GCA_003315655.1 Candidatus Methanobinarius endosymbioticus
AGCTACAACACCAATAGTTGCTCTGCATGATGGATTAAAAGATTTTAACTCCCCTGATGGAAGTTCAATAACCGCTTTATCAGCGTCATGTGTAATTAAAGAAGCGTAAGTTCCAGAAGATCTAACAAAACGTCCTCCATCTCCTGGCCTATTTTCAATATCATAAATAGGAGTTCCTTCCGGAATTTCAGCTAAAGGTAAAGAATTACCAAAACTAATTGATGCTGAAACACCACATTCAATATCAGCATCGATTTGAATACTTTCAGGAGCCAATATAAATTTCTTTTCACCATTTTCAAATTTAACTTGAGCTATAGGTGCAGATCTTCCTGGATCATGAACTATATTCACAACTTTACCTTTTAAACTCCCTTCTTTTTCAATTTGATCATAAGATCTATATTGGATCTTATCTTTAAAACGATGAGAAGCACTACGATAAGTAGGAGTTCCTCTACCTCTTCTTTGGTGTATTAATCGTTTTCCCATTTTTTATTCTCCTTATGTATTTGTTTCCTCGTATTTCCTTATCTAGAATACTCCCATTTTAACAGCTACATCTTCAGCAGCACCTTCATCTATAAGAGATATATATGCTACTTTAAGTCCTTTAGAAGTAATATGAGTGTTTACTTTCTTAACTTTCACATCAAATAAATGTTCAAAAGCATTTTTAATAGCTGTTTTATCACTTTCTCTCAAAACAACAAAAGTAAGTTCATTGTTTCTATCGATCAAGTTCATAGTTTTTTCTGTAACATGAGGTCTAACAATAACTGAGTACGAATCCATGTTATCCACCTTCTTAATTATCCCAATTTATAACTCCTATACATTTAGGAATCTATTGGAATAATCCTCCTAACTTTTCAATAGCAGATTTAGTAAATATTGTTAATCTACCTGGATGAGTACCAGGAGCTAATAATTCTGTATTAAGATTTTCAACAGTTACAACATCAACACCAGCATGATTTCTTGCACCTAAGTTAATACCTTTATCATCAGCTACAACTATTAGAGGTCCTTTAGTTTTTTTGTATTTTCTGCCTCTTAACTTACCTTTACCAGCTCTAACTTTTTTACCTTTTTTCGCTCTAGAAATATCATCAAAAATTCCTAAAGTTTTGAATATTTCTCTAGTTTCTTTGGTCTTTTTAATAGTTGCTAGTTCATCAACAACAATTAAAGGTAGTTGTGGGACATTTTCTATATTGTGCCCTCTTTCTTCTACAATATCTTGATTAGAAGTTGCTGCTATAGCAGATCTAATAGCAAATTTTCTTTCTTTAACATTTATCTTTTCATGATAAACTTTTTGAGGACGAGGAGGGTGAGCTCTTCTTCCACCAATAGCTTGTGGAATAAATGCTGCTTTAGAACCATTTTTAATTCTTGGTACCATAGCTGCACCTCTACCTGAACCCCAAGATTCTGCAGAAGTTCTTTTTCCAGCCATAGGATCAGAACCCCATGGTTGTACTCTAGCGGTTTGTGAAGAAATAACTGCCCTTTTAATAAGATCTGGTCTAAATTCTTCATTAAAAATAGCTGGAAGCTCGATCTCTTCTTTGACTTCGCCTTCCATTGTATAAACGTTAACTTTCATGATCTACACCTTTCATTATAACAATTTAAACATTGATATCTAACAAAAATAAACTATAAATCTAGACACCTTGTTTGGATTTTGTACTTATGTAATTTATTTGAGGTGCGTCATTGGACTTAGCTTTTGCCCTCATAGCTTTCCTAAGAATAACTAATCTTTTACTTGGTCCAGGAAGAGATCCTTTAACCATGATATAATCATTTTTAACTACACCATATTTAATAAATCCTCCTTCTGGATTGATGGCATCTACTTCTGATGCATCTCCAATTTTTAAGATTTTCTTATTATATTCTGTTCTTTTATGGTAACCCATTTGTCCTGCTTGAGGGACGGTCCACATGGTTCTTGATGGTGTCCATGGACCCATAGATCCTATGTGTCTCTTTTTACTACTCCTAGCAGCTTTACCATACTGTATCCTAATTCCCCATCTTTTAACAGGCCCTTGGAATCCTTTTCCTTTAGTGGTAGCAATTGAATCTACATACTGACCATCAGAAAATACATCAGTTGCTTTAATTTCATTGCCTAATAATTCAAGAGCCGCGTTTAATCTTTCTTCTGCAATTTTTCCACCTATACCGCATTCAAATATTTCCGGCTTTTTCTTAGGAACAGATGTTGCTTTAGGGTTAGTGTGAACTAAAACTTTAATGTCTTCAGTGCCTTCTAAAACTTCTTGAATTTTTGCAATAGCTTCAGATTGATTATAGCCTTTTGGAAGTGAAATTTTCCTAGAGAGTTCCTCATCTAAATTGTCTGCAAGAACATCAGTAATAACTTTTAATCCATAAGTTGTTTTTTCATATGCACGTACACCCATTACAACAACAGGCGGTACTTCTAGAACAGTCACGGGAGTAAATATTTCCATACCACTGGTTGGTGAATTCTTATCATTATCAAGCATCATAGCATGAGTCATACCAACTTTATATCCAGCGAGTCCTAATAATTTTGATTCATCGTCTTGAGGCCAAGATTTAACTCTTGGTGTCTCTTTAGCAGCTCTTTTTCTTGGACTGAATGCAACAGATCCACTCCTTGGCTGGTGATGTCTAACCATTTATTTAACCTCCTTTTATTACATCTTTTTGTATTTATTCGTCTTTTTATTTATTTCCTTAATTAATAATCAGTAATTGGTTTAATATTAATTAAACAAATCTTAAGAAATTATCTTAATTTGTACTATTAATTAAATCTAGATTTATTTAATAAATAACAATAAAGCCATATTTTAACATAATATTCTAGAAACATATCGAAATACTATAACGAAATATTTCATAGTATGTTAAATAGTATCATACTAACAGCAATATTGCTAGATAAACATGAAAATTTATATATTTTAAGTTTTTATACAGCTTTAGATAGCTTGAGCTAAATTAGATTCAAAGATGATCAAACAGCAAACAAGCTATTTGAATAATGAAAAACTAATTTGATAGCATATAAACTAACAAATAGCAATTTTAAAAGCTTAATCTACAAGTTATAGTTCAATACTAGAACCAAACAGTTATATGTTCCATATTTCATACTCTCGATTAAGACACAGTGAAATCCAATGAGATCATAAATAAAAATCATATGAACAGTTGAACAATATGTTGAATTAATTTCATCAACGGAAATTTAGTAACATATTTATAATTGACAAAGTCGAAACAACGGCCTCTTCGGTTCTGACAGTTTCAGTTCCTTGGGAAGGGACGGTATTAACCTTAACTAGATCCCAGGAAAATCCATCTAAAGCTTCATTAATAGAAGAATATGGACCACCAAAAACAATTGCAACTTTATCAGAGTTATTTAATTTATCTTCAAATTCATTAAAAATAGAATTTATTGTATCTGCATATCTTGTTGTTTCTACAACAAGATCAGGATTAATTAATTTTAAACTATTTTTAAGACTTTCATGAGTAGATAATGTCTTATATCCCCAGTAAACATCGTCTGGTTCATCAGGTGTGACAATTACCTCTTTTGCAACTTTAGTGACTCTAAAGCTAAATACTTTATTAACACTTAATTGCTCTTTGCAAAAAGCTAGGTTATCTTTACCATTCATTCCAATATCAATATAAGTTCCTTTCTTAGTTCTTTTGACAATAAATCCTTGTTTAAACTCATCGATATTTACATCAGGATTAGTAGGATGATGAGGAGTTCGAAGAGGAGGGAGAATCCCAACATGCTTCAACTCAGATTGCATCGGAAATGCCTTTTTTCTAAGATATTGTGGAGTATTCATATACTCAAGCACTTTAACCATGAAATCGGCATCAGTTACAAATTTATCATCTTTCTGAGAAAGGTCTTTATAAATAACAATTTGATCCACTTGAAACACAGCTAAAGCCCTACCAATAACTCCTATTTTAGAAGTTTTCAGCTTTAGATCATTTATCTCACTTAAAAACGAATCTGGAATGAATATAGAAACATGATTTTTATGCATTTATAGATATTTATTATAATCTATATATAAAGGTTACCATTAAACTGACATAGCTATCACTAATCAAATATACAACTCAATATTATATCAATTATAATATTGGTAGCTATTTTTTTTATTATATTTCAGCACCCTCCATGATATTTCATAATTTATATTATTAGTAATTTTTATTAAATTTTTAAAAAAATAACAAAAAAATTTCAAGGGTTAACCAAAATAGCAGCTACAAATTTTCCAGTTTAATATTAATTTGATATACTCAATAGAATATATATTAATTATAGTATATTGATATAAAATAATTTTATTTATTATTTTTTATAATAAGAATATAAATAATA
>NIZT01000062.1 GCA_003315655.1 Candidatus Methanobinarius endosymbioticus
CTTTCATATTTTATATGTAGTATAGTAATTTTAATATAATTAAATTTAAATAATGGTCTTGAATGTATGCATAGTTTATTCAAGGCATTGATTTTTCATCAAGTAATAATTGATATAAAGATTATAGTGATTAAATATGATAGTAGAAAATCAAATTAAAAATATCTTAAAAACTCGTAAAGTTCACTTAACTTTAATAGATCCTGATGAACAGACTCCTGAAGGAGCTGTTAAGATAGCAAAAGCAGCTATATTAGGTGGAACTGATGGAATCATGATTGGAGGTTCGACTGTCGATGTAGCAGATGTTGATAATACAGCTAAAACATTGTCTGAAAATATTAATTGTCCAATTATTATATTTCCAGGAAATACTAGTAATGTAAGTAAATATGCAGATGCAATATTTTTTATGAGTTTTTTAAATTCTAATAATCCTTATTGGATCATGGAAGCTCAAGCACTTGGAGCTCCAGCTGTTAAAAAATCTAGAATTGAAGCTATTCCGATGGGATATATGGTTATATCTCCAGGAGGTACTGTTGGTTGGATCGGAGATGCTAAACTTGTTCCTAGAAATAAACCAAAAATTCCTGCAGCTTATGCAATGGCAGCTGAAGCACTTGGTATGAGATTTTTCTATCTTGAAGCTGGTTCTGGTGCTGAAGAACATGTAAATCCTGAAATGGTTGGATACACTAAAAAAGCTACTGATGATATGGTTGTAATTGTTGGTGGTGGAATTCGTGATGATAAATCTGCATATACTGTAGCTAAAGCTGGTGCAGATATAGTTGTAACTGGAACTATTGTTGAAGAAACTGATGATGTTGAGAAAAAGATATCTGAAATAGTTTCTGGTATTCGTAAAGCTAGTGATTAATTAAAAATTAACTATATTTAATCTATTTTATTTTTTATTAACTATATTAATTCATTAGGATATATTGGGAATTATATAATTATATTAATTAATTATATTACTTAATTATTTAATAAAATTATTCAATAAATTATTTAATATTATTTAATTGTTTAATAAAATTATTCAATAATTAAGTAATATAATTAATTAATAAAGATGTTAATATGTTAGAATCTCTTTATACTGAAGCAATTAAAAAGAAAGGAACGATATCTGAAAAAATTAAAGATTATGAAAATCATAATCTAGATATTTCTAAGTTTTGGAATGATGAAATACTACCTAAAAATGATGAAAATTTAACCATTGCTGCTGGTGATGGTAGCAAACATGAAAAAAAATTCTTAAGTTTTTATTTTTATGCTATTTCTGCTGAAACCTTGATTTATAATGATAAACTTTCTAAGATTGAAAGTTCAAACATAAATACAATAGCTCATAGTAAATTTGCAAAAGATAGGATAAGAAATTATATGGGTTTATTTGAGGTTAAAAATGCTTTAAAAGCTATTAAAACACATAATATTGATTATTATTTCTATGATGGTTCACTTTTAGGAGATTTAATAAGACCTTCTCCTCTAGAAAAAGAAATCTCTCAAAGTATTAGATATGATTTATTAGATTTAGCTGAAGAAGAAATAAATAATGAATTAGAAAATATAAAAGATTACCCTGTTGAAGTATTTTCTCATAAATTAATTAATCAAAAATTGAAAGATAAAATCATAGCTATTAATAATATTACTTCTAATGATTCTGAATATATGGAAACAATAGAAAATTATTTAGAAAACATGGAAAAACTTTTATCGTTAGCTAAACTTTTAAAATATAAGGATAAAATTGTTGCTATTTCTAAAACTTCAACTTCAACTGATTATTTCAATTCTAAAATTCCCGATATGGTTCTTTTTGATAAATATAGTAAAAATGTTGGTTATTCTACTCTTCCTCAATATATTTCTGGAAAAATGGATGATTTAAAAAGAGAATTTCATGTTGAAGATGAATTTTTCAAAAGTTTAATATTTACAATATTTTATGTTAGATTAGAAGAAAACAAGAATATTTTAAAGATAGAATTGCCATATAAAGCTACAAACTCTAAAATTAAAGAAATTATAGGTATTATTTCAAAAGATTGTACAGATGGATATCCTTATCTTTTGAAAAAAGCTCATCATGATGTTATTATTAAAAAAAGAGATATAGAACAATTATCAAAAATTATAGGGCTTTATGAAAAATCAGGTCGAGAAATGTTTTAAAATAATATGGTTAATTAAAATTATATGCAGTTATAATTTGCACTACTATGTATAAATGTATTGAAAATTTATTGAATAATTTTTATGGTGTTATAATGATAATTGGAAGATGTGTTGGTGAAACTTCTCTTATTGATGTTAGTTTTATTTCTAAAGAAATGCCCAAAGTAGGAGAATATGTTTCTTTATATTATGATGGAAAAACTGTCTTAGGCATGATTGAATCTCTTGTTAGGGGTAGTGCATCTTTAAACGGGGAAATATATGATCCAAATACTATAGAAAAAATACGTGAAATAGAGGGAGAAGATTTTTATATTAAAGGTAATGTAAGAATTCTTGGTGATATTGATGACAATCTTAAAATACCAAGAACACCTGTTCCTCCAGGAACTGAAATTAAAATAGCTGATGAAAATATTTTAAAAAAGATTTTTAAAGTAGATAATGGCTTAAAAATTGGAAATCTTATTAGTCAGGACGAAGTTGATGTTCGGATAGATATAAATAAAATGGTTTCAAGACATTTAGCTATTCTTGCAATGACTGGTGCTGGTAAATCTAATACCGTTTCTGTTCTTATAGATGGTCTTTTAGAATGTAATGGTTGTATTTTAATCTTTGATATGCATAGTGAATATGTTGGTGCAGAGTTTAAAAATGGTGAAGTAAATAGGATTGATCCGATAATAAATCCTATTTATATGTCTTTTGCTGAAATAAAGGGCTTAACTAATATTCCAAGTTCTGCCTATATTCAAGAAAGATACTTTAGAGAAGCTTATAAAGAATCTAATGCTATTGTTAAATCAGGAGAAGCTGATACTAAAGATTTTGTTGAAATTATGAGAAATGTGCTTGAAAAATGGTATAACACTGAAATGTTTAGGGGAAAAGAATTAAATTCTTCTGATAAATCTAAAATAATGGATGTAATCAATAAAGTAGATGATTTACAAACAAAATATGATAATCTTTTAAATATTAACGCTGGAAATATATTATCTCAACTTAAGTTAGGCAAAGCTAATGTTCTTGATTTAGGTCAAACTGATGAAGCTTCAGCCGAAGTTATTGTTAGTCATGTTCTTAGAAATGGATTAAAGAGTATAAAAGCTGCTATGCATAACAAAGAGGAGAATATGCATGAAAAACCTCTTGATTTTCCTGTTTTCTTTATTATGGAAGAAGCACATATATTGGCTCCTAAAAATAGAAATACTGCATCTAAGTATTGGATTAGTAGAATTGCCAGAGAAGGGAGAAAATTTGGTTTAGGTCTATGTTTAGTTAGTCAAAGTCCCAAATCAGTTGAACCCGATGCATTATCTCAAGTTAACAACATGATAATTCTTCGACTCGTAGAACCACAAGATCAAAGGCATGTTCAATCAGCTAGTGAAAGTCTTAGTGAGGATTTAGTAAAACAATTACCTTCATTAAATGTAGGTGAAGCTATGGTATTAGGTCTTATGGTTAAAGTACCAACTTTAGTCAAAATTGATGAATTTAAAGGAAGAACTGTTGGTGGAGATATTAATATCCTAGATCAATGGAAAAATAACAAATCTAAAGAAATAGCTGATATTAAAGATCAAGAAGACGAATTTAAACAATTAGGTGGAGATTATTAACTTCATTATTGAATTTTTTAATCTATGATATTTTTAACATATGATTATAATTAAATACAATCATTAATTAGTAAAATTTTTTATTTTTAAATCATTGTTATTTATTAGTACAATATATTTGTTATAAAAATAAATTAATAACCGAAAAACTATTAATAAAAGAATTAATAATATTATATATTAATATAAACTTTAGTTTAACAAATAAATTTTAATTCAAAATATTATTTATAATATAAATAAATTATAATATATATTTAATAAAATAATTTATAATAAGTTAATAATTATTATAATTTAAATATTTAATATATGTATACTTAATATAATTAATTATCAATGGAGAAAAATATGAAATTTGCTCATTTAGCTGATACTCATTTAGGATATCGTCAATATGGATTAATTGAAAGAGAAGGTGATTTTTACAATGTCTTTAATGAAATTGTGGATAAAATTATCGAAGAAAGGGTAGATTTTATAATTCACAGTGGAGATCTTTTTGAGATGGCAAAACCCTCTCCAAATGCACTTCTTATTTTTCAAGAGGGATTGATGAAAATAAAAGAAGCAGGAATTCCATTTTATGCTGTGGCTGGAAACCATGACATTATAATGCGTCAAAATGCCCTTCCTCCACAAATTCTATTTAGAAAATTAGGACTTTCTCTTATTAGTCCTAATAATCCCATTATCAATAGTTCCTTTTTAAAAGAAAATGATATTTTTATTGGAGGTATTCCATATCTTCCAAAATCACAAAATTCTCTTTTAAAAACTAAACTTCAAGAATTATCTAAAAAAAGTAATGGGTTTTCCAAAAGGATATTAGTTTCTCATCAAGGAATAGATAAATATCTTCCTTTCCAATATGAACTTGAACTTGCTGATCTTCCAGATTCATTTAATTATTATGCAATGGGAAATGTTCACAATAGAATCATAAATGATTTTGGAGAGGGTAAACTAGTTTATCCAGGATCTACTGAAATTTGGAGATCTAATGAAGTTTTAGATTATAAAAAAAATGGAAAAGGTTTTTATATTGTTGATATTAGTGGAACTACAGATAGAAAAAATTTTGAGGTTGAACCTATTGATGTTGAACTTCCGCGAGAATTTATTTTTAAAAATATTGAATATAAAAAACTTGATTCTGATCTGATGAATTTAGAAAGACATACTTCTTCCTTAAAAAATAAACCTATAGTTAATGTAACTGTTGAAAAAGGAAGTTTTAATAGTGCTGATGTTTATAAAAAATTAAATAAATCATTATCTAAGTCTACTTTAATGTTAAGACCTAGCTTTAAAGCTGATGATTTAATTAAAGAAGAAAATCAAATTGGAGATAAAACTTCTCTTGAACCAAAAGATTTGTTAATTGAACGTCTTAAATCGTTTGACAATGAAGATATTTCTAATTTAGCTATTGATTTATTAAATTTTTTATCAAAAGATAAATTTGAAGAATCTGAAAAAATATCTAATTCTTTTTATGAGGAATACTTTGGACAATATGAAGAAGAATTTAAAAAAATAATGAAACAAGAATCTAAAAATAAAAAAAATAAAAATGATCTTCATAATAATGATAAAAAAGAGAATATTAATAAAAGCTCTAAAAATAACAATAACTCATCTAGAAAAGATGATTCTTCTGAAGATAATCCTATTAAAAATGGTCCTTCTGAAGATTAATTCAAATAATAAAAATGAAAAAGGGAAAAATGACTCTGATAATAAGTCTAAACAAACCACTGTAGACTTTAACTGATTTCAAAATTTAATAAAATGTGATAAGATGATATTTACAAAATTAACTCTTAAAAACTTCAAATCTCATAAGAACACAGTCATCGATTTTGAACCAGGAATCAGTATTATAGTCGGTGAAAATGGAGCTGGAAAATCTACCATTTTAGAAGGAATTAGCTTTGCTCTTTTTAAACGACATTCTGGAAAGAAAATTGATGATTTAGTTAGAATAACTAAAAATAAAAATTCTCATGAACAAATGTCTGTAATTCTAGAATTTATTTCTAATGGTAAAGAATATAAAGTTACTAGAACTAGAAGCACATCTACTAAAGCAGAACTAGTTGTTAAAGATTCTGATGGTGGAACCACAAGAATATCTACTGGTGATTCTTCAGTTAATAATGAACTCCAATTACTTCTGGGTATGGATGCAGATCTCTTTTTAAATGCAATTTATATCCAACAAGGAGAAATAGCTAGTTTAGTTGATAAAACTCCTTCTGAAAAAAAACAGCTTATTGGAAAATTACTTGGTGTTGAGGGTCTTGAAAAAGCTTGGAAAAATAGTCTACCTTTGATCAATATTTATGAACATCAAAAATCTGAATTAGAAGGTCGAACTGCTTCTTCATTAGAATTAAATAATGATTTAAAAAGTAAAAAAGTTGTTTTAGAGGATATAAAAATCAAAGGCAATGATATTGAAAAAGAAATTAAGGAATTAGAACAATTAAAAAACAAGAAATCTAATGAAAAATTAGAAATGGAAAAGGCTAAATCCACTTTTGATACCTTAAATACACAACTTATCAATGAAAATGGAAATACAAAAAGAGTTGTTGATGATAAGAAAAAATTCCAAGAACAATTAAATGATCTTAAAATCAAAGAAAAAGAAATGAACACTCTTGAAAAATTTTCTACTAAACTTCCTATTTATCTTGAGTTTTTAGAATCTGTTAAAAATTTAAAACAAATTACTAAAGAAATAGAAAAATATGAAGAAAAATTAGATAAAATTCAAAAACAAAAATCCATTCTTGAAAAGGAAGAAGATGGATATAATCAATATTTACAACTTCAAAAGAAATTGAATGATTTTAATGATCGAAAATCAAAATTAGAAGGAGAATTAGAGATAATTAAAGGATTAGAAAAAAACAAATCCGATATTGAAAAAGAAATCTCTGAAAATAATGAAAAAATAGAAAAATTCTTCAAACATACTAATAAATCATTAAATATTGACGTTGATGATTTTGATGAACTTAAAAGAAAGATTGTTGATTTTAAAGTTGAAGCTGAAAAGAAAATAAAAGAAATTGAGGATAAATCTTCTTCTAAATCACAAGAAATTTCACGTTTAGAAGAAGGAATTAAATCTGCTAAAGAACCTCTATCTGAAATTCAAAAAGTTGATAGTAAATGTCCAATCTGTGAATCTGACATATCTGAAGAAAAGAAAGATTCTTTAATTGATTCTTACAATAATAAAATTAAATCTAATGAAGAATTTATTGAAAATCTTAAAAAAGAATTAAATAAGATTTCAAATGAAAAATCTATTTTCAAAAATAAACTTGAAGAAATTCAATTGATTGAAAATAATATTTCTGAAAATATGCATATGTATGATATTATTAAAAAAGATCTTGAGAAAATAAAAGATATTGATAGTAATTTGAATAAGTTTGAAGATACTAGAGATAAACTAGATAATGTACTATTATCTATTAAAGATCAAACTGAATTACAAAATACTACAAAGAAAAATCATGATAATTATGTCCATGCACAAGGATCTTTAGATGCTTTAGGAAAAGAATATGATATTAAAGATAAATTAAAAGAAGTAATTAGAAGTATGGACATGGAAGTTGAAAAACTAAAAGCAGCTATGGGTAAAGATACTTATCTTTCTCCAGATATCAAAGAAAAAGATTTAAAAAATAGAATAGAAGATTTGAAAGAAAAAGATAGAAAATATAATCAATTGAAAGGATTAATTGTTCAACTACCTATCTTGGAATCTCAAATAAAAAATAAAAGAGATGAATTAGATTCTATTAGATCTAAAATTGATGATATTGAAAATAATATTAAAGCATGCAATTATAGTGAAGATAAATATAAAAATGTAGTTTTTACTCATGAAATATCAAAAGAAAAATTAAAAGGATTAAATAAAGAACTCAATGAAATCACTGGTAAAGCTACTCAAATTATTGCTGATATTGAAGATTTAACCATAAAACTAAATCAAAACGATGTTTTAAAAGAAAAATTAGAAAATATTGAAGATTATCTTAAATTACTTAAAGAAATAAGAACTCTTTATAGTAAAGATGGAATTCAAAAAGTATTGAGAAATCGTTCTAAACCACTTATTCAGAAAAATACTAAAGATTTCTTTGAACAATTTGACTTTAATTATTCTGATTTAAAAATTGATGATGAATATAATATTTCAGTATTTGGTCTTGAAGGAGAAAATACTTTAGAAATGCTAAGTGGGGGAGAAAAAATTGCTATTGCACTTGCCCTTAGATTAGGAATTACAAAAGCTATGTCTAAAGGAAATGTTGAAACAATACTTCTTGATGAACCTACTATTCATTTAGATAGCTATCGTAGACATGACCTTATTGATCTTTTAAGGCAAATGTCTTCACTTCCTCAAATGATTATAGTAACTCATGACACTGAACTTGAAAATGCAGCAGATAGCATTATAAAATTACAAAAAGATGCTGGGATTTCAAAGGTTATCATAGCTGATTAAATATATTTTAAAACTATTATTTAAAATGAGGGTTAATATGAAAGACAATGACTCTGAAATGAAGAATATTAGATCAACTACTGATAATAGTCATATGCATGATTTTGAATATCATAAAGCTGCTGAAAACATATCTTTTGCATTTTTTCTTAATATTATTTTCATGGTAGTTGTTGGTATTGGGGCGGTTTTTACGAATAGTATGGCCATTTTAGCTGATCTTCTACATGGTTTGAGTGATACTTTTGCACTTGGATTTTCTTGGTTTTTCCAAAAATTTTCAGAAAAAGAGGAAGATGATAAATTTACCTATGGATATCGTAGATTTTCTCTTTTAGGGGCTGTTGTAACTTCTTCTATTGTAATTGTTGGATCAGTTTTAATTTTAATAGAATCGTTTTCTCGTTTATTTGCTCCTGTAGAACTACATGCTTCTGGAATGGTGGTTGTAGCTAT
Organism: Candidatus Methanobinarius endosymbioticus; assembly: GCA_003315655.1. Taxonomy (GTDB): domain Archaea; phylum Methanobacteriota; class Methanobacteria; order Methanobacteriales; family Methanobacteriaceae; genus Methanobinarius; species Methanobinarius endosymbioticus. Next base: position 8,830 of record NIZT01000062.1, read on the forward strand.
TTTTGCTATAATTTTAAAAGTTCTCAGTGTATGGAAAATGAGAGGATCTAAAACATTAAATGAAAAAGTTGTTTCAATACATCTTATAGGGGATTTAATGGGATGGATTGCTCTTTTAATTGTTGGTGCAATATTAATATTTGTAAATATTCCAACTTTAGATGTCTTATTATCTATTGTTATTACTATCTGGATGATATACAATTTAGTTAAAACACTTTTCTATAGTTTTAAAATACTTTTATTACAAGCACCTTCTAATATTGATCAAAATAAACTTAAAAGAGATATAGTTTCAATTGAAGGAATTGATGATATTGTTAAATTTTATTTGTGGAGCTTAGATAACCAAAAAAACGTTTTGACAGTTAAAATTGATTTAGATGCTGATCTAAAAGTTTCAGATACTGAAAAAATAAAAGAATCTGTCAATGAATTAGGTTCCTTAAATGGAATAGAGGATATCAATATTGAATTTAGTAAAAAATAAAATATCAATATACAATAATCAATATAGATTATTCAAATATACATTATTCAATATATAATAATATTTATCAAATAGAAAATAATCAATATATAATGTTTATTAATATTAATTTATTTATTAATAATTCGTGGTTTTTATGGTAGAACTTTTATCTCCTGCTGGAAATTTCATTTCTTTAAGAGCTGCTCTTGAAAATGGAGCTGATTCGGTTTATATTGGTTTAACTGATAACAATATGAGAGCTAATGTTTCTAATTTTTCTCTTGAAGACGTTGGAAAAGCTGTAGATACTGTTAAAGAATATTCTTCTAAATTATATTTATGTACAAATACTATAATGAAAGATGAAGACATAAAAAAACTTGAATTTGATTTAGAATTAATTAAAGAATTTGAAGTTGATGCATTAATTGTTTCTGACATTGGTTTAGCTGAATTATCTAATGATGTTGGTATTGATCCTCATATGAGTGTTCAAGAAAATATTTCCAATACATATGCTCTTAAAACATTAAAAAAATTAGGTGTAACTAGAGCTATTCTTTCTAGAGAATTAAATATATGGGAAATAGTAGATATAGCTAAAAAATCACCTATTGAAACAGAAATATTTATCCATGGAGCTATGTGTATGGCTATTTCTGGACGATGTTTTTTAAGCTATGGATTATATGGTAAAAGTGCTAATTGTGGAGAATGTTTACAACCATGTAGGAAACAATGGAAATTATCTATGGATCAAGAAAAAGGTTCTGATTTTTTTCATGAAGATGATAAAGATTCTTCATTTATATTGAAAACTAGTTCTGATAAAGATTTAGAAGATCAAGATGGGGTTAAAAATTTCATTAATTCTGATTATTATTTTAATAAAGGTTATAATGTATCTATTCCCAAATCTAGTTTTATTTCTCCAAATGACATGGCTATGATTGAATATATTCCTCAATTATTAGCTACTGGGATGGATGCTTTTAAAATTGAAGGAAGAGCTCGAGGTCCAGACTATGTAGCTACTGCAACTAAAGTTTATCGAGAAGCTATTGATGTTGCAGAAAATGACATGTTTATTTTTAAAGATTCTTGGATTGAAGATTTAAAAAAAGTTTTCAATCGTGGTTTTGATACAGGATTTTATTTTGATAGACCTTATGAAACAAGTTCTGAAAATCAGTCTAAATATACTAAAAAAGATATTGGTAAAGTAGTAAACTATTATTCTAAAATTGGAGTAGCTGAGCTTAAAATTTGGGATGATTTAACTATTGGGGATGAAATTTTAGTTCAAGGTAAAACAACCGGCTCAATATCTCAAACAATTGATTCAATGGAAATCAATGGAAATTTTGTTAAATCATCTAAAAAAGATCAAAATGTAGCTGTAGCTATTGATCAAAAGGTTAAGCCTAATGATTTTGTCTATAAATTGGTAGAAAAATAAAATGTATTTATTTTATGTTTGTCTATCGAGTGTTTGATAGTTTATTTATACAATTTTTTTTATTAAATAAAATTTTAAATTATTTACTTAATATATATTAAATACAATTTAATTATATTTAAATCAATAAATTTAAATATTAATAAATTTATATTAATTATGAATAAATCTATTAATTCTTAGAAATATTTACTATTAAATTAATAATTGGTGTTAAAAATGATTAAAATTGAAGAAGCTATGGGGCCTAATGTACTAGTTTTACATAAAGGAGATACAATTACTGATGCAGCAAAACTTTTATCTGAAAATAATATAAGTGGAGCTCCTGTTGTAGAGGGTAATAAAATTATAGGGATTTTAAGTGAAGGAGATATAATGAATCTTCTTAATACACATTCTCCTAATTTAAATTTGGTACTTCCTTCTCCTTTAGATTTGATAGAAATGCCAATTAAAATGGGTCGTGAATATGAAGAAGCTATAAAAGATATCAAAAAAGCTACTTATACTGTTATTGATGATATAATGATAACTTCGGTAACTACAATTGGTCCAAACGATAATATTTCTGATGCTGCTACAATAATGGATAAAAAAGATATTAAACGTATTCCTGTAGTTGATGATGAAAAAAATCTTATTGGTATTGTTTCAAGAGGAGACATTATCAGAGCTTTGATTAATCATAAACCCATTGATTAATTTTATAATTTTTTATAATAATAAGTTGTTTTAATAGTTTGAATTTTTAATTATTTTAATTATATTTATTGTTATTATAATTCTTAATAATTCTTAATAATTTTTATAATTAAAATAATTATTTAGTTTATAAATAAATATTCTAAATTTAAACAAATTTTAACTGAATCAAACCATTAAACTAATTAAACACCAACGGTTTTTTTATGAGAACAAAAAGAATTGCTATTTATGGAAAAGGAGGGATTGGTAAATCCACTACTGTAGCTAATGTTGCTGCTTCTTTTGTGAATGAAGGAAAAAGTGTAATGGTTATTGGTTGTGATCCTAAAGCTGATACAACAAGAACTCTTTGTGGAAAAAGACTTCCAACTATTCTAAATACTATAAAAAATAAAAAAAATCCTGAACTTTCGGATATTATTTTCATGGGATATGAGAATGTACTTTGTACTGAAAGCGGTGGTCCAGAACCTGGTGTTGGATGTGCTGGAAGAGGAGTCATTGTAGCTATGAAGCTATTGGATAAATTAGGTGTTTTTACTGAAAATGACTTTGATGTTATTATCTATGATGTTCTTGGAGATGTTGTTTGTGGAGGATTCGCAGTTCCTTTAAAAGAAGATTTTGCTGATGAAGTTTATATTGTAAGCTCTGGAGAATATATGTCGTTATATGCAGCTAATAATATATCAAAAGGTATTAAAAAACTTAAAGGAAACTTATCTGGTATAATATGTAATTGTAAATGGATCAATAATGAAAAAACCATTGTTAACTCTTTTGCAAAAAAAATAGGAACTGAAGTTATTGGAATAATCAATAGAAGTGAACTTATTCAATCTTCAGAACTTGAAGCAAAAACAGTAGTTGAAAAATACCCTGATTCTCAAGAATCTAATAATTATTCTAAAGTAGCTAAATCTATATGGAATAATGAATTTGTTTCATCTTTAAATCCAATGAATGATGAAGAATTTGAAAGCTTTTTCAAAGATTATATTAATTAATTTATTTTTTAATTAATTATTTATCAATTTGTTAATTAGTTAATTATTTTATTATTTTTTTAATTAATTATTTTATTTTTTTAAAATATTTAAGATCATGATATTCTATTTTTAAGTCGTTGAAAGTATTTTCAGCACGATTTAGGCAAACTTGACTATTTTTAAAATAGATTAAATGGGAATTACAATTACAATCAGAACATCCAAATTTATCAATTTTTAAACCTTTTTTAGAAATAAAATTAACTAATTCACATTCAATTTTCTTTTCACTAATATTAAAGAAAACTTCTTCCACATTTGTGTTTTTATCTTTTAAAAGATAATCTACATGCCAATGAAGTTTTTTATTATCAGATAAATGTCTTTTTATTCTAGGAATAAGAGAATTCATAGCTGAACCAATATATATGTAAAAACCTTTTTTAAAATTGATTTTTCCTAAAGCACCTATATTGATATGGCTTTCATTTTTTTTATTTATTATTAAACAATAAGTGCTCTTTTTAACAACCATAATTTTAACTCTATTATCTATTTACCTATTTATATAATTTGAGATTTTAATAATCTGCTTAATCTAAATAATATACAATAATATAACTTAATAATTAATAATAGTTTAATATTATATTGAATTATAACATGTTTAATACATCTTTTAAATAAATTTCTTAAATAATATTTCTTAATTAAATTTTTCATTAAATAATATTTTATTTAAACTTTTATTTATAAATGTTATAATGTAAAAATCTTATAATTACATAAATATAATAATATTATTAAGAATATTATATTATATAATTGATAATTATCTTGAAAATTTTCTTGAGAATAATGTTTTATATCAATAAATATGATGTGTTATAATGAATTTTAAAATAAAAGCAAAAACTCATTCTAATATTCTTTCACAACATAAATCACTTTTGAAATTACAAAAACTCCTAGATTAACATTAGCTGGAGATTGTATAATTGGAATATCCATGAACCATACAATGATAGACTTTCTAGAAGAATTTAAAGAAAAAATAAGAAATGAAAGTACAAAGATTATTGTTAATTTATCTACAGAAAATGCCGAGGATTAAATAATTGGTTATGGTCATCCTAATTTAACATTAGATCATCCTACTGATATTGTTTGTAGAAAAAGTAATTATATTTGTTCAAGAACTCTTATGATAAATTCAGATAAATCATCTGCAGATTTAAATGCTGAAATTATAAATGATTTAAAAAATGGTAAAGAATTAAAATTTGAAATAAGTTTAGTTTAAATATTTTTATTTTATAAGTTTAATCTATAAAAATTATATTTCATCATATTCGTCTGAATTCATATCTAATGCAGCTTTTATATTATCAATAATGCAATTTGCATTCCAACCAACTATATTTGTAGCTAAAGACTCTAAATTTTCTGGAACTTCTTCTATTCCATAAGGCCTAACTAACAATATTGGCTTACTGTATTTTTGAGCTGCTTCAACAAGAGCATCAATTTTTTCTTTGTTATTTTCATATAAACCTGATAAAATAATTACAACATCAATTTTATTGAAAAATTTTTCTCTTAAATGAGAATATGATCCTGGAACAGATTCTTTCCATAAAAAATCAACTTTTGAATATAATTTTTCTACAAATTTAGAATACTCTTGGTTTTGATCAATACCATTACTTATTAAGAGATTATAAATTTTATCATCTTTATCTTCTTCAAACATGTTTTAAACCTTTATATTTTTAATTATTGTAGCTATTAATTTTCAATGATTAATATGGTTATATTTTGACTTAAATTAATCAACTTTTCTATTTTTAATGATTAATTCTTAATTTTAATATAATAATTTATAATATAATATATTTATAATATAAAAAATATACATATTATTAAAAATAGATATTTTGAAATAAATTAATGTTTATTTATTAAATGTTTATTTAATAATTTATTTATATGATATTTTTATAGTATTTATCATGAATTTGTTTTATAATTATTTTATACTTTATTAATATTTTTTATTTATATAGTATTATATAAAATTATAGATAAATTAAAGATATGAATTTTATAAATATATGGTATATAATTAAAAATACAATTAATTAATAATTTTATTAGATAATATGAGAACTGCTGTTATTGGTTTAGGTGTTGAAGGGATTAAAGCTATTAAATCTCTATTGGAGAATGATTGGGACGTTTATGCAACTGACTTAAAAACTGATATAAATTTAGAAGATTTAGAAATTTCATACTTTGATGTTAATTTTTTCACTGAAAATGATTATATAACCATATCTAATGATAACCTAATTATAGATTTAGGTTTTAATGATATGGACACTATTTTCACTTGTGATGCTATTGTTTTAAGTCCTAGTTTATGGAATACTCAATTAGCTAAAGGCGTGATTGAATCTGGAAAACACATTAGCGATATGTTTACTGATTATAAAAACATTTTTACTATTGGTATTACTGGAACAAATGGAAAAACTACTACTATTTCTATGTTAAAAGAAATTTTAGAAAATAGTGGTAAAAAAGTCCTTATTGGAGGTAATGCTGGAGGAGGTTTCAATGGATATTGTGATATTCTTCTAAAAGCTGAAAAAGAGAATTATGATATTATTCTTGTTGAAGTTTGCGATATGACCTTGGCATATTGCGATTACTTTTTTGATTTTGATATAATAGGAATAACAAATATTGGTAATGACCATATGGATGTTCATGGTTCTATAGAAAATTATAAAAATTCATTAATTGAGTTTTTTAAAGGTAAAACAGTCTTTGTAGATAATTCTTTAAAAGAGTTCAATCAATTCTCAGATGTTTTAAATTATAATCAATATAAAAATGATTTAAAAGTAGTTGGTGAATTTAATAAACTTAATGCTGGTTTAGCATCTGAAATAGCTAAATATTTAGAGTTAGATGATGAAATTATTAATAAAACTCTCAAAAATTTTGAAGCTATTGAAGGAAGATTAAAAAAATTTAGATTAAATGATTCTGAAATATTTATTGGCAAAACAGATAATTCAAATGCAGTTAAATCTCTTTTAGACGAGAAATATTTTTATGCTATTTTTATCGGAACTCCTAGAGTTAATGAAGAGCACCGTTTTGATATACTTAATGTTGTATCAGAATATAATCCAGAAGTCATTGTCCTATTTCCTGGTTTAGATGATACTATAGATTATGCATTGTATAGATTAAATTCTATTGGCTATGATGGTAGAATTGAAATAGCTAATAATTTAGATGAAATTATTAGGTTTGTTGCAGAATATTCTCATGAAAATTCAATTTTTATTGGTGGTAATGGACAACAAGCTATAATTGAAATTCAAGAAAGATTAGAAGCATTATCACAAGTGTCTGATTAATTTTTTTATTTTTTTATTTTATTTTATTTTTAATTTTTTGAACTATTTGTATGTTAGTTGAGTTTTTTATAAGATATAATAATCTTAATGAATTTAATTTTCATATAATGTTCAAATTATCTTCATATATTTCCCTTTTTTATATTTTCAGGGTAAATATTATATGGAATATTTTATCTATTCAAATTAATTCATTGTAATCATTTACAGTAATAGTTATATATCCCTATTTACAAATATAAACTTAATAATAGTGGATTATTTTGAAAATTATTTTTTCATTTGTTATTAATTAAAATTAAATATTATTGAGGAATAGTGTGATTTCTGGAAAAAATATTCTTATTGTTGGTGCAGGTAATGCAGGAAGACCAGTAGCTAATCTTTTTAACCATTTAAAAAATAAAGTTACTGTTAATGATCTCAATTCATTCAAAGATCTTCCTAAAAAAGCACAGAAAAAAATTAAAATGCTTAAAACATTAGGAATTGATTTTGATTTAGGTCAACATGATCATGATCTTTTAAATTCTGTTGATGCTGTTTATGTTTCTCCTAATATTCCTAAAGCTGTTGATTTTATAAAAAAAATTCATGAATTTGCTGATGAAGGTAAATTTGATATCATTGAAAACAATGAGGTAGGCAAAATAATAAATTCATTAATATCTATTCCCATGATTGGAATTGCTGGAACTGATGGTAAAACTACTACGTCTAATATGATAAATTATGCTCTTGAAGGTAAATTTGATACTCTTATATTTTCATCACTTCAAAATTCATTAGTTATTGAAGGTTTAGTTGAAATGATTGTTAATTCTGATCACAAAAATAAAGAATTAGCTATTTTTGAACTTCCACATGGAACTATTCGTATGGTTGAAGGATTGGAACTTGATGCATGTGTTGTAACTAACTTAACTCCTGATCATATGGATGAATTTAATACCTATGAAGAGTATATCGATAGAAATATTGCTATTGAAAAATTACTCAAAAATAATGGTTTAGTTCTTGTTAATGGTGATGATCCTATTATAAGTAAAAGATTGGATACATTTACGCATGATTGCATTTTTTACGGACTTAAAAATCCTCAAAATATATATTTTGAAGGAAAAACTTATTTTAATGATAATATTGATTATGATATTATAGCTAAAGATATTGAATTAAATGAATTAAATGGTTCAAGTTATAAAATTGTTTCTAATGAAATTCCAACTTTAGTATGTTCTATTTGTGATTCTTTAAATTGTAATTGTGGAGATTACTCTAGAAAAAAAATAAATGCTTTTGAAAAAGAAGTTAATATAAAAGTTCCAGGCATGATCAATGTTGAAAACTCTTTAGCTACTATTTTAAGCTCTTTAATAATGGGTATTGATATTGATGATGCAATAAATAGAATATCTAATTTTAATGGAGTTAAGGGAAGATTTGAAAAAATCGATAAAATCAATGGAATAAATATTTTCATGGATGCAGCTCATAATCCTGAAAGTATGGAAAAATTATTTAATGGATTAGATGCTTCTGGAAGATTAATATTGAGTTTAGATAATCCTGATACTTTAACTTCAAGAAATAAGACTAAAATTGGAGAAGTTTTAGGAAAAGTTGCAGATGTTTTATTAGTTTCTACAAAAAATGAAACTACTGAAATTCATGATCCTAATGCAGCTTCTGAGGTTGTTGAAGGGGCTTTTAATGGTGTGGGAGGAATAAAATCGTATATTACTAATAATGTTTATGAATCTATATTTTGTGCTCTATCAATTGCTGATGAAGGAGACACCATTCTTCATATAGGTCCTGGTGTGGTTAATGCATATCAATCTGTAAAAAATGATATTAAAGATTCTATTGATTTTTATAAAGCTATTTCTGGAAAAGTTGTTGTTATTGGTGGTTGTGGAACAGTCGGTAGTTTAATAGCTAGAGTTTTAAAAGCTAATAATATAGATGTTGCAATTTCTGATTCTACTGAAGATACTCCATTAAGAGAAGTTTTTGAAAAAGAAGATATTAAACTTGATTTAGGTCATGGCTATGATAAAGAACTTTTAGCTAATGCTTCTTCATTTTTCTTAGCTCCTAGTCTAATGCATAATGAAAAACTAATAAATAATTTAAAAGAGATTAATTCCAATGTTCCCATTTTAGGAATTGATGAAATATACAAATTTTTTAGATCTAATAAAGCTGTTTTTGGTGTAACAGGTACTAATGGTAAAACAACTACAACAGAAATGCTTAAAAACATATTTAAAACAGCAGGTTTAAAAATTCCTCAACATTTTTTAAATATTCAAGGAAACACTGAATATATTCCTTCATTACAGTCAAAATTAGATGGTGAGGTTGCTGTTATTGAAATTGGAACATTTGGTAATAGTGGTGAAATAAAATCTATAGCTGAAAAAGCTGAAGTTGATACTGGGATTATTACTAATATAACTCAAGATCATCTAGCTAATGGTAGCTTTGAAGATTATATTGAATGTAAAAAAGAAATGGTAAATGTGGCAGATAATTTAATTCTCTGTGGTGATGATCCTATAGTTAGCTATTTAGGATCTTTAAAAGATAATGAAGATCTTTTATTTTTTGGAATTAATTCTTTTGAATCTACCGATGAAAATAATAATAATAATAATAATACAAATGATGATATTTTCAGTAACAAAAAGGATTTTAAAGAATCAAGAATTTGTCCAGTATGTGGAAAGGAACTAATATATGATATTAATTATTTAGGTCACTTAGGTTCATATCACTGTGGTTGTGGTTTTAAAAATCCTGAATTAGATGTTGAAGCTTTAAATATATCTTTCAATAAAGAAAATTCTTCTTTAGATTATATTTTAAAAATTCATGAAGAGAAAGCTGAAATATATTTAAAAAATGGATCTATAGCTAATGTTTATAATTCTTTAGCTGTATCTACTGCTGCCTGGCTTTCTGGCATTAATATAAAAACTATTGCAAAAGGAATATCTTCTTTTGAAGGAGTTAAAGGACGTTTGGATATGATCAATGAAAATCCTAAAATTATCATTGATTATGCTCATAATCCTGCAGGTGTTAAATCTGTTATGCAGACAGTTAATACTTTAAAAAACAACAATGAAAATTTATCTAAAGGCATACTAATTTTAGTAAATACTATTTCTTCTGAAAGTGGTGATGAAGGAGATTTAGAAATTGCAAAATTACTTTCTAATGCAGATATTATTATTCCTGCTTCTTATTCAGCTGATCATTATTCTAATTTTATTGATGAGTTCAATCAAGATAATTGTAAAATAGTTCATACTGCAACAAGTAAGAAACCTACTAAAATTGGTACTTTAGGAGCAAGTTATGAGCAAGTGAAAGAAGCTATTGAATTGGCTCTTGAAATAGTTTATAATGATGATACTTTTATTAGTAATAATATTGAAAGTACTACTAATATTTATACTAATAAAGTTGATATAAATAATGTTAATAATAAGAATAATGGTAATATTAATAATATTAATAGTGAAAATAATTTTAATAGAGAAAATATGGATAGAAATAGTATTAATGATATTATATTAATTATTGGGGAAGGGGGTTTTAAATATTCCCAAAAAATTTTAAATGAGGTAGATTTTGATAATAAGAAATAAATGATTTAATAAAAAATTTAAAAGTCAAATAAATTGGGGATAAAGAGAGTTGATATTTTGAAAGAAAAAACACGGTGATAACTTAAGTGATCATAGAATTATTGGTTGTAGTAATATTGATGTTACCATTATCTTTTCTTGGGGGCGAGAATTTGATGGTGATGTAGATAAAATAGCTAAGTATAATTTAGATAAAACTGTATTTGCAGGTGAAAAAGTACTTGATAAATCTAAGATAGATAGGTATCCTATAGCTACTAATATTGATTATTTATATGAAAGACTTAAAACTTTTGACATAACTGGAATATTTATAGCTTTAACCTCAGGAATTGTTCTTTTACCAATTTCTGAATTTTCAAGTTCAGGTATTTCAGATTATGGTCAAGCTAAAGGATTTTCAGGACCTGGTGTTCTTAGAAAAGAAGATAATAAATTGTCAGTAAAAGCTCCAGACACATTTATTTGGGGATATAAAACTCCTTATACATTTGCTGGAAAAAATGATGATAGGATAGATATTTTTGAAGAAAATAAAACAATTAAAACAGTTGGGAAAAATGATATAAATAATAATAATACTATTCCTAATAATTATGTTTCTGGAGAAACTGTTGAAAAATAGCATGGCAATGCGGATTCTGGCGATAATATGACATTAGATTATGGATTAGATGATTTTTCAGATAATAGAAGTTTAATTAAACCAGATGAAATAAAGCAGTTATTTGGGGATGAAGTATATAATTATATCAATAAATATCCTTCTGGATCACCAATAATGGTTTTTATGGAAAACTATGAATCTGTTCAAGCTTAGTGATGCTTATATATATTTGGGGTCATATCCTCAATATAATGATGCAAATCGTGCTTTACAATGCAAAACAATTTGTAAAAGCTTGGAATAATACAATTATTCCTCCTAATAGTACATCTTCAGGAACTGATATTGTTGGTTTTGCTGTTTCTGCAGATCCAAAAACACCTGGTGGTTCAGCTTCACATGGAGTTTGTCCTCCTACAAGAGCTTTAAGATCAGTAGCTTTAGCTATGGGATTTTCTCTTTATACTGGAATGAATGGGATCATGAAGCTGTTAATTTTGGTGTAAATTCTGGTTCAGGCATTAAGGTTACAAATAATCATAAATATCCCGTAAAAATAGTTATGTGGACTGAAGGTGAAAGTACTGGACTTGTTATTCATGTAAAGATGATTGAACTAGTTCATTCAGATATTGATTTCAAAGAATTGAATGATATTAATAATTCCACTAGTAAAACAGTTATAGATAGTTCAAATACTTCAAATAGTTCAATTAATTAAAAAAAAAATTAAATATTTAATATATAATTAACTTAGTTAATTATTTGCAATATTAATTATTTATTAATAAATGATGGTAAGTATGTTAGTTTCTAGTGTTATAACAGCTGCTGGACAAAATTTTCGTATGAAAAAGAGTCAAAAATTGAATAATATTCCTCTTAAGAATAAACTATTACTTCTATTTCCTAGTTATATAAATGAATTTTATAATGAAAATATCGATATTAATAATGATGATATTAAAACTATTGATAAAAGCACGATTATTGAAACAACTATTAATAATGTACTTTCTTCTAAAGTAGATGAGTGTATTATAGTTCTTGGTCATTATGCTGAAGAAATAGAAAAAATTATACTAAATATTTCTGATTCGAGAATTAAAATAATAAAAAATGATAATGTTAATGTGAGTTTATCTCATTCCTTATTAAATGGATTGAAACATTGTACTCATGATTATGTTTTATGTTTAGCTGGAGACCAACCTACAATAAGTTCAAAAACTTATGAAAATATTATCGATTCATTTTTTAAATTAAAAAATCCTGAAAAGTCAATATCTATTCTTAGAAGAAAAAATTATGGAATATTAGATACTGCTGAAGGATTGGGAATGCCATTTATAACCTCTAAAAATCAACTTATTAATTATCTTGATGGAAAAAATGATAATCTTAATCCATTACTAAGAAAAATTTTTGAGGATAAATTTTGTTTTCACGGTATAAAAGAATCTAATAAACTTGAATTAAGGAATATTAATGATTGGAATGAATATCAAAATGTTTTAAAGATATTAAATTCTTATAAATATAAAAAATAGCTTATTTTATATCTATTTATTATAAAAAAGTATTTAAAGCTATTTATTTTTTTCATATTTATTCATGATTATTTACATTATTTATTCAATTTATTATTTTATCTTTAAATAATTATCAACAATTAAAATACTTTACTAATTAAAATATTTTATTATTCTTCTTATTTTTATTATTTTTAACAATTTTCTTAAATCAAAAAATAAGACATTTATTATAGAAAATAAATTATAAATAGTAAAATTAATGATTAAAATAGGTTTAATAGGTTTAATAGGTTTAATAGGTTTAATAGGTTTAATAGGTTTAATAAGTTAATAAAATTAATAAAGCTAATAAATTTTAGTAAATAATAATAAAATGATTAAAAACAATGAAATATTGATAAACTAAAGATATAATAAAAATATAATAATGATATAATAAATTATATTATTTTTCTAAAATTTTTCATACATTCTCATTAAAAATTGAGCTAATGATACAATATCTTGACGATTGTGCTCAATTATTGGTATTAATGGACCAATATTTCCTTCTTTTAAATATGTATCATAATATCCAGGAATATGAGATCCTGGAATATTATCTGCACGATTAATGTTAAATATATGCTTTTCAATAGTACTTAATTTACAATTTGGTAATTTATCTTTCCAAAGAGCTCTAGCATAATAAATAAGATCATAGTGAAATGGTTGGCATTCATTATTTAATTGATAATAATTACATCTGTTATTAATAAATGGAACATCAAAACTTGCTCCATTATATGTAACTAATGTAGAATTATCATCAATATGAGATAAATATCCATCAATAACAGCTAATTCTTCAACTTTATCTCTTAAAAGATATTGGGTAGAAGTAATTGATTTACCTTTTTTATCCATTTCTGCCACACCAATTAGTATAATGGGAACATTAGAAAGTCCTAAGGTTTCGATATCCATAAATTTAAAACTATCATATTCAAGCTCACCTGCACATTTAAGCATTTTTCCTTTACTATTGGAATTTTTTCTAACTAAATTAAATATGTCTCTATGTGGTCCTGATTCTATGGTTTCAATAGTCATTTCTGCAAATTCTTTATATTTTTCATGATTTAATAAAGAATTAATATCTTCATAACCTTCTTCTTTAAGTTTTTTTTCAGTTGCAGGACCTATTTTAGGAAGTAATTTTAAATCACACAATAAATTTTTTTCAAAGTCTTGTTTATCTAAAGAAAAATCTATTTTTTCTTTTTTAGTTATTTTTAAAGTTTCCCCAGACTCATTTTCAATTATTTCGCTACCTTCAAGGTCTTCTAATTTTTGATCCTGATATTTGTCCATATAAATATATTTTAATTTAATTAATGGATCATCAGAATTAATTCCTGAATTTTCATGAGCTTTAGCAATAGTTTCATCAGAAGGTTTAGCTGATGTTAAAGATTGTGATAATATGGATTTTAACATATCTTTTTCATGATTTTCATATTTTTTTGATGTCATTTTTACCCTTATTTATTATTAATTTAATATGATTTAAATTTTAATGGAAACTTATATTTATTTTAATCTGGTATGTTTTAACTAGTATTATAGTATTAGTTTCTATTGATATCAAATTTAATCAATATCGACCTTAAAACTGATATTTTTACATGGAGGTTTACAACAAGAAGTTACTTCTTCGGTTCTAATCGAAAATTTTCCATATTGTTCAAATAATTCATTTATTTGAGATTCTAAATTATGTATTATATTTTCATCAAAAACTTTAATATTACCTAAATAAGAGGATGTTTTCGCTGAATTGATAATAGTTAATGTGTCTATTTTTTCAACTTTATTCTTATCTAAAATTGAATTGATTTTTTTAAGAAGTTCTGTTTTTATATGAGGTTTTTCTTTTTCACACATTTTATCATCTCTAATTTAATTATTATAATATTATTATATCATTATAATTTTTCTATTATTATTTTTATTATCTTTATTAATATTTTATTAAGAATGATACTAAATTCTATTTTCTATTTTTAAAATGCTAATTAATTCATGAACTTTCTCATTGGCAGGATCTACAATTAATGCTTTTCTTAAAAATTTAATAGCTCCTTTTGAATCTCCTTGATCATTTAAAATTGCTCCTAATAAATACCACGCATCAGAATTATCTTTATCAGTATCTAAAATATTTATTAATATATCTTTTGCAAAAGTGTAATTTTTTTCTTTAAATAACTTTAAAGCTTCTTGAAGTTTATTATGTACATTATTTTTGTTTTTTACTTTATTTTTTAAATTATTTTCAGTGATATAATCATTATTAGTATTATTTTCAACATTAGTTGTAGCCTTGTTTTTATGTATACTCTTATTTTTATTGTATATACTATTAGTGTTCGTATGATTTTCATCAAGTTTTATATTGTTTTTAACTTTTTTTTCATACAGAAAATTATTGGTAGGTTCATTATTATTTACATATTCTTCTTTCATATTTTTATCATAATGTTTATAATTTTCACTTTTATGGATATTGTCTAAAGTATTTTTTCTTTCAATAACACTAACTTCACTTTCAATATAATTTAATATATGACTTGTAACATCTTTATGAAGTGGCTTATTTTCATTTCCACATTTTGGAGAGTATATGCAGGAAGGACAACCTGATTCACATAGGCAGGTATCAATTAGACTCTTGGTTGATTGAACTAATTGATCAAAAACTTCAAGAGCTTTTTCACATATTCCAATTCCTCCTTCATATGCATCATAAATGAATATTGTGGCTTCTTGAGTATCTTGATGATAATTGGTAGATAAACCACCAATATCAAATTGATCACACATAACATGAAGTGGGAATAAACCAATTAATGCATGTTCAACTCCATGAAGACCTCCAGCGAAAACATTATTTTCTTCAAATTCATCTTCAAGAGTATCTTTTATTTCGATAGGTATAGTAAACCATATTCCCTTGGTATTAAATCTTAATGGTGGAAGATCTAATGCAAAAGATCCAATTGACTTAGAAAAATTCATTTTTTTATATTCATGAAAATCTTCTGAAACCTCTAATTCACCAAAATTAACAGTGAAATCTCCAATTCTTTCTCTTTTTATCTTTGATTTAATTTTAATATCAACATCTTTTAAAACTATGGTATGATAATCAACAGCTTCTTTATAAACATTTACATATTTTGCTTCTAAATTTACACTATCTACAATATAAGTTTCTCCTTTGTTTATTAAAACAGCTCCTTCATGAGCTTCCTTATAAACCTGTCTTCTTTCAATTGTTTCTAATAATTTTCCTTCTGAAGGATTTCTATAGATAGTATTAATGTTATTTTTTTCTGTAGCTATTACTTTAAAAGAATCATTAGATAATTGATCAAGAGAATGTTTAAATGATGCTTCATCATCATATGGATATATGTATTGTTCTTTTTTGTTTTTTAATAATTCTCCATTTTTTACTAAATTATCTAATCTATTATTTTTGAAATCAAATATTTCTTCTGCTTCTTCTTTTGTTATAGGAAATTCATTAGCTGCACATAAAATATGTGAAGTACTAATTATATCATTATTCAAGTCTACAATTGCATTTTCATGAGGTTTGTCAAAGAAAAATTCTGGATTTTTCATAAAATATTGATCTAATTGATTTTCAAAAGCTAAAAGTATAACTAATGATTTTTGTTTTTCTCTTCCAGCACGTCCTGCTTGTTGCCATGTAGAAATCATAGTTCCAGGATATCCAGATATTATTACAGCATCTAATGATCCAATATTAATTCCTAATTCAAGTGCATTGGTACATGTTACTCCTAGATATTCTCTATTTTTAAGCCCTTCTTCAATGTTTCTTCTTTCACTAGCTAAATAACCTGCTCTATAAGCAGTAATTTTATCTGCTAATGGTCTTTTATATTGTTTCATGTCTTTTTTAGTCCACATAGCTATTAATTCAGCTAGCTTACGTGAAACAGTAAAACATAATGTTTGAATATCTTTTAAAAGAAGATATAAAAAAATAATTTCTGTTTCTTGATGGATAGACAAACCATCAGTTATTTTTGTTCCTTCATCCCCATTATTGTTATTAGCTATTACATCTTTAATAAATTTGTCTTGCAGATCTTTATTTTTTTCTAATTTATTATTAGTGATTATATGATTGATTTTTTTATTATTTCTATTATTATTACTATTGCTATTATTATTTCCAGTAGTAGTATTTTTTTTCACATTTTTATAAAAGGGATTATAAAATATAAAGTCTTTTTCACCATGAGGTGAAGTATCTTTATCAATTAGATGAAAATTCTCTCCTACTAATTTATTAGCCAACTCTTTAGGATTTGCTAGTGTTGCAGAAGAAAGAATGAATTGGGGGTTAGATCCATAGAATTTAGCTATTCTCTTTAATCTTCTTATTAAGAATGCTACATTAGAACCAAAAACTCCTTTATATGTATGAGCTTCATCAATAACAATATAT
Source organism: Candidatus Methanobinarius endosymbioticus (assembly GCA_003315655.1). Lineage (GTDB taxonomy): Archaea > Methanobacteriota > Methanobacteria > Methanobacteriales > Methanobacteriaceae > Methanobinarius > Methanobinarius endosymbioticus. The sequence goes on from NIZT01000062.1 coordinate 26,224, forward strand.
TTTAAATTACTATAGAAACGTTTCCATTGATGATGCCAGGATAAAATATGATGTATCTGATAAGGATTGGTTAGAATTATTCTTGAATTTTGTCTAATTCCATATTTTTTGTTTTTAGGAGTGTCACCATCATAAGTAGCTGGTTTAATAGTCAAATCTAAATCTTTTTCAAAATCTTTTAAAACCTTTAATTGATCATTAGACAATGCTTTCGCTGGATAGATATACATTGCAGTAATTGATTTATTTTTAAGCATATTTTCAAAAATAGGTAAGTTAAAAGCTAGTGTCTTTCCTGATGCTGTTGGTGTTGTGATTATAATATTTTTTTCATTTTTAATTTTATTATAAGCTATGGTTTGATGTTTATACAATTTTATTTCTTTATTTTGAAGATAATTAGATATTTTACTATTTAAATTGTTTATATTTCCATAAATAGCTTCATTTCCTTTTAATGTTTCAATATGGGCTATTTTATGGCGAAAACGAATATCATTTTTAAATTTATCTATAGCTAATATATCCATATTAATCACTATTAAATTTATTAAAAAAGTAAAATATCTTATTATAATTTATTATAGTAGAATATTTGATTAGAATTTCTCTCATTAAACTTTCATAATTTATATAAAGTAAAATTATATTAATTATATATTAGTTTTGTTTAATTAAATATTTTTCTTATAATAAATTTTATTTTATTATATATTATTATAAATTTTTATTATATAGTATTCTGTTATATATTAGTCTGTTATATTTTATTTTGTTATATTATTACTATATTATATAAAATAATTTATAAATAATTTTAATATTACTTGTCCAAACCTATTAGAAAAGCTTTAATATTATCTTATTTATATACAATTGGATATAAATATTCAAAGTAACAATTAATATATGTTTTTAATATTATATCATATTTATATTATAATAATTAGATTAATGAAATATAATAATATAAATTAGTGAAATACAGATTAATAAAACAAATTAATAATATAGGTTAATAAACATTGATTTAAACAAATCATGCGGAAATAAAATGATTAGCTATTCTCAATTTGAAGCTATTGTTGTAAATGAGCTAAAAAGAGTTATCTCTTCAAATAATGATCAAAAAATAGCTATATCTTCTAAAAAAGATCAATCTTTGTTTATAGTAGCAGGCCCAGGATCTGGAAAAAATACTTTCATGGTTTTAAAGATTTTAAAATTTATTTTTGTGGATGATATTAATCCTAAAGAGATATTAGCTACTACATTTACAAGAAAAGCAGCTAATGAATTAAACTCTAGAATTTTAAATTGGGGGGATAAAATTAAAAATTCTCTTTTAAAGAGATTAACGATGAAAAAAGTTAAAAATTATTAATCAGTTTGATTTTAATCAGATAGTAACAGAAACTATTGATAGTATAGCTGAAGAAATACTTAGGATACATCGTGATCCTGGAACTAATTTACCTGTTGTTATTGAAGAATTTGTAGCTAATTCTGCTATGATAAGTTCAGGACTTTTTAAGGATGATCGTTATTTAAATGAAGATCTGAAAAAATATTTGGGGAGTATCAACGGTGTTGAGGAAATAAAGAATCCTTCAGTAATGAGTGATATTGATCAAGTTGATATAGAAGAATTTTTAAAAATGAAACATTTTCTGGTTTGAAAGAAGCTTTAAGAGCAGTTTTAGATTATCTTTCAGAATTAAAAGAAAGGAATACATTGGATTTTCCAATGCTAGAATTTAGATTTTTAAAATGGCTAAATTCTGGAAAACTAAATATTTTTCTAAAAGATTTAAAAATCATCCTTGTGGATGAATACCAAGATACAAATCTATTACAAGAAAAAATATACTTTAAATTAGCTCAATCAGCAATAGCTAATCAAAGAAATATAACTGTTGTAAGGGGATGATGATCAATCATTATATCAATTTAGAAGAGCTACAATCGGCTTATTCACTAATTTTATTGAAAGAGGTAAAGAAGATTTAGGAATAACTGTAGAAAAAGTTAATCTTTCAGCTAATTATCATTCAAGAGAAGATATAGTTAAATTATGTAATCATTTTGTTGAATTAGATGATAAATATCAATCAGCACGTGTAAAGGAAAAACCAAAAATAGAATTTTCTAGAATTAAATTATAGATTCTCAAATTGATCAGATCTTGTTGAAAAATATGAAAATTCTGAGAAGAATGTTGATTCTAAAAAAGATAATGTTCCTGTAATAGGAATGTGTAGACAAAATCAGGAAATTTTAGCTAAAGATCTTTCAATTTTAGTACGAGATTTAGTTGAGGGAAAAACACTTAAAAAGAAAATAAAAAAGTATTAAAACCTAATGAATTGTTTGAAAATTCGTTTAAAGACTCATTGCAATCAAATAATAATAACAATAATAATAATACTAAAAATATTAAAAATATTAAAAATGATTCTAAAATGGTATATTTAAAGAAAATAATTTCATTGAATTAAAACTTAATGAAAAATATGAATCTCCTTCGGATTTAGCTATCCTAACATACTCTCCAAAAGAACTTTCTTATGGAAATTATATGTTTCCATATTATCTTAGAAAAAATTTGATGAATTTTAAAAAACCTATCAATGTTTTTGATCCTAGAAGAAAAGATTTACAAACATTAACTCCTGTAGTTATCTTTTGTGGTTTGATTCTTGAATGTATTGATCCTGAAACTAAGATTCAAAATTCTATAAAAAAAAATTCCTGTAATAGCTAAGAAAAATATGAATAAATGAAGAAGAATAGCTAATGAATATATTGAAACTAATCCTGAACCTGTTCAACCAATAAGTCTTGAAACATTTGTTAATTGTTGGAGAACAAGAACTCTTTATGCATATAAACCAAATGCATGGCCAGAAACTGCAAGTTTAATAGAACTAACTTATAAACTAATCTATTGGATTGATGATTTACAAGATGATATTTGAAGGATTGGTCTATTTAGAAGCTATTACACAAACGATCACACAAACAGGATTTTTTAATAAATATTCTGCCCAGATATATTTTGATGATGATAAAAAAGAAGAAAAAGCATCCATTGAAGAAACAATATGGAACATTTTTATACCAATAGCTACTGGAGGAGTTTCTGTTGATGAAAGATTATTAGATATTTTACCTAAAAATAGGGTTAATATAATGTCTATTCATCAATCAAAAGGTTTAGAATTTCTTTTTGTTATTGTAGATGTAGGTTCTAGATTTAAAAAAACAAAGTTAAAACATCCTTTTAAGATTTCCTAAAGAAGGAGGAAAATCAGCTAATTTAGAAGATAAAATTAGACCATACAGTCCATTAGGAGGGGATGATCGAGATTCAAAAGATAAGGTTTTTCATGATTTAACAAGGTTATATTTTGTTGCATTTTCAAGAACACAAGATGTTTTATTGTTAGTTGGATTAAATTCAGCTATCGATGGATATATTGCCAATGAAAACAAATGAATATTCCTAATATTACATTAAACTGGATAAGAGACGAAATATTTATAGGATTTGATGAAATATCTTTAATATAATAAATAATATCTATTTAAAATTAGGAAATATAATAAAAAATTATATAAAAAAATGATGTGAATATTATGGAATTGTCTCCTAGATCTAAATCATATATGATTCCTGAATATAGCTTAACTGGATATTTACTATCATTTTTAACCTGTAATCTCCAATATAGGTATCAAAATAGAGGAACTTTGCCTCCATCCATGACAATACAATTATGGTTTGGAGAATTTATTCATGGTGTAATGGAAGAATCTTTTCTAGAATGGGATCTTAATAAAACTAAATTTCCATGGAACTGGAAAAATCAAATAAGGCCTATTAAAGAGATGATTGATTTAAGATTAAAAGCAAGAGGTTTATAATCCCTCCTTCTGATTATTTTTGTAAATTTAAAGAAGATGAAAATGATAATTTAAGGCCATGTGATGATACAAATCATCCTAATAAATTACTTTATAGTGCTAGAGCTGAAAGTGCTATTAATGTTTGGGGTCCAGATTTATTTCCCCGCATTGATTCTGCAGAAGTTTTAATTAAAGGAAAAAGAACAATGCCATTTTTCATGAAGATAAAAGTCGGTCTAATTATTATGGTATCAATGGTGTCATTGATGTTGTTAGCTCTTTAAAATCAATGAAAATAAAGACAATAGTATAATTAAATATCTAAATAGCAATGAAGATTTTTCAAATACTATTAAATCATTAGATCGTGATGAATATGAAGTTATAATTGATTATAAAGGAATGAAAAGGCCTCCTAAAGATTCAAAAATTGGATTCGTCATGAATGGCAATAATTTAACCTATGCCTGGTTAAGATCAAAACAAGAAGACTCAAAACCTATTATAGCAGGTATAATTTTCTACCTTAATGAGCTTGTTCCATCAACTGAGGATTTAATAGCAATAAAACAAGATCTTATTGATAATACTAATGACATATAATTAGATCTCAAAGAAAAAGATAAACTTTTAGATTGGAATGAAGATGATAAATATATACAATTATCTTCTAAATTCAAAAAAGATAGGTCCATTAGAATTGTTAATATTGAAGAATTATCTATATTTAATGCTTTAAATGAATTTGATTTGTTGTAGTTAAAATTGAATCTTCAATAATTGATGAAATAAATGGAATTCCTGTTAAAAATGGATGGGATGCTCAAGGAGATAAAAGAACATGTGATTCTTGTGATTTTAAAAGTTTTTGTAGTAAGAATCACTTAGATTCTATGAAAATTCCTTAATTTTTTAATATTATTTAAATTTATATGTTTTTTTATAGTTTAATTTTATAGTTTAATTTTAAGTTATATTTCATGATTATTTAATAAAATAATTTAAGATAATATAAAATTTAAATAGTAAGAGTTAATAATGATATATTAATAGATAATGATATTATTAATATTAACACTTGATATTATAGTTAATATTGTAATAATTTATTATAATATAATCAATTTTATATAATAAATATAATATTATAAAATAAAATTATGATAATTTGTAAAATAAAATTATGTAATAAATTATAGTATTATTATACAATAAATATTATATTATAAGTATTATACTAATAATTAACGAAAATAAGGTTAATAATTGAATTAAACAGATTTGGAAGGCTGAATATGAGTAAAATCAAACTTGTCTCATGGAATATAAATGGAATTAGAACTCGTGCTAAAAATAAAGAAATAGATCCTGTATATAATGAAAATCCGGATATTATTTTATTTCAAGAAACTAAAGCTAAATATGAACAATTAGATTCTAACTTGAAAAAAGTTGAAGATTTTGATTCTTATTTTTCTCCAGGAGAAAGTACAAGATCTAGAGGAATAGCTACATTTACAAAATTAAAACCAAGTTTGGTTACAAAATTCTTTGATAATCCAGATAATTCATTAAAAATGAGAGTTTTAAATTTCAAATTTGATAACTTTACTTTAATTCATATTCATGCTCCTACTGGTTCTGGTGCTAAAGCAAATTTAACAGCTAAATTAGAATTTTATGATAAACTATTAAATTTTGCTCAAAAATCTGCTGATGAAAATATTATTATTGCAGGTGATTTTAACATAGCTCATACTGATAAAGATATTGATGATCCGGAAAATTCTTCAAAAACTGTTACATTTTTAGATGAAGAAAGAGAGATTTTAGATAAATTAGAAAAAATAGGGTTTGTAGATTCTTTCAGACTTCTTCATTCTGATGAAAAAGAATTTTCTTCATGGAAATCTCAAAAAGCTAAAGAATCTGGAGATGGATCTCGTTTAGATTATTTCTTTGTATCAAAAAGCCTTAAAGATTCTGTTGTTGAATCTAAAATTCTATCTGATATTGAAGGATCAAAACATTCTCCTATAGAATTAGTTATTGATATTAAATAATATTTGGTATCAAAATAAATATTCTTAACCAATAATTTTTTTTATAATAAATATATTTATAATATATAATTATATTAAATTTTTTAATATATTTTATACCATTTTTTTATTATTCTATTTTTTTAATTTTCTAAAATTGTAAACATTATTATTTCTAAATATATCTTTTATTTGGTAATTTTATCTTTATTTTTTCTTTTTTAGAAATAATATAATATTAATTATATAATAGAAAATGATATAGAATAATGATAAAATTCATTATTATGATTTAAAAACTAAAAATTCAGTTAATTTTCTTTTGATAATATTATAATAAAATAATTTTATGAAGATAAATTATAACAAATAAAAATTGATAAAAATATTAAAAATAGTAATTATATTAATTAAAAATAAAAGTAATATAAAATAAAAGATAAAGTTTATGGTTTAGAACTATATTTAAATTCAATTAGAATAATTTCAAATGATTAATATTAAGCTAATGATATGATTAATATTAACCATATTAATATAGTTTAAACAATAGCTAATCTTCCAGCAGTAGTAATTTCTAATATTTCTTTGTCTATAAGACCCATGTCTCTTAATTCACGGATATGGTTATACGTCATACCTCTACTTATATTAATCTTATCAGATAATTGTTTTACAGAATTGAAACCATCAATTAAACATTTTAATATTTTTTTTTTTGTTGAAGAGATACCATATTTGAGAATTGGAAGATCAATTATTTCTTTTTTAGAGTCATCTACAAACACTATTCTATCTACGAATTGATGTTTTGAATATGCTCCAAATAATGTTCCGAGGGCTTGAGGTCTTTCTCCACCACTAATATTTACAACTATTTTGATGCCTGATTTTTTCTCTTTTTCTATAGCATTTGCAACTGCAGATGCAATCTTTACAGAATCCTTAGAATCAGTTTCTTGTGATTTGATATCTATAAATCTTCCAAATGCATTAGCTAATGTTTCTTCACTTTCTTTCATAACGTCAGAACCGTTGTCTTCTGTAAGTAATAAAACTTTTTTTGGAGAAAATTTGGTTATACAAATCATCACTGGTTCTACATCATATATTGTTGATATTAAAGTTGTTTCCATTTAATCACCCCATATAATAAGAGTAACAACTATATTTTTCACGTCAATTACAATGAATTTAAATATTTATATTAATTCATTAGTTATTTATTTTGGCATTATAATTAAAAATTATTTTTAAAAGTCATTTTAATATAATACATTTTAATATAATACAATTATAAGACATATTCATATTAAATGAGTCATTAACTTTTAAAAGTTTTATTTTACCCAAACATATATTCAATTTTATAATATATGTTATAGTACTATTATAAACATATTATATTTTTAACAATAACAATGTTTATTATATTTAATCAAATATATAAAAGTTTTCGCTCAATAAAAACTATTTAATTATTCTTATATTTATATATTGAAAATAAATTGATTTGATTTGAGTGAACGCTTTTTAATTAATGACAATTTTTTAAATAATTTTCGTTTTTATTAAAAATATTTTAAAAATAAAAATCTATTTCTGTACTATCATCATTAATATTTGAATTATATTTGTATAATTTATAAAAATATTATTAAAGTTTACTTTTATAATATTTACAACAATAATCATAATTATAATTAATATAATAATCAATATAATAACTATAATAATAATTTATAGTTTTAATTTTAATATATACAAAAATATGTATAATATTCTGTTATTTATTAAAAATAACAATATAGAAAATAATAAGTATATAAAAAATCATTATATTAAATAGGAGATGTTGTGATAGGTGATATTATGAAAGAAAGTTTTATAGATGAGTTGGAAAATAATCAATATTTTTCTAAAATGATCAAAAGTGATTTGAATTTGAAATCTAATCCTGTAGCTATAAAATTTATTTTGCATAAAGAAGATATCCCTAAAAATATAGATAAAATCCAAGAAAAAATCAGGCACTGTGAAATGGTTCAAAAAGCAGCAAGAGGAGATGTTTTTTATAGTACTTCTGAAGAACAATTATGTAAAGGAGGATTTTCAGCTATTGGTTTAGAAAAAATTCCTGATAAAATAGCTAGTGGTGAATTTTATCATGGTTTAGGGAGATTTAAATCTTTAGGAGCTGCAAAGAGAACTTTAGATTCTATTCCTAAAATAGATCTTGATAGTTATGCAATTATTTATTCTCCTTTAACAAAAGCAGATTTTCTTCCAGATGTGGTTGTTATTATAACTAATCCTGTTCAAGCTATGAAAGTTTCACAAGCTTTAGTTTATACTGTTGGAGGTAGGGTTGAAGCTGACTTCTCAGGAATTCAATCTGTATGTGCTGATGCTGTAGCCAGTCCATTTATAAACAAAAGGCCTAATATAACCTTTGGATGTAGCGGATCTAGAAAATTTGCAGATATTAAAGATGATGAAGTTATCATTGGTTTAAATGGGGAAAATTTAGGATGCACTGTCAATGCTTTAAATAATATTTAATTAATATTTAAACAAAATTTAATTAGTATTTTTAATTACTCATTTAATTAATATTTAATTAAATAGACTAATTAATAATGATCAATAAAGAGATATTATGTTAATAGAATTTCTCATGAAACATTAATAAAAAGATTTAATTAATAAAATGAATTAAATAAAAATCTATTCATTTAATGGAATTTATCATAAATTTCCTTAGCTACTTTTTTGTTTAATCCTTTTACATTAGATATTTCATCAAGACTAGCTTTTTTAACATTTTCAATATCACCAAAGTGTTTAAGTATATTTATTTTTCGAGTTTTTCCTACTCCTACTACTTCATCTAATTCCGATCCTTCAATTGCTTTAGATCTAAGTTTTCTATGGTAAGTAACCGCAAATCTATGGGATTCATCTCTAACTCTTTGAAGAAGATGAAGGCCTTCATTTTCTTTAGGAATTATAATCGGTGTTTGACTTTGGGGTATGAAAATTTCTTCAAATTCTTTAGCTAATCCAATTATTGGAATATGTTCTAGATTATATTTTTTCAAAACTTCTGTAGCTATTCCTAATTGACCTTTTCCACCATCAATAACTATGAGATTTGGTTCTTCACATTTTTTAGTTTTTTCATTTTTATCTTTATCTGAACATTCGATCAATTGTTTAAGTCCTCTATTTAATAATTCTCTCATCATTTCATAATCATTTGGTCCAGGTGTTTCTAATTTAAATCGTGTATATTGTTTTTTATTAGGTTTTGAATCTAAAAAAGATACTTTTGAACCAACTGCTAGTTTTCCAGAAATATTGGATACATCATAACCTTCAATAATACGAGGAAGTTTAGGAAGTTTAAGATATTTTTTGAGTTCAATCATTGCATTTTTCATTTTTTTCTTTTGTTTTTCAATGATTTCTGCATTTTTCATAACCATTCTTATTAATCTCAGTTTACTTCCTTCTAAAGGAACAGTTAATTCAACTTCTCCTCCTCTAAGATCAGTTAGCCATTCAATTAAAAGTTTCTTTTCTTCTTCATCTTTGATTTTTTCTTCTAAAATTATTTCTTTAGGAACATGGCGATTGATACTATAATATTGTTGTATAAATGCAGATATGACCTCATTAGATTTATTATTTTTAGCACCACTCATTAAAAAATCGTCTTTACCATTAATTTTTCCATTTCTTATAGAAAAGACAACTACTATGGCTGAATCTCCATCAAAAGACATAGCTATTATATCTTGATCTAATTCATCAGCAAAATCAACAAATTGTTTTTCCATGACTTCAGCTATTGAAGCTATTTGATCTCTTAAAACAGCAGCTTTCTCAAAATTAAATTCATCAGAAGCATTTTTCATCTCTTTTTCAAGATTTTCACTTATTTCAGTATATTTTCCTTGGAAAAAAAGATCTATTTTATTTATTAATTTTTTATATTCTTTTTCTGAAATATTTCCTGCACATGGCCCATAACATAAATCTATTTGACAATTTAAACAGGGTCCATCCATTTTACGGCAAGTTCTAATTTTAAATAGGGATTTTAAAAATTTAACGGTTTGACGTACTGAACCTACATCTGCAAATGGTCCAAAATAGCTATCTGTTTTACCTATGTTTCTTGTGATGATAAGTCTTGGAAATTCTTCATCAGTTATTTTAACATAAGGATATCTCTTATCATCCTTTAATCGAATATTATATTTAGGTTTGTGTTTTTTAATAAGATTAGCTTCAAGTATAAGAGCTTCTTTTTCACTATCTGTAATTATATATTCAAGACTATTGAAATGACTCATCAATATTTTAGTTTTTGGTGTGTCATATTTGTCTTTAAAATATGATTTTACTCTATTCCTTAATGATTTAGATTTTCCAATATAAATAACACTGTCCTTAAAATCTTTCATTATGTAAATTCCAGGTTTTTTAGGAAGATCTTCTGGCGATTTAACTTTTGTTGACATGATTTATCTTTATAATTTATTATAAATAAAATAATTTAATAATAATCTAAGTTATTGATTTATTAATTTATAAATTTGTTATTTGATTAATTTAATATCATTCTATTTAATTATTATAATTTGTTTTATATATCTTATTTCCCCTTTTGATAAGTAATATATAGAATATTTATATAATTAATTATTTATTTTTATTATTTATTCATTTAATTAATAATAATTATATATAATACTAAATACCTGTTTTTTATTAAATAATAATCTTTAATAAATTTAAAAAATTTTAATTATATAAACTGTTTGTTTCATATTAAACAAATAAGAAAATTTATATATAAGTTGATACAATATATATGTATTCGCATTATTACAAAATGTTTGATTATTTAATTAAATATATAATTAATAATTATATTTAATAAATTATATTTGATAAATATTTAATTTGTGATATGTGAAAATTGATTATTAAAGTTTATAATTTGTTTTGATTTAATTATTAATATAATTATTTTATTTAATTTATATGAATTTATTTTAATTTAATAATCACAAAAACTTGGAGGGGGATAAATTCATGTTTAAAATGATCAATAAACAATTTATTATCATTATACTTCTTGTTTTAGTTGTAATTTCAAGTTTTAATTCTGTATCAGCAGCTAGTGTTGATATTAACAACAACACCTGGAGTAATTCAGATATTATGGACTTTTTCAATGGAAATAATGTCAATGGTTTCATATAATAGATTTTGATAGTATTGTTTTTACTGAAGGAACTTATTCCAACTTAGGTTTTGTTATAAAAAACTCAGTTAATATAGTTACTGAAGGAATTGTCAATTTTATTGGAAATTCTAACTTAACTGCAATTACAGTTAACAATACTAATTATGTAAATATAACTGGAATTAATTTTAATAATTATTCTACAGCTATTAATTTCAACAATGCTAATAATTCAAAAGTTTCTAACAATACTATCATGGTTAATCTTAATAATTCTTCCACTGGATTAGATTATAATAACTCTAAAGATGCAATTATTGAAAATAATACTTTAAAAAATAATGCAATTTATTCTTCACATTTTAATGGAGTTTATTTTGATAATTCAAATGGTAATATATCCAACAATAATATTACTGGATATGGACAAGGTGTGAGTATTTCTAATATTAAAAATGTTAACATAAATAAAAACACAATATCTGAAAATACTGGCACTGGTGTTTCTATAGGTAATTCTTCAAATATTTCTGTTAAAGGAAATAATATCAATAAAAATGGTTGTTATCCTGGGTCTTCAGCTGTTTGTGATGGTATTCATATTTCTAATTCATCAAATGTTGATATTTCAAAAAATAACATCAATAATAATCTAGTTTATATATTGTCTATGGTAGTTCAAATAATGTTGTTATAAAAGAAAATAATATAAATAACAATGAACATTATGGTATATATACATAATTAATTCCAATAGTAATTTAATTACTAAAAAAATAATATCACTAATTCAGAAGCTGGTGGAATTTGGCTTTCTGGTCAATTTGGTGTAAATAAAAATAACAATATACTCATAATAATATTTCAAATTCTGGAGCTGATGGAATTTTACTACAAAATAATCATACTACAATTATTAGTAACAATTATATCAATAATAATAGTAGAAAGGGTATTTTTATACTACTCCTAACTTAAATCATTAAATATTAGTAATAATATTATAAAGAACAATGCTGTAGGAATTTTATTAAGTAATTCAGCTAATATTATAGGAAATGAAATTGTTAATAATTCTGAAAGAGGAATTTATCTTTACAAAATTATATCTAGTGCAAATATTACTAGTAATAATATTTATAATAATAGTTGTAGGTATTAAATTATATTGCTTCACTGATATCCATAATATTAAAATTGATTACAATAGAATATACAACAATTCTCGATCACTGGAAGTTTCAGGAAATGTATACAATAGTACACCAAATATTAATTGGTGGAGAACTAATTCACCTATAACTAATTTCACAGATGTCTTGATTGATGTATGGTATGTTCTTCAATTATCTGCTAATGATTTTAGCACAATAACTAATGCTAGTAAAAACTTTAGTAATGAGAATGTTATTTAATTTATAAATTGACTACTAATAGAGAAATAGCTAATGATAAAAATTTATTGCCGTTTTTCGAAGTTACACTTATTTTACCTAATGGAACTATTATTACAGGAGCATTAGAAATACATTTATTAGCTTATTATTAAATTCTACTAATAATGGAAGTTTTAATATTCAATCTATATCAGATGATGAAAATATACTATTGACTGTAAATATGAATAATACTGAAGATGATAATCAAAAACCTAATAAACCAGGAAAATCAAATCCTGTTAATCCAAATGATCCTGAAAAAGAACCTAAATCCAACTTAACTATTAATAACAAAACTGAAAATAATAACGTTTTAAAAAATGTTGAAGCAAAAATGAAAAAACTGGAATTCCAATTTTAATGGTATTATTTGTATTTTTATCAGTTATTGGAATATCTTTAAGAATAAAAAATAATTAATTTTATTTATTATAAGAAATTATCTTATTAAGAGAATTTATTTTTTCTC
>NIZT01000064.1 GCA_003315655.1 Candidatus Methanobinarius endosymbioticus
AAAATAAACTAAAATAAACTAAAATAAACTAAAATAAACTAAAATAAACTAAAATCATTGGATTTTAGACTATTTATAACTTTCTGTTTTTTATATAAAAATAAGACTAATCCTAATATTAAAAGAGATAATGTTGAAAATGTTAAATCCATCTGAGGATCTGAAACTGTAGATGAAATTATTGTTCCAAAATCACCGATACTGCCATCAGATGAAAAAATAAGAAATGTAAATAAATTATTATCAAAATGAGCTCCAATTGCAAATTCTATTCCATTATCTACTACTGTTGCAATACTGAATATTATCCCAATAATAAAAGTAAAAAATAACATTAGAGACCATGAAAATCCAATCAAATCTTCCATTAGCTACATGACCAATAGAAAATATTAAAGAACTGATTAAAATAACTATTATAGGATTTTTAATTTTTAAAGCAAGCCCTTGATTTAAATAGCCTCTGAAAAAAAGTTCTTCAAATGTTACTTGAATAGGAATTGATATAAAGAAAAGAACTATAATTAAAGTTAAATTATTTATATTAAGATTAATATACCATATACACTAGGATTCCTTATATAAGAAATTATAATCATAAAAATCAAATAAGCTGACCATGTTAAAGCTCTTTTTAATACTTTCTTCCAACCTTATTCTATTAAACCAATTTACAACAAGACCAGCGAATTCGTCATATTTTCCTGAAATATTAACGATTGACATAAATTCTCTTTTATGTATATACTTCATAGAGATGAAGAAAAATATAAAAGAAATAGAAATTATAACAAATGTAGATATAAAGAAAAATATAATATCTGAATAGAAACTCTCCATTAAATCCATCATAGCCATTATGTCTATGTTGCCACTAAAAAGAAAATATCCTACTATACTAATGGCAAGAATAATTCCACCTATAATATTAGCTATTCCCCAAGTGAAAAAAATAGTAAGAAGGATAATCTCCACCAACTATTTTTCCCATTATTAACATTGTTTAAAAACTTATTTATCATAATAAACCCTTTCAATAGTAATTAATTTAATTAACAAAATTTTTATATTTTTATGTAATTTAATATATCATTTAATATACTTCCTCATATCTTTTATATACAACTTATAACTTTATAACTTTTAATATGATTCACATATCTTTTATATGCATTTATAACATTTTATAATTATTATAATTAGCTATAATTAATTATAATTTTTTTAAATCATGAAAATTCCTTTTGATAAAAAGAAGCTTTTTTATAATTTTTAAGATTCATTTTACAATTAAATGTTAAGTCTTCATTAAATAACGGTTTTACTATCAATTTAGCCCCAACATTTTTTATAATATCCTCTATAAATAGTTGAAGTTCCTGAGGAGGTCGAATAGAATATATTATTTTTGCATTTTCATAAATATCCATATTAGGACTAGTTATATCATCAAAAATAACATCTTCTCTTCCTGGATTAATATCAGTAGAGATAAGTTCTATAGAATCAAAATTTGATAAATAATCTGAAACTTGAAAGAATTTTCCTATAGCTATTTCAACTATTTTACATGAAGAATTAGAAATTTTATTTTGATTTTTTTCAATTTTAATCTGTTTATTAATAGGAGTTTGTTCAACACATTGATTAACGATAAATTCTCCTAAATCATTCCACATAGTCATTTTATACCCTTAATTAATTCAGAAATTATTATAATAAAAATAATAAATAAAAAATAAATAATAATTATGGATCAAAGAGAAGAACATTAAAATGCTCCCCCTCCTCCACTACCAGAACTTCCTCCAAAAGTTTCATCCTCCCATTCCACCTGAATCAGAAGAGGTAGCTGTAGATATAGCAGGATCAAAACTTGAAAATAAAAGATATGTTCCACCATAATTATAGAAGATATAACTATCACCCATATCTAGAGTTTCTCGTGAAATAATCTTTTCCATAGCTTCTTGAACTGATTTAACTACTCCCAATGCAGTTGCATACACTAAATATTCATTTCATATTACTATAGATTCAGGAGGATATTCTTTAATTAAACTGAAATCTTTTAAATATTTCTTGAATTTTTGCCATTTATCATTATTTTCTTTACCTCTTTCAGTCCAATGTCCAAATACATAATTAGGTAATAAGATTGTTATAAAAGAAACAATCATTAATAAAATTGAAAGAAAAGAAGAAAAGTGAACTTGATGGAATATAACCTGGAATAAATCCAAATAATAATGACATTATAGAAATTCCAGAAAAGAGTATTCCTATTATTCCAACTGCACGAGCTAAATTATAGCCTGTTGAAACAAATAAATTATCAATATTATTAGTAGCTTCATTTTCCGCATCACTATACCAAAATTCATAATGACCTCTAAATTTTTTAGCCATATCCTCATTTTGCATATCATTTTCAAATTTGTTTAAGTCCAATCTATTTTCATTATTTGAAAAAACTTTTAAAACATTTAAAGCAGATTTTTCAGCTTTAGTCAAATTTGAAATATTTAAACTACCATTAAAAGTTATTGTAGGATTTTTTACTTCTTCTCCTTCTTCTAAAGTAACATATGAATTTTTAAAATTTTCCATTTTAAGATATTTTTTATTTACTAAACTCAAAATAGTAGATTTAAAGCCATCCATATCAGCTGATTCAACATTAACTTTATACAATATATTTATAATAACAAGAAGGTCTTTAGTTGGTGGTTCATGTTCATATATTCCTTGATATGAAATTTTAGGTTCTCTTCCAAATTTTAGAGATATTAATAATGAAATAAATGCAATAATAATCATGATAATAGATAAATTATTGTAAAGAGATGAGAAAAAATAATATTCATTTTCATAGGTTTTTTGAAGATTTGAAAAGTTTTCTTTACCATTTCTCCATCATGAATATAAGCGAAAATAGGATTAGTAAAATAATCTTTAGGTAAATAACATTCTTAATTAAAAATATTTCCAGAACTTATTTCTTTAGTTGAAACTTTCAAGGTATTATTGTTCCATTTTTCATTTAAAACAAAATCTTTAGGATTTAACCAATAATCAACATAATTATTAATATTATTAGTAAGATTTTTAGTATTTAAATTATTATCACAAATACTATCAATAGTTTTACTATTATTGAGATGTATATAGACATTTAATTTACCTAAATCAAGATCCCATCCCTTACCCCCGAGATTGTATTGTAAAGTATCTCCATTATTATATAATTTTATTACATTAATAAAATCATACTCATAAGTAATTTCTATATTCTTATTAGTACTTTTTTCAGGATTAGAATATAAATATACTTTTATATATTTTTGATTTTCTTCTTCTGTAACTAAGAATCTAGAATAAGCTCCTTTAGTAGTTACTTTCAAATTATCAATACTTTCTCCAGATTTATATGGTATACGACGATCAACACCAGTATAGTCACTAAAAAAAGAATAATGTAAAGTGTCAACTATATGTAAGCTACCATCTTCTTGTATATACAAATGTATATCAGTTAAAAGGATAGAAAATTCTACATCTCCTTCTTCTGCAAAGCTAACACTGTTAAAAACTGTTAATGAAATAACTATTAATATACCCATGAATATTTTAAGACTTATTATTCATAAAATCAACCCCTATAATATTTACCAATAGCTATTAATTAATTATTAATAGAATCAAGATATTTTAATTTAAATATTTTTTAATTCACTAATAATTAATAATATTAATAATAGCTAATAATAACTAATAGTAAATTAAAATTTAACAGATGGAACTGTGCCCTATCACTTTCTTCAGTTTCAAAGAAGTCATTTTCTTTAAAGTTGAACAATGAAGCAATTATGTTTGATGGAAACATTCACATTTATTATTATACAGCAATACAGTATCATTATAAAATTGACGAACATGCGCAATTTTATCTCTGTTTCAGATAGTTGCATTTGCAAATCTTGGAAATTTTGACTTGCTTTTAAATCAGGATAATTTTCAGCTACAGTAAAAAGAAACTTTAAAGCATCAGTTAATTGATTATTTGCATTAGCTGCTTCTTCTACAGAATATGTATTCATTAAACTAGATTGTGCTTCTGTAATTTCAGAAAAAACTTTATTTTCATGAGAAGCATGCCTTTTAAAGTTTCAACTAAGTTTGGAATTAAATCTATTCTTCTTTTTAATTGAACATCAATCTGAGCCCAACCATTTTTGACCTTATTTCTAGCTCCCACTAGACTCTATATAATCCAGCAATAGCTAAAATAATTACAAGTAATATTATTCCTAATATTAAATATAACCACATATTATCACACTTGAATCGATTTTAAGATATATTAAATATAATCACCTATTTTATATATTGCTGTTACTATATATTAAAATTTACTATTAAAGAAAATGAAATCATAGTATTAATTCAAAAATAAAAGTGAAAATCAAAAAATAAATGAGTTTTAATAAATTATATAAATTATTATTAGATAATTAAAAAATTAAAAAGCTAAAATTTTAAAAAATAAAATTAAAAAATAAAAAAAATGTTAAAATAAATTAAAAATATTCTATAAAAAATAATAAAATATAAAATTAGAAATAAAACAAATAAATATACGCCAAGACTGGGATTTGAACCCAGGGGGAGAAAATCTCCACAGGATCTCAAGTCCTGCGCCTTACCTGGCTAGGCTATCTTGGCAAATAAGATATAGATTATACAATGTATTTTAATAATAAAATGAAATAAATAAAAACTATTTCATGAATATTAAAATTAGTAAACTATTAAATTACTAAGAATTTAGAAAATTTTTATAAAAATAAAAAATAGCTAGATATATATTAAACTAACTATTATTATAAAAACAAAAAGCTTTGAAATTAGCTATTAATAGCTAAAATCAGCTTTTAAGTTCTATTTCAATACTTACATTATCAGGAACATTGACTTTCATAACTTGTCTCATTGCTCTTTCATCTGCTCCAATACCGACTAATCTTTTATGAATTCTTAGTTCCCATTTTTCCCAAGTAGCTTTCCCTTCTCCATCTGGAGATTTTCTTGATGGAACTACTAATTTTTTAGTTGGTAATGGAATAGGACCTGAAAGATCAACGCCAGTTCGTTCAGCAATCTTTTTCAATTGATCACAAACAAAGTTAAGTTTATCTGGGTCTGTTCCTGTAAGTTTAATTCTTGCTTGGTGCATTCTCACCCTCCAAAAAAGTAAAAAGGTATTTAAAATCCTAAAATAAAAAATAATAGCTTGACTTAATGTCAAAGCTAATAATTATTTTACTTATTTAACAGGATCAATACCAATACACATACCAGCAGCTACAGTTTGACCCATGTCTCTAATAGCAAATCTACCCATATGAGGAATATCTTTAATGTTTTCGATTACCATAGGTTTTGTAGGTTTAACTTTTACTATTGCTGCATCACCAGTTTTTAAGAAGTCAGGGTTTTCTTCAGCTACTTGACCAGTCTTAGGATCTAATTTTTTAGATAATTCTAAGAAAGTACATGCAACTTGAGCAGTGTGACAATGGAATACAGGAGTGTATCCTATGGTGATAACACCAGGGTGTTGTAAAACAACAATCTGAGCATCAAATTCTTTAGCTACAGTAGGTGCATCTTTAGTGTGACCAGCGACGTCTCCTCTTCTAATATCATTTTTACCTACACCTCTAACGTTGAATCCAACATTATCTCCAGGCTCAGCTTGATCGAACATTTCGTGGTGCATCTCGATAGATTTAACTTCTCCAGATGATCCAGCAGGTTCAAATATAACATCTTCTCCTTTTTTCATTAAACCAGTTTCTACTCTTCCAACAGGTACAGTTCCTACACCAGTAATTGAGTAAACATCTTGAATAGGTACTCTTAATGGTAAGTTAGTTGGTTTTTCAGGTGCTGTAAAGTCGTCGAATGAAGAAATTAAAGCTTTTCCTTTATACCAAGGAGTATTAGAACTAGGTTCTGAAATATTATCTCCTTCAAACGCAGAAATAGGGATGAAAGGAATTTCAGAAGGTTTAAATCCAATACCAGCAATTAATGTAGAAACTTCATCTTTAACAGCATTAAATTTCTCTTCAGAATAATCAGCAAGATCCATTTTATTAACAGCAATAATTAATTGTCTAATACCTAAGGTCATAGCTAAATAAATATGCTCTTTTGTTTGTGGTTGAATACCATCTACAACATCTACTACTAATACTGCAGCATCTGCTTGGGAAGCACCAGTAATCATGTTTTTAACGAAATCTCTGTGTCCTGGACAGTCCACAATTGTGTATTCGTATTTAGGAGTTTCGAATTTTGCGTGAGCTAAATCGATTGTAACTCCTCTTTCTCTTTCTTCTCCAAGTTTGTCCATAACAAACCTGAATTTATTTTCACCTTCATCTAATTGTTGTTCAGCGATTGTCCCGGATTGTAATAAAACGTGCCCTACGAGAGTGGATTTTCCGTGGTCAACGTGTCCAATAAATGCTAAATTTATATGTTCTTTTTCTTTTGCCATGATAAAAACCTCATTCTTAATGATAATCTCATTCTTAATGATAATTTATTTTTAATATTTAATTTATTTAAATATTAATTTAAGTTTTTAATTAAATTGATTAAATAAATTGATTAAATTTAATCAATTTCTTAATTAGTTTTTTAGTTAATTTTAATTAAGTTAAATATTTAACTTAATTAAATTTGAACTTTCCAATATAAAAACTTACCCATTATTATTATAATGATTAAAATGATTTTTAAATTTATAATTTTTGTAAAGATTATTATAATATAATTTTAAATATTTTAATTTTATATTCTATATAATATTATTTATATTTACAATATCAAATTATATCAAATCAAATTTTTTTAATCATTAAATTTTAATTAGTTATTTTTAAATTAATTCAATTTTAACAAAAAATTAAAGAAAAGAAATTAAAAAGAAATAATTTAAAATTATCCAATATAATGTTCAGGACCATAAGGTTCTGGAGATAAGCCTTTTCTTTCTCTGATTTCTCTAATAATCTGTTTTTGTAATTCAGTTGGTAATCTTTCAAAACCTACATTTTCAGTAGACCATAAACATCTACCTTCAGTTGCAGACCTAATATCTCCTGCAAAACCGAACATTTCAGCAACAGGAACTTTAGATTCAACTGATGCCATATCTCCTTCCTGACCCATGTCAGCGATTTGACCTCTTCTGTTTTGGATTTCACGAGTAGCATTACCCATGTAATGTTGAGGAGTATTGATAAATACCTTTTGAAGTGGTTCAAGTAAAGTTGGTTGAGCCATCATAATTGCAGCAAATATTGCTTTTCTTATGGATGGAAGAACCTGAGCAGGTCCTCTGTGAACTGCATCTTCGTGAAGTTTAGCATCAACAAGTTTAAATTTCATTCCCATAACTATTTCATTAGCTATTGGTCCTGAATCTAAAGCTGATTCAAATCCTTCAAGTAAAAGTTCTTTTACTTCATCTAAATATTGAATACCACGAGTCATATTAAGGAATACGCTTTTATTGTATACATCCCAAACTTTACGAGCTTCTTCTTTATCCATTCCTTTTTCAATAAATGTTGAAGCCATTTCTTTACCTTTAACTTTACCTTCTTTAATATTTCCATCTTCAATTGCATCATATATAGGTTGATCCAATGGTTCAACGGTAATATAGAATCTATTATGTTTATTAGGAGATTTACCTTCAACTGGGTTTTCGATTTTTCCAGCTACAGTTTCTCTATAAACAACAATAGGTTCAGAAGTTGTAATTTCAACACCTTTTTCCTTGATTCTGTAAGTGATAATTTCTAAGTGAAGTTCACCCATACCTGAAATCAAGTGCTGACCAGTTTCTTCATTAATATCCACACGAACTGTAGGATCCTCTTTAGAAACTTGTCTTAAAATTTCAATCAATTTAGGAAGGTTTTTTGTGTTTTTAGCTTCAACAGCTACAGTAACAACAGGTTCAGATATATGTTCAATTCCTTCGAACTCTTTTATCTTTTTATCCGAATCACAAATAGTTTCACCAGCAATAGCTCCTTTTGCACCGGTTATTGCTACAATATTACCTGCAGGAACTTTATCGGTGTTAACTCTTTCAGCACCGAAGAATACTCCTACTTGTTGAGCTCTTGCTTTAGCATGAGAACCTACAAGGAATACTTCACTACCTTTTTCAATAGTTCCACCATAAACTCTTCCAGTTGCAATTTCACCAGCGTGTTTATCAATACTAACATTGGTAACCATTACAGCCAAAGGACCTTCAGCATCAGTATGGATCATTGCTTGTCCTTCTTCACTTTCAATATCTCCATCCCAAATAGTTGGAACCCTATATTGTTGTGAAACTAAAGGACTTGGTAAATGTTCTACAACTATACCTAATAAAACTTCAGTAATTGGCACTTTTTGTGCTAATTCTTTTTGTTTTTCATCATTACAGTGATCTATAATATCTTTAAAATTGATTCCAGATTTTTGCATAATAGGAATATTAATTGCCCAGTTATGATAAGCAGACCCAAAAGCAACACTACCATCAGCAACATCTACTTTCCATTGATCTTTTTTATCTTCTGGAGCCATTCCTCTTATAAGTTTATTTGCTTCAGCAATAATTTTAAGGAATCTATTTTGAAGTTCTTCAGGTTCTAATTTTAATTCATTTATTAACCTATCAACTTTATTGATAAATAAAACTGGTCTTACATTTTCTTTTAAAGCTTGTCTAAACACAGTTTCTGTTTGAGGCATAATACCTTCAACTGCACAAACAACAACAACTGCTCCATCTACAGCTCTCATTGCACGTGTAACATCTCCACCAAAATCAACGTGTCCAGGAGTATCAATTAAGTTAATTAAATAATCATCATCGCTAAATTTATGAACCATAGAAACACTTGCAGCATCAATAGTGATACCTCTAGCAGATTCTTGTTCATCAAAATCAAGACTTCTTGCATCACCAGCTAAATCTTCAGAGATCATTCCAGCTCCTGCAAGCAAGTTATCAGATAAAGTAGTCTTACCGTGGTCAATATGTGCCACAATTCCAATGTTTCTGATAAATTTAGGTTGATACATTAAATCTTTAATTTTTTCAATCATTTTCTCTCGTCTACTCATAACAATCACCTAAATAAAAATTTAACTAGTGTGCAGCTCTTGCTACTCTTTCTTTCTCTTCTTTTTTACCAATAGCAAAACTTCTTGTGTCATATTTAGAAGCAAGAATTAACTCATCAGCTAAACATTCAGCTACAGATCTTTTATTTTTAAAAGCAGATTGTAAAGTTCCTTTAGTTAAAAATCCTAAAGAAAGATCTATTCTTCTTTGTGGTGCTATATCAACAGCTACTTGGTAACCAATACCACCATATTTAATTCTAGTAGTTTCTTCACGAGGAGAAGTATTCTCTACTGCTTTAACAAGAACTTGAATAGGATTTTGTTTAGTTCTTTTGTTTATGATTTCAAAAGCTTCTTTAACAATATTATAAGATTTATTTTTCTTTCCTGAATTTCTTTGAGTTCTCATTATTTTATTCATTAATCTTTCTACAATAGAAACTTTAGATTTAGCAAACTGTCTTCTGACATGTCTACCTAATGTATGAGGAACTAAAGTTTCATCTAAGCATATATAGTTTGTTAAACCTAAATCTTCGATTTTAATATCTTTTAGGTCCCATTTTTCAAAAACTTGACTCATTATAATACCTTACTCTATCTAACTGGTTTTTCTATTTTACCGATAACCATCTGTTCTAAAGAAACATTGTTAATTTTACTTACTTTCCAACGAACACCTGGAATATCACCCATGGATCTTCCGGAAGGTCCACCGATTCCTTCAATCATGACTTCATCGTGCTCATCAATGAATCCAATAGCTCCATCACCTGGTGCAAACGCAGTTAATTGTTTACCATTTTTAATTAATTGAACACGAACACATTTTCGTATAGCAGAGTTAGGCTGTTTAGCTTCTATCCCAACTTTTTCAATAACAATCCCTCTAGCTTGAGGTGCTCCCTCAAGTGGGTCTGCTTTTACATCTAAACGTAAAGCTTTTCTTTTATAATCCACATCTTTCCATTTAAAGTTTTGTCTGTTCTTTTTTAGCTTTTTTGCAGCAAAAAGTCCCGGCATATTTTTTCCTCTTATTTTTTGTTATTTAAAGTTGATTTATAAATCATTACTTCTTGAATATATTGAACATACTAATTATTTTTAATATTGAATTAATATCAAATACTAATATCCAATATAATAATTGAACTACCTATATAATTATAAATTTATTAATTATAAATTAAATATTTCAAATATTAATAGACATAGCAGTTATAATAAATAGCAATCACATAGATAAACAATGATAACACTAACTAAATACTAATTAAGCAAACACCAGATTATCTAAATCATTGAATTTAGAAAATAAGAAATAAATATCAATTAAATCTTAATGTATACAAATATCAATGGAATTTATCTATAGATATTAATGGTCTATACTGCAATAGAAATATCAATAATATTAACTCATAGACATCTATTATAAGATACACATACAAGCCAGCCTACTCATATCTTTAAATAATGAGATATCTAATGAAGGTTACTTATCTAAACATCATACTTTGATCTATAACAAAAAAGCACACAGAAGTTATAGTCTAAACTTAATTAATCTAATAAGATACATTAAGATAAAATTAAGTTTGAAAATAGTATTTTGTTATTGCAATATAACCTATCTATTATAAGAATATATTAACAATAACCCTTATAAACCTTATGATTTTCCCAACTTTTTCACAAGATTTTTATGAAAAATAAAAAACATTAATTTTTTTAATTATATAGATACCATTTTAATATTCTAATAAATTTAATATTTTAATATAATATTTATTATTTTATATAATTTTTTATAACATAAACTAATATAAAATTTTAATGATAACTATAATTAATCATTTTAAGATATAAAATTTTATAAATTATTTATATTTATTAAATAAAAAATAATATGAAATAAATATTATGAAATGAATTACTTCTTTTTACCAACAAGAATATAGCTAAGTGGAAATTTATCTAATGATTTTATTGAATCATTATTTGCCATTTCTATATTATATTCCTCAAATTCCTGAAGTTCTATATTATTTTGTAATATTGAATTTAAAATATCTGATATAGTATGCATAAACCAAAAACATTCTTTTGATTTATATTTTACTCCTCCAACATGATCTAATCCTTCTTCATAGTTATAAGGGCCTTTTTAAAATAAGGAGTAATGTCATCAAAATTTTGCTTTGGAAAAAATATGCGAATGGATGTATTTCAAAAATTAACATCATCCCATTTTTTAAAAGTCTTGATACAATGGAGAAATATTCATTTAAATCAGAAACCATTGAAGTGATCCTTCAGAGATATAGATAAAATCAAAACAATTATTGTATTTATCATCAATTTCCAAAATATCTATTCTTTCAAATTTTGTATTCAAATTTGATATTTCAGCAAGTTGTTTTGCTTCTTCTATTTTGCAAGATCAGAAATATCAAATCCTATTGTTTTTTCTGCTCCAAATCGCAAAATAGATAATAATTCTCGTCCATTATTACAAGGTAATTGAGAAATATTCTACCTGAAAAATCAATACTTTCTAATTTATTAATTAAAAATTCATCACAATATCTATCAAATGTATTAAAATCAGAATTTTTAAACCTTTTTGTAATGAATTTTTTCTTGTTTTTTTATGATAATTCAAAGATTGATTCCAAGCAGCTCTATATTTTCAGTGATAGTTTTTTTCTTCATGTTAATAAATTTAATATAATTAATTTGATTCAATTTTAAATGAATATTATTAAATAAATATATTTTAATGAATAAATTCATTTATAAAAATATATTAAAATATTATAAAAAATATTATAAGATATAAAATATAATATAAAATAAGTATAAACAATTATACATAATTATAATAATTATAATAATTTTTTAAAATGACTTTAATATGTTTAAAAATAATTAAATTATAATTAATTAGTAATTAAATATTATTAAA
Source organism: Candidatus Methanobinarius endosymbioticus (assembly GCA_003315655.1). GTDB lineage: Archaea > Methanobacteriota > Methanobacteria > Methanobacteriales > Methanobacteriaceae > Methanobinarius > Methanobinarius endosymbioticus. The sequence goes on from NIZT01000064.1 coordinate 12,182, forward strand.
GAGTTATTAAATAATTATTAAACATCACATTCAATAGTTTTATTAAATATAATTAAATAAACTATTTTTAATAAAATAATTAACTGATTTTTAAATTAAATTTAAAAAAATAAAAAATATTGAAAGCATCATTTTAAAGCGATGCTGCTAATATTATGTTGTCTTTTTGCTAACAACTTAGCTCTTTCAATATTATGACCATTTTTACCAATGGCAATTCTTTCATTTATAGAATCAGCAACTACAGTAGCTACTTTTTCTTTATTTTCCTTTTGAAGTACTTTAATAGATTTAAGTTCAGCAGGAGCCATTAAATTCTTGATAAATTCAGTGACATCTTCAGAATGTTCAATGATTTCAACACCTTTATCAACAGCTTTTTGAACTTTTGTTACAGTACTTCCACCTTTTCCAATAGCTAATCCCATATCACCATTTTTAACAACAAACGTAACTTTGCCATTATCTTCATCAATAATACAATCTTTAACCATTGCGCCAGTCATACTCTCAAAAAGAGCTATGTATTTTATTTCATTTGCATTAAATTTAATAGACACAAAAATCTACCCCTTACTTAGATATAATTTCTAGTATAGTAGAATTTCCTGGATCGTTTATGACTAATGTAGCCACAGTAAAAGGTTTACCACAAACAGAACCTAATTCCACACTTGTTCCTTCATAAGTATGAACAGGGATTTTTGAAAGTTTTGAATAATATTTTACATCTTCTAAAATGTGTTTAGGACTATTTTCAGCAACTATTACAAGTTGTCCTTTGCCTAATTTTAAAGATTGAACTGATTTTTCAGAGCCTAATGTGACATCACTTGTGTCAACAGCTACTCTAATTCCTTTATCTACATCCATCATCTGCCTCCTTTATTATTTCTTTGATTTATTTGGTTTCATGACGACACCGACTGAACCGGTACCGAGGGGTATAGGTTGTCCTATGATAATGTTTTCGATAATCCCAGTTAATTTATCAACTTCTCCCCTAATACTTGCACGGAGAAGGTGTTTACCAGTTTCTTCGAATGCTGCACGAGCAAGAACGCTAGCTTTTTCACCACTAATACCATGACGACCAATTGAACGAACTACTCCTTCAGAAGTCATCATATCAGCTACTAGCATAATGTGTCTAACATCAACACTAAGACCCTGTTCTTCAAGAGTACGAAGAGCTTCATTAATGATAGCATTACGAGCAGCTTCAATACCTAAAACAGTTTCAATTTCATGAATATCATTTGTGGTGGTTCTAACTTCATCTACACCATCAATTTTAAGAATGTCTCCAAGATTTGAACCTTCTGTATGGATGATCCATTCATCCTCTCTTCTTATAATGACTTTTCCAATATTTTTAATACCACTTATTTGTAAGTCACGACCTTTATCTGCAAGAAGTCTTAATTCTCTTATAGTTTGTTTTGCAGGTTCAAATACTATTGTACTTTCTTTTATATCAGATCTTTTAAAGGCTTTTTCTACATTAGCTAAAATTTCTTTAAGATCTAATCTTTTATCTTCAATTTTTTCTTCATCTAGAACAGCTTCAACTTTCATTTCAGCATAATTTATATAAAAATCTTTTAAAATATCATTTAAAGTACTTTTACCAATACGGTTAGCTAATTTTTTAACAAACTCTTCATCATCTTTATGATCATCATCAAAGTAAATAGCCATTGTTGGTGTAGAAATCTTTTTTCTTGCATCAACAATTTCAATAAGTCTTGGAAGACCTAGAGTAACGTTCAATTCAGCTACTCCTGCATAGTGAAAAGTACGCATGGTCATCTGAGTACCAGGTTCACCAACAGATTGAGCAGCTACTGTACCAACTGCTTCTCCAGATTCTACTCTAGCCCTTTCATATGCTTTTCTTACTTTAATTATTAATTTTTCAAGTTCGCGGTCCGAAAGTTCTCTTCTAACATAAGCTTCTGCAATGTCGTAAATATAACTTTCTGGAAAGTCTGCTTTTTTCTTTTTAGCTACTTTTTCTACTTTTTCAATTATTTTTTTGTCAATTATTTCTTCCACAAAAATCACCTTAATCAATACTCATAAATTAATAGCTATTTATTTAACTCTCATTTCATCAATGATTTTATCAAGATCAGCAGCTTTACCATAATCACTTTTTGCAGGATCAACACCATCTTCACCAAACATGGTTTGGATGACCATGCCCCTATTATCAGTGACTAATCCGCTTTCTCTTACATTAAGATCTTGAAGAGCATTTACAAGTCTTCTCTGCATATATCCACTTTGAGCAGTACGAATAGCTGTATCAACTAAACCTTCTCTTCCTCCCATAGCATGGAAGAAAAATTCAATAGGATCAAGCCCTTCTTTATAACTTGAATGTACAAATCCTCTTGCTTTTGCACCAAGTTCGTTCTTTTTAAAGTGAGGCAAAGTTCTTTCTATGTAACCCCTATCAATACGACCACCACGAACAGATTGTTGGCCTACACAAGCAGTGATCTGAGTTAAATTAAGCATAGATGCTCTTGCACCAGTAGTTGCCATGATAACAGAATGATTATCCATACCAAAGTAACTTTCAGCGATTTCACCAGATTTATCCCTTGCTTCACCAAGAACTTGCATAATTTTCATTTCAAGAGTTTCTTCTAAACTTCTTCCAGGTAATGCTTCAAGTTCTTCATTTTCATAAGCTTCTACTAATTTATCTACTTTTGCTTCAGCACTATCAAGATGAGCTTCAATTCTTTGTTTAGCTTCTTCAGGAATCTCTTCATCATTAGTACTTGTAGTAATTCCTGCTTTCATAATACCAGAAATAGCAAGATCGGTTGAAGCATCAAGGAATTTTCTTGCTTCATCTGAACCATATTCTTTCATTATAGTATCTAATATTTTTCCAGAGAAAGATCCGTATGTTTTTTCATCCATTGCACCAGAAATAAGTTGTCCATCTTCAATAACAACATAAGCATCATGTTCACATTCTTTAAGCATACATTCATCACATTTTTGACAAATTTCTGCTTTATATTGCATATTAAGATTTTCAGGTAGTAATAAACTAAACAATTCTTTTCCAGTCCAATCTTTGTTTTTCCTTTTTGGAATAGGGAGTTTTGCTTTTCTTATTAATTGGAAAGCTTTTTCTTCAGTAAATATTGAACCAGTTCTTGTAAGTAAATATGCTCCAGAAATATGATCATGTATAGCTCCAATAATTGGCCCACCAAATCTTGGAGACAATATGTGTTCTTGAACTCGCATTAAAGATTTAGCTTCAGCTCGAGATTCGTCGGTCTGGAAAACATGCATGTTCATTTCGTCTCCATCGAAATCTGCATTGTAAGGAGGACATACACATAAATTAAGTCTAAATGTTTTATATGGGAGAACTTTAACTTCATGTGCCATCATAGACATTCTGTGAAGTGAAGGTTGACGATTAAAAAGAACAATATCTCCATCTTTCAAATGACGTTCTACAATAAAACCAGGTTCTAACATCTCAAGTATTGCCTCTTTAGTTTCATCATAAACTCTTATTTTTCTACCATCAAGTCTGATAACATAGTTAGCACCAGGATGAGCATTAGGTCCATTCATAACATGTTCTTTCATTTTTTCAATATTCCAATCATTAACATGAACAGGAACTGTTACTTCTTTAGCTATCATCTCAGGAACGCCTACTTCATTAATACTAATGTTAGGATCTGGAGAGATTACAGTGCGAGCAGAGAAATTAACCCTTTTACCAGATAAATTACTTCTAAATCTCCCTTCTTTTCCTTTAAGTCTTTGAGCTAATGTTTTAAGAGGTCTTCCAGACCTATGTCTTGCAGGTGGAACACCAGAAGCTTCATTATCGAAATAAGTGGTAACGTGATATTGTAATAATTCCCAAAGATCTTCAACAATAAGCTGAGGAGCCCCAGCTTCCATATTTTCCAATAATCTTTGATTAATCCTCAAAATATCGACTAATTTATGAGTTAAATCATCCTCAGAACGTTCTCCTGTTTCAAGAGTTATTGAAGGTCTAACAGTAACAGGTGGAACTGGAAGAACAGTTAAAACCATCCATTCAGGACGAGCTACTTCAGGATTAACACCTAAAACATAAGCATCACCGTCAGTAATTTTTTCTAATTTTTCTCTTACTTCACTTGGAGTTAGCTTATAATTTCCTTCTATTATAGAAATTGGTTTATCTATTTTAATATCTTCTTGTTCTTCATCACAATGCGGACATTTATCTCTTCTAGCAGCTGAATAAACTTCTTTAATACCTTCATTAATACCTTCATCATTTTCTTTTAAAGCATCTATTCTTGCTCTAAAATCTTCAACTTCAGTATCTGTTAATAAAATACGACCACAAGTATTACATGTTGAGCGTAAGATTTTGTGAATAGTATCACCAAATCCAACATGAATAACAGGTCTAGCTAGATTTATACTACCGAAATGTCCTTGACATTCTCCTCCTTTAGCACCACAAGCACGACATCTTAAACTTGGGTCAATTACTCCTAAATGAGGATCCATTAATCCATTTTCGATAGGATATCCATCCTCATCATAAGTATCTGGAGTTTCAATTTGAGTAACAGACATTTTTCTAATATCCTCTGGAGACATCAATCCAAAGTTAATTTGAGAAATCTGTTTTATTATTCCTTTCAAAATATTGGCTCCTTAAATATATTCCTAATAATTCAATAACCTTTTTAATATTAATATTATACAATAATTCTAATCCACAAATTGTAATCAAATATATAATTCAAATCCATGAAAATTCTATTATAATATATAATTCTAAGCTTTGTCCTCTAAAACTAATTTAGGGAAAATACATAAACTCTTAAGTTCATCTAATAGAAGTTTAAATGCGTAAGAAATTTCAACTGGGTATGAATCAACATCTCCACAAATTGGACAGTATTTTTTATCTCTAATTTTATCATAAACTGAGATCATACCACAATCACCACATATAATAGCTTCATATTTATCAGATTCATCTAGTAATCTCTCTTTAAGAGCTAAAGCTGCACCATGAGCAATTAAACAATCTCTTTCCATTTCTCCAAATCTGAGACCACCTTCACGAGCTCTACCTTCAGTAGGTTGACGTGTAAGAACTTGAACAGGTCCTCTGGAACGAGCATAAACCTTATCAGTAGTCATGTGATGGAGTTTCTGATAGAATGCAACTCCCACAAATATTTCAGCTTCAATTCTCTCACCAGTCATACCATTATAGAGAGATTCACATCCTGCTGATTCAAAGCCATTTGCCTTAAGAGATTCTTTTAATTCTGCTTCTAAATCTCCATTAAATGGAGTTCCATCCACTCTTTCTCCTTCCATACACCCTGCTTTACCAGCAACCATTTCGATTACTTGACCTACAGACATTCTTGAAGGAATCGCGTGAGGATTAACTATTAAATCTGGAACAACACCATCTTCTGTAAATGGAACATCTTCTGGAGATAATATCAGACCAACAACACCTTTTTGTCCATGCCTTGAAGCAAATTTATCTCCGAATTCAGGCTGTCTTGTATCTCTAACTCTAATTTTAGCTAATTTACTTCCTTCTACAGTTTCTGTAAGAAGAACTGCATCTACAATACCTTTTTCACCATGTCTTACAGTTACAGAAGTTTCTCTTCTTCTTTCAGCCACGGTACCAAATTCATCAATTTCTTCTAAAAATCGAGGAGGAGAGGTTTTCCCAATGAGAACATCCCCAGATTCAACATATGATTCAGGATTAACAACACCGTCGTCATCTAAATGACGATATGCTTCTTCAGAACGATACCCTCTAACACCTTTTTCTGGAACTTCAAATTTATCTTCTTGTCCACCAGGATATCTTCTTTCAGAAGCTTCATAAGATCTGAAAAATGAAGATCTAGACATTCCACGTTCTAATGAAGATTTATTTAAAATTAATGAATCTTCCATGTTATAGCCTTCAAAAGACATGACCGCTACTACAAAATTTTGTCCAGAAGGACGTTCATCATAATTTGTTGCATCAATAATTCGTGTTTTTACAAGAGGTGTTTGAGGGTGATGAAGAAGATGAGCTCTTGTATCAGTACGTAATCCATAATTAGACACATAAAGACCTAATGCTTGTTTTGTCATACCTGCTTCCATAGTGTTTCTTGGAGAAGAATTGTGATCAGAAAATGGTATAATTCCTGCACAGATACCAAGCATAGTAGATGGGTCAATTTCTAAATGAGTATGGTCCTCATTTAAATAATTTAATCCCATAGCAATATATGAATTTTCTTCTTCTTCAGCATCTAAATATTCAATAACTCCTGAATTTATGAGATCATCCCATTTAATCTCACCTTCAGCTATTTTATCAATATGTTCATCTTCAAGTAATGGAACACCATCTTTAACTAGAATTAATGGTCTTCTAGCTCTTCCAGGATCATTAAATATGTATATTTCATCAGTTCCATCATAATAAGTAATGTTCATTTCTTCAGAAACTTCCCCAATCCTTCTTTTTTCTCTCATTTCAGCAACGAAATCATCAGGATCTTCACAAGTTCCAATTAATTCCCCGTTTATGTAAATTTTAGCTTTTGTCACCTAAATCCTCCAAATAAGAATATAATAATCGATAATTATGAATAATTATAAAAATAATTTAATAAATATAGAATATAAGGATTTATTCAAAGTTAATCTAAAATCCCCATCTCTTTAATTACCGTTTTAATTTCCTCAGAATCAGAACCTTCAGAAATTTTACACATCAATGCTAAATTTTTTACCAAGCCACAATTAGGACCTTCTGGAGTTTCATTAGGACAAATTTTACCAAATTGTGTTGGGTGCAAATCCCTAGCTTCAAAGTGAGGTTGACTTCTACTTAATGGAGAAACAACTCTTCTAAGATGTGAAAGTGTTCCCATATAACTAGTTCTATCAAGTAATTGACTTACACCAGCTCTTCCACCAACCCAATTACCAGTAGCTATAGCATGTTTAATGTTTTCAGTTAATACATCTGATCTTACAGCTTGTTTGATTGAAGGATCTTTACCACGAGAAATACTTCTTTCAAGTTGATAACTCATATCTCTTGTTAAACTTGTAAATGCAACACGGAATAAATCTTCCATCAAATCACCAGAAACACGAAGTCTTTTATTAGTGTAGTGATCTTTATCATGTGGATCTCTCATTTCATAAATAACTTGAAGTAACATTTCACACATTTCAGCAAGATATGTTGCTTTGTCTGCCCTTCTATTTTCTTCTACACCCATATGTGGAAGAAGATATCTATCAATAACATCTTCAGCACGTTTAATACGATATTCTTCAGTCATTCCTTTAGCAACTCTATTACCAATGTATTTAACAGCAGTTTTTTGAAGATAATTTTCTCTTTCTTCTTTAGAAAGACCTTCCATTTCTTTTGAGTCAAGTTTTAATGAAGCTTCTGAGACTTGTATATCATCAGCAACAACCATTTGGAAATTAAAATCATCAGAAATAGCAGTGATAATTTCTTCATCAGTAGAAAGACCTAATGCTCTGAGTAAAATAACAAGCGGGATCTCTCCTGGAACATAAGGGAAAGATATTCGTAAAAATACTCCACTTTTTCTTGGTTTTCTATATTCAAGAGAAATCCTTGCTCTAAAACCACTTTTTATAGAAGTAACAATAGCTTTAGCACGTCTATCTTCAACTTCACCTAGACGTTCTAAAATAATTTTATTTGGAGCTATTTCTTCCATAGTAACAACAGCTCTTTCAGAGCCATTTACAATAAAATAGCCTCCAGGATCTTCAGGATCTTCTCCTTTAGCTAAAATTTCATCCTTATTTAGACCACTTAAATGACAAACATCAGATTTCAACATTAAGGGAAGTTCTCCAATATAAATTTTTTCAAGTGGATTTTCTTCTTCCCCATGATTTAATGCCATTTCTAAATACATATGTGCAGAATAAGTTAAATTTCTAAGTAATAATT
>NIZT01000065.1 GCA_003315655.1 Candidatus Methanobinarius endosymbioticus
AATTAATAAATAATAAAAAACAGCTATAAGCTTATAATGCTTTTTAAAGTATATTTCCTGTTAAGATTATGATTATTATTAATAAACATATTATCACAATTGATTTTAGAATGATTTTAAAATATTAAAAACTAAAAAATTTGATATTTCTTTCTATTAAAAAAATACATGAAATAGTTAGTAATGCTAATATTAAATATAATAAAGAAAAACCAGTTTCTTTCATTTTTCCATAAGCCTTGTGACAAAACTTATCCAAATCACTTATGTATTCACCATTATTGTTATTATACCCAGTTTTTTTATTTTAAAATTAAAATCTTTAATAGACTTAATAACACCACCCGGATAAATAGGTTTATGCCAAGGTAAAGGAGTTCCATAAATTATATATTCGGTTTTTCCAAAAAATAATAAGTATATGCTGAAATAGGCTCCAAATCTATAATTAAACCATTATTGATTATTTTAGAACCTTTGAATAAGAATTGAAAAATATAAAGTCCGGATTTATCTGCATAAAATATATCATTAATTGAACCGTTTTCATCTGTTACATAAGAGATTTTTTATTTCCAATTATCAAATATATAATTTGATTAGATAAAGGTTCATTATTATATTTATAATAAAGATTTAAACTTATTCGTGACAAATGAATTCTTAAATGAGGATCAGTAGTAGGAGAAAGATTAAATTTTAAAATGACATTATCAGAATCTTTAATTCCTGATTTAACGATTTCATCAAAATTTCTTAATACATAATGAACAAGGTTATTAATATAAACATTTGATTTTGAAATAAGTTTTACATGATCAGTTTCCTCAAAAACAAATTTCAATTGAGAATTATATTTAAAAGTATAATGAAATACAGCAATTCCTTCTATTAGTTATATTTTGACCAATCTCAATATTATTGAAATAAAATTTTATAACTTTATTTTTTACTGGCATATCATAAATATCTCTTAAAATAACATAAACCGGAACATTTGAATTATTTTTTGGAATGATAAAATTTTTAACTGCATTTAAATAAAAAATGATTAATAACTTTTAAAGACGCATTATTCTTAGTTAAATGGCCCAAATTATAGATATCATGAGCTGAATCAGAACTAAATACAGAATCATGAACTGATATATTCCCATTATTATAAATAACTTCAATATTTTTACTTAAATTATTTATAAAATAAGATTTATCAATTTTAACCATACCATCTGAAATGATATAACTTGAACCAATACCACTTATCATAACATGTGTTGATAAAGTTTTCCAAGAATTATAAATATCATTGCCATGAAAATTTACTTTATTATTAGTAAATACAGAGTTATTTACATATAATTCACCTACATTAAAAATAGCTCCACCATTAACCCCTTTATTATTAATAAAATAGCAATTAGCTATATAAAGAATTCTCACATTTTTTATTGCTCCCCCACCATTTGAAAATGATAATGGAGAATTTTGAGTATTATTTATAAAATAAGAATTCATTATAGATAAATTACCATAATTTTGAATAGTTCCACCACTATTAAGGAAAAAAGAAGAATATCCATTATTAAAACCATTAATAAAAGTTAAATTTATTAAATTAACTGAAAATCCCCTACTAATTTCAAAAAAAGAACTAGTACCCTCACCATTAATAATTGTTCCATTTTCATATTTTCCAATTATAGTAATATTCCGATTAATAACTATATTAGTATTATTTTTTCCAGAATAAGTTCCATTCTCCAAAATTATAACATCATAAAAAGAAACATCAGTTATAGCACTTTTAATAGATGAATTATTGCTTAAAGTAATATTTCCTGCTCCATTGGAATAATTTAGAGAATATAAACAAGAAAAAGCTATTAAAACTAATAAAATTAGTATAAAATAGTTTTTAAATTTATTATCACATTTTTTATTCATAATTCACACATTTTCTTTTCTAAAAAATATTAATTCTCAAAATAAACCATATTTTCTAATTCTTATTTTTCTTAACTTTATTTTTATGACCATATACACAAATTTTCTTATTAGATATTTTACCTGATTTGTTTTACCAGTGACAATATTACGATCACCAGCAATCTTTAAAACATGAATACCACACAAACGAGCAACAATCACCATTAACCTTAATTCCATGATGTTTATTTTTATTAGTCATATTTTAGAAATCTTATTCTTATTTCCAGAAGACTGAATACCATACTTTTTATTCCCAACAACTCTGTTATTAGAAATTAAGTTCTGATTTCTATTACTACTAATACCATTGATTTTAGATTTAACCTTATTATGTAAAATATCATTTTTATTCCCATTGATTCTCAAACTTAAGGAACTAAAACGTATTTTATTATAACTAACTGAGTTTTTATGTCCTTCAACCAAAATACCAGATTTAACATTATTAATTGTATTTTTCCAAATATTATTATAAGTTCCTTTATATGAAATACCAATATTTTTAGCAAGAATTTTATTGTTTAAAATATGATTACCGTCCCCAACTAACAATATACCATAATTATAATATTTTCCAGAAATATTATTATTTTTTATAATATTATATTAATTATTTTTATTTAAAATAAATATA
>NIZT01000066.1 GCA_003315655.1 Candidatus Methanobinarius endosymbioticus
TAATGGACTAGGATTTGGTGTAGGATTAGGTCCTGGTGTTTTATTTTCTTTAGCTTCCAATTCAAAAGAATCAGTTGACCTAGCAAAATTTTCACCACTTAGTAACATATCTATAGTATAATTACCATAAGTACTAAAGTAACCTGTGAAATTCATTGAAGCTTCTTCACCAGATTTAAATCCCCGATATGCCAAGTTTGAGTAATTGTGTCATAATATCCATGAGATACTGATCCATCATTAGAGTTTAAGTTAAAATTACTAGGTAAATTAATTTTCACTTTAGTATTGCGAGCAATTTGATTACCATTATTTTTAACATTAACATTACCTTTAGTTGTCGCATAAACCCAATATTGGCTTTTATCAAAAAAAATATTACCATTTACACCAGTTTCAGCTATTATAAATATTTGACCTTCATAAGTATCTATAATATAATTACCTCGAGCAATATAATCACCAGTAACTTGAACAGCTCCTAATTGACCACTGACTAAATGTGAAAGATTTACTAATCCTTCATTAGCTGTTACATTACCTACAAAGACTCCATCAAATAGATAGAAATATTTTGTCCAGTAATGTTGTTATCCATATCATCGGTTAAAGTAGCATATACATTGACTAAACTATTACTATTGTTATAAGCATATACAGTAGAGTTACTAAGATAGGTTAAATTGAGAATACCCATATAACCACTGTTGTAGATTTGAGAACTAATTTATTTGCATTAGAATTCCTTATTATATTACCAAATAATAGAAGTTTTCCACTATTAAAAATATTTCCTCATTGATTAGCTCTAGAATTAATGAAAGTAGAATTAATTAGATTCAGTGAAGATTTAAAACCTGTAGGAAATTCAAAATTATAAATAGCACCACCATAATTAGTTGCAGTATTGTTGATAAACATCGAATTAATTATTCTTTGAGTATTACGATTATTATTGTAAACAGCACCACTAACAAGTCCACTATTATTAATAAATGTATAGTTAATTATGTTTTGATAGCTACTCTCACTATATGAATAACACCCCCATCTTGGTTTGCAGAGTTGTTAATAAAAGTACAATTATTAACAATTGGATTTGAACCATCACTGAATATTGCTCCTCCTTGACTACGTATTATATTTTCAGTGCATATTGAATTGTTTATAATAGTATTATTCCCATGAGTATAAATAGATCCACCAGAAGATGCATTATTTTTTGTGAAATGAGAGTTATTTATATTTAAATTATCTCCTTGATTATCCCAAAGAACTCCACCACTTCTAGATGTATTATTTTCAGAAAAGAAAGAGTTATTTATAAAATCCACTATTAATTATTGAAAGGTTATGAACATTATTATAGTTATTTATAGCTCCACCATTACCATTAGCATGATTATTAGTAAAATTTGAATTAGTTATGGTTAAATTATAAGCAGGATTGAGATTATAAATAGCACCACCATTACTTCTAACAATATTATTCATAAAAGTAGAATTAGCTATATAGTGATTTGTTTCACTATTATAAATAGCACCACCTTCCCAGGCAGTATTATTGATAAATTTACAGTTCAAAATATATGGGTCCAATCCAGAATTATATATAGCTCCATCTTGATTTCCAATAGTGTTAATAAAATCTGAATTAATTATTTTCTGGTTATTACCCGTATTATAAATGCCCCACCATAACTGTCTGCTCTATTGTTGTTTAATATAGATCCACTTATAGTTTGATTATTTCCTTTATTAGCAATAAATCCAGTACCACTAGTAGCATTGTTATTATTGAAACTAGAATTAGTTATTTGATTGTTATTTCCTGCATTATAAATTGCACTACCCAGAATTGCATTATTGTTTTCAAATATACAGTTTGTGATAGTCATTTTATTATTAGAATAATCATTTAAAATAGCACAATTTCCTAGGCAAATGCATTTAAAAATGTTATATAATTAACATTAGTACCATCACTGATATTAAATATCCTACTAAGATTTTGTGCATCAATAATCACATCTCTCGGATTAACATTTCCTCTAATTGTAATTTTATTAATGGTAATATTGTATCTTATATTATATTGTTAAATTAAGAGAATACAAATAAATTCCATCCCTATAAAACTAAATCAAGCTAAAACTAAATCAAGAGAATAAACAAATTCCATCCCTATATACATTAGTGACATTATTAGAAACATTATATAATATACATTTATAGAATCTAATGAAATTCCAAATTTTTCCATTACAGAAGAATTAAGACTACCATTAACAATATTATTAAGAATTTTTTTAATCAACTCTTCAACATCAGACTTACTAAAACTACTGTTAACACTTAAACTATCAACAATAGATTTACTATTATTTCTACTCATACCATCATTACTCCTTTTAAATTCATCGAAAATCTTCTCCATGAAACAGTTATTTCATGAATTAATTTTTTCCAAAAGTATATTATTTAATATATATTATAGTATTTATTCAAATATTTAAACTTATCTATTAATTATTTAAAGCTCACGTTAAATGAATCTTTAACTTTGTAACAAGTCCACAATGAATATTTAAACACAAAAAGCTTAAATTAAATACGAGTTTTTTAAATATATAATACTGTTGGGTCATGCGAATCACTACTCGAACTTTTTTAAAAAATTTGCATGATTCCAGTCGTACTATAATTGTACAGTTGAAGGGAGGTCACCCCTGTGAAGCTGTATAATTCATATATGATCTAGAATCATTTATTATATTTTTTATTTTCACCTTTTATTATTAGAACCATAATATTTAAAT
>NIZT01000067.1 GCA_003315655.1 Candidatus Methanobinarius endosymbioticus
TATATTTTATTTTGAAATTATATATTTTATATTTTAGATTAAATGATACTTAATAATTTTAATAATCATAACATGACAATGATATTGTGATAATATTTATATTGTTAAAAAAACATATTATTTCATGTTAATTAACTTACGTTTTAACATAGAAATAAAACATTAAAAAAATTAGAATTATAGATATTTTAAGCTATTAATGATTAATTATACTTATTAAATCATCAAATTGTGGGAAAGGTGTTGATTTTGAATGAAACTATTAAAGATATTGGTGCTAGAGTAAAAGAACTTAGAGAGTTATCTGAGTTTACTACTAAAGAAATGGCTAAAGTATGCATTATTAATGAAGAAGAATATATTAGCTATGAAAAAGGTGAAAAAGACATTCCTGCTAGTGTTCTTTATGAAATTGCTCATAAATTTGAAGTAGATATGGGTTTACTCCTTACAGGTGAAGAAACTAGAATGCACATATTTAATGTTACAAGAAAAGATGAAGGAGTATCTGTAGAACGTAAAAAACAATATAAATATGAAAATCTTGGTGAAAAATTTATTCATAAAAAAGGTGAAACATTTATTGTTACTGTTGAACCAAAAGATATAGATAAACCATCTACAAACACTCATCCTGGTCAGGAATTTAATTATATTTTAGAAGGTTCATTAAAATTATATATTCATGATAATGAAATTATTCTGAATAAAGGAGATTCAATTTTCTTTGATTCTACTTATGAACATGCAATGAAAGCATTAAATAATAATCCTGTTAGATTTTTAGCAGTTATAATGTAATCTTATAAACTATTATTATATATTTATAAATAATAGATTATTTAATTAATAATATCTAATTTAATAATATCTAAATTAATATTATCTAAAAAATATTACTTAAAACAATATTATCTAAATATTATATCATCTAAATCACATTTAAGAGGCAGATAAATGTCATCACTACTAAAAAAATTTGTTAATAGAGTCAAATTTGACTCTTATGAAGATTTTAAAAATAATTTTGCATTTAAAGTTCCAAAAAACTTTAATTTTGCATTTGATGTTGTTGATCGATATGCTAAAGAAGACTCTGATAAATTAGCTCTTTTATGGTGTAATGACAATGATGAAGAAGAAAAATTTACTTTTGAGGATATGAAAAGATATTCTGATAAAGCAGCTAATTTAATAAAAAGTTATGGCATTAAAAAAGGCGATAAAGTAATGTTAACCTTAAAAAATCGTTATGAATTTTGGTTTTCTATTATTGCTCTTCATAAAATTGGAGCTATTCCTGTTCCAGCTACACATATGCTTAAACAAAAAGATATTGTTTATAGAATTGAAAAAGCTAGCATCGATATGATTATATCAGTGGATGATCCAGAACTTATATCTGAATTTGATAAATCAGAATTTGAATTAGGGGTCAATTTGAAAAAATTAGTAGTTAGTGGAGATGGAAATTCTTATGATGGTTGGGTTGACTTTAAAAAAGATCTAAAATCTATGGATGATGAATTTGTCAGACCTACTGGAAATGAAGCTTCTAAAAATGAAGATATTATGATAATATACTTTTCTTCAGGAACTTCTGGTCAACCTAAAATGGTTGGACATGATTTTAGATATCCTTTAGCTCATATTATCACTTCTAAATATTGGCATAATGGTATGGAAAATGGACTTCATCATACTTCTGCTGATACTGGTTGGATGAAAGCTGTTTGGGGAGGATTATATGGTCAATGGATTGTTGGAACTGGTGTATTTATTTATGATTATGACAGGTTTAATGCATTGAATCTCATTGAAAAGATAGAAAAGTATCAGATAAATACATTTTGTGCGCCTCCTACAATATATAGATTTTTAATAAAAGAAGATCTTTCTAAATATGATTTCAGTAGTTTATTTTATTGTACAACAGCAGGTGAACCTTTAAATCCAGAAATATATAATAAAATTCATGATATTTTTGGTTTAAAGCTTAAAGAAGGATTTGGTCAAACAGAAACAGTTATTAGTGTAGCTAACTTTATTTGGATGGATCCAAAACCAGGATCAATGGGTAAACCAGCTCCATGTTTTAATGTAACTTTATTAAATGATAAAGATAAAGAAGTTGATGTTGGTAATGAAGGTGAAATTTCATTAGAAACTTTTAACATGCCTCCCGGTCTTTTTAAAGGATATTATAGGGATGAAGAGAGAACTAAAGAATCATGGCATGATGGATATTATCATAGTGGAGATACTGCATGGAAAGATGAGGATGGTTTCTTATGGTTTGTTGGAAGAAATGATGATATTATAAAAAGTTCTGGATATAGAATAGGTCCTTTTGAAGTAGAAAGTGCTCTTATTTCTCATCCAAGTGTTTTAGAGTGTGCAATTACTGGTGCTCCTGATTCAATTAGAGGTCAAATTGTTAAGGCAACCGTTGTTCTTGCGAAAGGATATGAACCTTCTGATGAACTTAAAAAAGAACTTCAAAATCATGTTAAAAATGTTACTGCTCCGTATAAATATCCTAAAATAATTGAATTTGTGGATGAACTTCCAAAAACGATTAGTGGTAAAATTAGACGAGTTCAAATAAGAAATGAAGATAAAGATAAATAATATTGGATAATTGATGATTAATTATTAATATTAAATCTAATTTACTATTAATTTTTAATCTATTTTAGATTTAATTTGTTATATTAGGTCTAGATATTTTTAGATTTAATTTGTTATTGGATTTAATGTATTTTTAGATAAAATATATTAAAATAGTATAAATAAAAAATAATCATAAATAAAAATAATTCTTGGGTGTTTGAATTGAAAGATATTGTTAAAGATATTGGATCTAGAGTGAAAGAGTTAAGAGAGCTATCTGATATCTCTTTAGAAAATGCAGCTAACCAATTGGATATTGATAAAGAGGAATATTTAAAGTATGAAGTTGGTAAAAAAGATATTCCTGTTAGTGTGTTATATGAAATATCTCAAATATTAAAGGTTGATATGGGACTTTTAGTGTCTGGTGAAGAAACAAGAATGAATGTTTTTAATATTACTCGTGCTGAAAAAGGTGTTCCAATTGAAAAACGTGAAGGCTATGAATGTGAAAGCTTAGCTGATAGATTTGTCAATAAAAAACTAGAAACCATGACAGTTAAGGTTGAACCAATTGATGAAAAACCTCCTATGAATTATCACTCTGGTCAGGAATTTAATCATGTTTTAGATGGCTCTTTAATGTTGTATATTCATAATCGAGAAATTATTTTAAATAAAGGAGATTCAATATTTTTTGATTCTAATTATGGGCATGCTATGAAGGCATTGAATGGAAAACCTGCTAAATTTTTAGCTGTAATTGTTCAATAGTCATATATTGTATAATTAAAATCATTGATATTATTATTCTTATTAATATTTATTTATATTATATTATTATCAGTATATTGTATATTATCAGTATAGCTATCATTATATTATAATTATTATCATTTTATTACTATCATTATTATTGTAATATCATTGGAAAAAATAGGTTTATAGAGGTAATTTATGTCATCACTTACTAAAGAATTTGTTAATAGGGTTGATTTTGAATCTTATGAGGATTTCAAAGAAAATTTCAAGTTTAAAGTTCCAGATAATTTTAACTTTGCATTTGATGTTGTGGATAGATATGCAGAAGAAGATCCTGAAAAAATTGCTCTTATATGGTGTAATGATTATGGGGATGAAGAAATATTCACATTTTCAGCTATGAAGAAATATAGTAATAAAACAGCTAACTTCTTTAAAAGTATTGGGATTAAAAAAGGAGATGCTGTTATGCTAACTTTGAAAAACCGTTTTGAATTTTGGTTTTCTATGATGGCTCTTCATAAGATTGGAGCAATAGCTATTCCTGCAACTCATATGTTAAAAATTAAAGATATGGTTTATAGAATAGAAAGTGCAGGTGTGGATATGGTGGTATCTGTAGATGAAGGAGATTTAATTAAAGATTTTGAACAATCAGAAGAAACAATGAATCTCAAATCTCCTCTTAGAAAAGTTTTTGTTGGGGATAAAACTGGTGAAAAACAGATTGATGGTTGGTTAAATTTTACTGAAGAAATAAAAAAATCCTCTGATGTTTTTAATAGGCCTTCTGGAGATGAAGTTACTAAAAATGATGATAAGTTTTTGATATATTTTTCTTCTGGAACATGTAGGCAACCAAAAATGGTATTACATGATTTTACTTATCCTATTGGTCACATTATAACTGCTAAATATTGGCATAATGTTGTGGAAGATGGAATTCATCATACTTCTGCAGATACTGGATGGGCAAAAACTAGCTGGGGATCTTTATATGGTCAATGGATAGCTGGAACTGGTTTATTTATCTATGATTATGATAGATTTGATGCATTAAACTTACTTAAAAAAGTTAAAAAATATAAAGTCAACACTTTCTGTGCACCTCCGACTATTTATAGATTTTTAATAAAAGAAGATTTATCTGGTTATGATTTTAGTAATTGGACTTATGCTACAACAGCAGGTGAACCATTAAACCCAGAGGTTTTTAATAAATTTTATGAAATATCTGGATTTAAAATAAGAGAAGGATTTGGACAAAGTGAAACTGTTGTAGTTATAGCTAATTTCCTTTGGTTAGAACCTCGCCCAGGATCTATGGGAAAAATAGCTCCAACTTTTAATATTGAACTGCTTGATACTGATGGAAACATTGTTGATATTGGTGAAGAAGGAGAAATTACTGTTGATGTTTCTGAAGGAATACCTACGGGATTATTTAAAAAATATTATAGAAATGAAGAAAAAAATGCAGAATCATGGTATGATGGACATTATCATAGCGGAGACACTGCATGGGTAGATGAAGATGATTATCTATGGTTTATTGGAAGAACTGATGATATTATAAAAAGTTCTGGATATAGAATTGGTCCTTTTGAAGTAGAAAGTGCATTAGTTTCTCATCCAAGTGTTTTAGAATGTGCTATAACGGGATATCCTGATCCTATTAGGGGACAAATTGTTAAATCTACAATTGTTCTTGCAAAAGGTTATGAAGCTTCTGAAGAATTAAAACAAGAAATACAAAATCATGTTAAAAAGGTGACTGCTCCTTATAAATATCCAAGGATTGTTGAATTTGTAAATGAATTACCAAAAACGATTAGTGGTAAAATTAGAAGAAAAGCGATTAGAATTGATGATGAAAAATAGTTTTAAGATAATATTCATTAAAATATTCTTAATATATTAACATAATTAGATATATGCATTATCATTATATTGCATATTTTATGTTTTTTATAGATGAAATAAGATATTTTATATGTTTATTATAAATTTTATTATAGTTTATAATATAATTATAATTTTTATTTTAAATTAATTATAAATAATTTATCATGTTTAATAATGATAAAATTTATATTTATTATTATATTATAAATATATTATAAAAAATTATTATTATAAAAGTTATATTATCATAAAAATCATGTTTATTAAATTTATATGAAGGGATAAAATTGAGAAAATCTAAAGAAAGACTACAATCATTTCCTATTATCCATAAAAACGAATGTAAAGGTTGTAATAGGTGTGTTATCGCTTGTAAAACTCATTCTATTAAATTAAGTGAAGATATTAATGATATTGGTTATAATTATGCATGTTATAATGGTGAAAGTTGTAATGGATGTGGGGATTGTTATTACACTTGTCCAGAACCATTAGCTATTGAAGTTCACATACCTAAAAAGAAAAGAACTTTTAAAGGAGGAAATTAAAATGGCTAGTCAGATGATTAAAGGAAATACTGCGGTTATTATTGGAGCTATGTATGCAGGATGTGATTGCTTTTTTGGTTATCCTATAACTCCTGCTAGTGAAATTTTACATGAGGCTTCAAAATATTTCCCAATGGTTGGAAGAAAATTTGTTCAAGCTGAAAGTGAAGAAGCAGCTATTAATATGGTTTATGGTGGTGCTTCAACTGGACATAGAGTCTTGACTGCTTCATCTGGACCAGGAATTAGTTTAAAACAAGAGGGAATAACTTATTTAGCTGGTGCTGAACTTCCATCTGTTGTGGTGGATATAATGAGAGCAGGTCCTGGTCTTGGTAATATTGGACCCGAACAAGGGGATTATAATCAGATAATAAAAGGTGGGGGGCATGGGAACTATAAAACTGTTGTTCTTGCACCTAACAGTGTTCAAGAAATGTGTGATCTTACAATGAAAGCATTTATGCTTGCTGACAAATATAGAACTCCTGTTGTGGTTTTAGCTGATGCTGTTCTTGGACAAATGGCAGAACCTCTTCGTTTTCCTGAACTTACTATTGATCATAAACCAGATAATAGCTGGGCAGTTAGAGGAAATAAAGAAACAATGAATAATTTGGTTACTTCTATATTTCTTGATTTTGATCAACTTGAAGAATTTAATGAAAATATTCAGCTTAAATATGCAGAAATTGAAAAAAATGAGATAGATTATGAAGAATATATGATTTCTGGTGAAAATATAGATGATGCTGAAATAGTTCTTGTTGCGTATGGGATTAGTAGTAGATTAGCTAGATCTGCTGTGGATATTGCAAGAGAAGAAATGGGTATTAAAGTAGGATTGTTAAGACCTATATCTCTTTTCCCATTTCCTAGTAAAAGAATTGCAAAATTAGCTAAAAAAGGCTGTAAATTTATTTCTGTTGAAATGAGTAATGGTCAAATGAGAGAAGATATTAAATTATCTGCTAACTGTGCTATATCTGATTGTACAGATATTCGTCTTGTTAATAGAATGGGTGGAAATCTGATTGAAGTGAAAGATATTTTAGCAAAAATCTATGATTTAGCTGATTGTGAAAAATGTAAAGTTAATTTAGCTAAAGAATATCCAGATAAAGATGATGATCAATTTGATGAACCTTATATTGATTCTAAATATAAGGATGATATGATTGATGAAGATGATGTTAACTATCAAATTATTGACTAATTTAATAAAATAGGAGGTGAAAATATGGAATCTAATCAAACAAATAATATAAATAATAACAATTTAGATATAAATTCTGAATATGAAGCAAAAATCCTTAAAAAACCAGATTCTTTATATGATGAATTTACTCGAAAAGGTGAAGCTTTTAATAGAGTAACTCATTATTGTTCTGGATGTGGACATGGTATACTCAACAAATTAATCGGAGAAGTGATGGATGAACTTGAAATACAGGAAAGAAGTGTCATGATTTCTCCAGTAGGTTGTGCAGTATTTGGCTATTATTATTTTGATTGTGGTAATGTCCAAACTGCTCATGGAAGGGCTCCTGCTGTAGGTACAGGGATTTCTAGGGCTGAAGAGAATTCTATTGTAATGTCTTATCAAGGTGATGGTGATTTAGCTTCAATTGGTTTGAATGAAACAATACAAGCCGCTAATCGTGGAGAAAAATTAGCTGTATTTTTTGTTAATAATACAGTGTAT
This sequence comes from Candidatus Methanobinarius endosymbioticus, assembly GCA_003315655.1. Classification (GTDB taxonomy): domain Archaea; phylum Methanobacteriota; class Methanobacteria; order Methanobacteriales; family Methanobacteriaceae; genus Methanobinarius; species Methanobinarius endosymbioticus. Next base: position 7,534 of record NIZT01000067.1, read on the forward strand.
GGAATGACTGGTGGTCAAATGGCTCCAACAACACTTATTGGGGAAATAACTGTTACCTCTCAAAATGGAAGAGATCCAAATTACTCTGGTTATCCTATGCATATATGTGAACTTCTTGATAATCTTCAAGCACCAGTTTTCATTGAAAGAGTTTCTCTTGCAGATGTAAAATCTATTAGAAAAGCTAAAATAGCTATTAAAAAAGCACTTAAAATACAAAAAAAAGGTAAAGGTTATGCTTTTGTTGAAATTCTTTCTCCTTGCCCAACTAACCTCAGACAAAATGCAGAAGGTACAGAGAAATTTATAAAAGAACAGATGGAAAAAGAATTTCCTGTAAAACGTTTCAGAGATTTATCTAATGAAAGAGAAAAAATTGAAAGAGGAGTTTCAAACTTTTCAATTGAAAGCTTAAATAAAATATTTAACATTGATCGTGATAATGCAATTGTAACAGAAACAGATCCTGACTTTAAACCAGTTAATATTAAGATTGCTGGTTTTGGGGGACAAGGTGTTTTAAGTGCAGGCCTTACTTTAGCTCAAGCTGCTTGTAATGATGGAAAAAATGTTTCGTGGTATCCTAGTTATGGACCAGAACAAAGGGGTGGAACTTCAAATTGTTCGGTTGTTATATCTGGTGATACTATAGGTTCTCCAGTTGTAGATAAATCTGATGTTTTAATTGCATTGAATAGGCCAGCTTTAGAAAAATTTGCTGTTGATATTAATGATGATGGAATTATATTATATGATTCTCGAATAGGGGATTTTGATATTAATGATATTCCAAATTCTGGTCTTATAAAGGATAAAAATATTAAAATAATCTCAGTTCCTGCATTAGATATAGCTAATTCTTTAAGAAATCCTAGAGCTTTTAATACTGCTATGTTAGGAGTGCTTATGGAATTAGGAGATATTATAACAGATAATGCTTATAAGGAAGGCATTAAAGAAATTTTCTCTTCAAAACCAAAATTAATACAGCTTAACATTAATGTTTTAGAAGCTGGAGCTAAATGGATGAAAGAAAATTCCTAAAAGAATATCATAACTAGAAATATTATAATAAGAAACATCATAATAAGAAAAATTTATTATAGAAATATTTGAACTTATAATAATAATAATCGAATTTATAATCAGAATATTTAAAATAATAATCAATAATTTCAAAAATAATTATTAATTATATATAATAGTGTGATCAAATGACTTATAAAGAATTAGCTAAGAGATTTTTAGATTCAGCTAATATTTCAATTGGAGATAGTTTAAAAATTCAAAAAGAAAATATATCTTATGAAGGTATTTTACTTGATAGATCTGAAGATGCTGATGATGGATATATTGTCTTAAAACTTGATAGTGGATATAATTTAGGTGTCGATATAAATAATGCTTCTATTGAGTTAATAGAAAAAGGAGATAGGCCTAAAATTGGATATGATTCTCTTGAAATAGAAAAAGATCCTAATAAAATGAATATTTCTATAATATCAACTGGAGGAACAGTATCTTCAATTATAGATTATAAAACTGGGGCTGTTCACCCCGCTTTTACTGCTGATGATTTACTTAGGGCTAATCCTGAACTTTTAGATCTTGCTAATTATGAAGTAAAAGCTCTTTACAATATTCTCAGTGAAAATATGAAACCAGAATATTGGATTGAATCAGCTAACTCTATAGTTAATGATATTTTGGAAGGCTCAGATGGTGTTGTTGTAGCTCATGGAACTGATACTATGCATTATACTTCAGCTGCACTTAGTTTTATTCTAAAAACTCCAGTTCCAATTGTTGTTACTGGAGCTCAGAGAAGTTCTGATAGACCTTCTACTGATGCATATTTAAATTTATTTAATTCTGTTGGAGCTGCAAAATCTGAAATAGCTGATGTTTCTGTTTGTATGCATGCTGGTTTAGATGACAGTACTTGTAATCTTCATAAAGGAACTAAAGTTCGTAAAATGCATACTAGTAGAAGAGATACCTTTAGAAGTATAAATAGCGAACCCATAGCTACCTTAAAAGATGGAAAAATAGGAGATATCAATCCTCATGTAAATTATACTAAAAGAGGTTCTAATGAATTAGAAGTCAATAATGATTTAGAATATAAAACAGCTCTTATAAAAAGTTTTCCGGGTATTCAAAATGAATTAATTGATTATCATATTGATAAAGGATATAAAGGTTTAGTACTTGAAGGAACTGGACTTGGACATATTCCTGATTATATGTTAGATTCAATTACAAGAGCAAAAGATGAAAATATAGCTATTGTAATGAGTTCGCAATGTCTTTATGGAAAAACTAATATGAATGTTTATAGTACTGGGAGAAAATTAGCACATGCTAATGTTATTTCTGGAGGAGATATGATTCCTGAAACAGCTTATGTTAAACTTTGTTGGACATTAGGACAAACAGATAATATTGAAGAAGTTGAAAAGATTATGAAAACAAATATTGCAGGAGAATTATCTCAAAAATCTTCTCTTAAATACTTTTTAAATTAAATTAATTAGTTTATTAAATATTGCTATTATTGTTGTTATTATTATATTGTTATTAAGGTCATGTGGTTATATGGATTGGAATGAATTAGGTCTTAAAATGGGATTAGAGATTCATCAACAGTTAAATACTACAAGCAAATTGTTTTGCCTCTGTGCAACTGAATTTGTTGATGAAAAGTTTGATGATGAGATAAAAAGAAATTTAAGGCCTACACAAAGTGAATTAGGTCAAATTGATAGGGCTGCTCTTCAAGAATCTTTAAGAAAAATGCGATTTAATTATGAAGCTCATGATTATCATACTTGTCTAGTTGAAACAGATGATGAACCTCCTCATAATTTAAATAAAGAAGCTTTAGATCTTTCTATGACTATAGCTACACTTTTGAACATGGAAATGGTTGATGAATTTCATACTATGAGAAAACAGGTTATTGATGGGAGTAATACTGGTGGTTTTCAACGTACTGGTCTTGTAGCTACTGATGGATATTTAGAAACTCCTCATGGAAAAGTAACCATTGAAAATCTATGTTTAGAAGAAGATGCATCTAAAAGAATAGTTTTAGATAGTAAAATCAGTAAAAATAAGTCTATTGATGATTCAAAAGAGGATATCACTGATGATACTAATGTTAATATAAATAATTATACTCACTTTAGATTAGATCGACTAGGTATTCCTTTGGTTGAAATTACTACTGATCCTTCAATTCATCACCCTGAACAAGTAAAAGAAGTTGCACATGCTATTGGTCAAGTTTTAAGAAGTACAAATGTGAAAAGAGGATTAGGAACTATAAGACAAGATTTAAATGTTTCAATAACTAAAGGAGCTCGTTGTGAAATTAAAGGAGTTCAAAATCTTGATTTAATGCCAAAAATAGTAGAACGTGAAGTTCAAAGACAATTAAAACTTATAGAGATTAAAGAAGAACTTGAAAAAAGGGATGCAAAAGTTTTAGATGAAATTCATCATTTAAACCCAATATTTGAAAATAGTTCTTCTAAAATTATTTCTGCTGCTGAAACTGTAAAAGGAGTAGTATTAAAAGGATTCGCTGGACTAATTGGAGAAAAAGTTCAAAAAGGACGCAGATTTGGAACAGAAATAGCTAGTTATGCTATAAAAAGAGGAGTTTCTGGAATATTTCACACTGATGAACTTCCTGCTTATGGAATTACTTCAGAAGAAGTTGAAGCAATGAAAAAATATTTAAACACTGGTTCTAATGATGCAATTATAATTGTAGCTCATGATGAGGATATAACTATTTCTGCTTTAGAAGAAGTTATAAAAAGAGCTAAAATGGCATTTGAAGGAGTTATTGAAGAAACAAGAAAATCTCTTGATGATGGTAACACAGAATATATGAGACCACTTCCAACATCTAGTAGGATGTATCTCGAGACAGATATTCCCTTATTTAAAATAGAAAAAAAATCCATAGATAAAATTAAAAATAATTTACCAGAATTACCAGATGTAAAAAAAGAAAGAATGATAAAAGAATATAATTTAAGTGAAGATTTAGCTAATCAATTGGTTAGAAGACTTAAAGCAGATGATTTTGAAGTGATTATTTCTAAAATTAGTTCTTACACTGATTCTTCTATCAACTCTTCTATTGATTCTACAACAGTAGCTTCTGTTTTAGCATATGATTTAAAAGAAATTAAAAGAGAAGGGCATGATCTTACTAATGTCACTAATCATAAATTAATTAATATATTTAAATTATTAGCTGATTCAAAGATTTCTAAAGATGCAATATCTAAACTCATCATTGAAATATCAAAAGATACAGATTCAAATCCAGAAATTATTGCAAAAAATAAAAACCTTTTAGTTCTTGATGAATCTTCAGTTCAAACAATAATTGAAGAAATTGTTAATAAAAATAGTTCAATGGTTGAAGAGAGAAAAATGGGAGCTATGGGACCTTTAATGGGAATGGTTATGAAAGAACTCAAGGGAAAAGCTGATGGAAAAATAGTAAATAAAATTCTTAAAGAAGAAATAGAAACCTTAATTTAATTCAAATTTTATAATATTAATAACTATAATTTAGTTATTTTTATATTTAATTTAATTAATTTTAGTTATTAATATTTCAATCATTAAATATTTAGATATCAAGCATGGTTAAGGATAAAATGGAAAAATATGATATTATAATAATTGGTGCAGGTCCTGGAGGATTAACAGCTGGTTTATACGCTGGAAGACAAGGAACAAAAACTTTATTATTAGATAAAGGCCTTACTGGAGGAGCAGGTTTAACTGTACCTTCAATGGAAAATTATCCCGGCTATGATTTGATTGCTGGAATGAGTTTAATAGCTAAAATGAAGAAACAAACAGAAAAAAATGCTATTATTCATGAAATGGAAGGTGCAGAAACCATTGATCGAGTTGATGATGGTTTTATACTTAAAACTCTTAAAGATACTTATTTTACTAAATCTATTATATTAGCTACAGGAGCTACTCACAGAGAATTGGATGTTCCTGGTGAGGATCAATATAAAGGATTAGGAGTTTCCTATTGTGCTACTTGTGATGGCTTACTTTTTAAAGATAAAGATATTTTGATGATAGGTGGAGGAAATAGTGCTTTACAAGAAGCTATTTTCTTAAATAATGTAGGTTGTAATGTTACTGTAGTTCATAGACGTGATGAATTTAGAGGTGAGAAATACCTTCAAAACAAATTAAAAGAAAAAGAAATACCTGTTATCACTGATTCTGTTGTTGAAGAAATTAAAGGTGGTCAAATGGTAGAATCTATAGTTTTATCTAATGTTAAAGATGGTTCTAAACAAGAAATAAAAGTTGCAGGAATATTTATAGCTATTGGGGATGTTCCATCTAGTGATTTAGCTAAAGAACTTGGTGTTAATGTTAATAAATATAATCAGATAATCACTGATAAAACTCAAAGAACTAATGTAAATAATGTCTATGCTATCGGAGATGTAACTGGTGGTGTAAAACAATGGGTTGTTGCTTGTGGTGAAGGTGCACTAGCTGCAACTTATGCATATCAAGATCTAGAGAAATAAAAAAAGATAATTCTTAATAAAATTTTATTACTATTTTACTATTAATTTCTATTAATCTATTAATTATTATTACCATTACTATTATTATTTATTAATTATAATAAAATAAATAATTTTATTGTTATTTTTTAAAATGACACGAAAATAAAAATAATAAAATATTGT
>NIZT01000068.1 GCA_003315655.1 Candidatus Methanobinarius endosymbioticus
AACAAATTTAAATAATATAATTTAAATAAAATAATTATTAAATTAATTTATAAACTAATTACTAAATTAACTCAAAAAAATTAAATCATAATAAAATTAATAAAAATAACTGAATAGGGGATTAGATGAAGAAAATACGAGTATTAGACACTACACTTCGAGATGGGGAACAAACTCCTGGAATTTCACTTACAGTTAGTGAAAAGTTAAGAATAGCTACCAAAATTGATGAAATTGGTGTCAATATTATTGAAGCTGGTTCAGCTATTACCTCTTCTGGTGAAAGAGAAGCTATTAAGCAAATAACTTCAGCTGGATTAAATGCTGAAATAGCTAGCTTTGCTCGTGCTGTTAAAGTAGATGTGGATGCTGCTTTAGAATGTGACGTTGATAGTGTGCATCTTGTTGTACCTACTTCTGATCTTCATATAGAATATAAACTTAAAAAAACAAGAGAAGAAGTCTTATCTCAATCTATAGAAACTGCTGAATATGCTCTTGACCATGACTTAATAGTTGAATTATCAGCTGAAGATGCTACTAGGAGTGATATGGACTTTTTAAAGAAAATATTCATAGAAGGAATTAATGTAGGAGCACAAAGAATATGTGCTTGCGATACTGTGGGCATGTTAACTCCTGAAAGATCTTATGATTTTTACAAAGAATTGAGTACTTTAAATACCCCTTTAAGTGTTCATTGTCACAATGATTTTGGATTAGCTGTAGCTAATACATTAGGAGCTATGCGTGCTGGAGCTACTGAATTTCATTGTACTGTTAATGGAATTGGTGAAAGAGCTGGAAATGCTGCTCTTGAGGAAATTATTGTTTCATTAGATACATTGTATGGTAAAAATCAAAATTATAGTATTGAAGATAATGGTTCTTCTATTTATCAAACAGATGTAAATATACAAGAACTTTATTCTACTTCAAAGTTTGTATCACGACTCACTGGTGTTTACTTACAACCTAATAAAGCTATTGTTGGAGAAAATGCTTTTGCTCATGAATCTGGAATTCATGCTGATGGTGTAATTAAAAATGCAGCTACTTATGAACCTATTACTCCTGAATTTGTTGGTCATAAACGTAAATTCATTATGGGTAAACATATTGGAATTAAAGGTTTAAAAAATAACCTTGATGAATTTGGAATTAAAACCACTCCTGAACAACTGACTGAAATATTTGATAAAGTTAAATCTCTAGGAGATATGGGTAAATGTGTTACAGATGTGGATTTACAGGCTATAGCTGACAATGTCTTAGAACTTAAAAGAGAGCAAAAAATTAAGCTTGAAGAAGTTACTATTGTTTCTGGAAATAAAGTTATTCCAACAGCTTCCATAAAATTAAAAATCGATGACAAGGATGTTTTAGAAGCTGGTGTTGGTATAGGTCCTGTGGATGCAGCTATAGTGGCAGTGAAAAAAGGAATTTCTGAGTTTGCAGATATTGAATTAGAAGAATATCACGTAGATTCAATCACTGGTGGTACAGATGCATTAATTGATGTTATAGTTAAGCTAAAAATGGGTGATAAGCTTATTTCGGCTAGAAGTACTCAGACGGACATCATCAATGCTAGTGTAGAAGCTTATTTAAGTGGTGTAAACAGACTTTTAGAAGAAGTTAATTAGATTCATAGGTGTTATAATTGGAAAATATAGATGATTTAAATCTTTTTGAAGATATGGGAATAGATGATACTATTGAAATAGCTGGATTTAAAGGAAAAATAGATGATATTCATACTATTTTAGAAAAGATTGATTCTATAAAAAATAATTGTTGTGATGGTTGTGTAATTCAGCTAATGAATGCTAAAGCTATTGCAGGTAAAAAACATCTTCTTCATAGTGTTATTCATGCTTTATTAGCTTTTAAAAGAAACACTAATTTAGCTAATGATCTTGGAATAGAAATAGTTTTAAGAGCTTCTGCTCAAAGACAGATTTCAAAAGCTCTTGATATTTTAGGATTAAAAAAAGGAAAAATGGATATAGCTATTGTTTTAATCAACTGTCCAGATTATTTTTTAAATGATTTAGCTAATATTTTCACTAGAGATAATGGTGTTTTAGATCCAAATCTAGATGATTTAAAAGAATTCTATGGTATTTCTGATAAAAAATTAGCTATTTTTGATATTGAAGATATCATGATCGATAAAACCTCAGCTTTGATTATCGATTTATAATATTTTTTATTTTTCATAAGTTTTTTATATTTTTTAATTAATTTTATTCATTTAAAACTATTATTTTTCATAATTTTTATATTTTAGATAATTTTACTCATTTTTTATATTTTGTTTTTAAAAAATCTACCTAACAACTGTTAGATTTATATACTATAACTTACATGTTATAAATATCGAGTGTTAGATAGGTGAAAGTTATGAATGTAAATAATACTAAAGAAAAAATTTCCAGTGTAGCTGTGGATTTGTTTTCTAAAGAAGGATACAATCAAATTTCTATGAGAAAAATAGCTGAAACAGTTGGAATTAGAGAAGCTTCAATTTATTATCATTATTCTAAAAAAAAAGATATATTGGATTCTATTTTTCTTTATTTTAGAGAAAACATGAATCAAACTTCAATTATTCCGGAAGCAGAAGAAAAACTTTTAAATGAAAGCCCTATGGCACTGTATCATTTTGGATCAGAAGCAGTTAAATCTCAATTTAAATCTATAACTATGGTTAAAATTTTAAGATTGATTTTTATAGAAATATATCATAATGATAAAATTAAGGAGTTCTTTAAAAAAGAATTATTTGATGGAATAATGGAATTTTGGACATTACTCTTCCAAAATTTTATGGATAAGGGAATTATTATGAAAGATGACCCAAAGAAATTAGCTGAAAGCTATTATAATTATAGTATGTTTAAAATGTTTGAAACTGTCGTGATAAAATATCCTGAAGATCCATCTGAATTAAATTTAGATTCTGTATTTAATAATATTGAAGATCATTTTAATTTCATTTTAAGTTATATGTCTACAGATATGGTTTAAATTCAAATTTTAATAGTTTAAACCAATAATTTT
>NIZT01000069.1 GCA_003315655.1 Candidatus Methanobinarius endosymbioticus
AAAAAATAATGGAAAATTAATTTTAATAATAAATGAAATCAATTAAATCAATATTAAATTATCCAATATCCTGTTTTTTTGTAAGCAAAAAGATCACATTGATACTCTGACCATTTCCAATTTAAAACATGACCCATTTCATGATAAACAACAAAAGGATCTTTATAAGCTATTATAACATGTTGAGGTTTTGATTTTCTTATATAAGTTATTCCTAAAGTATAGTTAGTTCCAGCATATCCTTCATATACAGTTACATACTTACTTAATGCTTTAACACTTTTTTGATATGTATCTTTTGGATTAGAATAAGATACTTTAACAGGATTAGATCTAGAAATTGTACCATTCCAAAAAACATAAAGTGGAACAGATTCTATATTTATCTTATTTTTAACATAATTTCCTAGAGAATCAAAAGTATAAACAGCAATATTTAATTTTCCAATCACTTTATAGTTTAATTTTGCATTTAAAGTCCAGTTATTTTTATTAGTATTGTCATCAGTTTTATTTCCATGCATTGGATTTAATGTAAATTTAAAATTTTTACCTTTAATTTTTGCTATAACTTTTTTAGAAGATTTATCAGCGATATTTTGAATAGAAAAAGGATTTCCTGCAGTTATTATTTTAGAACTAGATTTTAATGAAAAAACTTTTGGAGGAGTATTGTCTACCGTGAATGAAGTAGATTTTTTAAAAGACTTCTTTTTATTGTCAATAGTTTTTATATTAAAAATATAATTGCCAGTTCTATAACCTTTAGTATTCAAATATGAATACCAATTTCCTTTTTTATCTTTTTTAAATTGAGAAGTTCCTTTACCTTTAATAGATCCAATAACATTTTTAATAGACTTATCTGTTGAAATAGAAATTTTAACTTTTGTTCCAGCTTTAAAAATAGATTTTGATTTAGAAATACTTTTAATCTTATTTATATTTGTATTAATAGATTTTGAAGAATCAGATAATGATTTAAATCCTGTACTAGAATTAGTATCTTTTTTAGATATAACTTTAGCTTCTACAGCAGAAACAGTACCTACTATCAATAAGATCGAAATTATCATGCACAATATCAAAGCTTTTTTTTTCATCAGAAACACTCCCTAAATTAATAATATTATCCCATGTCAATATCATTAATAATAAACATACACAGCTAATTAAATAATTAGACTAATTTAATAAATTATCAACTTAAGCACAACCTATTAATAATATTACATTACTATTTAGTATATCTATTTTACTATATTACAATTTTATTAAAAGTTATTATTATACTATTTTCTATTTCAATTTTTAAACAATGAATATATTCCCCATAACCTTCTTTTTCAAGATAAGAAACTGGAATAAACCTTAGTGATGCAGAATTGATACAATACCTTTTTCCACCTTTTGAAATAGGACCATCATCAAAAACATACCCTAAATGAGAATTAGTTATTTTACTTTTAAGCTCTGTTCTATTCATTCCATGAGAACTGTCTTCATTTTCATCTATAACATAATCCCCAACTGGTTTTGTAAATGAAGGCCAACCACAGCCAGCATCAAATTTGTCTAAAGAAGTGAAAAGTGGTTCTCCACTAACAATGTCAACACAAATTCCTTCTTCATTAAAGTCATTATATTTACCAGTTCCTGGTGCTTCAGTTGCATTATTTTGAGTGACATTGTATTTAAGAAAAGATAATTTTTCCAATTTTTCTTTTTTCTCTTCAGGAGTGAAATATTTATAATTACATTCATCAAAATCATAATCCTCTATTAGTTCAGAATTTGAATTTTCGATTTCTAAAATATCCTCAGGAATTAAATCTAAATTAATATGACAATAATCCCCAGGATTTTTCTCTAAATATTAGGGGAGTTAAAATCTTTTAATCCATCATGCAGAGCAACTATTGGTGTTGTAGCT
>NIZT01000070.1 GCA_003315655.1 Candidatus Methanobinarius endosymbioticus
TATTAAACTAATAAAACTTTCATTGTTTTGAATAATATCAATTTCTGGAAAATATATTACATTCCATTCTCGAATTCTTTCTACTAATTTACTAATAGATTCATCAATTTTATCAATAGAATTAATAGCTTGAATAATCAATTTATCTTCGTCTTCTGAAGTTTCTTTCATTTTTAAAATAGCTATTTTATTATAAATTGAAATCAAATTAGACCTATAATGAAAATAATCAGAATTTTTAGAATTTTTAGAAACATTTAAACCATTAGAACTATTAGAATTAGTTAAATTGTGTGAATTATTAGGGTTTAAAAACCCAATTTTCTTAAAAACACTATGTAAATTTGATCTAAAATATTCTCCACCCTTATTTGGAATTTCAATTTGAATATTGACCTTATCACTTAAATCAATCCCAGAAATATAATTAGAAAGCTGTTTATTAGTTTCAATGATTATATTTTCATAATTATTAGATAAATTATTTATTAATTTAATTTCTTCTTCTAAAATTTCATTATTTCCGATTTTAATCATTTTTGAAGGAATATTTTCTTCATTAAATAGAACATAATCAATGATATTAAAATCTTCATCAAAAGCTATGAAACCTGCAATTGAATTTACAATATAAATTTCCATAATACTATTTTATTTTACATAATTATAAATCTTACATTATTCAAATATTATTATAGAATAAATATATTTAATCAATATTATAAAATAATTAATATAAATTCATATTTTTGATATTATATATAATTACTATCCTGCTTAATACTATATAATGGAGACGCAATATGTTAAAAACTGAAATTAGTGGAATAAACTTTGAAAATCCTCTTATTTTAGCTGCAGGAGTTATGGGAAGTAATGCTTCTTCATTAAACTGGATTTTAGATTCAGGTGCTGGAGGAGTTGTAACAAAATCATTTTCACAAGAGCCTAATTTAGGATATAGTAATCCCACAACGGTAGCTGTAGAAGGAGGAATATTAAATGCCATTGGACTTTCCAGTCCAGGTGTTCAAAACTTCAAAAAAGAATTAGCTCTTATCAACAAATCAAATAAAGATGGACAAAAAAACATTGCTATTGCATCAATTTATGGATCAAATCCTGATGAATTTTCAAATTTAGTTCATAACATTGAAAATGATGTTGATATGATTGAATTAAATGTTTCTTGTCCTCATGCTATGAGTGGTTGTGGTGCAGCTATTGGTCAAGATCCAGATCTTACTTATGAGATAGTTAAAACTGTAAAAAATGCTAGTTCTAATAATATTCCAATTTTAGCTAAACTTACCCCTAATGTTACAGATCTTATGGAAATAGCTAAATCTGCTGAAAAAGCAGAAGCTGATGGGCTAACTCTTATTAATTCACTTGGTCCTGGAATGAAGATTGATATAGATGCAAAAAAACCTATTCTTTCTAATAAATTTGGAGGAATGTCTGGACCAGCTATAAAACCAATAGCTATTAGATGGGTTTATGATGCTTATGAAAATTGTGATATTCCTATTATAGGAGTTGGAGGCATATCGAATTACAAAGATGTTGTTGAATTTATATATGCAGGAGCAAAAGCTACACAAATTGGAACATCGATTATGTATGAAGGAATAGAAATATTTTCAAAAATAAAGAATGATTTAAAAAATTTCATGCAAAAAAACGAATTCAATTCAATTGATGAAATGATAGGATATTCACATAAAAATTAGTAGTTGAGGAATTATATGGATAAAATTATTAATAATTATGAAATTTTAGAGATCAAAGAAATAATCTCTGAAACTAACACTATTAAAACATTTATTTTTGATTGGGAAATGAATGAAGATAGAACTCCTTTACCTGGCCAATTTGTAATGATATGGAGTTTTTCTAAAGTATTTGATGAAAAACCTATGTCAATTTCTATGATTGACAAGGACAAAAATGAAATTGGAATTACTGTCAAAAACATAGGAAATTTCACAGCAAACCTCCATAGTCTTTCTGCTGGAGATAAATTAGGTATTCGTGGACCTTATGGTAATGGATTTAATACTGAAAATATCAAAGATAAAAATATATTAGCTATTGGTGGAGGAGTGGGAATGGCTCCTATAAACTGTTTTACAAATTATTCAAAAGAATTAGGAGGTAATATTGATATTATTTGTGCATCTGTAACTAAAGATGAATTATTATTTTCTAATTCAGACAATGAAATTAATGATAATAAGCTTACTGATAAATTTAATAAAGATAAAGCTACTAAAAATATTGGAACCGTGAATGTTTTTACATGTACTGATGATGGAACTTGTGGTTTTGAAGGTTATGCTACTCATAGAACCACAGACTTATTAAAATATAAATCATATGATATGGTTGTTGTTTGTGGACCAGAAATAATGATGAAAGGAATTTTTGATTTATTAAAAGATAAAAAAATACCTGCACAATATTCCATGGAAAGATATATGAAGTGTGCTATGGGAATTTGTGGTCAGTGTTGTGTAGATAAAAAAGGTTGGAGAATTTGTGTAGAAGGGCCTGTTTTTTCAAATAAAGATTTGAAAGAAATTCAAGAATTTGGAAAATATCATAGAAATGCTTCTGGATTAAAAGAAAAATATTAAAATCTAGAATTTTATTATTATATCTATAGTTTACTTATAGCTATAATTATTATAACTATAATTCTTGTATAATTTTGTATAAAGAATAAGATTATATAAAACAATATATAAAAAAACCATACAGAACAGTATATATAAAAATTATACAAGAATTATAGTTATAAAAATTATAAAATATTATATAAACTAATTATAAAATATACTATTTTTTAAAATAATTATAATAAATATTATATAAACTAGTAATGGGTTACTAGAAAATGGTGGGAAAATGAAAGAAAAAATCGGAGATATACTAGGATCGTATGGATTTATAATTTTGGTCTTATTAATAATATCTTTATTTACATTAATGCCCATATTGAATATGCTGATAATGGGAGCAATTATAGCTCATGGTCTTTATCCAATAGCTCGTAAAATACAAACTAAAGTAAAATATCCCTCATTATCGATTATATTTATTATAATAGTGGTAGTAATTCCACTAATATTGCTATTTGCTTATACTATCTCAGTTGCAGTAGATTTGTCTTATACATTTATTAGTACCACTCAAGGATACTTTGAACAACTAAGTTTCAATCAAACAGGAGATATTATTACTAATTATTTACCTGTTGAAATGCAATCTTCAGCAGCATCTATTACTGCATCCATAACAGAAGCAATAAATAATGTATTGAGATTAGTATTTGGATATTTTATAGATCTTGTAAAAACATTGCCATTTGCTATGATACAAGTATTTGTTTTAATATTTTCAATATTTTACTTCACAAGAGATGGCTATAAAGTCAAAAAATATGTTAAAACTTTTATTCCAGAGAAAAAGCATAGATTGTTCTCCAACATGGCAAAAGAAGTGAAAAATGTTCTAAAAAGTATATTTTATGGACATTTCCTAACTGGATTGATCATAGGTGTTATTGGAGCTATAGGATTTTTCATCCTAGGATATCGATATGCATTGTTTTTGGGGATTTTAACAGGAGTTTGTCAACTGATACCAGTTATTGGACCTTGGCCAATATACACTATTTTATGTATATATGATTTTTCAACAGGAAATTATGTTAGAGCATTCATAGTATTAGTGTTTGGATTTGGACTCAGTCTAAGTGATATGTATATAAGACCTGCACTATCAGGAAAATATGTAAATATTCACCCATTAATTCTTTTATTAGGTTTTGTAGCAGGACCTATAGTATTTGGTTTAATGGGATTTATACTTGGACCATTAATATTAGGAATTACATATGCAGCAATAAGAGCATATAAAAAAGAAAAAAATCATTTGAAAGAAGAAACTGAAGGAAAAACAAAAAAAACACTATCTGAAACAAATAGTGAATAAATTGTGTAAATATTTTTATAAAATAAAGTTCACAAAAAAACAATATAGATTTTTAAAATATTGTATAAATATTTTATAAAATATTGCTATTAATAATATTACTATTAAATTGAGTAAAATAATATAATTATATAATAAAAATATATTAAAAATATATTGAATAACTGATAAAAATATATAAATAAAATTATAAGAGTTAAAGATAAAATTTATAGATAAATTATTCAGAAAATATAAAGTATATAAAAGTAGCTATAAAAAAGGAAATCGGCTGATCAATTATGGAACAAAGAAAAATAGTATTATTAGACATTGATTACATTACTCATGAAGAAAAAGCTGTTATACGTCTTTTTGGGAAAGAAAAAGATGAAAATGCTAAAACTGGAGAAAGAAAAATAATAGCTTTAGATGATAGTTTTGAGCCATATATCTATGTAATAGCTAATGATATTAAAGAGTGTCAAGAAGATCTTAAAAATTTAGATCCTGAACCTGCAAAAGTTGAAATTGTTGAAAAAAAGAATTTTCAAATAGAAGGAAAATTTTTAAAGATAACATTCAACCATCCACAAGAAGTTCCACAATTAAGAGATGCAATAAATAATTTTGAATCTGTTGATGATATACGAGAACATGACATTCCTTTTTATAGAAGATATTTGATTAATAACGATGTTTTTCCAATGTCAGAAATTGAGCTTTCTGGTGAGATAATCGATTCATTTCCTACTATAAAATCTAAAGATCCTAATTTAGAAATACTTAAATTAAAAAAACCTCCTGTTACCATTGATAGTAATTTTCCAGAGCTAAGAATATTAAGTTTCGATTTAGAAGTTAGAAATCCAGATGGAATGCCTAATTCAGAAAAAGATGAAATAATTATGATAGGAATTTCTAGTAACTTTGATGTTGAAAAAGTTATTTCTACTAAAGGAGAAGATTTAGATTTCGTTGAAACAGTAGATTCTGAAAAAAAAATGATAGAATCTTTCATCAAAACAGTTAGAGAAAACAATGCAGATATTATTGTAGGATATAATTCAGATAACTTTGATTTTCCATATATTAAAGATAGAGCGGCATTATATAATATAAACCTAGATTTAGGAATGGATGGTTCTAGTTTAAAATTTTTAAGAAGAGGATATACCAATGCTGCCTCATTAAAAGGATTACTTCACATTGATCTTTATTTAGTAATGAGAAGATATATCAGTTTAGATAGATATACCTTAGAAAGAGTTTATTTTGAATTATTTGGAGAAGAAAAGATAGAAGTTCCAGGAGATAGAATATATCAATTCTGGGATAATGAAGGAGAAGAATTAGATAATTTATTTGATTATTCTTTAGATGATGTTGTATCAACCTTAAAACTAGCTGAAGAAACACTCCCTCTTAGTTTAGAACTTACTAAAATTGTTGGTCAGCCCTTTTTTGATATAACTCGTATGGCTACCGGTCAACAAGCTGAATGGTATTTGGTTAGAAAAGCAAATGAATATAACGAACTAGTACCTAATAAACCAAGTGGAATACAAACTTCTTCTAGAAAAAATGAGAGTGCTGTTGGAGGATATGTTAAAGAACCAGAAAAAGGACTTCATGACAACTTAGTTCAGTTTGATTTTAGAAGTCTGTATCCTAGTATAATCATCTCGAAAAATGTTTCACCAGATGTTCTTTTAAAAAAACACTTAGGAACAGATTATAATATAGTTAATTTATTAAATGAAGAAAATAATTTAGAAGAAAATGATGATAATTATAATATTTCTCCAGAACATGACAATAAATTTGCAAAAGTTCCTCAAGGATTCATTCCTTCTGTAATAGGAAATGTAATCAGTGAACGATTAAAAATAAAAAAACAAATGAAAGAAACAGAAGATCCAACCGAAAAAAGAATCCTAAAAGTTCAGCAGGATGCATTAAAAAGACTTGCAAATACAATGTATGGAATATATGGATTTTCAAGATTCAGATGGTATTCAATGGAATGTGCCGAATCAATCACAGCATGGGGAAGAGAATATATTAAAGAAACCATGAAAAAAGCAGAAGAATATGGATTTAAATCCATATATGCAGATACAGATGGTTTTTATGCTAAATATGAGTCAAATTGATCTTTGATTCTTAAAAAAATTATAAAATAATTATTTTAATCTATTCTTTTTTAATAGGTGTCCATAATTCACAAATGCCATTATCATTGTGACTTTCAAAATATATTTCATGATTGTTATAAGGAACATATCCCAAATCAGGAAAGTTTAGATTCAAAATACATTGTCCAGGCTTCTATTAAATCCATGTTTTTTGGAGGAGTAGCTATTGCAAATTTTCAGAAGGAAATTTTAAAGAAATTGAATTATCAATATTTTTTTTCTAATGAGTCTATTTTATCTTCAATACCAAATAAATAAAAATAATTATGGTTTTATGTATACCATCTAACTCCATATAAAGGATTTTTATTTGCCAAATCTAGTAATAATTTTTCATATTTATTCCAAAGCAAACCAATATCTTTAACAGCTGAATCTAAATTAATTTCAACTGCACATCCTATAACATTAAATGAATCTCTATTTTCAAAATTAATTTTCATATAAATCACTAAATCCTATTTTCTGTCCTGTTTTTACTTTAACATGATTTTTTAATAAAGAAATATATCAAAATCATTTTTAAATCCTCATAAAATTAGAATTAAACTAAATTATATCTAAAAATGAATATTATTAGGTTTAAAAGAGTAATTAATAATTTTATTAATAAATAGAATAGAAATAAAAATTTCCATTGCATAAAATAAATATATAATATTATTCAATGTTTTTTAAAAAATATTTCAAATTTGAGTATAAAGTCTATATAAAAGTAGTTTTATCTAAAATAAAAAATATTGGGAAAATAAAATAATTTCCCAAAAAAATATAATTTTGTTTTATACTTTGAGTTTTTTACTAGTCCAGTATCTAGTTACAGCCTTTTTTTGGCATGGTAATTTTTTAATCAAGTAATTAAGTGTATTTTTATTTTCATTGAATGTATACTTTGCATAGTTACTAGTTTTAACAAAATACAGTTACTTGAACCTAATTTTGTATTAATAGTAGTAGAAGTTTTAGCTTTATTGAAATTTTTATAGACAAATTTCTTTTTAAATGTAGTCTTATCAGATTTTCTTGTATTAACAAAAGTTTCACCAATCAAATTAATTTTCTTATAGGTTTTTATATCCTACCCATTTTTCTTTGAACAACAAATTTAACACCACTAGATTCACCAGGTTTGAGATTCTTAATGTAAAATCTCAAAACATTAGTCTTATCATTAAACTCATATAAAACATTAGAAGGTAATTTAAGACCAAGCAAACGATATTTCTTCCCAAATTTAATAACAAAAATACTTAGAACCTATATTATCACCTAAATTATTATACAGATAAGACTTAAAGAAAGTCAAAGTATTTTTAATTCTCTCAGTAGTAAGAGCAGACCTAGTTAAAATAAGATCAGATTTAAGTTTTGGGTTTGCTTTTCCTCTGTTGTTGAATGTTTTCGCAGTGCTAACTTCTGAAGAATTATAACTTGTATTGGTCCGTAAAAGCGGGTGTGAACTGTTAATGGTCCTTTTTGACTAACTAAATAAGATATAACAAGTTTACCATTGGCATCTGTGGTTCCATATCCTATTATTTTACCGTCTTTTTTAAAGGTTATTTTTTGATTTATCATTGAATCACCGTTTTTATCTGTTAATATTCCAGTTATTTTGATTTCATCACCAACATAACCATCACCAATATTAACAACCAAATCAGACAATACCATAGGTACTTCAAAAGTTGCAGTGTTATTTGAGTATTTGTAGACATAATAAGTAGTGTTATTCCACCTACTATTATCATAATCATACACAGTAGTATTTAAAACAACACTTAAACTATAATTGCCATTACGGGATGAATTAAAAAGTAAAACAGTATATTCGTTTTCATCAGTAACAGCAATGTAAACTACACCATTAACTATGAATTGAACTGTTCTACCAGCAGAAACACCTACTTGATTGTATTTATCATAACAATACACAGTAGTTTTAACTATAATATTATTAACAATCTCAACACCAACTATACTAATATTATTGCTAAATTGCTCAGTATTATTCACATAAACATTAAAACCAGCTAACCCATTAAAAAGGTTACCTGTAGTTTCCACCATACTTGATAGGGACTGTACGGCCCTCATTTACAAGGTTATATTTAAAGAGGTTACCATGGAATGTTAGGTTGGTTCCTGAGTTAAATATTGCAGAGCCGTCATTTACACGGTTAGAAGTGAAATTAGAACCATAAACCACTAAATCACCACTAGAACCATGATAGACTCCTCCACAATTACTTCGTGCTTGATTATTATCGAAAATAGAGTTAACAATAATTGTACTACTATCAGTATTTATTGCTCCTCCAGTACTAGATAAAGCAAAATTATCTCTAAAACTAGAATCCACAATACTTAAATCACCACCTGTATGATAAATTTTTCCACCATAATTTGCTTGATTATTATCGAATACTGAATTTTCTATAGTCATGTTTTCAAAGTTACTTATAACTCCACCACCATTTTTAGCAACATTACTCCCAAATGTTGAATTAATTATGGTTAAAATTTCCTCCAACATTTTGATTGATTGCCTCCATTTTTGACTTGCATTATTATTTAAAAATGTAGAGTTAACAATGGTAACTTTTCTATTGTTATATATTGCTCCACCACTTTTTGTTGCAGTGTTATTAATAAACTTAGAATTTTCCACAAACAAAGTCGCATAACTACACACAGCACCACCAGTAGGAGCACTATTATTAATAAAAGTAGAATTTATTATACGTGTTAAATATCCATCAGCATTTGTAATTGCCCCTCCAACAGGAGTAAAACTATTATCTTTAGCAGTGTTATTTATAAATGTGCAATTAATTACAGTAAAATAATCAACAGTGGATTTTCCAGAATTAGGATATGCATTTAACATTGTTCCCCCACAATATCCCTATGGAATTATTATTAACGAAAGTACAGTTAATTACTGTAAAATAGTCCCATCTGTGTCATATAAAGCTCCCCCACCAATTCCCCCAGCATTATTGTTATTAAATTTTGAATTGCTTATTTTAAGATATTCATTACCTAAATTATATACTGCACCACCACCGTTTTTACCAGTATTGTTAGCAAATATACAATTATCTATTGTGCAATTATCAGCATAAGAAGTTAAATGTATTGCATCTCCTTCTAATTCTGCGTAATTATCTTTAAATTCAGATTTGATAATAGATATATTTTTTTGTGAAGTATAAATTGCTCCTTTTAGTTTTCCTGATTATTTATGAATTTTGAATCAACTATATTCATATTTCTTTCCTGACTATTTATTGCACCACCATTTTCTGCACTATTATTCTCAAATAGACAGTCTTTTATATTCAAGATTCCTCTACCAGAGTGATAAATTCCTCCTCCATCTTTTGCATACCCATTAATAAAATTTATATTTATAAATGTTATATTACAAGTTCCAGTAAGGTTGAAAATAAAGTTTGTTCCTTCAGTATCAATTATAACTGAACCTTTAGGCCCATCTCCATTAATTATCATGTTTTTCCCATTAAAATCAATTTTATTTCCTAAATAATTAGCTTTATTAATATTTACCTTCTTTAAGATTCAATGTTTATCTACATCATCATTATTTTTGATTTATTCTAAAACCCCATTGATACCACTAGAATTAGTAAAATCAATATTTATAACTTCAGCAGAAACATTCGACATCATTAAACAAAACAAAGAAAGACGCATGAAAATAAAATTCTATATAATTGTTTGTATTTAAACATATATTTTCACCTCTTTAAAAATTAATTAAAAAAAATTTAAAAAATAATTATTATATACAAACAATTCTATATGTATATTATATATATTAAAAAGTAAAGTATATAAAATTTTTTAAAAAAAGAATATTTTATGTTATATTATTTATAACTAAATTAATGTTTAAAAAATGTTTAAAAAATGAACTATTTAATTATTTTTAATAATATTGTTGATGATAATTGTTGTCAATGACAACAGTTATATACTATGAAGATCATATATTATCTTGCTTTATTTTGTTTGAAATAATACAAACAAAAATTAGAAAAAAATTTTAGAGTAATAAGATGCAAAATAATAAAGGCATGAATAATATGAGTTATTATCTAAATTGTCATGTTTTAATTCTTAATAAAGCTCATCAAACATTTATAAATCCTTATTTAAAAGAAAAGAATGTTAGTTATAATCAATATGAAATGATTTTACACATTTATCATGATGAAGGTTCTATTCAGAGAAAAATAGCTTCAGCTTGTGGAACTGACAAATGTGGAGCATCTAGATCTCTTAGAATATTAGAAGATAAACAATTGATTATTAAGAAAATGGATGAAAATAATAGACGTTCTTATCAGCTATTTTTAACAGCGAAAGGAAAAAAAATTGTTGAAGATATAATTGAAAAAGAAATTCAATGGGAAGATTATATTTGTAAAGAGATGGACATTGAAAAAGAAAAATTCTTTGAAATATTAGATAACGCTTGTATTAGTTCTTTAAAATTAATAAAAAACGATGATATGATAAAATGAGTGACATAAACTTTAAACCAATATCTTTATCAGATAAACCTATATTTGATGATTATTTTAATAAAACTAATTTCAATAACGCTGAAAAGAATTTTTCGAATCTTTTCATGTGGAGGAATACATATGAATATGAATATGCTATAATTAACGATTGTCTATGTATAAAAGGAAAATTAAGAGATAGTAAAAAACCATTTTGTCACTTTCCATATGGAGGATGTGACATAAAAGATTCTTTATCTTTAATAAAAGAAGTTTTTAAAAATGAAGGTCATGGATTACTTATTAAGCCATTACTTCCTGAAATGAGAAAATATTTAGAAAAAACTTCAGAAGACTTCACATTAATAGAAGATAGAGATTCATTTGATTATATTTATACATCTAAGAAATTAATTACATTATCAAGTTCTAAATTACGTAATAAGCGTAGATGGCTTAAAAAATTTAGAGAAAATTATGATTATACCTATGAAGAGATTAATTCAAACAATGTAGTTGAGGCAAAAGAATTCACTATAGATATTATTAAAAATTCCAATAATGATATAGA
This sequence comes from Candidatus Methanobinarius endosymbioticus, assembly GCA_003315655.1. Taxonomy (GTDB): domain Archaea; phylum Methanobacteriota; class Methanobacteria; order Methanobacteriales; family Methanobacteriaceae; genus Methanobinarius; species Methanobinarius endosymbioticus. The sequence continues at coordinate 11,283 of NIZT01000070.1, forward strand.
TGAAATTTTAGCTATGGAAGAAATGTTTGATAATCTATTTGAGTTAAATATTAAAGGATGCATTATTAGAATTGGTAATGAGATTGTTGGAGTATCCACTGGAGAAGAACTAACTAAAAATACAGTTGTTATCCATTGTGAAAGAGCTAACACCAATTTTGAAGGTATTTATAATTGCATTAACCAAGAATTCTGCGAAAAACAATGGTCAGATTACGAATTTATTAATCGTGAAGAAGACCTTGGAATTGAGGGTTTAAGACAAGCTAAATTAACTTATTGTCCTGATTTATTATTATATAAATATATTGCCAAAATAGAGGTTTAATAAGATAGAGGTTTAATATGGATTATATCAATAAATTAGATGGAGATCGAATATTTTTAAGTTTAAGCCGGGAAAAAGATTTAAATTTATATAATAAATGGTTAAATGATTCTGAAATCAATTTAACATTTGGTAAAAGCCATATTGTTTTCAATGAAGAGCAACAAGCTAAATATATCGAAGATTATAATAATAGTAATGATAAATTTTTCTTTGTTATAGTAAAAAAAGGGGGAAAAAATAATTCTGAAGATAAAAATTTTGAACAAGAACAAGCTATAGGAATCGGATTACTATATGATTTAGATTTTGTTCATGGAAAAGCTACTTTAGGTCTTTTATTAGATAAATCTTTTCAATCAAAAGGTTATGGTAAAGAAGCTACAAATTTACTTCTTGAATTTGCTTTCAATATATTAAACCTAAATAATGTTATGTTATATGCAATTGATTTTAATGATAAAGCTATATCTATGTATGAAAGCTTCGGATTTAAAACGATTGGTCGTAGAAGAGAATCTTATCCGATAAACAATAAAGTTTATGATGAAGTATATATGGATATATTAAAAAAAGAATTTAATAAATAAAAATTAAATAAAAATTATTTTTCTAAATATATTTAAGCATTCTTAACTATCTTTTAATTTTATTTAATTAATTTTTAACTAATTTAATTATTCAATTATTATAATTTTTTTTATCATGATAATATAATAATTATTAGTAAAAGTAAATTTTTACATTAATAAATAAATATAATTCTTAAATAAAATTTAAAATTCATTAAATTATATAGTTCTTAAATTATTATAATTATATAAAATATAATTAATTATTAGTTAAATATAAAAATTTATTAATAATTATTCTAACTAACAATAGGTAGTTAGAATAATAATTTTTTTACAATATTCTTCAAAATAATTTTAAATTAATAAATAAAAATAGAAATAAGTGAGAAAATTAATTCTCACAAAGGTTTTAATTTTTTTAGTGTTTGGGTTTATCACGGAAACTTGTAATGCCAAGTAAAGATAATAAAACTAACACAATTGGTATAAATCCAATACCTGTTGATTTCATTTTCGCATTCGCTGTATTAACTGAATTTGAATTTCTTTGAATTGTTGAGGTATTTCCCAAGTTATTATTTTGAGTATTATTAGTAGTTCCGTTGTTAATATGATATTCTATAGGTTCAGGTATAATTGGAACATTTGGTGTTTCATAAATGTTTATTAAATTTAAATCTGTGCTACTTGGGTTATAGTAACTATTTCCAAGATATTCAGCTGAGAATATATGATTACCACTATTTGTAAATTTATAGTTCATAGAGGCAATACCATTACTATCAGTTATAGCTTCACCTATGATATTTCCATTTAACTTGAAAATAATCCTTTGACCAGGTATGGTAGGATTATATGTTAATTTAGCTTTTAAAGTTATAGTTTCTCCTATTTGGTTACCATTTACTGTAATGTTTAGTTGTGTTTCATTTTTAAGCACTGATAAGTAAGTGGAATTTGTTGAATAGGAGTATTGCATATTTCCATTAAACGTGTTATTAAGAGTAAATTCCCCTGTGAAATTTGATTTATATTTTAAATAAGCTATTCCGTTTTCATAAGTTGTGTTTTTACCTATTAGTATTCCATTAAGATAGAAATTAACTTCAGCATTGTTTATAGGATTACCATATTCATCAGTTAAAATTGCTGTTATTATTAATTCTTCACCGATTTTTAGAGAATTATTTGAGACATTTATATTAATCACTGTTTTATTATTTCGATGATTATCATCAGAATAATTATAATTATAGAATGTGTTGTTTCCAGCAATATAATTTGTTGAATTAATGAATGAAGTTATATTTAACTGATTTTTAATCAGCACATCCATGACGAAAACACCAATTCCATTTGAATCTGTTGTATTACTGTAAATATTGTTATTGAGATATATGTTTGTTCCGTTAGTTACACCAGCTAAATTATAAGTATCATTAACCTGAACTCTTATAATTAACTTACCATTAGTTATTTCCATTGACATAATTTTTAATACTGTGTTAAAGTTTTCTCTGTTATTTATATAAATATTGCTTCCAATATTATCATTGAAAAGATTACCATTAAAAGCATTAATTCCTACATATTTATATGGAACTGTACGCTTCAGTTGCAACATTATACATGAAAATGTTATTATTAAAACTTAAAATATTTAGAGTTACAATCACAGATCCTTCTTTAGGTTTATTACTAGTAAAATTTGAATCATTAATGGATAGTGTATTATTTTCATACTGAGGATTAAAAATAGCTCCAGCATTTAATTCAGCTATGTTACATACAAATGAGAAATTTATTATACCATCATTTTTACCCATAGTATAAATAGCACCACCACTATTTGCACTGTTGTTTGTAAATGTTGAATTTTGTATATTTAATATAAAGTTAGTATTTGAGTTGTCACTTAATATAACACCACCCCTGCGGTAGCATTATTATTTAAAAATATTGAATTTATTATATTAAGATTTTCAGCGGCATTGAAAATAGATCCTCCATGACTTACTGCAGAATTATTTGTGAATGTGAATTTTCCTCTAATACATCATAAATAATAGAATTTTTATTAACGAAACGACAATATGAAACATTGAATAAATTTGAACCATTAATAACAATAGATTTACCAATTTCTGCAAAATTATCTATAAAATTACATGAGAAAATTTTAATATTATTCCCATTGGTACTATATATTGCTCCCTTACACCATTATTCACATTATTGTTTTTAAAAGTAGAATTCATGATTTCAACATTATTTTCATAATAATTGGCTATTGCTCCACCATAAGCTTTTTCAATAGTATAGTTATCATTAAATATTGAATTTATTATTTTTAAACCGTGAATACGAAAGTTTAATATAGCTCCACCATAATCAGCACCAACATTTTATCTGTTTTTTTCAAATAAAAAATTCTTAACCAGAACATTATATTGTTTTTGTTTATTTGTGTAAAACTATATTGCTCCTCCATATGTGGAAACTGAATTTTCTATAAATTTAGAGTTATTGATAAAAACATTATTATCATTATTTTGTGTTATTTGATAATATATTGCTCCTCCTTGATTAGTAAAATTTTCTATAAAATTAGAATTATCAATAAACATAGTTGTATTATGATAATATCATATCCATCCAATACACATATTGCTCCTCCAGATGTTTCGGCACTATTATTTATAAATTTAGATCCTAAAATTTTTAATTCACGATTAGATGCATAAATTACCCTCCTCCATTTAGAATAGCTTTATTATTAATAAAGGAAGAATTTATAATCTGAATTAATACACTTCAATCAAAGTGTATAGCTCCCCCTTTGTCAGTATTAGAATTTTTAAATGTTGAATTAATAATAGTCAAATCAATGTGGCAATTAATAGCTCCATCAAGTGATTGACCACCCTCAGCATATGCATTATTGTTATCAAATTGAGAATTAACAATTTTTAATTCACCTATTGGGCTTGAAGTGTTAGTATGACCCGCATGAATTGCACCACCCATAAGTGCTTTATTATTAGTAAAACTAGAATTTTCAATGGTTAACTTTACTGTAAAAATACAAATTGCACCACCTGCACCCTTTAAGCGCTGTGTTATTTATAAATTTACAATTTATAATTTCATGATAATTTCCATCCTGAATATGAATTGCTCCACATTGTTCGGCCTTATTATTCGTAAATATACAATTAATTACCTTTAATGAACTTAAGTTTGATCCATATTCAAGAAAAATAGGCCCATTTGACCCCCATTTTCTCTTTCATGACCATTTGAAAATATTATATTTACAAATGTAACTTTACAACCAGATTTTATGGTAAATATACCTTTTGAACCATCACCATTTATGACAGTTTTATCCCTTTTCTTTTAATAGTTACTTTTTATCTATTGTAATGTTATAATTTTTACCAGCAGTTTTATAGATTCTTTAAGCTAGATTAATCACATTTTCATTTTCTGTTAAACTATTAAGCCCTTTTTATATCCCCATATTCTCTGATATTAATATTTTGAGCAGATATACTATTTATAGAGAAGAAAATAGCTAATATTATTAGAATAATAATGCTATTTTTAATATTTTTTGATATAATATTAATTCCTCCATTTATTATCCATTTACTTTATTAAAGTTGATTCATAAAAAAAGAAATATTTTAAAATTAATTTAGATTTTTCAATGAAGTACTTCATTGTTTATAGTTAAAGAAATTCAAATAAATTATCCTTCTTAATCATCTTTTTATTATATAAAATAATGCATAACTTCAAAATTTCTTTAACTAATATATGTTTTTATAGTATATATAAATACCGAATGATTTGTCTTAAAATATATAATGAACATATAATATAATATTTAATATTAAATAATATATTATGATAAAATATTCATATAGAATTGAAAAATATTAAAAATCGATATCATATAAAAATAAAAAAATATTAAGTTAATAAATAATAATAAAGATTATAATATAAATAAACATGATCTAAAATAAGGGACTTAAAAGTAAAAATAAACTTAAATAATATAAAGAATTTTTGTTCTAATGATAAATTTTGCAGAAAGTGCAGGAATAGAAATAGAATCTGTAACAGAAAAATCTGTAGAATGCAGTACGGAAATTAAAGATATTCACAGAAATGCCGTTGGTGGTGTTCATGGAGGAGCTATATTTACTCTAGCTGATTTTACATTTGCAATATATTCGAATTTAGATAATTTATATGGATTTGATGTAGGAAATACTATTGGTCAATCCTGCAATATATCTTATTTAAAAAGTACAAGAATAAATCGTTTAACTGTCCAATCAACATGCTTAAATAAGGTAAAAATATATCTGTTTATCAAAATGACATTAAAGATGATTTAGACAAAAAATAGCACAATGATTGGCAATGGTTTTACAATAGCTAAAAAATAACTAAAAATACTAGAAATAGTTAAAATGATTAAAATAATTAAAAATAAATGATAAACTATAAACATCTATATTGGATAACTTTTATTGTGATGACTGTAGGAATAGTCTGTGGTCTGAACATAGCTGGAATTTCAGGAGCTGTTAGTTCTATCCAAGATATTTTTAATTTAAATGATACTAGATTTGGAATAATAGTAAGTTCGCTAACTATTGGATGTATCATAGGATCATTGATTTTAGGTTATTTATCAGAAAGATATGGTAGAAGAAAAACACTAATTTTAACTTCAATTCTGTTTATCATTTCATCATTAGGTTGTGCATTATCCAATTCTACGTTATCATTGATATTTTATCGATTTATTGGAGGATTAGCTGTTGGAACTATTTCATTTTTAGGACCGATGTATATTTCAGAAATTGCACCTCCTAAAATTAGAGGAAGACTTGTTTCCCTCAATCAATTTGCTATTGTAATTGGTATACTTTTAGCTTATATTTTCGATTATTTCTTGCTAGGTACGATTAATTCTTGGAGATATATGTTAATAATCCCTCTTATTTTCAGTATATTATGCATGATACTTTCAATTAAATCACTTCCTGAAAGTCCAAGATGGTTAACACTCAATAATAAAAAATCAGAAGCAAAAAGTATTTTTGAAAAAATAGAAGGAAAAGAATTAATTAAAGAAGATATAAATAACATTGAAAAATCAAGTTCTATGAAGAATAAAATTTTTTATAAGAATTTTTTCAGAGGGAATGATAAAAAAATAATATTGATAGGTCTTGTATTAGCTATCTTTCAACAAATCGTTGGAATAAACGCTGTAATAACTTATGCACCGATGATATTTAAAAATATAGGAATTCAATCACAAAGTGCATTGTTACAATCAATCATAATTGGACTTGTCAATTTTTTAGCTACTATAATTGCACTATGGTTAATAGATAAAAAAGGACGTAAAATATTGCTTATTTGTGGAGCACTAGGTATGACAATAACTTTATCATATCTTGCTTTTGCATTTAGATTTAGTCAAAATAGTATTTTAATATTGATAGCTATTTTAATGTATGTTACATTTTATGCAGCTTCCTTTGCACCAATTCTTGGAGTTATTACTTCAGAAACATTTTCCAATAATTTTAGAGGAATAGCTATGTCTATTACATCTGCAATAAATTGGTTATCTGCATTTATGATAGTTCAATTTTCTCCATATATATTGAATAATCTTGGAGGAAATATCTTATTTGGAATATTTGCAGTATTTAGTTTATTAGCTTTAATATTTGTTAAAATATATATCCCTGAAACAAAAAATAAATCTTTAGAAGAAATAGAAAAAGAATTGACTTCATAACATTAAGATTTTTTTATTTTTACTAATTTTATTCTTATTAATTCTATTTTTATTAATTTTAATATAATTATTTTTAATATAATTAGTTTTATATTATTATTTTTAATTATAATATTTAGTTTTAAATTTATTAATTTTGATACAGTATTAATGTAGATCTTATTAATACTAATTACTATACATGTATAATTTAAACTATAAATTTAATATAAAATTTTTAAAATAATTTATAAAAAATTTAAAGTAGCTATAAAAAATTGAAAATATCTATAAATAATACAGAATCTACAAATTAATCAGTATATTTATATACTTGTAAAGCAATGTTAGTGTAGGAAAAATATTGTTTGATCTTATTAGGCAATATAGTTCCTATTAATAAAAATAGTTTTAATCAATCAATTAATATCTAACCAATCACATTACTTTACTTAACATTGTCTTTTTCTTTTAACTGAATTTATATTCTACGATTTTACATTCATTCATCGATACATTCCCATCGAAGTATAACGAAGTCTTAAAAACATTTTTCAATTAAATATAAATGGAGGTGAAAATTATGAAAAAGAAATTTTTAATATTAATGTTTGTAGTTTCATTGTTCATGTTAATAGGTTCTGTTTCTGCAGCAGATAAAAATGTTAATCCTGAAGCTATCAATAATATCCAAAATATAATTGATAAAGCAAATAAAGGAGACAGTAGACTTTTTAAAGAAGGAAAATATAAAGGAATAAATTTTACTGTTAATAAGTCTCTTAATATAAAAGGTAATGGTAGAGTTAACTTTATTTGTACAGAAGATAATTATCAACTTGTAATATATTTCACAACTTGAAAATTTTTAAATATAAGTGGAATTAATTTTATTGGTTATTCAGAAGGTTATTGGAACCAAGGATCCATGATCATCGGTGAAAACATATCAAACATCCACATTAAAAACTGTAAATTTGTAAATGCTACTCATGCAATTGGAATAAATGGATGGAATGGAGAAGATTCTGGAAAAAATATTATTATTTCTAATAATTTATTTGAAAATTGTGAAAATGGAATTCGTATCGAAGAAATAAATAATTTAGATATAAATTTTAATAATTTTAAAAATGGATCATATGGAAATTCAATACAATTAAATTATTGTAATAACTCAAAAATAGTTAATAATAATAGTACTAACAATAGAGGAAATGGAATATTATCTTCATTCGTCTAAATTTACCTATGGAAAGAAATAAAATGATAAATTGTCATCAAACTTTAATTAATATATATGAATCTAATGTGGTTATTATTTATAATATTATGAATAACAATAAAGTTACTGAAGAATATCCATATCCATTTAATCTTATCACCATAGAGATCAAATGCAACAATAGATAACAATAATATTACTAATAATAATAATAAAGAAGATCGTGCAAAATATGCAATATTTTTTGAAAATATGGGTGTTGTAAATATTCATAATAATATAATTTCCAATAACAATGCTAGAATTTGTATTCAAAATCACAGAATGCCTGTTGATGAAGATAATGATAATGATTTCCCAATATATGATATCAATATTCATAACAACAATATAATGAACAATGAATTAAATGTTATCAAAATTATTGGAGCTACAAAAGCAAAAATTAAATATAATAATGTCTCTAATAATGAAAGAAATGGAATATACATTGTTTTCAGTTCTCATTGTGAAATTAGTTATAACAATATTACTAAAAATAAACAAGCAGGGATTATATTAACTGATGTTGATGAGGAAATGATTCCAACACTTATGAGAAATCATCGACCTATTTACAGAGGAAATTCCATTTATTGTATTATTCACAACAACAATATAATTAAACAATAAAATTGGAATTAATCTAGAAGGAAATGCTTCTTATAATACTATCAAAAGCAATATCATATACAATAATGCATTTGCAGGGTTCTTCTAAATAGATCTAGTTGTTTTAATAACATTACTGGAAATGACTTTGAAGGCAATAAATATGGTATATTAATTGATATGTATGGTAATGACAGCGATTATGAGGGAGTTGAGCCTGAATATATTCCAGATTTTAGTGTAAATAATACCTCTTATTGATCATAACAGGTTTTACAAAAATGAGAAAGCTATGTATGTTTTAAACAATGATGGCAAAAATCATTGGAATAAAGCTTTAGAAAATTGATTTGGTACTAATAATCCAGAAAAAATAGACGGTATTGACAACATTAATTGGTTTATAGTAAAATATTCTGTTAATAAAAAGAACCTAAAAGTTGGAGAAAAAGTCAAAATAACATACGAAATTTATGTTAAATGGGAACATCAAGTAACAGAGTAAGTTACTTCCATATTTCAAACTAATTTTGAATGGTTATAGTGGAAACCATGACACAAGACTTTTATCAAATTATTTAGTTCTATGAGTGAAGATGATGCTAGAATTTCCACATCATTTGAAAAAATCTTCGAAAAAAGTGGAATATACTATTCTAATGAAATTATTGATGCAGAAAAATGCTCTATTAACATTCAATGTTGTAGATGATAATGAAACCAAACCTGTAGACCCAAATGAAACAGATAACGATGATGAGAAAGATCCAAAAAATAATGAAAATACCCATCTGGCAATGATCCCCATGCAAAAGCATCAATGGAAAAAACAGGAAACCCTATAAGCATTATTTTAGTTTTATTAAGTATTTTAATAAGCTTAGTTTATAGAAAGAAATAAATCAAAAATTTAAGGATAATTATTATCCTCTTTATTTTATTTTTAAACTTATTTTAAATAAAAATTATTATTTTAATTAAATTATATGTTTTAGTTAATTTTATTATTAATAAATAATTATAAAAAAATTAATTATAAAGTTATAAAACTAATTATAAAATATAAGAAAATATAAATTATTTTCAAAAATTAAGTATTTATACTTATTTTATAGCTTTTAAAAATCTATTTTTAATTTCATCAGGATTTAAATCAATTATTGGAGAATCAGCATTTCCCGGAAGAATTTTACAATGAATAAAGATCGAATTTTCTTGTTTTTTATTTAAAATATCTTCAAAATTAATTTCAACGTAATTATAACAGTTTTCAAAACCTATACTTTTAGCTATTTCTAAAAGATCAATATTTTGAGCATAAGTACATTGATTACCAGTAGATCCATAACAACCATTATCAAAAACAATTAAAATAAAATTTTTTGGGTTTTGATTAAAAATAGTGACTAATGAACCCATATTCATTAAAACAGACCCATCTCCATCAAAAACAATTATTTTCTCATTGCCTTTGTTTGAGTCTACTTTATCAGAGTTTAAATTATTGATATTGTTAATATTGTCTTTATTATTATTAGAATTATCTTTAGAAATAGCTAATCCTAAACCAATAGAAGAAGCAAGTCCCATAGATCCCAACATATAAAAGTTTTTAGCTCTATCTTTTATTTGATATAGTTCTCTAGAAGGAAATCCAATATTACAGACAACAATTTCTTCTTTTATATATCCCATAATGTCTTTTATTGCATCAAAGCGTTTCATAATAATAATTTCCTAAACAAAATAATACTATTAAATAAAATAATTAGAATAATTATCAGACTTAATTATCATTTTAATATTATTTACCAATAATTAATATCTAATAAAATTGAAATAGGGACTTTTTCTTTTATTGAAGTTTCCCATGAATTAGATATAATTTCTTTTGCATTATCTGAATTTTTTGGATTAAAATATTTTAAATCCATAGCATCTAATACTTTTGGAGTATCTTTACCCATTGGAACTTGTCCTACAATAGGTTCTCCTTCAGTTCCTCGATGACTCATGATCATGACTAGAGGTAAAGAATACAATTGATATAATGATCCTAAAGCATTTACACAATTTCCAAGTCCAGAATTTTGCATTAAAATAGCAGTTTTTTTGCCTCCAAAATATGCTCCTGCACATATTCCAATTCCTTCTTCTTCTCTTGTTACTGGAACATGAATAATTTCTTTATCTTCATCAATTATTTCAAGGATCTTTCCAAGGTTCACACAAGGAACACTAACAATGAAATCAATTCCTGCAGATTTCAATCCTTTATATACAGCTTCACTACTATCCACTTCAAAACCTCAATCATAGGTATTAATTATCATATTTGTATAATAAAATAAATAAATAAAATAAATAGTAAATAAAAAAACTATTTAATTATTCAATATTATTCAGAAATATATTTAGAAAAATCTATATCTAAATTATCACCTATACTTTTTAAATTATCATAAAGCTTTTCATCTACTTTAAATCCATTCTTCTCATTTTCAGCAATATTTTTTACTTCAAGGTCTCCTGGAACAAAAGTATCTCCACTAGCACGAACTTGTTTGATAAAATCTTCAGTATTATCTTTAAATTGATCCATATCAACAAATTTAGAAGGATCTATAGCTATGAAAAGATCTCCTTTTGTACATTTTTCAGTGTGGTTAGCTGTTCCTTTAACATCAGTTCCACATGAAGCATTTACTAAAGGCCCAGTCATTAATTCTATCATAAAAGCTAAAGCATATCCTTTATGAGCACCAAATGGTAAAATAGATCCTTTCAACGCTTCTTCAGGGTCTATTGTAGGTTTACCTTCACTATCTAAAGCAACTCCTTCAGGTATCTTTTCTCCTTTTCTTTGAGCCTCTAATAACTTACCTCTTGCAGAAGCAGAAGTAGCCATATCAACGGCAATATATGTTTCATCAGCAGGAATACCTACTGCAATTGGGTTAGTTCCTATTAAAGGTTTGTTAGCACCTAATGGAGCAACAGCAGGCTCAGTATTTGCTGTAACTACACCAATAACTTCATTCCTGATAGCTAAATCAGAATAATAACCAGTAACTCCAAAATGATGGGAATTATGTGTTCCAACAGCAGCTATTCCCATTTTTTTAGCTTTTTCAATAGCCAACATCATAGCTTTATGTGCAACTAATTGACCAAAAAGACTATTACCATTTATCAAAGCCATTGCTTCAGTTTCTTTTTCAATAGTAATATCGCCTTCAGTTTTAATATTTCCTTCTTCAATACCATGAATATATTGAGGAAATCTTCCAATCCCATGAGAAGTAAAACCTTTTAAGTCAGCATCTAAAGTAGCTTCAGCTACAATTCCAGCATCTTCTTCACTTAAACCTAATTTAATCAATATTTCTATTATAAGTGACTTTTCTTTCTTTGCTGTTAATATCATGAACACACCTTCTAAAAATTATTTTCTAATTTATTTAACTAAATTTCTAAATTATTTAACTAAAAATTATTTATATTAAACATATAACTATTTTATAAAATTAAGTATATATAAAATACACTTTATTTTACAGAATATTGCACTATCAGTAGTTATATGAATATTATGTATCAATATTATTAGCTCTAACCTCATAAATCTAATTTAACGATTAATATTCTATTTCAGTATTTTTAAATGTTTTTATTCTAACTTTATCAGCATTAGAACTTACTTTACCTATTTTATAGGATTCACAATTTTTATTCAAAGCATTTATTACTTTTTCAGATTCTTCTTCTGGAACAATCACAACAAAACCTATTCCCATATTAAATACTTTATACATCTCTTCTAAAGAAACATTTTGAGAATATATTAATTTAAATATTTTTTGAGGTTCAGGAAGATTCTCAATATCAAAACCAATCCCTTTTTTCAGTCTTTTAAGATTAGTAAATCCTCCACCAGTTATATGAGCTAAACCATTAATATTAAAGTTTTTATTAAAAAGATCCACTATAGGTTTTACATATAATTCAGTTGGACGTAATAATTCTTCACCAATTGTGGTTTCAGGATTATTAGGAATCGGATCATTAATATCAAAATTATCATTTTCTAATAAAGTTTTTCGTGCTAAACTTAAACCATTACTATGAATACCACTACTTTTAATGCCTATTAATATATCTCCTTCAGAAATATCCTTTCCAGTAATAATTTTATCCACATCGACAAAACCAATTCCAGTACCAGCTAAATCAAAATCATTTACTACTTCTGGAAGTGAAGCTGTTTCTCCTCCAATAATAGCTATTTTAGAAAGTTTTGCTCCTTCAGCAAGCCCTTCAGCAATTTTTCCAGCTACATCAGGATTTGGTTCTTCAACAGCTAAGTAATCAACCAAGGCCACTGGTTCTGCACCTACACATAATATATCATTTACAACCATAGCTATACAGTCAATACCAACAGTATCATAGTTTTCCATCATTTTAGCTACTAAAATTTTACTTCCAATACCATCGGTACTCATTGCAATTGCACGATCACCCATTCTAACTAAAGCAGCAAAATGTCCACTTTCAGTAATAATATCCCTGTATTTAAGAGTAGGTTTTAACTTTTCTGCTAATTTTGCAACTGTAACTTCTTCAAGATCTATGTCAACTCCAGAATCTGAATAAGTAACCATAAGTCCACTTCCTAAAAAATTAAATAATTTAATGATAAATTGAAATTAATAAATCTAATTTAATAAATTTAATTTATAATTTGCAATAATAAACAAACCATCGATAAATATAACTATTTATTATTTTTATGTTATTTATAAATGTACTATTATAAATTTATATGAGATTAATAAAATCATGAATATAAGATATTATAAGATATAACTATTGTACTAAATTAGAAACATCTTATTAAATCAAAAGTAATACCCAATAGGTAACCTATAAAATAATACCCCTATTCAAAATTTATAAGAACAATTATAGAATTCAAATATTTATTGAATTCTAATAGATTCTAAATTAAGAGGAGTTTTAGTTTCAATTTTATAACTTGTATGAACACTAGAAGCTAAGTCCATAGTTTTATATGCATCTCCATGACACATAATAATTTTTTCAGGTCTTGGAGAAAGTTTTTTAACATATTCCATTAATTGTCGCCTATTAGAATGTCCACTGAACCCTTCAATAGTTTTAATTTCCATTTGAACATTGAAAACTTTAGTTTTTCCTTCTTCTTTCAGCGGAATTTCTTTCCAGCCTTTTTGGATTCTTCTACCAAGAGATCCTTCAGACTGGTATCCTACAAAGATAAGAGTATTCTTTTCATCATCACATAACCACTTAAAGTATTCAACAGAATTTCCACCAGTTAACATACCAGAGGTAGAAAGAATTATACAAGGTTCCCCTTCAACAATATCTTTCCTTTCATTGACATTTTGAACTTTGTGGAAAGCTTCTGAAATAAATGGGTTGCGACCCATATGGAATATTTGATCCCTAAGATCTTTACTTAGATATTCAGGTCTTGCAGTATGGATAGCTGTAGCTTCCCATATCATTCCATCAATATAAATTGGAACTTTTTCAATCATTCCATGACGCATATATTCTTCTAATACTATCATTAACTCTTGAGCTCTTCCCACAGCAAAAACAGGTAGAAGAACTTTACCTCCTCTTTTAAGATTTTTATAAATAGTTTTCATCATTTGTTTTTCTGCATTATTTCTAGAAGGTTGAACATCTTCATGTCCTCCATAAGTACTTTCCATAACAACAGTTTCTACTCTAGGAAATCTTACAGTAGCAGGTTCTAAGAGTCTACTTCTTTCATATTTAAAATCACCAGTATAAACCATATTATGTTGACCATCTCCAATGTGCATATGAGCCATGGCAGAACCAAGAATGTGTCCGGCATTATGAAGAGTTAAGCGTATATCAGGAGAGATATCTGTTACTTCCCCATAATCAAGAGTTATTGTATGTTTAATACTTTTTTGAACGTGTTTAACATTGAATGGGAGAGAATCATCTTCTCGATGAGCAATATCAATGTGGTCCAATTGTAACAATGTCATAAGATCCCTAGTAGGAGTTGTACAATAAATAGGTCCTTCATATCCATAATGATAAAGATAAGGTAAAAACCCAGTATGATCTAAATGAGCATGAGATACTACAACAGCATCAAGGTCAGCTAAAGAAAATTCAGGAACATTTAAGAAAGGATATGCAGTTTTTTCATCCCCTGTAACATTAACTCCACAATCTAGGAGAACTCTACTGTTAGGAGTTTGTAAAAGCATACAAGATCTTCCAACCTCTTTAAATCCACCCATAGAAGTCAATCTAGCCCATTCATTCTCATATTTAGAACCTTGATGAATTCTTGCACCAAGATCTTGTAATATCTTTTTTCTTTCTTTACTATTGTGTTTAAGAGTATTTCTAACTCTTTCAATAATTTCAGAAGAAATTGGAGGAGTTCTTAATATTTTTGGAGCCCATCCAGTTTTTTTAACAATTCCTCTTGAAGTAACTCCGTACTTGCCAATGACAAGTCCTGGTTTTTTAGCTTCAATTAAAACTTCACAAGTTACTTCGTCAAAAGAGATATTTGTAATTTTTGCTTCTTCTGGAACAATTTCATGAATTTTGTCCATTGTTTTTTCTGGATCCAATAATACTGATTTATCAGATCGAATAATGATCCTTTTTCTTAAGTCCTTAGCTAAATTTCTTATAAGGTCTCCATTTTCAGTTATTATTTCTGGGTTTTTAGTATAAATAACAACCTCTGGGCCTTCAAATTCTACTTTAGCTACTTGAACTCTTTCAGGTAGTCTTTGTACTATTGTTTTTTGGATTTCTTCAAGAATCGCTGAAGTCATATAATCACTTTGAAAAATAAGATGTGTAAAAATCTTGATTTAAACAAAAATTATTTAAAAATTATTTAAAATTCTAAAATATCATAATTTATTTTTTAAAAATTTTTTAAATTATTCTATTATACCTTGTTTATAATATTTTGTTTATTAGATTATTTTTGTTAAATTATGTTTATTTATAATATTATTGTTTTATGTTATTCATTTATTACTTTAAAATTAATTTAGATACTAAAACTAATATAGATACTAAACTATTATTTATAACTAAAATAATTGAAATAAAATAGTTTAATTTAATATTAACTTAATATATACAATATTATTATGATATTTTAGTAAATTTTCTAATTTAATTTGTTTCTAATTTACTCTGTAAAAATATATTTTCATGAAAATAGTCTTTAACAAATAATATTTTGTTTGCTCAAGTCTTTTAATATACACACATGTTTAAATAAAATAAGTCTCAGATAAATAAGTTTCAATTATTAAATTCATATTATATCAATTAAATAAAATTTAACTAATAAAAAATATAAAAATTAGCTACTCTAATTAATTTCTTTTAATTTTGCTTCTATAATGTCTTTGGACAACATTTCAAAGCCATTATCTTTAGTAACAGTAGCTACTAAAATACCATTTCCAGAATAAGTATCACGTTCCATAGCTGCCCTGATAGCTCTAATAGCTACATCTATACCTTCTTCAACAGTGATACCTTCTTCAACTCTGTCTTCCAATACACCATAGGAAAATGTAGAACCTGAACCAGTGGATATGAATGAATCTTTAACCATGCCTCCAGCAGGATCAAGAGAATAAATTGATACTCCACTTTCATCAACTCCTCCAAGAAGAGTTTGAACATATAATGGAGATGAATGTAATATATTTGCAGCTAAAGCAGAAGCAGATTCAATACTAATATTTTCTCCATTTCTCATTTTATATAAAGAAACTTCAGCACTTATTACTTTCATTAAACTTTGTGCATCAGCAACAGATCCAGCAATTGTAGCTGAAATATGATCATCAATTTTAAATATTTTTTCCGCGACTTTATGAGCTACTAAGTTCCCCATACTAGCTCTTCTTTCACTCGCGAAGACTGCTCCATCAGTACATGTAATGCCAACAGTTGTAGTTCCTTCTAATGTATCTAATTTTTTATCATTCATGTAACAACACCTCGTTGAATATGAAACAATTTTTGTTTTTGAATAATTGTTTTAAATTAATATTTTAGATTATTGGATTAATGTGAATATTATAATAAAAGAATGTTATTAATATTATAATATAATTAATTATTAAATAAATCTATAAATAAAAAATCTATAATTAAAATTTTATAAAATAACTTTAATTTCCATGTCTCTAATTTTACATAGAGATAGCTTTTAAAGATATTATAATTTAAATAAAATACATATTTGCATAGTTTGTGAAATTTAAACAATACTAGAAACATACCTTAATTTATTCATTTCATTACAATTTAAATAAACAAATTTATATGATCTAAATAATTAACTTAAATCGAAATTTGAATAATAATTGTTAAAATATTATAAAAACTAGTATGATTAATCCTTAAACATACCTCACTAAATAATATATAATAATAAAATAGTACATATATTAATTAAATAGTACCGGTTTAAGCAATAATATTATGTCTTATTGTTATATATAATGTTTTCTATAAATATTGTTTTCAAAAATAATATTTTAATAAATAATATTCATATAAATAAAATTTTTTACAAATAATATTTTATAATAATATTTTTATAATTTCATTCTTATATTGTTGTATATAATTACATTCATTAAAATTTATTTATTTTATTAAAATTTATTTCTAGAATAATTTTTATATAATTATAATGGTAGAAAACTTTTAAATAATAATTTATTTAACACTATCCCCATAAATTATTGATAATAATAAATAAACATTCTTATAACAAACAACAGACTAATAATCTATATTCTAAAAATATTCTTAAAAACTACAAAAATAAATAAAACAAAACATATTAAAGAACATATACTATTTTTAATCATATGATTTATTTTGTTAAAACTTATATTACTATCGTAATTTATTAATGTGTAATTTCATCATAATAAAGTTTACTATTATATTATATAAATTCAATAATTTTTATATAAAATTAATAAAATTTATTTAAATTATTATAATATTATAATAACAAAATTATATAAAATATAAACATTTTGTAAATATTATAAATATAAAAAATTTAAATATAAAAAAATAAAAAAAATATCTAAAATAAATAAAATAATTAAAAATAATTAAAAATAACTGAAAATGATTGAAAATAATTATTAAGAATAATTAAAAATAATGAGAATAATTAATAATTATTAATAATTATTTTGATTATTATTAAATATAATATAAAAGTAATTTAAATTTCTTTAGCTAATTTATCAAAAATAATATTAGCAATTTCTTTTTTAGAAGATTTTGGAATTTCCACAATATTATCATCTACTAGAATAACTTGATTATCCTCAGTACCAAATCCACAACCTTTTAAACAAACATCATTAGCTATCACCAAATCAGTTCCTGCCTCTTTAATTTGTTTTTTAGCTAAATTAACCATTTCAGTATTTGAAATATTATATTCAGCTTTAAATCCTATTAAGAATACTTTTGGATTTATTTGTTTTATCTGTTTAATTATTTTTTCAGTTGGTTTAAATTCTAAAGATAAATCTATTGAAGAAGATATTTTAGAAGATTCTTTAGTTATTGGAGCAAAATCAGAAACTGCTGCTGTAGCTATAAATATATCATAATCTCCAACTAATTCTTTTGTTTTTTTATTCATATCTTCACTTGATTCTACATAAATAGTATTGAAAGACTTAGGTATTTCTACAGCTACATTTCCAACTATAAGTTTAATCTCTAAACCTCTACTATAAGCTTCTTTAACTAATTCTAAACCCATTTTTCCAGAAGATTTATTGGTTATTCCTCTTATTGGATCAATAGCTTCATAAGTTCCACCTAAAGATATTAAAATTTTTTTATTTCTTAATTTTGAACCATTATTTTTTTTTTTATCATTATTATTCAAGTTAATAATTCTTTTAGATTCTAAAACAATGTCTTCAATTTTAGGAAATTTAGCTGTTCCTTCTTCCATTCTAGGTTTAACAAATTTTATTTCATTAGAAATTGTTTCTTTTTTAATTTTTTCAATATTTTCTGAAATAGATTTATACATAGAATCATGCATAGATGGAACAAATAAAATTGGAGTATTATGTCCATGAGCAGTTATAAGAAGAGAATTAACAGGATTATCTGATATTTTGTATGCAAATTTAGTTATAACATTAGCTGTTGCTGGAGCAACTAATATTAGATCAGCTTGAGAATATTTAACATGTTCAATTTCACCAGTAAGATCTAAAACAACTTCTTGACCAGTGGCAAATTCCATAGCATTAGGATGGATGATTTTTGTTCCAGCATCAGTCATGAATGATTTAACATTAAATCCTTGTCTTTTAAGTTCCCTAGCTAATTTAATTGATTCAGTTGCCGCTATACTTCCAGTTACACATAATATAATGTTCATTTTTAAAACCTACTTATAAAAATTAAAGAAATAAAATAATAAATAAAATAAAAAATTAAGTTATTTTAAAGCTAGATATTATGAAATCAAAGTTTTTAGATTGACTATCAAAATTTTCTTCAGGAGCAGTAAATAAAATAACATAAACCTTGTTATTATTTTCTATCCAAAGAGCTCGATGTTTTTTCATTGTTCCATCAGAATTTTGAGTGTATATATATTCTAAAGCATTATATTCTCCAACTGAAGCATTTCCTTGAGCTATTGGGGTAGAATCTGAATTAAAAAATAATTTAGAATATGTTTGATTAAAGTAAGATTCCAAAGAAGAAGGTAATTCCTTTCGTTCAATATTAACATTAACTACACTAAAACCAGAACCATCATCTTTTGATTTAGGATCTGCAACAGCAACTATCGAATCATTGGCTCCAGAATCCGCAACAACCCAAGTTCCAGGATATTTAAGCAATATTCCATTTTTAGCTATAGTTTTAGGAGCTTTTGTTCCATTAATACTCCCACTATCTGTTATACATCCAAATACAAATATAACAGCTATTATGAGTACAATTCCCAACAAATATTTTTTCATTGATTCACCTATATTAATAAGTCTTATATTTAGAGTTTTCAGTTTAGTTACCCAGATAATGTTAATCAGTGCTATTTTTAGTAGATACACCATTAGGGCCACTAAGACTAGGTGTATCGCCATAATCATCTCCAGATCCATCATCCAAACCACCATTTGAATTATCAGAACTAGAGTCATCATTTGAAATATCTGTGTCTATATTTTCATTGTTTGAATCAGAACTACCACTATTATTTGTTGTGACATTTGAAGCATTAGCTAAAAAATCAGGAAAACTAGTATCATCAATCATTACTGCAGTAGCTGGAACTGCATTTTGAGGACCACTGAATAAACCAAAACTCATCCCTACTAAAAAAGCACCAATTAAACAAATCACTGCTAAAATAGCATATTTTTCTTTATTTGAAACCTCAGGATTTTTCTTTACAAGTTTTTCCTCTTTTGGTCTTACCACATATTTGTCAACAAGATCTTGGCCCTCTTTTCTACTAGCTTTAGTCATACTTCTTTGTACAGGTTTTGAAGGAGGTCTCTTGCCATTTTTTCTACCTTGTATATTTCTTATTTTATTTGTAGCATCTAAATTAGCTAATCTATTAGAATACACTTTAGATAAATACCTATATTTATCTTCCGAAATATTTCCTGCTTGATAATCTTTTTTAAGCTCTTGTATAATTTCTAAAAGCTTTTGTTTATCTTGACTAATAGTATCCACCCTTAAGGCTTTAATTATATGTATAAATAGTTAATAAATATAATACTTAATAAATTTAAATAAGTCAATCATAAACCAATACAATTATTGATTAATTAATTGGTTAGATTAGACATTAATGAGTTATTTTATAAAATTATTATCATATCTCTATTTGTAACGTATAACAATCCAATTGTAGAATATATATTCAGTTTATATCCAATGATAAAACATGAACAAATAATTAAATTAATTACATAATTTTATTATAATTATATAATTATAATATATGCTTGTATATTATTATATTTTATTATCAGTATAAATCTTAATTTATATATAATTTATCTAATATTTCCTATTGGATAAGAACCCAATATTTTTATATAAGATACTTTATCTTCAATAATATTTAAAATATTCTTTATTTCTTTTTCATCCCTGCGGCCTTCAAAATCCACAAAAAATATGTATTTTCCAAGCCCTTCTTTTATATGGTATAGATTCGTTTTTTGTCAAGTTTATGGCATTTTTTGCAAAAATTCCTAAAATATCATGAAGCCCACCAGGATTATCATCAAAAAGAGAAAATAATATGGAAGTTTTATCTTTTCCAGCGGATTTAGTATATTTTTGGACAAAACAACAAACTTAGTTTGATTATTTTTTATATCTTCAATATTCTTGTCAATAGCTTTTAAACCATAAATTTCAGCTGCTTTCAGTCCCAATAACAGCAATTCCTTTATTTCCTTTAATTGATTTAGTTGCAGCAGCTGTACTCAAAGTAAAATGAGTTTTCATATTGTGGTTTTCTAAATAATTTTAACATTGAGCTAAAGCTTGTGAATGAGAGTAAACATCCTTAATTTCTGAAAAATCATCAATATTATTATAAATTTCTTTATCAACCAGAAGGGTTATGACTAACTGGAATAATTATCTCTTTTTCAATATTAAGGTCGATTTTATGGGCGAATAAGTCTAAAGTTAAACCAACAGGCCCTTCAATAGAATTTTCTATGGGAACTATACCTTTTGAACATTCCCCAATAATTACAGAAGGGATCGAACAATAAGAAATCAAACTACCCTTTAAAATAGAAGCTGCTTCACGAGTAAAGGTTTCACTGGGACCTAAAAAAGTAATCTTATTGAGAGTTTCATCGTTAGTTTTTATTATCTTTCAAATTACTTTTTATATTATCTTTCATACTATCTTTTTAAATTAATTTATATGATTATATTATAAAGATACTATAATTAGAATAGCTAAGAAGCTATTCTCCAAATTCCAAATCAACAATTAATCCTAATAAATCAGATTGAGTTACAATACCCACAACTTGGTCATCATCATTGATTAGTGGATAACCGTTATACCCAGTTTCTAACATATCATTAGCTACATCTGATACAGTAGAATTAGAAGATAATTTTTTCACATTAAATGACATTACATCTTCTACAAATATATTTTTTACCTGTGTTCTTTGATGTTTGTCTGGAACGTGTTTTCTAAATGAAGTAAATGCTCTCGCTATATCTTTAGAAGTTAAGATTCCTACAAGTTCATTATTTTCATTTATCAACAATCTTCCTATATTAGAGTCTTTTATAACTCTTATTGCATGAACTAATCTGTCCTGACTTGATACTGAAATTATTTCACTACTCATAATCTCTTCAGCTAATATCTTTTCATAAGCTTTTCCTTTACAAATATCGATAAAGTCAGATTTAGTGATTATTCCCACTAAATCCCCTTCAGAAATAACTGTTAGTGCACCAATATTTTTTTCAAGAATTAATTGAGCTGCTTCTGCGATATCCATAGATTTTTCAGCAGTAATAACTTCTTTTACCATAACAGTAGATATATGAAAATGCGAAGGAGCCAAATTTCCATATTTTGAGGACCCTAATTTTGTAGCTATATCTTTTTCTGAAATTATTCCTACAAGTTCTTTTTCATGGTTTTCATTGGTGTTAATAACAGGTATTCTAGATATTTTGTGTTTTTTCATTAATCTGAGAGCATCACAAACGTTTTGGTCTTTATCAATAGTAACTAACTCTTCAGACATTAAATTTTTTATTTGCATACAAACCACCAATTAATTTATAATGTTTTTAAATTGCTTAATATTAATTTATAGTAATCTATAATAATGTATAGTAAGTTATAGTAAACTATATCATTTTATGTTAAATTAAGTTAATTAATTTCAATGAATTTCAATTTATCTTAATTTACATTAATTTGAATTAAAAACTTATTTTTTCATTGCTCTTAAAACATCACTTTCAGTAATAATTCCTAAAAGTTCTCCATTTTTGACTACAGGAACACCCCCAATATCATTTTGACTTAATAATTCACATAAATCTCCTAATCTAGTTAAAGGTTCAATTGTAGTTACTTTTTTTTCCATTATTTCAGAGATTTTAGTTTCTAAAACTTCAAGTCCACTATTAGATTCCATTTTACTGAATAATTTCTTATCCCCTAAGAATTTTAAAACATCATTAGAAGTTACAATTCCTTCTAATTCTTCTTTTTCACCATGTGCAGCAGTGTCTTCAATAGCTTTTCCCATAATTGGAATTCTTCTCAATTTGTTTCTAACCATTATCTTAGAAACACTTTCAATAGGTGTTCCAGGAGTAGTTGTGATAACATCTTTACTCATATAGTTTTCTACTAATTCATCAGTTAAAACACCAGCCATAGCTAGAACAAAATCTCTTTCAGTTATAATTCCAACTAATTTTTCATTATCTACAATAGGAAGAGCTCCAACATCAGATTCTAACATTGCTCCAATAGAATCATTGATTGAGTCTTTATTTGTCATGAATTTGACATCTCGAGTCATTATTTCTCTCACAGACTCATTTATTGCTGCCAAAAAATTATCCTTATATTTTTCTTCCATGAGATTAAATTTGTCTCCCCCTCCTAGGAAATTTAAAATATCCATAGCTGTTACTATTCCTAAAAGTTTTTCTGATCCTGGATCTGTAACTGGGAGCCTTCTAAACTTATTTTCCACCATAACTTCAGCGACTTCTTTTATACTAATACTAGGAGGAACCGAAACAACTTCTTTTTTAGTTAAAGTCATTATGTCTCCTTCATGTTCTGAAATTCTGGTTTCATGTTCTACAGAACCTCTTTCCATAGATTTTCTTAAGTTTATGGCACTTTTATCTTTCATTTCTACACCTCTAGAGATATAAGGCAACGAATCAACTATTTAAAATGGAAAATTCATTGTAAATTCAGAGATTTTATAACTCTCATTATTGATTAATATATAATATAATAGACTTTTATAATCATAAATACCTTTTTATTTAATTTTATATAAAAAGAGATTCAATTGACCACTTTGTTTATTTATTTAATAATTAATTAATTTTTCATTTTACTAATACATTTTTTAGATAACTGTTTTCATAATACAAATATATATTTTATAAAAAGCTTTTTAATAAAATAATTTTTAATAAAAATATTCTTTAATAAAATAATATTTAAAAATATTAATTTATTATTATTTTTTATTATATAATCAATGATATTTAATGTTTTAATATAATTAATGTTTTATAATATTAATTTAATAATAACTAATACATATCTCACGATACATATAACGAATTACTTATCTATTGAATTATATAATAAAATTATAATATAAAAAACTATTTAATTTTATAAAAATATAATAAATAAAAAAATATGTTATGAAATATTATAAAAAGTAAATCAATAAACTAATTATTCAATATTAAGAAATCTATGAATTTGAGGAATAGTCAATACTTCAACATATTGACCTATAGTTTCTGAAAATTTAAATAATAAGTTACTTTGATTTTTCCATTGATCAACAGGACTAACTGGTTGAATAACAATTGGAATTCTTGTATTATGATTATTTTTATTATAGTTATTTATATTAATATCTTTATCTATAGTATTATAAAGATTAAATACATTAGATAATTCTTTTCCTATTTTTTCTAGAGTAGCCAATTCTGTTGAAGGAAATACTACTAATTTGCAATAAAATCTTTTTTTAAGTTTTATCAGCGATTTTATTGACATTAATTCATTTTCAAAAATTTCATCTTTCCAATTTTGAGAAATTTGTTCTTTAAGCTTAATATCCAAAGATACGCAATCAATTTTATCAATATTAGCTAATAAATCTGGTAAAGTTCCATTAGTTTCAATCATTATTTTAACATCAATTTTATTTGATTTTGTATTATATATTTTATCAGTTCCCGCATCAGTTAGTTTATTAACCATTTCATTGATAAATTCAGCATATAAAAGAGGTTCTCCTCCAGTGAAAGAAATAGAGTGTAAGTCAGAAGTTTTAAGACCTTTAATTTTTTCAACAACTTCATCAACAGACATTAAAATTCCACTATCAGTAGATTGACTACTAGCAATATCACAGTAATCACAACTTAAATTACATCCTGCAAAACGGACAAATATTTGTCTTCTTCCTATCCAAAGGCCTTCTCCTTGAAAACTTGAAAAAATCTCAACTATAGGTACTTTCATAAAAATCCTTCTAAATATAATATAAATTAAAGTATAGAAATTCAGATAAAAGATATATTTATTCCTTTTTAAAGAAAGCCCCTTGACCAATTCCTTCATTTACACATACAGCAACTGAATCGATTTTATATTCTTTTTCTTTTAAATCTTCAAAAATAATATTTGCAAAATATTGAGATAAATCTTCAGCAGAACTGTGTTTTAATGGTAAAAGAATACAATCTTCCATAGGGAATTTATAATCTTTATTTTTTATAGTAAATTCAACATAATCCTTATTATAAAAATCCAATACAGATAAATCACTATTGTCTAAAAAATCATTTGAAGAGTCATTTGAAGAATTTTCTGTTTCAGATTTTTTAGAATTATCAGAAGAATCAAATTCATCGTTTTCAGATTTTTCAAAAGCTGTTAATTCTTTAAATTTCATATTTTTATTGTTAATTGGAATTAAAACTCTATGATCTAACTTTTTACATATAGTTCTAACTGAATTTTTTACATCTTTAAAATCAGCTACAAATTCATAGTCTCCAAATCTATCTCCTTCAATTTCTACATCAACAAAGTAAGAATGACCATGAATAAATCCGCAAGAGGTATGTACAGGTATTATATGAGCTGAAGAAAATCTTAATCCTGCATTGATTCCATTAATCATAATTTTCATTATTTTTACTCCTTTTATTAATAGATTAATAATCAGTATTTATGTATTTTTAAATAATTCATATTTTGTTATAATATCCTGTTATAACAAGTTAGTTTTACTTATATCTAATTCAATATCTTTTAATTCATCTATATAACTTTCAACCACATTGTTTATAATATCCATAATATTATCTTCATTGAAACAAATATTATCAGGACCTCGATACAATTCAAAAAGACCTATTGTATCAACATCATCAGGTGTCCCATCACTTGTCATATTGACACCTAAATGGATTTTCATAGAACTAGCTGAAACAGTAGCTATTGAAACCGTAAGTTTTTGAAGTTTATCAAAAGTTCCATGGTTAGAAACAATGTAAATGTCATCTCCTTTACGAAGAGAAAATACACCTTTTTTAGATAGTTCTTCTTTTAAGGCTATTACTAGTAATCTTTGACGCATATAAGCTATTCTTAAATTAGCTGGCTGTTGATCAAAATGCTCAACTATGAAATTAATCATATTATCAGATTTGATTTCTAATCCAACATCTTCAAAATCTTTGAGATTTTCAGGAGAAATGTTCATTGACCCAATCCAAGTGATAATACTTGAACCTTTTATTCCAAATGATTTAAAAGCCCATGATTGATCTATTTGGCTTCCATTGTATTCAAAATTTTCATTAATATGTTTGTGATTGATTAACATGTAAATCATATAAATTTGTAATAATAAATTTAACGAATAATTCAAATATAAAATAATATCATCATCAATATTATAATTAACATTAGAATTAATATAAAATAATATAATTTAATAAATAATATATGTTTTAACTCAATATATAAATTATGTAAAAATAAAAATAATAATTATAATAATAACTTATATAAAAAAAATTTATTAAAAACGAATTTTAACAGCCCAATAATTTAGAAATATTGAATTTATAATAAAAATATTAATTATAAAGATTATAGGAAGTAAATTATGAAAATCAGAACAAGAGATTTTATTTATACAACTGATGATTTATTTTTTGCATCTACTAATTATCTTCATCCAAAAGATAGGTTTATTTCATTTTTAAGATATATACCAGATGAAAATGGAGATCGAGAAAAAAATGGAAGAAATTATTCTAAAGTTAGCTCAGAAGAAGCATATTCGTATCTTAGAAAAAATCATCCCGAATATTTATATTATTATGATGTTAGCCAAGTTGAAATGATGGGAGTTCCTTTAGATAAAGTAAAAGATGTTATTAAACCTGAAGAAAGACTTAATGAAATAATGGCTAGTGAAAAAGAAAATCCTTCAAATAATCCCCTATTAGAAAAATTACTAAATGTAGCTGATTTTTTTCATTATATTGCAGGAATAGATTATAATAATTTAGGAATTTCTGGTTCAATTCTCCCTAATCTTCAAAAACAAACGGTTTCAGACATTGATTTCGTTATTTATGGACTTGAAAATCATGGAAAAGCTATGAAAACTTTTAAAAAATTTAAAAATAAAGAAATAGCTATTAAAATAAAAAAAACAAATATAGTGAAAAAAATAACTCTTAATTCAATAAAAGATAGCTATTGGGAAAGAATATATAATAAAAGAATGAAAGATTCTAGCTTAACAAAAAAAGAATTTTGTTGGTATGAAGACAGAAAATACAATAGAGGAATAATAAATGGAACTTTGTTTGATATTTTAGCTACCCGTAATTGGAATGAAGTTCAAGGTATCTGGGGAGATACAATATATGAACCAGTGGGAATAGCTAAAATAGAAGCAACTGTTGAAGATGTCATAGATTCTTTTGATAATCCTGCAACTTATAAAGTAAATGATATTAATGTTTTAGAAGTTGTAAAAGGAAATGAAGATCTTATAAAACAAATATCTGAAATTGCTTCATTTACTCATACTTATGCAGGCCAAGCTGTTGAAAAAGAAGAAATAATAGCTAAAGGTAAAGTAGAAAAAGTTTTAAAGAAAAAAAATAGTGGAAATGGGAAAGAAGAAGAAAGTTACAGATTAATAGTTGGTACTACTAGAGAATCTATTGATGAATTTATTAAATTAAAAAACATTCCTATAAATTAAAACCTTATTAAGGTTAAATTTATACTGTTTATTTTTTATTTAAATAAATAAAAATAGAAATTAATAAATTCATATGTCACAATATGACTATATATCTATATTTCTTATTCATATTTAATAATTTTAATATATTTTTAATTTATTTTACATATTCTATTTTACTTATTCTATTATTTAATTATATTTTATTAGTTCTATTTTATTTAGTTTATATTCAGATTATATGCTATATTACATTTTAATTAATATTTTTTGTTTATTTTTAATAAATATTATTTTATAAAATTGTTTTTCACTTAATTTTTTTTTATTTATTTATAATTTAAAAAATACCAAGACAAAAAATATTAAATATAAAACACATAAATATGATTAAATAATAAAGAATTAGACTAATAAAATATAAAGATATATGAAAATATTGATTATTCTGTTTTATTTATATTTGAGGAGATTTAATGAGTGATAACGAAATAAATACATGATTTATTGGTTTTGGAACCATAGGAACGAGTTGTAGAAATATTCAACAAAAATCAAGATAGCCTTTCTGCAAAATGTGGAAAACAAGTAAAGCTTAAAAAAGTAGCTGATCTCGATATTACTACTGATAGAGGAGTAAAAATAGTTGAAATATCTTGACCACCGATGTTAATAATGTTTTAGAAAGTGATGACATCGATATTGTAATTGAGCTAGTTGGTGGCTATGAACCTGCCAGAACATTTATATTAAAAGCTATGAAAATGGAAAACATGTTGTTTCTGCAAATAAAGCATTAATAGCTAAAATTGGGAAGAATTAATAGAAACAGCAGATAAAAACAATATAAGATTTTCATTTGAAGCTATTGTTGGAGGAGGCATACCTGTACTTCAACCATTAAATGAATGTTTAGCTACAAACCGTTTTGAAGCAATATATGGAATAATGAATGGAACAGCCAACTATATTATTAACAAAAATGAGCGAAGATGGTTCAAATTTTGAAGATGTTTTAAAAGAAGCTCAAAAAGGGTCATGCAGAAGCTGATCCAACATTTGATATTGAAGGGCATGATACTGCTCAAAAAATTAATTGTATTTACTAAACTTGGATTTGGAGAATATGTTTCACAAGAAAAGTTTCATGTTGAAGGTATCACTGAAATAACACCTGAAGATGTAGAATTTGCTAAAAATGAATTAAATCACGTAGTTAAATTATTAGGAATAGCTAAAAAAACTGATAATGGATTAGAAATTAGAGTTCATCCAACTTTCCTCCTAAAGATCACTTACTAGCAGCTGTCAATGATGTATTCAATGCAATTTATTTAGTTGGTGATTTTGTGGGACCAGTTATGTTATATGGTCAAGGAGCACGAGGAATGGCTACAGCTAGTGCCGTAGTTGGTGATTGTCTTGATATTATATTTACTGAAGGTAAAAAAATTAGCTATGGTCCAGTTGAATCAAAAGTCCAATCCATTAAAAGCATGGGAGATGTTTCATCAAAATATTATATTAGCTTATCTGCATTAGACAAACCAGGAGTTCTTCAAACAATTACAGGAACATTAAACGAAAGTAATATAAGTATTGAATCTATAACACAAAAAACAAACTCAAAAAACAAATCAGTCCAGATTATTATTGTTACTCATGAAACTACTGAAAATAAAATCCAAAAAGCTATAAAAAATATAAATAATTTAGAAGAAGTTAAAGAAAAAAGTAAATAATAATCTCTTTTCTATTTTTTCTAATATTTCTTCCAATAATTTTATTAATTTTTCATGATCATTAGATCTAATTTTATCTGTTTCCTTAATTAATTTTTAAGTATCATTTTCTATAGATTTCACTGTTTTTTTATTTTCTATTATTGATTTTTTAATTTGATATAACATATTATTGTAATTTATTTCTTCATTAACTTATGATAACAATGTGTGATAAATAAACACAATACTTGCACTTCCTAATCCTACTGAAGATATGGATAAAAATATGCTTACATCAGGATTAATAGGTTTTGCAAATAATAAAACAATGTATATTGCCCATAATCCTATTAAAATTAATATTATAACCAATACTCCTTTTCTAACTTTTTGTTGAGATTCTTTAATAGAATTTTTACCTTCTATAATTCTTTCATATATTTCTTCATCACTAAGTTCTTCAGTTGATTCAATATCATGGGCTGCTAAAACTTCTTTAATATCATCAACAGCTGATTCAACATCTTTTTCAGAAGTCATGGAAAATTATATGCAAATTCTAACTATAAAAATTTAACTATAATATAAAAAATTGTTATAATACAACAATTATTTTTTCTTATTATTATTATTTTTTTTATTCTGAATTTATATTATAAAAGAATGAGTTTCAGAGTTTATATTAAAAAATAAGTTATTTAAATAAATTTTTAGCTAAAATATTAATATTTAGATGAAAAAAGAAAAAGTTTATAAAATATAGTAATAAAATAATTAATAATAGTAATAATAAATGAGGGTATTGGTAAAAACATGAAATATTAATGAAATTAAAATAGCACGTTATGACAAAAAGGAATAAAATGATCAGCATATTTCAATAAAAACATATTGGTCTGTCCAATGAAATTATATTTAGATGAGAAATTTAATGAAAAAATAGAAAATGAAATACTACTTTATAAAACAATAAAAGAATTAAGAATAGATTTAAATGATTTATTTCATAGAAATTTTAGGAAATTAAAAAAAGATATGAAATTAGAAGAAAATCTAAGTAAAAATATAGAAGAATGCCTGAAAAATTCATTAGAAATTATCGATAATATACCTTTCAAAAACCAAAATAAAAAAATGAAATTATAGAGAATATAGATAGTAAAAATTTAAACAACGATAAAAAACTGAATGAAATGATTATAAAGAAAAAATTGAAAAACTTAAAATAGAATTTGAGTCTGAAACTTATTTTAATATGAAAATACTATCTTTAAAAGCTCAAAAAGCTATTTTAATAAATGAAAAAGATGGAAATCAGATTACAGAACTATTTTTTCCAACATCTATGTATAGTTACCTAATGAAAGATCCACAAATAGGAATTGCTGGAATTTGTGATAAAATTGAGATAATTGAGGGAAAATATTATCTAATAAGTATAAAATCTTCAAATCCTCCATTAAAAGGAAGTTGGGATGGAGATTCTATTGAATTAGTTGCTTCTGCAATGTTAATCGAAAAAGAATTTGATACTGAAGTATTTGTAGGATTTATTGATTATTTAAAAATTGGAGAAAGAAGACCAATAGTAATGGATGCAAACCTAAGAAAAAGACTTTTTAAAACTTTAGAGGAGATAGAAGATATTTTAACAGAACAAATAGTTCCAGAAATCAATGAAAAAATAGAAAAATGTATGAATTGTGAATATAATGGAATTTGTAATCAATCAAGCATGATTAAATAATTAAAAATTAAAAAAGAATAAATAATAATAATATGTTATAAAAAATTAAATTCAAAGAAAAAAAATGGATTATTAATAAAAAAATAAAAATAATCTATTTAAATTTGAATTTACCATATTATTTTTATAATTAGATTCTAAAAGAGACTTATTGTAGTTTAATGAAATAAATTTGTATGAGTTTAGCTGTTTAGAGCTTTTAAAAACTGGTAAAGTTACAGTTACAGATTTTAAAGGAGGTAAACTTTTCCAAAAGCTCCAAATTTAGGTATGGTAAAAGATAAAGTTTCTTTTGCAACTCTTTGTGTACCATACCAAAAATTAACTTTAAATTTTGTTGCAGCTTTATTTCCAATATTTTTTATAGTAATTTTATAATATTTTCCAGATCTAATTACTTTAACAGTCCTTACATCTGCTTTATATCTAATATAATCATCATTTTTAAATAAAACTTTATTATTACTATAATCAGATTCAACTGCATGTTTACCAAAATTTATATAAGCTAATTTTTTATACTTTATATGATGATAATATGGATAAAATTTAACAAAACTCACTTTTTCTTTATTTGGAGTTATAGGACCAACCTAATGTTATTATATTTATTTTTCTTATACATCAACGTTAATATAGCTTTTGATGATTTTAAATCACCTTCATTTTTTACTAATATTTTATAATAATTGTTTTTATATCTTTTAATATGCGTTATCAATAAATCTGCACTAGGTTTAACATTAATATTTACAGAATCTTGAACTCCAATAAATTTGTCATCTCCACCATATAATTCTAATATTGTGAATTCCAGAAACTAAACTTTTAAAGTTAAAAACAGCAATTCCATTTAAATCTGTATGAACTTGATATATTTGATCATTATAATAAAAAAGAACTTTTCTATGACCCTAACCATTCAAAATTATTTCTACTTTTATCTCCACAGCTTAAGCTAACTTTAATTGTAGATAATTGTCCTTTATTAACAGGATTTTTAGAAACAGACACTGACATGAAAGTTTTTTCATCAAAATTAAAACTTTTAGAAAGACTAAAAGTTTCATAAAAATCTTCTCTATGAGGTTGAATATCAATTACAAATTTATATTTGCCTAAAACTTGTTTTTGATCCCAATTAATATTTCGTTCATAATATCCATTACTATCTGTATTTTCTACAATATCATAATATTTTTCACCATCGGATAATAACTTTGTATATGAACAATTCCACTAACTGGATCTCCATTATTATCTGTGACTTTAACAGATAATTTACTTGTTTGACCTCTAGTAGCATCAATAATATCTACATCAGCTTTAGTAGTGATTTTTGCACTAACTGTATTCAAAACACTTAATAATAACAATAAACAATACATATTCATTTACACCAACAAACACATCATACCAAATATAATCATTACCAACACTTATAGTAGAACCACTCAAAGAATTACTACTAACATAAACCATACCTTCTGGAAGACTATCAGTAACATTAACATATGTACTATTAGGACCATGGTTAGTAATATTAATTGTGAATTCAACTAGATCTCCATTTAAAACACTGGTTGCATTTGCTGTTTTAATTATTTCTATAAGGCTTGAAGTATTAACCTCAACAGTTTCATTAGTAGAATTATTATCCGTATTATTAGAACTAGAATTAACACCAACTCATTACCTACTTTAGTGCCACTTCCATAGCTCGAGTTATCACTTACATAAATCATACCATCAGGCAAAAAATCAGTACTATTTACAAAAGTACTGCTTGGACCATTGTTAGTTACACCAATAGTAAACTCAACCAAATCACCATTCAACACACTAGTAACATTAGCAGTCTTAACAATTTTAATATTAGATGTAGCAATGCTAAGAATTTCTAAAATTATATCTTCGTCATTAGATAGTGTATTTAAAGAATATTTTTTATTAGCTTCAAGTGTCACGTTTTCTGAATAAAGAATTGTACGAATATCACCAATGATTGTTTCATTTACTTGATTTCCTATTTTAAAGATTAATTCTACCAAGAATTCTGGTAATAAATTAGGGTCATGCTTTCCTAATGTATTAAAAGATAAATAATATGATAAAATTATACGAGTGCCTTCACTGTATAATTCATTGAGCTATTTACAATAGTACTTGCATCATTTGCAGATAAACGTGAAACATACCACTCATTAACAGTGATCCCAGTAAATTTGACCTAGAGCATTATTTTTTCCCCACAGTTTAGCTCAGCATTAGAACCTAAACCAGTATTATAAATACCCATAGAGTTTTTATATATTCTGTTATAATTAACTATATTATTATTTTCCAGATATATTGAAACCATACCCTCTATTAGCTAATATTGTAGAACTCATAACACAATTGTTGTTACCAAGAATTAAAAATCCATAACCATTTTCAGTTACTGTTCCATTAGTAAAGTTGTTTCCAGAAGCAAAATTATTAAATGTAACTGCAATATTTGATAATTTAACGATTAAAAGGTTAATAAATTTGTTATTGTTTCCATTAATTAAAATACCTTTTTTAGTACCATTATTTAAAATATTATCATGGTTAATATTGTTTCTATTTCCATCAAATACTAACATAATTCCATTATTTAAAAAAGTGTTATAATTAATTAGGAAATTATTTAAATTAACAGTAGAGTCATTAAAACCTATGCCTAAAACTGCATCATTAGTATTAAATCTATTTTTATTAATTGTAATTTGATCATTCAAAGTATATATTGTAGTGAAATTATTATTTGCAAAATTATTATTGCTGAGGTTTATTTTAGAATATATAAAACAGCCCCCACCAAAATTAGTATTGTTATTATTAAACACTGAATTATTTATTATCCATTATATGAGTCATTTTCATAAAATAAAATTGGCTTCACCATAGTTTCAAGTATTATTATCAAATAGACAATTATTTACATATAAATTAGGACAATTAGTATAAAATGCTCCGCCACCATTAATTCCAATATTATTTTTAAATATAGAATTATTTATAATAGCACTGTTTCCATTCATACTGCTATAAAGACACCGCCCCAATTTGCAGTGTTATTAGTAAAGTTTGAATTATTGTAAAATTCAAATAATTATTATATATAACTCCACCATTTCCTGGTGCAATATTATTTTCAAATTTAGAGCCCAATATTTTAAAATTTGTACCTCTATTATTTAAAATAACTCCTCCATTCATTATTTTATTCTCAAAGAACGTTGAATTTTTTATAAAGAAATTATTTCCTATATAATTGTAAATAACTCCTCCTGCAGTAGTCGCACGATTATTATTAAAAATAGAGCCCATAATATTGAAATCATTTCCTCTAGTATTTATTATTGCTCCACCATCACGACCATCACGATTATTATTAAAAATAGAGTTGATTATTCTAAAATTATTCTCATAATAATTCCTAATAGCTCCACCACCATTATAAGTACTATTATTATTGAAAATACAGTTATCTATAGTGAAATTTTCTCCAACATGTCCCATTAATAGCTGTATTATTAACAAATGTTGAATTTTTTATAAAAGCATAATACCAATAAGTATCAATAGCTCCGCCTAAAGTAGCCATATTATTTTTAAATAAAGAATTTAATACTGTAAAACGATTTCCAAAATTATAAATTACTCCTCCAGAAGCATCAGTTTGAAGATCATCAATTTAAAAGCTTTATTATTATCAAATATTGAATCATATATTTTTAAATTGTTCCTATCATTCCAAATAGCTCCATCTTGATGATATACATAATTATTAGTAAAATTACAATATAATATTTCTAAATTTGCTCGAAGATTACAAATACCCCTCCACCAGTAGCATCATTGTTAATAAAAGTTGAATTATTAATCATGGCTTTATTAGTATTATTTATAAAAATAACCCCACTTGAATTGATTGCAGAGTCATTTATAAATTTAAAATCACTAATATTTAAAGATAAAAAATCATTAGCTCCATTTGCAATATTATAAATCGTTCCACCATTTGAAACAGAATTGTTTATAAAATATGAACCAGCTATATTAACACTAGTGTTTAAATACCTCATAAATATAGCACCACCTGAAATAGCAGAGTTATTTATGAAATAAGTGTTTAAAATATTAACTTTTGCAATAGAACTTAAATATAAAGCATCTCCATAGATAACAGCTTTATTATACATAAAATAAGTATCAGAAATATTAAGCGCTGTTGAAGTAATAATAGCTACAATACCACCTATAGAAGAAGAATTATTTATAAAATTTGATTTAGATATAATTCCCATAGAAAGATCAGTACAATATATTGCTGAACCATTGGTAGCTTTATTAAATTCAAAATTAGAGTTAGTATATTCATATATGAATCCAACCCAAATACCAATGCTCCACCATATACATTAGCAGAGTTAGAAATAAAGTTAAAATTTTGAATATTAACTCTTACATAACCAAAAGCAGATATAGCTCCACTTATTGTAGTTGCAGTATTTTCTATAAATGTTGAATTCATGATTGATGCATATACCGTATTAGAAGCAGAAGTAGGGCCATTTAAAGATATTGCTCCAACCATATATTGAAGAACCAGAACTAGCATATGCAGAATTCCTATTAAATATACAATTAATTATCACTAAATTAGGAACATCACTATGAGAATAAACTGTACCACAATTAATTTCACGATTATTTGTAAAAATAGTATTATTAATTGTTATTCTAGAAGCTGAATTATATATAGCTCCTCCATAAATAGGAAAAGTATTATTAATAAAAGTACAATTATCAATACTTAAAATTCCTCCAGAACCAGAAGTAACATTCCTATAAATGGCTCCACCACCACTGGTCACACCACTACCAGACCCAATACATCCAATGAAAACAAGATTATAAATATAAACAAATAAATTATCGGTTACAATAGTAAATATCCTACTTTGTCCATTTGCATTAATAATAACTCCATTACCAAACCATAAGAATAATCCCCATTATTGTAACACTTTTGGTGATAGCTATTGCAGAAAGTGTGCCATCAATAAATGAATAAGTACCATTTGCAATATAAATAGTTCCTCCATCTCTTACAACTAATAAAGCAGCTTTTATTGTTTTTAAAGATCTAGGCCATGAATCATCAATGTTATTATCATTACCAGTAGTACTAACATAAACATGATCTAGGGAATTAGGAGATCCTTGAATAACTATATTATTTGAATTAATTTTATTAGAAATTTTGTTTTTAGAAGAAGTTTGATTAGAATTAGTATTATTAGAAGAATCTTGATCGACATTATTTTTATTAGAAGATATATCATTTGAATTAATATCATTAGAAGAAGTTTTATCAGAAGCACTGTCTTTAGAAGAATTTTTTTCAAAACCAGCTTTTACAAAAATACCATTATTAGATTCAGGTTTATTAGAAGAAATTTTATTAAAATTAGTATTAATAGAAAATTTATTATTGTAATCAATAATATTTTTTTGAGCAGAAACACTCATAATTATCTCTGAATCAGAGAAAAATTGTATTATCTGATAAATTCTAGCATCAAATCTTAAGCTATTGTTTTAAGAGCTTAATAATCTTCTTTCAATATATCTAAGCAATTTTGGATTAAAAACATTTTTATCATTTAAACCAAAAGTATAATTTAATCATATATTTTTACATTTGATGTAATGAAGTGTCTTTAATTTCATTGTTTAAGATCACTTTAGAAATATATGTAACAAAATAATTATTTAATTTAATACCTTTAACCTTAGGTGTGTTTGAACCCCAATAATTATAATCACAATTTAATGAAATTTTGTCTGAACGATAAATATTAAATTTATTATATTGAATTGGAACATATTCTACATTATTATAAAAATTATTAAAAATATTATAATTTATAATATTATTAAAACCTTTACCTTTAATGAAAATTGTAGAATAAAAAGGAATATTATTTTTTTCAAAATTAGTGTTAAAAACAGAACTAATGATCTTATGATTATTTCCACCATTAATATAAATTGCTGCACCATTAGAATCTGCTTGATTATTAACAACATTACAATTATTAATAATTAAGTTTCCACCATTGGAATATATTGTCCACTTAAGTTAGACTTACCATTTATGAAAGTTATATTGACAAGTTTCAATGTGTTTCCATGATTAACTTTAAAAATATATCCAAGAAAAGAAGCATCTATAATTGTTTTTTCTTTATTTTTTCCAATAAATGTAATATTTTTACCTATTGATCAACTCTATATTTTTTGATCCTTTATATATTCCATTTTCAAGGATAATTTTTCCACCATTATCAACAGCATGTAAAGAATCGTTTATAAAAACCTTAAGATTGTTAAAATTAGAACCAAGATTATCATCATCCCCAGTTAGGACTAGTATAAACAACATCTTGAGCATAACTTGCTGCTATTGAAGTGGCAAAAATAAGTATCGCAATAAGTAATACAAAAATACAATTTTTTTTATTTATTATACGTTCAGACATTATATTCACCATTAAATTATAAAAATAAATATAAAAACTTGTAAATTTACAAATTTTATTATTTACCATTTATTTTTAAGTTGATTAAATCCATATATCAGTTAAAATCATAAATATATACTCTGAATTGTTTATTATTGAATTATAGATTTCATTTCAGCTGGTAATGGAAAACTTAGTTTAACACAATTAGAATTTGATATTAATTCAAAAAAGAAAGTAGATAAAATCATAGTTGTTATAACAAATTATAAAGGCAAAAAAGTTCAAACAATTGAAAAACAAGTCCAATTAGGAGATTGATTATTTATGGAAAAAATGAAAAAATACATATTAATTGCAGTAGTTGGAATAATATTATTATTCCCAGGGATTTACATATTTAATCAAGTTACCAATGTTGGAGTGAATCCATTTGGATTGGGAAAGAATACAATACAAGTAGAATCTGATGTAAGTCAAGGTATCGAAATTACAATATATAAATATTCAAATGTAAAACAAAACGATAATGGAACTTATAATGCTAGTCAATTTTTTGATTTATACAGGAATAAAGAAACGAGTAATGATAATTGAGTATTGGAAGATAGCCCTAATGGAAATAAAGAGATAATAACAATTGAAAATGGCAAAGGTTCACACGATATCTCTTCAAATATCGATTTTATTTTAATAGATGACTTAAGAACAGATGGGGACAAAGAAAATGTTCTTGCAAAAATAATAGTGTATTCTAATGGCATTTCAATTTATGAATCTAAAGGCGAATTTTATTCTTGGAGCGATTATAGTTTTATTTCTTTATATAATCTTATTCTTGATAAGAATAATGGGAAAAATTAGTAATTTAAATATTGATAGATAATTTAAAAACAAGAATTATATTATTTTCATATATATTAAGATAATTTAAAAAGAAACTTATAGTAACTTGGAATAATTGTAGTATTTTATAATAATAGAAAATAAAAATATTACCTATTACTCATTAAATACTATTAATCACATATACTATTGGATTTATTTATGAATATTAAACATTAATTATAGTAAAGTTATAATAAAATATTTAATAAAAATGAAAATATTTAGATGTTTTTAGATAAATATCTAACTATTTCTTTTAAACGAACTATATCAATATCAGATTTTATCCCTATAGGATTAAAGTGAGTTTTAGTAGCTATAAACCCTTCTTCTTTCATCATGTTCATGACATCGACTAATTTAGGAGCACTTATTTTAAGATTTCTACAGATAAGATGAATATCATAGAATGTTATTGGAGCATCAGCTTCTTCAAGACAAGTATTCAATAGCTTTAGAACTTTCTTTTCAGTATTGACATGTTTTTTATTAGGATTATTAGAAATATCATTATTATTTTCATCTAATCTATTATTATGACTATCAGGATTATATTCATCGATTTTTTGAATCATTTTATTAATAAAATCAGCATTTTGAAGATACCCAATCCAAAGAGGACCTGCATTGATTAGTTTTTCACCACAAATAGGACAATTTTCTGGAATTGAATTAGCTAATACTTTTATAGATGACCTATATAAACACTTTTTACAGTGTGAGATATAACCAATATTATTAGCTAAAGATTCATCTGTATTAGCTGAACCTTTATTAATTTTAATGTAAAGTCTCATATAATGTTCACTACTATGAGACAATTTAATATCTTCAATATATTTTTTATATTTAGCTATGGTTAAAGCTACAAAACCAGCTAATATCCTAATACCATTTTCATGACAATATTCACTTTTATATGGTTTAGCATTGTACTTTCTAATACATGGTTCTTTATATGTTCCACATAATGCAGAAGTATCAGTAGCTGTAATACATAGAAGAGAATCTTTTTTTAATGAATAACCTACAGAATCAACAAAATAAGAAGTAGTTCCAAAAGGATCAATATCTAATACATCAAATATTCCTCTATTTTCACGAAGTAATATGTTAGCTTCATGTTGATAAATATCTATTTCAACGTCGTTAGCTATAGAATTTTCAAGAGATTGTTCAATAGCTAAAGAGCTGATATCATTTACAGCTACATTTCCAACATCAGAGATCTCTTTTTTATAGCGTATAGCTCGTATTCCACTTCCACCAAATACATCACAAATATTTATCTCACGATCAACTTCTTCCTGAAATGTCTGTAAAGCAAGTATAGATATATCTCTATTAAACTCCATTTTAGGATTATAAAACACAGGAGCACTAGATGAAACCTTTTCAAATTTAGGAACCTTAATTTCAACTAAACCTTCATTAAATATTTCATTTTCTTGTTCATCCATTAGCTATTCACCCTATATTTTATTTTATAATTTTATTTATTATTATTCTATTAAATTATTTTATTATAAAGTTATATTATTATATTATTATATTAAAATTATTCCAAATATCAAAGTACTTTTTAAAAATAATTTTAAAATATTTTTCATTTTATATACTTATTAAAAATTTAAAATCAAAAAATCGAAAGGTTTATTAGTGAGTACTTACTACATCATGTATAAAGAAATATGAATGATTCCTCAGTATTATTTTGTATATAGAATAAATTTACTATTTTAACTTCGTTAAACCGTGGTATAAAGAAATAAATTTTTTTAGGGGGTTTCAAAAGATAATGTTTAATTCAGTATTGAAGTAGTGAGTATTCAATATTATTAATGAGGAGAAAATTAAATATATAATATTATAATGTAATTTTCTTCTGATTAATAAAGAATAAGAAAGTAATAAAACATGAATAGGTAATTATTGATCCTAAATCATATATTACTGCATTATTAATCAAAAAAATTATAATAAATTATTTAATTGGGCATAAAGGAGGTGAAAAACGTAGAAAAAGGAGCAAATAACTATATTGGCTATGCTTATTTTGTTATTTTTTGCTTTTAGTTTTTCGGTGTTAATGCAGCTGATTATGCTATTGATAATTCAACGGGGATAATCACAGGAATAACCATAGAGGAGATGGGGACACACTAACTCTACAAGAAAGAATCTATAACAAATCAACTGATCGTGGAATCACAATCAACAAAAACCTAACAATAAAAGGAAACAGTTCCCCAGATAAGGTAATCATCAACGCACAAGGACTCAACAGAATCTTCACACTAGGCAATAAAAGAAATGTAACATTCTTAAACCTAACATTCATCAACGGATACACAACTGCTAATGGAGGAACAATATATAACAACTTCGCAAACTCAACAATAATATTCATCAACTGTACATTCATAAACAACACTGCAAGTAGTTGGTGGAGCAATCTACAATTTGGGGGATAATTCTATTGTACTAAATAGTATTTTCACTGATAATAATGCAAGTACTTTTGATGGAGGAGCAATTTTTAATAATGGTAATAATTTTACTGTAAATATTAGTTCTTTTACAAATAATTCTGCATTATATGGTGGTGCTATTTATAATGTTGGTGGTTTGTTTGTTGTGGGTAATGTTTGGTTGGTAATAATGCAACAGCCACTGGCTCTATGATCTATAATAATGGCCGTATGGGTGTTTTAAATTTAACATTTCTAGATAATATGACTCATTATGTTGGTGGATCTAGCATTGTTTTTTATGCATTTTTAACTGATGATATGGGTAATACTGTATCTGGAGATACTATAAGTTTTATGTTAACGGTACTCTTGTTGGTCAAGATGTTTCTGATAGAAACGGAATGATACGTATCAACTTTACAATACCTGATTCTATGAGACCAACTGCTACTGATTATCCTGTAACTTCCTTTTTTGTCCCGATACCGGGTACTTATTCAGGAAATACTGGCTATGCTACTGATTTTTATGATGGTGAGTTGGAAATTCCTTACAATGGTAGAATACCAACCGATACCACTATTAGCATACCAAGTAATATTAAGGCTGGTCAAAATGTTAATATAACTGGCGTGTTTCATGATGGTGATCCTTTAGCTGGTATATCAATTAATGTTACTATTAATGGTGAAAAGTTTATTGTAACTACTAATAGTACTGGTGGATGGAGTTTAACACATGTTCCTAGTGTTGCTGGTAACTTAACAGTTATAGCTAATTGGCCTAGAAACAGTCCCCATAATGGATTTACTAACTCTAATATTCTTAATGTGAGTAAAGTTACTACCAACTCAACTATTAATGTATCTAATGGTAAAATTGGTAAAACAATGAATATCACAGGTACTGCAATAGATGAAAACGGTAATCCATTAGCTAATGTTCAGCTTAATGTGACTATAAATGGTGCAACAATCTATAATAACGGAGCTAATTTAATTATAACAGGATCAAATTTCATGAATAATAGAGTAAAAAAGGGCATGGAGGAAATTTTGGTGGAGTTATATGGAATAATATGGGTAATTTAGTTATTATTGATTCAAATTTCACAAAGAATGATCAATTCCAAGTTAATGGTGGTATTATTTCAGGTAATGGCAAATGGATCATATCTGGTTCAAATTTTATTAATAACTATGCAGATGGAACAGGTCCAAATGGTGGTAATATTAATTTTTATGGAACTAGTCTAAACATAAACAACTCAAATTTTATAAATAATAGTGTAAATGGAACAGGTGGTGCTATTTATATTAGTGGAAACAATGGAACTCACAATATAGATAGCTGTAATTTCGTTAATAATAGTGCAACTAACGGTGGTGGTGCTATTTATAATTATTATACTAATTCAACAGTGAAATATTCTTTGTTCTATAATAATACAGATAATTTAAATAGAACTTTCATTAACACAGAAAATGGTAGTTTAATTGCTGACTATAAGTGGTTTGGACAAAATGATATTAATCCAGACTGGTTTACTAATACAACTGTGAATAAATGGTTTGTAATAACTCTTAGTACTATAAAAAATAAAATTGACTTTGGTTATGAAGCATTATTTAAATATACTATTAAATTAAACGATGGTACAACTGATAATGTTATAAAATTACCTTATTTTAATTATATTGCTTTTGGTAAACCTTATGATGCACGTGTAAGTAGAACTTTATCTCATATTTACTCTACATCTGGAAATAAAACCTTGAATTTAAATGCAGATAAACAATTATTGAAAGTTAATATCACTGTTTTAAGTGTTTCTCGTATTTTAAAACAAGTAACTACTGAAACTATTAGTGTTAATAATATTGGCATTAAAACATCTAAACTTAGATATACTTTCAAAAATTTCTGTAATATTAAAGGTTCAAAAGCCTTCACAGTAAAGATAAACAAAAAATTCATTCTAACTGGCCTTAAAACTACTAAAAATGTTCTTTATAAATACTATAAGAAAATTGGTATTCTAAAACTTAATATTAAAAATTTAGATGGATCTAAAACAGCTAGTATAAAACTTGGTGTAAAAAGAACAAAAAATGTTGTTTCAGGTAAACTCAAAGATTAAACAAATATAATTACAATAATTATTATCATAAAGATATTAATCATAATTATAAGATTAATATTCCCACTAAATATAAAATATCAAATATTAAAGTGAAAAATGTTAATAATTATAAAATAAATTCTAATGTTGTTTATAGTAATTCAACTAGCTTGAAAAATAACCAACAAACTAAATCATTTGTTTACAGCAAAAAAATTTAAAAAACATTTAAAAAAGAGGATTTTTATTTTTTTTATCCTCTCTATTTTATAATATATTTTTTATATAATATTATTTTTTCCAATCATTAAAAATTAAATCTTTTATTAGAAAATTTAAGAGTATTTTTTGTTAAAACCAATTGGGAGATATTACATTGATCATATCGTTCTATAAAATTAGATATTTTATACAATTAATAGCCTATTATGTAATTTTTATACATTCATTTTTCTTTTATACAAATAATATTTATAATATAATTAAAAATTTAAAAAAAATTAAATTTATTGATTTTTATATCTCAATTTTTATTTTTCATTATTATTTTTATTATATAGCAATAAAATTGATTTAAATTAATAAAATTATATTTATTTCTAAAAATATATTTAAATATACTTTATTTATTCAAAAGGATAACAATATATATTATAAAATATAAACGGTTGCATCTAGAAAAAACTAAAAATAATAAAAATAAAATAATAATTCTATTAACTTCCATAGTTGTGGATTACATTATTTTATATAATAATTAAATTAATGATTTAAAATGATTCGAAGTTTATATTATGATTATAAAAACTTTGAAACAATTATGAGAAGCCATTTTGTTAAAAATTATATTGACATTAGTAATCAAAGATTTTTAATTCCAACAACAATTATTCCTCTTATCTGTTAGTCTAAAAAGAGGAGTAAAAAAATAATCACAAGTAGCAGTGTTTCTGATAATGTTCGAAGAATATTAAATAATCAACCTACAAATACCACTATTACTTATAGTAATTTGCCATATAATTCAAAAAATCGTGTTGAAGACAAAATAGCTAATAAAATGGCTGCAAATATTAATAAAGAATATGGTGGACATCAAGCTTTATTATATTTTAGATGAACTTATTGATAATATTTATAATCACACATCTTTTGAAAAAGGACATGCTACTCAAGGACATGTATATTCTCAAGAACATCCGGATAAAGAATATCTAGATGTTTGTATCATGGCTGATGGGCTATCAATACATGGAAAATTCAAAAAAGAAGATATTATATTTAAAAATGATTATCATGCAATTGAAAAAGCTATTGATAAAACCACTACTGAAAAAAATGATGAATATGATCGAAGTAATGGCTTATGGACAACATTAAAATTAGTTGTTGAAGC
The DNA here is from genome assembly GCA_003315655.1 of Candidatus Methanobinarius endosymbioticus. GTDB lineage: Archaea > Methanobacteriota > Methanobacteria > Methanobacteriales > Methanobacteriaceae > Methanobinarius > Methanobinarius endosymbioticus. The sequence goes on from NIZT01000070.1 coordinate 55,954, forward strand.
AAATAGAGGAAATGTTCTAATTGTATCAGGTAATGGTTGTCCATATGTGAAAAATAAGAATAGTTATAAATATATATTATTAGAACAAAGATATATTTAAAGGAACTTTGATATCATTAAGATTAGTTAAAAATTCTGTTTTTATACATGATCATATTGATATTTTTGAAAAAACACCCTATAAATACAAAGAAAGAGAACTATTATGAATGAAACAAATGAATTTATAAAAATAAAGATAATAGAGCAAGTAAATCCTAACTTAGGATTGAATTCTTCAACAAAAGATCTATTCAAAAAATTAAATAATTCTACTGCTCAAAACATCGAAATAGATTTCACTGATGTAGTTTTTATGAGTCGATCATTTACACAAGAATATGTATCAAAAAACAAAACTAATAAAAATATTAAAGAAATTAACATTCCAGAAGATGTTGCTCCCATGTTTAAAATAGAACTTTAAAACTGTTTTTTTATTAACATTTTTTTATTAACATTTCTATTAATAATCTAAAACTATTATATAAAATTTAGTATTCTATTATAATATTTATTATATATATATATATATATATATATATTATTTTACCTGTAATATTCTTTATATATTTTATATTTAATATAAATACTTAAGTAATATTTATATGATATTATCTCATATTTACTATATTTTGCTAATATTTAATTAATATAAGTAATTATAATTAATATAAGATTATAATTAATATTATAATTTAATTAATTATATTATATACTAATTATATTGTCATGATTTGTTTTTTAATAAAATTGGAGGAAATATTTTGAAAAATACAAAAATTAAATCATTGGTTCATTTTTTCAAATCAAATGAAACTAAATTGTCATTTTTATTTATTTTGCTATTTTCCTCAATAATCACAATTTTATTAATATGGATAAACACTTCTCATGAAATTTTAGGTAGTTCTTATAGAGATGTTTATTTTTATTTAATAAAATCTCTAAGATTTTCGGGATATTCAATTGGGGGATATGAATATGTTAATTATTTGTCTCCTCTTATTCCTTTTTTAACATCGTTTTTATTTAAATTGGGATTTGTTAATGAAACAAGTATATTTATTGTAACTGGAATATTTTATATTTTAGGGGTTTTAGGAGTATTTTCACTTTTAAAATTAAGATTTAGAAATATAATGGCAATATTTGGAACTATAATATACACTGGATTATCAATCAACTTAATATGGGTAGCTAATGGAACACTTGATATTCCAAGTGTTTCATTGACTATTTTAGCTATTTATTTATTTGTTATAGGTGTGGAAAAAAATCAAAAATACTTTTATCTAGCATTTCCTGTAGCTATGTTAGGTTTTTTTGCAAAATATACTGCAGGATTAGCTATCCCTTTAATGTTTTTGTATATTCTTTCTAAACCAGATATAAAAAACACTATTCCAAAATATTGGAAAAATGTTATAGGAAGTTTGGGTGCAGGTTCAATAACCTCTATTCCATTCATGGCTTATTTTTACATAAATAAAATACCTTTAGGATTTTTAAATCAAGCTAAAGACATAGCTTCTAAAACTACAATAGTTTCAGAGGTTAATAACAATCTTTTTTATTATTTCACAAACATACCTCGATTTATATATAACCCAAATCATATTTTATCATATATAATAATTTTTATAGTTGTATTAGGACTTATTATTGGAATTTATATACTTTTAATGATTTTTAGAATGAAAAATATGAATGTTAGCCAATATATTAGTAAAAATAGAGATATGGATAAAATCCATAGTAATTATTTCTTAATAATGAATAAAAAAATTTCTAACAAATTAGTATATTTTTTAATAATTGTTAGTATCTTTGTAATGTTTATTTCGTTTTTAACAGCTAGTACAATATCTTTTGTGTATAGTGAATTGATATTCTTTGTTTTAGCATTTATTTTCTCTTATCTATTGAATAAATTGATCAAAACATTGCCAAATAATAAATTTTTTAGATTTGATTTGTTGATGTTTTCTTGGTTTTTTTCATACTTAATATTTTTTTCAGCTCATCTTGTTAAAGTTGATAGATATTTCATAACAATGGCTCCTACATTTGTATTCTTTGTTACATTAGCATTAAACACTCTACTAAATTTAAAACCATTAAATTATAAGAAAAACTCTCAAAATAAAAATAAGAGTCCTGATTTGTCTCAAAATAATTATCAAAAGTTTAATTCAGATATACTAGAAAATAAAGATATTTTAAATGAAAATCAATCTTTAAATCAAAATCAGGCAAAAAATAATTGGAGAAAAGTTTGGAAGATTAATATAAAACCTAATATAAAAAATCTTATTCCTCTATTGCTAATTGTTATATTTTTAATATCTTCTTTTGGATATTTAACGTTGGATAAACATGATTCTTTAGCTCATGATGAGAGAGAAACAGTTAATTGGATTAAAAATCACGATCCTAATTATAACTCTAAAGTTATATGGGCAGAAAGGGGTCCGATATTCACATGGTATTTCAAAAAGGAAATCATCTATGTAAATTGGGAGCATTCTCCACAAAACTTGTCTGAAATGATGAAAGGAAATAACACTACTTATTTCATTGCATTGTCTCCTGAAGAAAATATCCCTGGTTATAGTTCAGTTAAAAAGATAGGTAAGGTTACTATTTACCAAAGAAATACTAGTTAGTATATCTTGTAGATATTAGCTATCTTGAGGTTATTGATATTTCAGACCCATAATTTTATTTCAATTATCTTAGACACCCGTAGATTTTCATGAAATCATCATAAATTTGATGTATTATCACTTTTTATTATTAAATTTAACACCATCTAGTTTTTTATTTTTAATTTATAATGAAAATTTGACATTTTCAGCTTTTTTACAAACTCTCTATTAATTTTCATTTCAATTCCTTTAATCTATTATGGTAACTTTATATATTCTGTATTAGATAATATAGTTTGTTGTTAAAAACTGCTTCTTTATAGGGCTTTTTAAATTATGAATAAGATCATTTATTAATTATTATTAATTAGTATATTAATAATAAATTTGCACATTGTTAACAAATCATATTATTGATAAATTATAATTATTAATAAATTATATTAATAAAATTATATTTCTAATAAATTTTTATTTATTAAATTTTTTATTAATTTTATTTATTAATTTTCAATTTATAGATAATTCAATGATTATAAAAGGATTTATACTAATTCTTTTATAGTTTAATCACCAATTTCATGATTAAATTCATAATAAAGCAATTTAAGGATGTTTTGTTTTTACAAGTTTTTTAATCATTATTTTTTGAAGTGGGGGAATAATGGTTTTATGGAGGCGAATATATGATAAAAAGTAAAAGAAAATTAATTGTAATGATTCTTTTAGCTGTTTTTGTAATTGGAGTTAGTGTCACGTGTGTTTCTGCTGCTGATTCAACCAGTGGTAGTTCAGTGAGGCCTAAACAGATTTCACAAAATGATATTTTGGCGGCAAGTAAAAAAGTTAAGGCGTATACTGAGAAAAATTAGCGTTTACCAGATTTTGTAACTATTAGAAATAAAAAATATTCTATGGAAGAGTATATGTATTTATCTTCTATGACTTTAGAATATAGATATTTGAATAAGAAGAATGCAGTTACAGTTAAATATGACATTAAAAGTCCTTCTAATCCAAGTGGTTCTAAAATTTCAGGGACATTAACTAAGCGACAATTTACAGTTTATGGAATGAAAGCATATAATATATGGCTAAAAACAACATTGCTCCTAAGTCAGTTTCAACTAAATTAGGTAAAATACAATTTCAGTCATTTATTCATGCTAATAGTCGTATTTTAGCATGGGCAGCTAACAATGGTGCAAAATTACCTAATAGTTCATCGATGTCAATTGCCACTACTGATCCAATAAATCAATATATGCCTAAATACCCTGGTGCATCAGGATCTCCTGAAACAAATGGGACTAAACCTCCTGTGGTTAATCTTGGTAACTCTGTTTCTATGAATAGTATTTTTGAAGTTTTTAATCGTGTTAAGGCTTATATTGAAAATAATAATACTATTCCTAAAACTGTTGGAGTAGGTTCTGATACTTATTCTATCCACGATTTTTTATATCTTTTATCTAAAGCTATTGTTAACCATAATCCTGGCATGACTACTACTGGGACTGTTTTGTCTAGTTGTGTTCCTTCTAGTCCTTCTGGTAATAATAATTTAGCTAAACTTTATAAAGCAGAATTTGTTAATATTGCTAAAAATATAGTGAATTATTACACAGCTAATAAAAAAGCTTCAAATTATGTAGAATCTAGTCTTAGAAACTTACAATACCAATCCACAATATATGTTTTAGCACGAGTTGGAGCATATATCCAAAATAACAAAAACACAATTCCAAACTATGTAGATGTCACTGTAGACAGTTCAAGTAAAATCAATGGTGGTAGTGGAGGATCTAGCTCTGGAAAATTAGCAGAATTTTTAAAAGCTACTAAAAATTGCCAATTAAATGATGCAAAAATACAAAATTTAGCTAGACAATTAACTTTTGGATTAACATCAGAATTATCTAAAGCAAAAGCAATATTCAACTATATAAGAGATCAAATTTCTTATTCATTTTACTATAATACAGCTAAAGGTGCAGTAGGAACATTAAATGCAAAATCAGAAAACTGTGTAGATAAAAATCATCTAATGATTGCTCTTTTAATAACTACTGGTATTGGAGTTCGTTATGTAAATGGTATGGCTACCTTTTCATTTAGTGGTCATATAGGTCATACATGGGCTGAGATATACATTGATGGTAGATGGGTTATTGCTGATATAACCAGTAGTCGTAATACTATAGGCAATGTTAATAATTGTTGGAATCATGAAATATGGTCAAAAACAGCTGAGATAACTTTCTAATAATTGAAATTATCTCTTAATAATATTTTATTTATTTTAAATTTTTTAATTTTTATTTAATTATTCTTAATTTATTTTTTAATCTAATTATTAATTAATTCTTAATTATCTTATATTTCTATTTTATATAATTTTTTATAATATTTGAAAATAAAAATGAATAAATTTAATAAAAAGATAACTTTTTATATATTTTTAAACATTTTATACATTTTAACTATTTTACATATTATTATGTATTTTATTAATTTATAGATTTATTAATAATATTATCACTTATTAAACCATAAAATAATCCTAAAATAGGATAAATTAGACATGTCAATCCAATATCTAACATATAGCTAGAAAATGACATTTTTATTGGACCTTCCATAAACATGAATAAATCGAATATAATACTTATTATGAAAAATATAATTCCTAATTCTAATCATTTTATAGCTGTTATATTTGAATCTTTTTTTATATATAAAAATAAAAATATTGAACCTATTAATACAAGAACTAATGGGCGTATTGTTTCAAATAAAGGATTTCCCTGTGTTTTCAGAGGATAAATCAAAAAACACTATAAATGGTATTAACCATACTAAAAATCCATATAAAATTCCAATTTTCCATTTCATAAGTATCACTCAATTTTTTATATTAATAATATGTATTAAATATATTAATAATTATTTATACTAATTATCTTTAAAATATTATGATTATAGTAAAAAGAGTCTTAATTAAATATATAAAAATGAAAGATATGTAAATAAAATGAAATAAATAAAAAATAGAAAATAAAATATGATAAATTAAAGAATTTAAAGTCATATAAATAATATAAACATTTTGAAGTAATTAAATTAAGAATTTAAATAAAATAAATTAAGTAAATGAATAAAAATTTAAAATAAATTAAATATAATCTATTTTCAATGTTTTAATATAATTCATTTGATTTTTTTCATTGTAGATTAAACCCCAAGTTGCCCTTGCAGATAACAAGGTCATGTATGGATAGAATATCAATAATGTAATTATTATTCCTACAATTGGGATTATATTGATCAACATCATTATAAAATCTATAACCATTAAGATAATAAACAATACAGCATACCATACTATATAATTTTCCCATCCAATTTTATTTATCGTGTTAAATATTTCACTAAAATCAAATGCAGCTCCCATATTTCCTTTTTCAACAAATCTAGCAATAGTAATAGTTGCGATTAAGGTGAATAGTATGAATAAAATCAATGCTATTAAGAACACAACAAAGAATGAAATAATTACTTGTGTTATAAATGCTTGAGTCATAATTGTACCGAGAGCTATTCTCAATATATAATCAAATGCTTCAGTTATGAATGCTACTACTAATGTTATTATAATTGGTATTAAATAATAGATTATTGTGATAATTAAAACTTTTATCCCATCTACAATATTTTCCCAGATTTATTTTTCTGGTAAAACATTTATATTACTAATTGTTTCTCTAACAATACTAAAACTATATCCTGCAACAAATAAATTTATTATTAAACTTACTATTGGAACTATAGTAAGAATTATTCCTGTAATACCAATACTGTGTAAAGATATTCCTAAAGCTGGTAAAAAAGTAGCTAAATTAGCTATTATAACTAATATACCTAAAATTAATAATTTGTTCCAATCAGTTTTGAAGGAGAAGTGAGACTATCTTTAAAAATTCCGCTTATTTTTATTTTTCTAACACTCCTTTTTAAATATCAATATAAGTTTATCTTATATTACAATATATTTTTTCGTTTCATTATTAATATGCTTGATTAGTCTGTCTTTGCCTTATTTATTAATTATTTAGTTGAATTAATTTAATTATACTTAATTTTTAACTAAAAAAAGAATTAAAATTAAATTAAAATAATATTATGAAAATAGTATAAAGATAGAATAACAATTTAATAAATGAAAATTTTATAATAAATAAAAATTTTATTATTTAAATTGTTATAATATAAATCTAAAAGTGAAATAAAGTGATTATAATACATTAATAAACATAAATAGTTATTATGAAATGATTTATATATTGTAATAATTAGTAAATAAAATTAGTAAATAACAGTAATATTTAGTAAATAACTTAAAATTTAACTAATTAAATTTTAAATAACTATAATGGGGATGAAATTATGAAAATTAAATATAATACAATGATAGTTAAAAATATGGATGAATCTCTTAAATTTTATACAGAAACTTTGGATTTTGAAATTGATAGTCAATATGATCTTCCACAAGCTAAAATTATTTTATTAAAAGGTGAAGGTGATGCAATGATAGAACTTATACAAAATAAAGTACATGAAACTGGTTTGTATTCTATAGGAATGGATGTTGAAGATATGAATGCTGAAGTAGAAAAATTAAAATCTAGAGGAATAGAATTTGTCATGGAACCAGTTGATATAAATGCAGGATCAATGGCTTTGTTTAAGGATCCAAATGGTGTAAATATAGTCTTAGTTAAACATAGCTAGATTATATTATTATTATTATTTTTATTTAAAATGATCCGATAGCAAAAGTTATAAACGAAATAATCATGCCTATTTTAACTAGTTTCGATGCTTTTTTACAACTTATTGGGGATTGATCTTTCAATATAGTACATGCTCCATAAAAGAAAGTTATTATTGCCAATGCTAATACTAAAAGATAATAAAAATTAAAAATCCCATTGAAATACAATATTGGGCTTAAAACACTAGCTAGTACCATTAAAAATCCTGATAAATAGGATGAATTTTTCTTTCCATATAATATTGGAAATGTTTTTGCTTTTTCTATTTTATCTCCTTCGATATCTTCCATATCTTTAGTAATTTCTCTAGCCACGGTAATAACAAATGCAAAAAATCCAAGATAAAATGAAGTAATAATTATTTCTATATTTTTTGTTTCAAGACCAATTATAAATCCTCCAAATATAAAACAAAGACTTGTTAAAAAAGATATGGATAAATTTCCAATTAAAGCAATTTTTTTTAGTGTATGGGCATAATAATACATTAATAAAGAAGATATTATAACAATTAACAATGGAATATAACTATTTACTAAATAACTAATTATAATTCCTATTAATATAGCTATTATAAATAAAAAATAAGAATATATCTTTGCATTCTTAAGAGAAATTCTTCCAGAAGGAATTGGTCTTTCAGGTTTATTGATTGCATCTATTTCATGGTCAAAATAATCGTTTATCACATTTCCACCACCCATAGCTAAAAATACAGCTATCGCTCCTAATATGATGGGAATATTATAATTTGTCCCTATAATTGCCATTAATATAACTGCTATAATTCCCATAACAGCATTTCCTGGTCTGATTATTTTTAAGTATGCATTCATAATCTCACATTTTTTCTGAATTTTTAATTATCTAATCTTTTTTCATTTCAAATATATATATATATATATATATATATTATAATTTCTTATTTGTATTTGGTTTGAATATCATATATATTGAAATATTTTATTATATTACAAAAAATTCAAAATTTAAATTATAACATATATTTTAATATATACTATATTTGTACACTATATTTAATAATATTTAATTTAATAAATAAAAATTAAGAACTAATAATTGATAAATAAGAATTAATAAATTAAAAAAGAATTTAAAAAGGATATAATATTCATATCCTTAAAATTTAAGATTTTTTATTATTTTTTCCTAGTTATAATTTCTAAACTACTTAATAGTACTAATATTATCGCGATTATTACCATTCCTGTTTCTTTCATAGTTGCATTAGCTGTAACTGGATTATTTTTTGGGTTATTAGTTTTATTATTTGGTGTAGGGTTAGGTGTAGAATTTGGTGTTGGTATAGGATCTTCAGTTATAGTAACTATTGCACTGTTGGTAGATGGTTCATAAACTTCATCACTAAGGAAAAGTACAGTAAAATCAACTGTAGCTATTCCATTTGCATTTGTGATAGCTGTTTTTTCAACTCCATCGGTGTTGAAAATTACAGTTTTACCAGATATAATGGATTATTATTTTTATCAACTAATTTAGCAGTAAGTTTAACACTTTGACCTGCTTTACCATTAACACCACTAGCATTGATAATCGTTGGCATTTTAATTACTATGAAAGGTACTGTATTAAGTTGATTATATGTTGAAGAACTTTCTTACAAGGTCTCCCTAGTTTCAATGCTTCAACATTAAATGTTTTAGCAAATCTTGCATCAATATTGTGTTGATTACCATTTATATCAGTTATAGTTGTTATAAAATATGGTAATTTCTCAACATTATATGCTTTCTAGTAGTGTTTAAAACCATGTAGTAGCCATATTTCACTTAGAAGTAATATATACTGGATTGGTTTGTGTTGTATTTAATACTGTTATGAAATAGTTGTTAGTTGAAAAGTTATTTTGGAAATTAGTAACATTTTCTGGTCATACATTTCTACACCACCAATAATAATCTGTATTGATATAATGGGTAAAATTTGCATTATCTTCAGTTGCTGCTATTCTTTGACCAATTGATATCTTTTCATAACTTACAATATAACCTTTCTCAGAATTTTTATAAAATACATTATAATTGATGTAAGATCTCATATATGAATTTCTTATTCCAACAATATGTATTGTAGATCCTGTTACTGCATCATTTTCAATAAAAATATGGCCTTGTATGTTTGAAGTTTTACCATAAATATATATACCTCCTCCAAAACTTCTTGAACTTTGACTACTATTTTTAGTCGTGTTTTTACTGAAATTATAATTTATAATGTTAGAATCAGAATTGGAATATATTGTACCACTATTCCTCTAGATGTTCTTTAAACTTCATTTTCGTTAAATATTGAATTCTTAATAGTAATATCTTTTGTAGAAGTATATATTTCACTGTCTTAGCTTATATAGCTGTTAAATTTATTTTCAGTAAATACTGAATCTGTAATTTGTAGATTAGAGTCATTGCCTCTAGTATAGAAACATATTGCACCATCATAACCATCTGAAGCTACATTATTACTGAACTTACAATTTTGAACACTACTTGAACTATTTTCACCTTGATGATATATTACTGCTCCATCAAGAGCATATCCGTTTTGGAAGGTAATGTTTATTAAACGAACATTATATCTTGCAAATTTAGAATAGTTTCCAAATTGTAATAACCAATTTTTACCTTCACCATCAATAATTACTTTATTATTTTTTCCAATTATTGTGATGTCTTTAGTTCTGTCAACTGATAGGTTTGTATTATCAGAACCTTTGTATGTTCCTTCTTTAAGGTATATAGTATCATAATTATCGTTATTGATAACAGATTTAATACCACCAGAAGTATTAGTTCCAATTTCAGTTGATGCTGCAAATGATGAGCTAATTAATGCAAAAAATAAGACTATAAATCCTAAAAACAATATAAATTTTTTGTTTAGGTTTAATTTCATTATTTTTCACCCCCTTTTATTAATTTGTCAAAAATTTCTCTTTATACAAGAAACATAATATCATTAATAAATATTAATGATAATAACTTTTATTTTCTAAAGAGATGTAGGTATCATATGATTATTCTAATAAATAGTTTTCTATAGAATGAAAGTTGTTTGCAAAAGAATCATAGTTTCTATTTCACAAAAGAGTTCAATTGATTGATCAATCATTCTAATAATTAAAGATTTATGAAAAATCAGTGAATAAACTTAAACTATATTAAATATTCTTTAATAATTTTTTGAATAATTTTTAAATTTTTCTTAAATATTAAAAATTTTATAAAGTATTATAATAATCTTATGAAAAAATATAAAAAATTTATAAAATAATTTGAAAATAAATGTAATTATTAATGTATTGAATAATAATATCAAACATAAAAGTATTAATTTATAATGTTATTACTAATAATAATAGGATAATATTTAATAATAACAATAATTAATCTAATTACAAATATAATAATAAAAATTTAATAATTAAAATAATAACAAAGATAATAACAAAGGGAATAATAGAAAACTAATTTAAATAGACCCTAAACATTTAATAAGTTCTTTTTTATAGATAATATTATGAAACAAAACAAAATCATTGGATTAGTTGGGGGATTAGGACCAGCTTCTAAAATAGATTATTATAAACAAATCATGAGAAAATATAGGCAGTTCGATCAGGAAAATTATCCCTCAAATTGAGAGTGTGAATGTGGCTGAAATATTAAATTATGTTGAATTTAAGCAATGATTCATTAAGTGAAAAACCTTTAAAAAATATTAATCAATTAGCTAATGATGGAGCTAATATAGGGGCAATATCATCAAATACTCCTCATGTTGTATTTGAAAAAATTGAAAAAGAATCAAAAATTCCATTAATAATTATTACTCAAAGTACTGTTGAAAAAGCAAAAAATAAGGGTTATAAAAGAGTATTATTAACTGGAACAATATTTACTATGGATAATGATTTTTATCAAAAAGAATTTGAAAAGGAAAATATTGAATGTATAACTCCAAACAATGAAGATAAACAAATTATACAAAATATTATCTTTCCCAATCTTGAAAATGGAAAAGTAATAAAAAAAGATAAATTAAAATTTATAAATATTGTAGAAAAGATTTTATCAAGAGAAGATTATTGATGCAGTAATTTTAGGATGTACAGAATTACCTCTAATGATAAAAGAAGGAGATATTTCTAAACCTATATTAGATACAACAGAAATCCATACTGATAAAATAGTAGAATCAATTATAAATTAATTTATAATAAGAAAACTAGGGATAGTTTATGAAAAATAATCCTTTAAAACTTAAAATACATGGAAATGATAATCCAGACTCCATTAAAACTTATAAAGAAAATTCTTTAAAAACTGTTTATATTATTGATTTTGAAAAAATAGATAATGGACGGATGGAATGTTATGAGCTTTTCCCAGGGATACAATTAACATTGATAGAAGTCCATGCATTTAAATTTGATGAATTTGGTATTAATCATTGTAGAAAAGGAAGATTTGAATGTTATTTTAATGGAAAATATCAGTATATGGGAGAAGGGGATTTGGTTGCAGTTACAGAATCTGCTAAAGATCAATATTTTGGATTTCCATTAGGCTTTTATGAAGGAATAGAAATATTCATTGATGTTAAAAAAGCTAAAGATTCTTTAAAGGATATATTAGGATACTCATTTGATTTGAATGAACTATACAATAAAATAGCTGAAAACAATTATTTTTCATTGATTAAAGCTACTAAAGAAATAGAACATATTTTTGATGAAATGTATAATGTGGATGAGAAAATAAAGGAAACTTATTTTAAATTAAAGTTACTAAAACTATTTTTATTTTTAAATATTACTCCTTTAAACAATAATTCTGATAATAGGTCTCAAGTTTCAAAAAACAGGTGCAAATAGTAAAAAAAATTAAAGATGAATTAGTTAAAAATAGTGATAAACCATTAACATTAAAAATTTTGTCACAAAAATATGATATTAGTGTTAGTTCTTTAAAGTCATATTTTAAAATTATTTATATTTATTCATATATATTTAATCTTATATTACCTTTTTGGATCAACATAATTTAGGCATGCCTAAATATTTAATTAATAATTTTTTAAGGAGGATAAAATGGAAAATCATGACCAAAATAAGAATAAACTTTTACATTTATTAAGTTTTTCAGGAAATGACAAATATTTAACCATCATGGGATGTATATTATCTGCTATAAACGCAGTATTAGGATTTTTACCTTTTTTTTTATATATTTATATTTATATATATTTGGGGGCTAATTGAAGAAATAATATTAGTAAGGCCAAAATTTTCAAATGCAGGAAATTTGGTTTATTATGGAATAGAAGCATTAAAATATGCATTATTATCTATAGGTATTTATTTCATTGGATTGATGCTTACTCATTTATTTGCATTTAGAAATGAGAGAAATATGAAAAAAATAACCATGAAACGTTTAGTAAGATTACCACTAGGTTATTTTTCAAAAAAGCATTGGACAGCTACGTAAAATTATAGATTATAGTGCAGAAAAAACTGAAGGTTTTTTAGCTCATTCATTACCAAATATTGTAGGGGCAATAGTAGCTCCAATAGCTTTTATAATATTACTATTTAATTTTAACTGGTTTTTTGGATTACTATCTATTATACCTTTAGGAATAAGGTTTTTGTTTTTTATTCTGCTTATGGGAAAAGGTACTAGAAATATGATGATAAAATATCAAGAATCATTAGAAGAAATGAATGCTGAAGCAGTAGAATATGTAAGAGGAGTACCAGTTACAAAAACTTTCCAGAACAATCTTCTCCTTTAAAAATTCCATAAAACCATAAAAATTATCGTAAATTTGTAAGTAACTATTCAATATACTGTCAAATCCCATATACTTCATTTACAGTTTTAATCAATGCATTTTTTGCATTATTAATACCTGCAGGGTTATTATTAATGGGATCTATTTTTGATCCTTCATTATTACTTGATTTGATATTTCACATGATTTTAACACCAGTAGCTTCATTATTAATGAATAAGTTCAGGTTTGTTAGTCAGAATTGGTTAATTGTAAAACAAGCTCTTTCAAAATCGATGAAATATTAGGGGAAAAATCATTAAAAGAACCTAAAAATCCTCAAAAAATCACAGAACATTCTGTTAAATTTAACAATGTCTCATTTACTTATCCAGGAAATACAAAAACAACCATAGATAATATTTCTTTTGATATTAAAGAAAATGAAACCATAGCTTTGGTTGGTCCATCTGATGGTGGAAAAACAACAACAGCTACTTTAATTCCAAGATTTTGGGATGTGGATAGTGGTGAAATTACATTAAATGGTGTTGAACTAAATGAACTCGATCCAGAGGCACTTTTGAAAAACTATTCTATAGTATTTCAAGATGTGATTTTATTTGATGATACTGTAATGGAAAACCTAAGAATATGATCTCCATGCAGCTACTGATGAAGATGTTTATAGAATAGCTAAATTAGCACAATGTGAGGGATTTATAAAAAATCTCCCTAATGGTTATAACACCTTAATTCGAGAGAATGCTTCACTATTGTTTGATGGAGAACTCCAAAGAATCTCCATTACAAGAGCTTTATTAAAAGACCCACTAATAATTCTCTTAGATGAAGCAACAGCATCTCTTGATGTAGAAAATGAATCTGAAATTCAAAAGGCACTATCAAAATTAGTCAAAAACAAAACAGTAATTGTTATAACACATAGAATGCGAACAATAATCAATGAAGATAAAATAATAGTACCAAAAGAAGGAAGAATCACAGAACAAGGTTCTCCAGACGAATTGATGGAAAAAGAAGGAAGTTTATATAAACACATGTTTGAAATACAAACAAAAGCAAGTAAATGGAAAGTATGATATTAAATTATTTATAATTTTCTTTCTTTTTTTATTTTTTATTTATTTTATTTTAAAAATCTACATGCATCATAGGCAGAATATATACTATAAATAAATGATATAATGCATATATTGGTCTCTACAGTATAGATTAAAATATATAATATGATTCCTATGATTAAAAATACGATTCCTTTTAGAAAGTTTTGACCTTCATATATTTGCCCTAAACCAGGAATAAGAAAGGATAAAATTGTTGCAATTAAAATATTAGTCATGATTTACACATCTCTATCAATATTATTATTAAATATTATTTTTAATTTTACTATTTAATTAAAGAGCTGTTCCTTTTTTAGGTACAAATAATTTTTTCATATCTACATTTTCATCTTCAAGAAGTTTAATTTTTTTATCTAAGCCTCCAGCATACCCAGTTAAACTACCATTTGTTCCAACAACTCTGTGACATGGAATAATAATAGAAATAGGATTGTGGCCTACGGCCCCACCTACAGCTTGACTAGACATTTTCTCTTTATTGGTTTTTTTTGCCATTATTTTAGCTATTTCTCCATATGGTATGGTTTCACCATAAGGAATCTCACATAAAATGTCCCATACAGCTTCTCTAAACTCAGTTCCCTTAGGAGCTAAAGGTAAATCAGAAATTTTAGGCTTTTTTCCTTCGAAATAGTCATCTAACCATTTACGTGTTTTATTAAAGATTGGTAAATCAGCTTTTTCTATCATTTCTTCATTTACACTATCAGTAAAATGCTTCTGATCTTTCATCCATATCCCAATAAGATTTTCACCATCACTAGCTAATATCAGTGGTCCAATGGGTGATTCATATTTTTTTGAATAAATCATGATTTTTTCCTTATAATTTAATTATTGTAATATTTTTTTATATTTTATTGTTCAATTAGTTTATTTAATATAGTTTAAAACATAACTTGCTATTTCATATCGTCTTTCCTATTTTCTTTTTTTCTTTTTTTCTTTTTTTGAAAAGTTAAATCGTTTATTTTTCTCAAAATCTCTTTCTTCTCGTCTTCTTTTGGTTGTTTTCTTAGGAAATGGATTTTCTTTTTTTATTTCTTCTACTCTATTTAAAAAGCTTTCTGAAATATTAGGGTCAAAATTATTAGAAAAAACATCTTTTCTTACAGCTAATGATATTTTTAAAGCAAGTGTTCTAGCTATTTTCCCTCTAACCCACCAAGGATTAGTTCTTACTTGAGGATGTTGAAATATAAGACCATGTTTAGGAGGTCTTTCTCCAGTTTTAAGATGGCGAAATAGAGCTTTTTCAGCACCCATAATCTGAAGAGTAGCTGCAGAATACATAGCAAAACTTTTAAGTCCACCAATATGAGCAATTAATTTTGCAGCCAGTGAAGAACCCAATAAATCTCTCAAATTTGGAGCTGATTTTTCCATTTTTTGATCTATATAATCTTCTGTTTTATTCCTTGTAATTTGTAAAGATTGAATAGATTTTGCAAATGAATTGATCATTTCGATATCTTCAGAGTCTATTTCAGCACCATTGCTACCATTTTCAATATCAATTTCATCGTTTGTTGTGATTGATTCAGGAAGATTTTTAATAATTTCCTCTCTATTGGAATTATCAGCTATTAAACTAATAAAACTTTCATTGTTTTGAATAATATCAATTTCTGGAAAATATTACAATTTAATAATGGAATAATTATCATGAATGTTTACATTAAAGAGGATCAAATAATTACTAAAAATCTGGTTCCAGGGAAAAAAGTTTATGGAGAACTTTTATTAGAAGAAGATGAAGTTGAATATAGAATATGGAATCCAAGTAGATCAAAATTAGCTGCTGCATATTTAAATGGACTTGAAAATTTGAATATTCCAATAGATTCAACTATTTTGTATCTTGGAGCATCTACTGGAACTACAGTTTCTCATATATCAGATATTGTTAGTGATGGATTGATTTATGCAGTAGAATTCTCAGCAGTAAGTATGAGAAAACTCGTTAGATTAAGTGAAACCAGGTCTAACATTGCACCAATCCTTTCTGATGCCACTAAACCAAAAAATTACATTGATTTAGTTGAAAAAGTAGATTTTGTTTATTGTGATGTTGCTCAACCTAATCAAACAAAAGCATTTATGGATAATGTAAATCTTTTTTTAAAAGAAGATTCTTTAGGTATGATCATGATTAAATCTAGGAGCATAGACGTTAATCAAAAACCACAAAAAATCTTTAAACAAGAAGAAAAGAAATTAAAAGAAAAAGGATTTTCAATTGTTGAAAAGATCAAGCTTGAACCATATGAAAAAGATCATATTGGGTTTTTAGTTAAAAAAAGCTTTTAAAGAGTAATTTTATATAATTTTATCTAATTAGATAGTTTTTTATATTTTTTATATATTTTATTTTTTATTTTTTATTTTTTTTATATATATATTATATTTTATATGCTTTTTTACATTTTTTATATATTTTTATTTATCTTATTCTCATTTATTCATTTATACTTAAGAAAATTACTCATAATTGAACATATTCGTTGTATTTCATAAGTATTTAACACTATTTTGAAATTATTTTAGCTAATTTTGATATATGTTCATTAAAGTATTATTAACATACAATAAAAATTTGCTCTGTTTAAAGATCTAATAAAAATTTTAATCTTATTTTATAAAATAATAATTAAATTGAATATTTTTTAATTATAAGTTTTAATTATTATAATTATTATTTATATGATATTTTAAAAATTTCTGTTCATTAAAAACCAAATGATTCTTATTATATATGAAAATTCATGCTAATAATAGTACTGATTGAGTGAATAACCAAGATATATATGAAAAAAATTTTTAGAAAAAATAAGAAAAAGTATTACTAAAGAAAGCTTTTTATACTAGTATGGCTATATATAGATGTGCAATGCAATATAAGGAAAAAGTTCAAATTTTGTCCTCTGGGGTATTTCACATTCATATACACTCTACATTGGTAAAAACCCAGGGGATTGAACTTATTCTATTAAAATAACTATTTTTATACAATATTTTTCATGTAAATTTATCAATTTAGGTAATAACTCTAGATTTTCGTGATAAATCATTAATATTTAATTATTTTAATAAATCACTGAAAAAGTATTACTTTTTACTTATTAAGACTACTTAAATTCTTTTTCAATTATTTTATATTGTTCAATTGAATTAATTCAATTTAAACAAAATTTTATAATACTGACATTACTATCTAATACTAATGATAAAATGAAATGGAAAAAAATTGGTAAGATTCTTTTAATTGACAAAAATTTGGAAAGTACCTATGCTGGGCGATTTAATGATCTATTATTAGAACATAAAGTTGATACAATAGCTAAAATCAAAAGTATTGATGGAAAAATGAGACAACCTTCTATTGAAATAATAGCAGGTGATAATTCAACTGAAACTGTCCATAAAGAAAATGGATGTTTATTTAAATTAGATATCGCTAAAGTAATGTGGTCAAAGGGAAATACAACTGAAAGATTAAGAATAGCTAATTTAGTTGAAAATGATGAAGTTGTTTTAGACATGTTTGCAGGAATTGGATACTTTTTATTACCTATAGCTATTCATTCTGATCCTCAAAAAATATATTCTATTGAAATAAATCCTGAATCTTATTATTATCTTAATAAAAACATAGATTTAAATAAAATAAATGAAAAATCTAATAAAAAATTAGGATATGATTTGATAGAACCAATTTTGGGTGATTCTAAATTAATTGCTCCTAAATTCAAGGCAGATAGAATTTTAATGGGTTATGTGAAAACAACTCACAATTTTCTAGATTCTGCAATTAAATCTCTAAATAAAGAAGGAATTATCCATTATCATGAAACTGTTCCAGAAAAGTTAATGAATACGCGTCCAGTTAACCGTATTAAACAATCAGCTAATGATCGAGAGGTTGAAATTTTATCAAACAGAATTATAAAAAAATATTCTCCTGGTGTGGTTCATACTGTTGTTGATGCTAAAATATATTAATCATATCATTGATTAATAAATATTTATTGATTTATTTCATAATTTTATTTTATACATTTGTATTTCTTAAATTTTTTATCTTATACTTTTTTTATTTTATACATTATTTTAAAAAAATTAAGATACTTTTAAATTACTATTAATACATATAATAAGTATTATTAGAAATGTTAAATTTATATAATCTATAAAATTTAGATATTTATTATAGTATAATTTAAATAATAGTAATATTTACTTGATAAATAATTGATAATTTGATAATTGAATTTTTTGTGATATTAATTAATATCTGTTACTCATAAATTTGTTTAATGGTTTTATTATTCGCAAATTTTATTTATATCTATTGTGGTGTTATAGTTGGTAGTTTGTTTCCCAGATACACAAGATAATATGCCTAAAGTCCCAGTTCATTTAACTCGTGTAGGAGTAACTGGGGTTAAAAAACTTTTAAAAATCGAAAGAGATGAAAAAAGACCTATAGTTCTCATCCCTACATTTGATGCTTTTGTTGATCTTCCTAGTGATCAAAAAGGTATTCACATGTCTAGAAGCCCAGAAGCTATTAGTGAAGTAGTGGAAGAAGTTGTAAATCGAAACTCTTTTGAAGTTGAGTCATTATGTGCAGAAATTGTAAAAACTATGATGGAAAAGCATAAATATGCAAAAATGGCGGAAGTAAAAATGAGCAGTGACTTCATGTTTGTAAAGAAATCTCCTGTCACTGAAAATAAAACTCAAGAAATGACTAAATTAATAGCTAAAGCAGTTGGTTCTAGAGAAGATGGCGAAATAAAGATTCGTAAAAGTATTGGTGCAGAAGTAATTGGAATGACAGTTTGTCCTTGTGCACAAGATTCAGTGATGGAAGCTGATAGAGCTAAATTACTAGAATTTTTAGATGAAGAAACCACTCAAAAAATAGTGGATACTGTTACTTTCGCATCTCATAATCAAAGAGGAATCGGAACAATGATAATTGAAGTTCCTGAACATCAAACAGTCCGTGGAGAAGATATAATTCAAATTATTGAAGATTCAATGAGTTCTCCTGTTTGTGAACTTCTTAAAAGGCCTGATGAAAATGCTATAGTGATGCAAGCTCATAAAAAACCAGGTTTTGTTGAGGACTGTGTTCGTAATATGGTTGAAAAAATTATTCAAAATTATTCACACCTTCCAGATGACACTATGGTTACAGTTCGCCAAGTAAATGAAGAAAGTATCCATAGACACAACGCCTTTGCAGAAAAAATAGCTACTATGGGTGAATTAAAAGGTGAATTAAAAGGTAAATAAAGAAATAAACAATTTTTGATAATTTTTACCTTTATATTTTATTATTTAATATAATCTAGTACAAATTATAATAATATTTTTATAATATTTATAATATGTTTATAATTTTATTGAATATTTATTATATTTTTAATATTTTATAAATTATTATTTTATTTTTCAGATTAAAATTTCAAATTAAATTCATAATGAGGAAATTAACATGGTTAAATTACATAAAATTGCAGGAAAAGTAATAAGCTTTTTTGAAGCTTTTGATGGATCAAGAGCTGCTTTAGACACTGAAAGAATTCTCATTGTAAGAGGAAAATCTTCAAAAAATATCCCTCTCGATGAAATGGAAGAACAATTAGAAAAAATAAAAGACCTTATTGAAGGAAAAGAAGTGGGTGTAGTGTCAGATGAAGCTGGAAAACTAATAAATCGTATGGATGAACAAATTAGGTCTAATGTGTCTGTTCAAGGAGATACGGATGTTAATGGTATAATGAGAATGACTAAATCATTAGAAGCTATGAATGTATGTGTAAAATTTAAACTAATGAATTTAGCTCATACTGCTGCATTTGTTGTAATTTGGAAAGACAAATCTGATTTTGGTCCATTATTTGTAGAAACTGTAGTTTCAGCTGATGAACAAGAATAAAAATAAAATAAGGTGAAATGAATAAATCACCTATCATTTCGAAATAATGATAATTTAAATATACCTATTATTTCAAAATTAACTACTATTTATGTACATGAGTGGTATTTTAAATATATTTAGTAATTTATAATATAACTAGTAATGTTTAGCATGACTATTTTTTAAAATATATTATTATTATAATATTTTTAAAATATATCATTAAATAATATTATATATTATAATACAATAGATAATGTTTTAATTAGATTGATTCATATGAAAATACTATCTGATATTTCTAATTCTCAAATAAAAGAAGGAAATTTAAGTAAAGAAGATATTTTAAATCTTCTTAATACAAAACAAAATGATATCACTGATCTTATGAGTTTAGCTAACTCAAAAAGAGAAAATAATATCATTACTTATTCTAAAAATGTCTTTATTCCTTTAACAGAAATATGTATAAATTATTGTGGATATTGCACATTTAGGAAAGATCCAACAGATTCTAAAGCTATTATTTTAAAAGAAAAATCTGAAGTTATTTCTCAATTAAAAATAGCAGAAAAACAAGGATGTAAAGAAGCATTGCTCACTTTTGGTGAACAGGCTGATGAAGAAGAAGTTGTTAAATTAGCTTTAAATAAAATGGGCTTTGAAAATATGACTGAATATAGTTATGATATTTGTGAAGCTACTTTAAATAACACAAATTTACTTCCTCATACGAATGCTGGTGTTTTAAGCTATGATGAAATGAAATCATTAAAAGAAGTCAATGTGTCTATGGGAATGATGCTTGAAAATTCTTCTTCAAGATTGAGAAAAACAGATGCTCATAAAAATAGTCCTGGAAAAGATCCTAAGCTTAGGGTTAAAACTATAGCTGACGCAGGAAAATTAAAAATTCCATATACTACTGGGATATTAGTTGGAATTGGTGAAACAAAAGAAGAAATTGCTGAATCACTACTCAGTATTAAAAACTTACAAGATAAATATGGTCATATTCAGGAGATTATTATTCAGAATTTTAGATCTAAACCAGGAATTCCAATGGAATATTATGCTGAACCTTCTGTTTTAGACATGATTAGAACAGTTTCAGTAGCTAAACTACTTTTTGAAGATGTCTCTATTCAAGTTCCTCCAAATCTTAATCATGAAACAAACCAAATATTTTTACTCTGTGGAGCTGATGATTGGGGAGGAATATCTCCAGTTAGTAAAGATTATGTAAATCCTGAAGCTCCTTGGCCAGAAATAGAACATATGAAACATTTAACTAATTATGTTGGTTTGGATTTGAAAGAGAGATTAGCTATTTATGACAAATACATTAATAATGAATATTTAAATGAAAATATTTTAAATAGAACTATTAAATTGAAGAAATCAATTTCTTAAATGAAATATATTTTTTAAATTTACTATCTGAGTGAGCTTATGACTGTTTTAAAAAAAGATGAATTTAATGAAAAAATATTTTCTAGAATAGAAAATATTATAACTTCTTATAATTTAATAAATGAAGATGATAATATAGCTATAGCTCTTTCTGGTGGAAAAGACAGTGTTTTAACATTGCATGCATTATCTGATTTTCAACATTCTCAATCATTTGATTTTAAATTAACAGCTATATCTGTGGATGAAGGTATTGATGGATATAGGCAACATGGAATTGATTCAGCTATTTTTAATGCAGAAGAGCTAGGAATAAAACTCATTCAAAAATCTTTTAAAGAAGACGTGGATTTCACTCTTGATGACTGTTATCATCATTTCAAAAGTGCTTGTATTCCTTGTGGAGTTTTTAGAAGAAGCATACTTAATAAAACTGCCTATGATATTGGTGCAGACAAAATAGCTACTGGTCATAATTTGGATGATGAAATTCAATCATTTTTAATGAGTTTTTCTAGAGGAGGCACACTAAAATTTTCTAAATTTGGTCCAATATTAGATTCTATTCATCCTAAACTTATTCCTAGAATAAAACCATTGTGGGATACACCAGAAAAAGATGTTGGAACATGGGCAATTATAAATAATATCAACATTCATTTAGCTGAATGTCCATATTCAAATTTATCTCTTAGAGCTAAAACAAAAGAATTTTTAAACAAAACAGAATCTAAATATCGTGGAACAAAGCTAAATATGATGGAATCTTTTAAAAAAATGATCCTGGAGATTAAAAGAGAAAATTCTTATATTAATAAGTGTAAAAAATGTGGAGAACCTTGTTCAGGACAAATATGTAAAGCATGTGAAATATCTGATATTATTAAAGATAATAAGAATAATTAATAATAACTAATAATAATTAGAAAAATAAAGATAATTAAAATAATTAAAAATAGTTAAATAGTTTAAATTACTTGAACTAATTAAAAATAATTTAAAAATACTAAAAAATAAATTTAAAATAGTAAATTAAAAAATTGTAAAAATAAAAATTATAAATAGAAAAATTATAAGAAATTTTTATTTATTTTTTCTAATCAAAGAGATTATCTTCTTCTATAACTTCTTCTTTTTCGTTTTGTGTAACTAAAACTTTATCTATGTGATGTCCCTCCATATCGACTATTTCAAAATCAAAGTTTTCCCAACTGAATTCTTCTCCAGTTTCAGGTATCTTATTGAGGTAGCTAAGTATAAAACCTGCTATGGTATTATAATTGCCTTCTTTTTCATCACCTAATTCTTCAATTTCAAATAATTCTTTAAATCTATGAATGGAATATCCACTGTCAATTAACCAGGACCCGTCATTTCTTTCTATAGCTGTTGGTTCATCCATTTCATCAATACCTGGAATATCTCCAACTATTCCTTCAAGTATATCATTTAGAGTAATTAATCCTTCTACTCCTCCATATTCATTAACTACAAGAGCTATATGAACATATTCGAGGTTTTCTTTAAAAAGTTTTAATAAATCTAAAGATGGAAGATTTTCTGGAACCATCAATGGTTTTTTTAGATATTTTTTCATGTCGAATTCCTCTTCTTTAAAAATAGAACTAAGAATATCTTTGGTTTGAACAACTCCTAAAACATCATCAAGATCTCTTTCAGCTACTGGGAAAATGGATCTTTCACTTTCAACTATTTTAGCTTTATTTTCATCCATATCTTCTTCAAGATCTATCCAAATAATTTCACTTTTTGGAGTCATTAACATATCTACTTTTTGATCATCAAGACGGAAAACCCTTGTAATTATATCTTCTTCTTCTTTTTCAATAGTTCCGTCTTCAATTCCTTCTTCAATCAATAATTTGATTTCATCTTCAGTAACAAGACTTTCTTTAGTTTCACTTGCACCAATAATTTTTAAAAAGAAATTTGTTGATTTACTGAGTACTATAACAATAGGTCCACAAATTTTAGATAATATTTTCATATATTTAGCTACTTTAACTGCAATTCCTTCAGGGTCATTTAAAGCTATTCTTTTAGGAACTAATTCTCCAATGACTAAAGAGAGGTAAGTTATGATTATAACTACTATTATCATACTGACTCCAGTAGCATAAGTTCCTAAAAATGTTAAATGTTGGGATAATGGTCTTGCTAATGTTGCTCCACCAAATGCACCTGTTAAAATACCTACAAGAGTAATTCCAATTTGAATAGTGGATAAAAATTGATTAGGGTCTTCTGTTAATTCTATAACTGTATTTACACGTTTTTTACCATTATTCGCCATTTGTTGTAATTTACTTTTTCGTGAAGATACAACTGCTATCTCCGACATAGCTAATACTCCGTTTAAAATAATTAAAAGGATTATTATAATGATTTCTAAAACAATATCATATGTCATTTCTCTAGTTCCTTAATGAATATTATAATCTTCTATACAAATTAATCGTTTATACAAATATTAATTTTATTATTATTAAGCTTATTATTAATATTATTAATTTTATTTAATTATGAATTTATTATTATAAAAAGTTCAGTAAATGATACTTTATTAATTTAAATGATTTAATCAAAAGTAATTTCTTTAAATTTTTTGTTTTTTTGGAGTTCATTTGCTTTTTTAAATGCAGTTCCTCCATATATCTCTTCTTGCATATTTCTAACAGCTTCAGAAGCTTGATTCGTAGTTTCAACTTTTTTAAAAATCCTTCTTTCTTTTACTTTGAGAAATTTTCCACATACACATTTTCTAGTTGCTACTCCTTCTTTAGCATATAAAACTCTGCCACAATCACAACGAAAGATAAAATACATTTTCTTCTCCAATTTACAATTATACTTTCATTATTTATATTTATTATTATATATTTGAATATATGTATTAATCATGTTATTAAAAATCTTATTATTTAATTATAATGATATATCGAAATTATTATTTATTGTAATCCAAATATTCTTAAAAATAAAGGAATAAAAACTCTAGAAGGTAATATAACCAATGTAACTATACTAACACCTAAATTTGTTCCAATAACAACTAGTAATATTCTGAAAATATTATTATTCCATAAATCTCTAAGACCATGAACTTTACTTAAATTTGCTATATTACTTTTTCTAACTTTTCTGTACTTTGCTTCAGTTAGACCAGAAAACCATCCTGCTGCAATAAGAGGATGTATAATGGTTAATAGAGCAATGATAAATCCCACTACTGCAGATTGTATTTTTGATCCAGATAAAATAGATCCAATAAAAACAGTTCCCCCTCCTATTAAAACAAATTCAAGGAGATTGTTTTCTATACTAATACCATTTAAAAAAGCCAGAAAAATATCACCACAAAAGATATAGGGATAGCTGCTAAAATAATTTTAATCCAAGGGGTTCCGCCCTTTTTTTCAGTAGTAGTTAGCTCATTTAATGGAGGAATTTCTTCAGGGTGATCTAAATATTTAATCATTCCTTCTTTATGTCCTGCTCCGACTACAGCTATAACATGATCTTCTGGTATACTTAATATACTATTTGCAAGATATGCGTCTCTTTCTTTAACTAGGACTTTATAAGCATTAGGGGAAACTTCTTTAAAATAACCCATCACTTCTTCTAATATATCTTGTTCTTTTAATTCTTCAATATCTTGAAGATCGTCATCACTAGCAAAAAGTGAAGTAACAGCACTAAACATGAATTTTAATTTTTCCCAAAGTGTCATTTCATTCAGTGCTCTTTGAAGTGTTATATTAATATCTCTGTCAATTAAGGCTATTTTAGCTCCAACATTATTAGCAGCTTCTATAGCTCCAATCATTTCTGATCCAGGTCTGACATCTACATCTTCGCCAATTTTACTTTGAATATAAGTTAGAATTCCACTAGCTACAAATAATCCTACTTTGTTTTCTCTAATAATATTGATTATGGATATTTCTTCATCTTCTTCTTCAATACCTGCCTGTTCTTTCATAAGTCGCTCATATCTTCCTCTATCAAACTCAATTGCTACTACTTTAGGTTTTTGTTGGTAAATAGCATCTTTAACTTCTTTTACACTATTTTGAGAAACATGGGCGGTTCCTATGATTGTTAAACATTCTCTTTTCATTAAAAAACACTCTTATTAGTATAATATTTTGTTTTTTATCTTTTATAAATAAATAATTGTAATTAATAAAATAATTTCTATTTTAGACGTGTATTAATATGGAATTTTCATAATTAATAAAATATTTAGCTGTAATAATATATCCTTATTAATATATAAAACTTTATATATTTTAATATATTCGGATTTATTTCACTTTAATTTTAAAATAAATGGAAAATTTTAAAAATCATTTTATTTTAATAGTTTTAATGATCCATTTTCATAGATAACTACATTTTCTATTATATTTTTTTGTAATGAAAATTCTATATCTTTTTCATATCCTAATTCTTTTAATCTCTTAGAAGATCTAGTGTTAGCTATAACTTTTTTCAGATTTTCATAGTTTCTACTAGCTAGTATGGCAGCTTGACCATATTCACTGATCTTAAAATCATTATTATTTTCATACTTAAATCCATTTTCTACATTTTTATTATTTTCTTTGGATAATTCCTTCCAAATCCAGTGTAATATTTCTCCACTAGCTAAAAAATCTTCAATGGCGAAATTTCCTTTCCAACCAGCCATTACTATATCTATATGTTCATAACTATTTTTTTTAGCTATTTTTAAACTAGTTTTAGCAACAGACTTTGCATTTATAAAAGAACCTATTAATACTGTTGATTTCATATCTTTTAATATTCTTGTTCCATTACTGGTGGTTAAAACAAGAGTTTCTTTTTCAGTATTTAAATTACTTATGTCAACTGGAGAATTACCAACATCAAATCCTTCTATAGTTTTACCCATACGTTCTCCAGCCAAAACCCCATTTTTTTGTTTAGCTATCTCTTTTGCTTCTTCAGGAGTAAATGTAGGTATTATTTGTTTAAATTTATTTAAAGCTATTGTAATACTAGTACTAGCTCTAAATACGTCAACAACTATGGATAAATTTGTTGAACTAGTTTTTTCAAGACTTAAGGTAATTTCCACACTTTCACTTTTATAGTTTAATAATTTTATCGCATAAATTTATTAAATATTTTATTAAATATATATTATATTTTATTAGATATATAATAATATACAACAAGATATTCAAAATATATTACAGAATATAAATTAAAGAATTAATATAGTGTATAAAATACATGAATTAATATATTCTGATAAAATGATATGAATAATATAATAAAATAGTCTAAATTAAAGTAATTAAGATAATATGAAAATTGTTACAACACCTATGTGTGAAAAAATACTTAAACTTGTAGGAATAAATGATTATATAGTTAATAAAAATCCTGATGAAGAAGATGGAGATTTAGCTATTCTTTTATCTGAAAGTAAAGTTAAAATGAATAGTTTAGCTATAAAATTAAATACATTTTCTCAAATTAGAGATAGTGTCATTGAAGTTTCAAAATTAAATAATGAAAATTCTCATTCTTCTACTTTTAATTCTTCTAATATTTTTAATAATTCCTCTATTTCAAATGATAATTTGATTTCTCAAAAAATTGAAAAAATATTTTCTAATTATTCTTTAGCTAATGAATGGATTCAAGAAGAAAAAAAGAAAGAAATTCAAAAGAAAAATTCTAATATAAACATTAAAGTTTATTCACAGTTTCTTAGAGATATTGTTGAAGATATGGGATTTATTTTAGTTGATTCTATTAATAATAATTTTAATTATAATAGTAGTTGTGATAATAATTTTAATGAAATTGATGAAAATAATAGCTCTTATCATGATAACAATTTTGATTTTGTTGTATATCCTGATTACATGGAAAATAAATTAGATATAAATAGTTTTGAAAATAAAATTAATAAAAATATTTTTATTTCTATTCCTACTCATTTTAATGTTTCTAAAGATCCTATAAAAAGAGCAGAAATGAGATATTCTATTTTAAATCAACTTAAAAAATAATATTAAAAAACAATTAATTTTAATTTTAAATATAATTATAATGCAAATTTAAATTCAATAATTTTATTAATCATTAGTTAATAGATACTATAAGTAATTAGAAATTGATAAGTAGTGATTTTAATATAATATAACTAATCTATTTTAGATGGAGATGAAATTGTGTATGAAACTTTAACTTATTCTGGAGGAGTCCATAAAAATGAGGAAATAAAAGAACTCATTGATGATTTGGGAGGATTTATTCTCCAAGAGAATATATTACAAATGGATTTGATCTTGAATATGGCTGTTCCTATTGAAGATGTGGATAAGATTAAGGAAAAATCAAAGGAACTATTAGGTGAGATTTCTGTTGCTCCAATGGCAGGTACAGAGTTAGCTATTGTATCTCCTACTCTTGCAAGACATCATCTTCCTCATGCAGCTTGTGATATCTCTGAATATCTTCGTCGTTTTGGTGCTAAAGATAATATGATTGGGCTTGCGCGTGGCGCTGGTAAAGGAGTATCTGGAATCACTGAATATGAGAAAAGATTAATTGAAGAACATGATATAGCTATTTATGCTCTTGGAAGTTTTAAACAATGTATTATGGATAAAACTTTCTTATTTGATGATATTGATGTTCCTGTAATTGTTACAGGAGCTCCTGAAATTGATTTAGATGATCTTCCAGGTGCAGATGCTTATGTCAGTGGACTTGGCAGAATTCCAAGAAGATTAAAAAGAGGAAAAAATATACGAGCTCTTAGAAAATTAGTTGAAGTAGTGGAAGATATTTTAGATCAAAAAAGGAGAGACATGTCATTGGATCCACCACTAACTCCTTCTATTTTAGTTAAAAATGCAATTGAAAATCAAGTTCCAGCTATCTCTGAAATAATCTCTCCAACTCCAGTTACTAGTCAGCTTGATGGAGTTAGAGTAAAACTTGACTATGATAAATATCATGAAGAAATAGGGGAAGTTATGATCAGTGATAAACCTTTGAAAGAAATAGCTGACATTAAAAAGTCTCATATGTACGATTATATTTTAATAAAATTATTAAGTGAAAGTGCAATAGTTTAATAGTTTTATTGCATGATCTAAGATTTTTATCCTTTTTTATACTTTTTTATAGTTTCATATAATTACATTATTTTATATAATTAATTTATTTTTTATACAATTTTTATTTTTTATTTTTTTAATTTTTCATAATCTATGATGTGGAATTATTATATAAAATGATATTTATATAAAAGTAATAAAATTTATTTGTTCGTTTATTTTCAAATTTCATTTATTAAAAATATACTTTATAATATGAATACTTTATATTAATTTATTCTTTTTAGAAATAAATTTAAAAAGAAAAGAATATTAATGATAAAAACTAAACATTGTTCAAAGGGATGTAATTTAAAAATAATGAAAATAATGTAATTAATATAAATTATTTCTTTAATTTTTTTAATTACTGAAAATATTGGCCAAATAAACACTATGGTTCGAGGAGGATAATATGGATGATGAAAACAAAACTGATTTGATTATAATAGATGAAACAGATAAAAACATTATTGAAATGATTAATGAGGATGCTAGAACTCCATATAGACAAATTTCAAGAGAACTTGATATTTCTGTTGGAACAGTTCATAATCGAGTGGATAAATTAATGAAAACAGGGGTAATAAAGAAATTTGCACCTATTATGGATCACAGGAAATTAGGCTATGGTCTTACTAGCATTATCGGAGTTAGGGTAAATGGTGGACAAGTCCAAAACTGGGAAGAAAAAGAATCCTTTAATAAACATGTTTTAGCTATTTATGATGTTACTGGTGAATATGATGCTTTTTTAATAGCTAAATTCAAAGATACTGATGAATTGGATAGCTTTGTAAAAGAATTATTAAAAGAACCATATGTAGAAAGAACTTATACTCAAACAGTTTTAAATGTGGTTAAAGAAGATTCAAGTTCAATTCATATGATTTAATTATAAATATCTAAAATATTCCAATTAATTTAGATTTTAATTAATTTGCATAATTTATTTAAAGAATCTAATTAGATTAATTAATGTATAGATAATGTATAGAGGAATTACATGGAAGATTTTCGTTATAAACAAGCTCAAGATCTATTAAAAAAATCAGCTAACAATTCTAGTGAGAGTTTTAAGTTAAAAAATCCTCAAGCTGGTCATATTGATGTTAAAAAGTTTGAAAATATCTTTAAAGATATTATTTCTGCAGAAGACTTTATATATAGTAGTTTACCCGCTCATGATCTTTCTAAAGAGGATGCGAGTAAATTCATTGAACCACTTCTTTTAGCAAGAAACACTATAGATTCTATTTTAGCTGATTTTAAAGTTATTGAAAAAAAGGAAGAAAAAATTGATATATCCAAATTAACTGATAATATTTTATTCATTACTTCTAAAAATAACTTTAAAAAATCATTGAAAAAATTAGGAGTAGATGTTCAGAGAATCGTTGTTGCTAGTGTTCCATTAAATGTAGAAGATATGAAAGAAATTAATCCTAAAATTCCAGAACCTGCTTTAAAAGGGATAAAAACAAAAGTTCAACATATACATAATGATATTAATAGAAAAAAACAATCTTTAAACCCTGAAAAAATCATTGTTTTAGCTGAAGATGACATCAACGGCCAAATACTAGCAAAAAGAGCTAAAGAACATTATAATGCTATTGCTTACATTAACACTAACCTTAAAGATATCAAAGATATTGATATAATCGAAATTCTAGAAAATAATTAATAAATTTTTTATTTATTAATATTTTTATTATTATTTTATAATATATTTAATTTTATTAGATTATATAATAAAATATATTTTGTTTTGCTCTGAAAACAATTTAAACTAAATTTAAAAACTATTTATAACAAATTTAAATAATATTTAAATAATATTTTAAATATAATTTAATTAACTAAATTAAATATAATTTTAAAATAATTATAACTAATTTAAAAATAACTCAAATATGGTGTAATTATGATAACTGCAGAATTTGGTGTTGTTCCCATTGGAACTAAAGAAACTGATTTAGGTGATTATGTGTCACTAGCTGTTCAAGCTATAAAAGATTCTGGATTAAAATATGAGATTACTGGAATGGGTACACAAATAGAATCAGATAATCTTAAAAATCTTTATACAGCAATTCAATCTGCTCAAGAAGCTGTTTTTGAAGTAGGAGCAGATAGGGTTTTCACAGTCATAAAAGTCGACGATAGAAGAGATAAAAAAATTCGTGGATTAAATGATAAAGTCTCTACTGTAAATGATATGTTAAAATAAATGAAAAGATAAATTAAATAATAAATATAAAAATAATAAATATATTAATAATTTTTTTACTTTATTCTTTATTACTCTACTAATTTTACTTATTAATTGTAAATTTAATTAATTATGATATTATTTTCTTTTAGATTGTTCTTTTTTTTAATTATATAAATTAATTAAATTTATTTGAAGCTTCTTTTAAAACTTTTACAATAGTAGTTAAATCTTCTTCAGTGACTTTAGGATGAATTGGTAAAGATATTACAGTTGAAGTTGCTTTTTCTGTTTCTGGAAGCTTTTCATCATACCCTAATTCAAGATAGAGTTCTTGTTTATATGTAGGAATAGGATAATGAATTCCAGTACCTACTCCGTTTTCATTAAGGAATTTCACCCAATCATCTCTATTTTCTTTATCTATTTTTATTGTATATTGATGATAAACATGTTTCACCCCATCAAGGACTTTAGGAGGGTTTATTCCATCAATTTTTTCTAATTCATTGGTGAGGTAGGTAGCATTATTGATTCTTTTTTGATTAAATTCATCAATTTTTTTCATTTGAGCAATACCAATAGCTGCTGCAACATCGGTCATTCTAAAATTATATCCAAGAACTGCATGTTCATATCTTTTTGTTTCACCATGAGCTCTAAACATTCTAGCTTTTTCAGCTAATTCTTCATTGTTTGTGGTGATCATACCACCTTCACTAGTGGTCATGTTTTTTGTTGGATAAAAACTAAAACAACCCATATCTCCCATAGTACCTACTTTTTTATCTTTATAGATAGCTCCATGTGCTTGTGCAGCGTCTTCAATAACATATAACTCATGTTTTTTAACTATTTCATTGATTTTATCCATATCTGCAGATTGTCCATATAATTGCACAGGCATTATAGCTTTTGTTTTTTCATTTATAGCTTCCTCTATTTTATCAGGATCAATATTAAATGTATCTGGATCAATATCAACAAATTTAGGTCTAGCTCCTGTATAAAGAATGGAATTTCCAGTAGCTGCAAAAGTAAAAGGAGTTGTAATTACTTCATCTCCTTCACCAATTCCACAACAAAGTAAAGCTACATGTAAAGCAGTTGTACCAGAACTAGTAGCTACACCATATTTTGCACCAACAAATTCTGCAAATTTTTCTTCAAATTCAGCTACTTTCGGTCCTTGAGCAATGAAACCTGATTTTAAAACTTTTACTACTTCTTCTATCTCTTCATCTCCAATTATTGGACTTGCAATGGGAATTTTTATCTCTGACATGGCTACACCTTTATTATAATTATTAATTATGTCCTAATGATTTCTATTATTACAATATCTATTTTATTTTTATTTTAATCATTATTAATATATTTTTAGTTTAAATGATCTATTTGATTGTTTTGTTAATTAGTATTTTAAATTATTTATTAAATTTTATCAAATTTCTAAAATATATTGATATTATGTATACTTATGTAGTATATTAATAAAAATTAATTAAAAATTGAATAATACAATTTATCACTTATAAATATAATTGATTTTAAAATTCATTTTTATTAATATGATAAAAAATAAAGAATTAATTAAATAAAAATTTATATAAATTAGGTTGTTATAAAAGAAAAAGAGAATTGATAAATAAAAATATTTATTAAATTAATAAGCACTATTTTGATTTTGGAAGATTTTTTTCAACTATTTTAAACTTAATTAATAATATTTCTAAAAATAATTAAGTTGTTATGTTAAAAAATTCTATTAAATCATTTATAAAAAAAATAATAAAGTATAATTGATATTTATACTATTTATAATTCTTTTTACCTCAAGTTTAGTTTATTTTTAATTAATATCAACAATCCATCTAGGAATATATTGTTCAGATGTATTTCTATATCAACCAATTCACTTACTTTTCCAGGGAAAACTATTGGTAAAGTTTCCAACCTATATTTATCACCAGTACTATGTTTTTTAACTTCAATAATTTTCAGAATAGGATTTGTTGATCAAATAGCAATATTTATAGTAACTGGGATATTTCTCCCAATAGCAGGTGTAGGAACTTATTTATTATTCAGATAATATTAAATAAATTAATTAGTTTATTTGGGGCTATTTTATTTTCTAACTTTTCATTAACTATTTTATGGTCTACTAATGGGTCTTTAAACATGGCTGCAATAGCAATTTCTATCTGGATTATTTATTTCACTATTTTAGATATGGATAAAAATCCAAAATATTTTTTATTAGCATTCCCACTTTTTATAATAGGTTTTTTACAATATATACTTGTAGTATTTATTCTTCCTTTGATGATTATTTATATATTATTTGATATAGATATTATACAAAAAATTAAACTAATATTATCTAGAAAAAAATATTCTAGAAAGAAATATTCTAATAAAGAATGTTTAGAATTAGAAGATACAAATTATGAAAAACCCAATAATTATAAAAAAATTTATAGGTTTTGGAAAAACATTACTATTGTATTTATAAAAGATTAATTAAATCAAATAAGTTTAAATATTTTATGATTGGAATCATAATAGCATTAATAATATATTCATCTTTTATAAATGTTTTAACATCAAAAGGAACAGATTTAACATTTATATCTCAAACATAAAGTGCAGTTTCAGGAGATAAAGGTACTTCAATCGATCTTGGATTTAAACCAGCCCCTTATTTTTATATAACAAATATACCTAACTTTATATCCTCAAAAAATATTGGATTTGATCAATTTATACCAGTTCTTCAAAATCCTACTGTTTTATCATGTTTAGTAATTATATTAATTTTAGGAGGAGGAATAGCTTATATTTTAGATAAGTTCCCATTATATATTCCTGAAAAAAGCTCAAAAAAGGATTTAAAATTCAAAAAAGGATTGATATTTAATATATTTCTAATAATTTTAATAGCATTATAATTATTGCCACTTACAAACATATTTCCTCAATTATAAACGAAATTTTATTTTTAATAAATATTTTATTAATATTTAATATTTTAAATGAAAATAAACTGTTTAAATCTAAAAAATCGAGGATATAAGGAAGTTTTAATCATATTAAAGATATTAATATCAAAACTAAAGGTTTAAATTTTAATTTAATAATGATAACATGGTTTTTTTATCTTCTTTAGTTTTAGTGATGTAAAAGTTGATAGATATTTCAATAACTATGTTTACCAGTAGTCGCTTATTTTGCAGATTATTGTTTAGAATATATACTAAATTATGTAAGTTATTTTAATTTTAATAAGATAGCTAAAAAAAGAAAAGAATCAGAAAATATTAATGAAAAAAAGCAGAAAAATTTCTTTCCCCAAATTATTGCTATAGGGCTTATATTGATATTTATTGGATCGCTTTTGCCAATACTGAAACAATACCTACTGAAAATAAGAATGTGAGTGGCCCTAAAGGAATTTCAGAATGGCTTATTAATTATGATTCTAATTATATTAATCAAGTTATTTGGACACACAATGTACGCTATTATACATGGTACTTAAAAATGAATATTATATGGTGCATATGAAAAAGATATTTCTAAATTAGGTAAGTTTAATGTAACTTATTTTATTACTAAAAATATTTCTGAGGAAAATAAGATCATTGAAAACTATACAATCATTAAAAAACTTGATGATATTTATATTTATAAAAAAAATTCTCATATTCCCTCAAAACAATCAAAATAAAACCAAATTCATAAAAAAATAAATTTTTGATATAATATCTATAATATGATATTCTATTTTTATTAAATCCTATCTAAAAAAAATATTAATACAGATAAATTAAGTAATATTTATATAAAATCTAAGAAAATATATTTATTACTAACAATACGTATTGTTAGAAATATTCTGATATAAATTATAAACGGGGTGAAAATAATAATGAAATTTATCAGGAAAAAATCAAGTGATTTTGATGCTTTTTTAATTATTCCCATTATATTGCTGTCTATTAGTTCTATTGATGCAGCAAATTTAAATGTTAATAATAATACATCAAGTGGTTTGAATAAAACAATATCTGATGCAGTAAATAAGGATGTTATACATTTAGATCCTAGAAGATATATTGGATTCAATAATACAAATCTAACTATTTCTAAAAATCTAACTATTATCGGAAATGGTCCAAATGAATCCGTGATAATTGATGGAGAGAGTTACCAACTGGATATTTAAAATAGAACCTGGAGATTTATTAACATTAATAAATATAACTCTGCAAAATGGATATAGTTACAATGGAGGAGCACTATTTAATGAAGGAAAATTGACTATACAAAATTGTCAAATCCAATATAATAAGGCTGAACAAGGTGGAGGAATCTACAGTCAAGGAAATATTAGTAATTTAACCATCGATTGTTCAATAATGAATAATAATCAAGCTAATTATGAAGGAATAGGAATATACAATTCACAAGGAAAAATTATTATAAATAATTTTATATTTAATAATAATAATGCATACTATGCTGGAGCAGGAATAGAAAATGATGGATATTATAATGAATTTTTTGTAAATAAATGTACATTTATTGATAATTATGCTCAATATGGAGGAACAGGTATTGGAAATAGGTATGGGCTTCTTACTATAATCAAATCTATATTTAAAAACAATAAAACAGATTATAGTGGAGGAGTAGTCGGTAGTTATGGAGATAACTTAACTGTAATTAACTCTACATTTACCAACAATACTTCTGAATCTGATGCTGGAGCATTGGGAAATATGGGAGATAATTTTAAGGTAATTAACTCAACATTTAACAACAATAGCGTTTTTAATTATGGTGGAGCTAGTGGTAGTTCTGGAGACAATTTCACTTTAATAAATTCAACATTTAATAATAATAATGTTGGAGGAGATTATTATGGTGGAGGAGTAGTCGGTAATGAAGGTAACAACTTTACTGTGATTAATTCGTTGTTTAACAACAATATTGCAGATAATTTCACCGGAGGAGCTAGTGGTAATAGTGAACACTATTTTACAGTTATAAATTCAATATTCATTAATAATAGAGCTATTCAAAAAGGTGCTATTGGAAATATTGGAGAAAACTTAACTGTAATTAATTCAAAATTCATGAATAATAGTGCTGAAGAATATGATGCAGCTATCGGTGCTGCAAGTGATAACGTTACTATAATTAATTCTACATTTATCAATAATAATGCACCACAGGTGGAGCAGTATACATTGTTATTGGAGAAAATTTAACAATTATCAACTCTAATTTTATTGGTAATAACCGAGCAATGATATTAAACTGTAATAATAGTATTGTAAAAGGTTGTAACTTTACAGAAAACGACTTAACCGTTTTTGCTAATGGAACTAATCTCACAATAAGTGTTGTAACATTATAAATAGTACACAAGAAATACTCTTAAATTCTACAACAACAAATGCAATTATTAACTACAATAGAATATTCAATAATACAAAAACAACCAAATATGATTTAGATAATTATAGATCTAATACAAATGCTAATTACAACTGGTGGGGATATAATAATCCACTAATCTATGGAATTGAATTAAACAATTATTTTGTTATGAAAATAACTAATGTAACATCTATGAATTTAAATTAAATACCAATGACAATTTTGATGCTAATCTTCTTCCATATTTTTCAACTAATATCTATACAAATGTAATAAAAGGAGTTATAGCAACTTTCGATGCTAGATTTAGTAGATCTGTTGAAACAAGTGTAAATACAAACAATGATTTAACTTATACATTTATAACAGCCAATGAAGTACAACAATTAACTGGAACAATAATCAATAAAAACCCAGAACCTAAACTAGAGCCAAATCCAGATCCTAAACCAGAACTTAACCCAAATCCAAGTGCTGATGATAACAATAACCACATACAAAAAGTCAAAAAAATAAATGCAAGTATGAAATCAACAGGTATTCCAATAATTATTGTTTTGTTAATTTTGTTAAGTTCTCTAAGGTTAATAACTAGGAAAAAATAGTAAAATAAAACTATTGGTATCTATAAAAAACAGTGCAGGATAGTTAATTTATTATATCTTTTTTTAATTTTATTTTTAATTTATTTGTTTTATATTTATCTGTTTTAATTATTTTATTAATTATATTATTAAGTATATTTTTAATTAAGCATATTACAAGACAAAATTCAGATTTTTCTTTTTCTTAATCCACTCTATTTTTATTTTTTAGACAAAACAAGCTAAAAATGAAAAAAATATAAATCCAAATATTTATTAATTTAATTAAATAAAAGATAGTTAAGTTAATAAATTTGGTGAAAAAATGAAGATTTTACACATTGTTCCAATATATTATCCTTGTTTAGAAGCAGGAGGAATTGTGAATGCAGTTTATCAACTGGGAAAAAAACAAGCGGAAAAAGGGAATGACGTGATTGTTTTTACAACTGATAGTTGTAGTGAAAGGATAAAACTAAATAATAGATATGATGTTGATGTGGAAGGAGTAAAAGTCTATTACTTTAAAAATTTATCAAATATACTTAAAACAAAATTTATAATAGATACTCCATATGCACTACCTTTTAAAATGAGAAAAGAAATAAAAAAATATGATATTGTTCATATACATGAGCATAGGCATTCTTTAGCTGTAGCTGCTAGCCATTATGCTAAAAAAAATAATATTCCTTATGTATTGCAAGCTCATGGATCAGTACTTCCATTTTTCCAAAAAAAAAGATTAAAAGAGATATTTGACAAAATATGGGGATTTAAAATTCTAAAAAACACATCCAAGTTATTTGCATTAACAAAAATAGAAAAAAATCAATATATTAAAATGGGAGTAGATGAAAATAAAATAGAAATTGTTCCATTAGGTATTGAACTAGAAGAATATTCAAATCTAGCTCCAAAAGGTAATTTCAGAAAAAAATATAATATAAAAGATGATGAGCAATTATTACTATTTATTGGTAGGATCAATAAAATAAAAGGTTTAGATCTTTTAGTTAACTCTTTTAATATTTTAAATAAAACCAATCCAAATGTAAAATTAGCTATAGTTGGCCCAGATAATGGATTTTTAGATGAATTAAAATCATTAATAAAAAAACTAAATTTAGATAATAAAATAATTATTCCAGGACCATTATTTGAAGATTCAAAAAAAGAAGCCATAATTGATTCAGATATATTTGTAATGCCATCTCAATATGAATCATTTACAACCAGTGGATTAGAAGCCATGGCTTGTGAAAAACCAGTTGTATTAACTAAAAATAACCATATTCACACATGGGTAAATAATAAAACAGGATTATCTGCTGAATACAACGCAGAAGATTTATCTAACAAAATTAAACATTTATTAGATGACAAAGAACTCAGCGAAACTATGGGATCAAATGGATTAAAACAAGTGAAAAAATTTTATAATTGGGATTCAGTTGAAGATCAAATAATGTCAATCTATAAAAATATAATATAATTATATCATAAACCAATGCTATATTATAAATCTAAAGAAAAAATTAATTAAAAATATTATTAAAAATATATTAGAAATATATTAAAAAAAATTATATATCAACTAAAAATTATAATTATTAAAAATTATATATTATTAAAAAATAAATCAATCAACTTTTATTTTATCTAAAATTTCTATTATTCTAGGATCACTTATTGAATAATGATTCCATGCTCCTTCTTTTCTAGCATTGATAAGTTTTGATTTTTTTAAAATATTGATATGATGAGAAACAGTAGGTTGTGGTTTATTTAAAGCTGATTCAATATTGCAAGAACATAATCCATCATCTTTTAATAAATATAATGTTTTTATTCTTGTAGTATCCATTGCCTTTAAAATCTCAGATTTATCAAATAAGCTTTTTTTATCAGGAATATTTTATCTAATAATTTAGAAAAATCATTATTTTTTGTATCTTTTTGAGAATTCATAGATTCATCACTTATAAACATACTTATATTTACCACTATTTAATATTTATTATATCAATATATTATATATTTGGATTAATAGATCTATTTTTAGTTCACTGAGAATTAAACAAAAAAATTATAAAATATTCAGTTATCAATTATTAAAAAACTCTTTGAACACTTATAAAACAGGTGATTATTCGTGAAAATTGTTGGAATATGTGGAAGTCTTAGAAAAGAAAGTAGTTCAACTTATTTAGTTGAAAAAATCGTGAATACAGCAATTGAAAATGGACATGAAGGAAATGTACATCAAATAAGAAATTTAATCATGAACCCATGTAGAGCGTGTGATTACTGTGCAGAAGGGAAAGGATGTGAATTGGATGATGCAATGACTGATATCTACGGAGAGATTTGCGATAGTGGTATATTAGTAATAGGAACTCCGGTTTATTATGGAGAAGTCAGTGCACAAACTAAAGCTGTTATAGATAGATTTTATCAATTTAGCCTAAACCCTAATAAAGATATGAAGAAAAGAAAAGTGATTCAAGTATTTACCCAAGAAGCAGCAGACAAAGATTTATACAAATCCTATTTTGATTATCAATTAAAATGTACTTATGAGATAGTAAATTTTGAATTAAAAGATCGATTAGTTGCAGCAGGAATAAATAACACAGAAAAACTATTAAAAAATAAAGATATTTTAGAAAAAGCAGAAACTATAGGAAAAAACATATAATTCAGTGACGATTTTAAAATAAACTTAAAATATTTCTATTTAATTATTTTATTTATTTTTTAAATATATTATTTATAACCTTTTTCCTTTTTTATTTAGTTTAATTTAATTTTAATCTATTTTTTTATCATGATTCTTATTTTTATAATTATATTATCTATTATAAACTATTATAATCTATTATATCTATTATATCTATTATATCTATTATATTAATTATATATCCATTCTATCCTATACATTTATATTAGTTTTTTATTAATAATTATAATGAAAAGAAAGATTTTTTTAAATTTGAAAAAAATGGATTAGATTTTCCATTATATAGATAGTCCAAAAACAAGTATTCAAAGATGGGTATTGTTAGCTATAACAGTTATCATACCTATGATATTGATATTCCTCCATTCTTGGATAGGAAGAGTAAAAGGTATTTTATATTTCTTAATACCATTTTTAGGATTTGGTTTTGTTGTTAATTGGAAATATGACTTAATATGTAAAAAATTTCAAAGAAGCGATTTTAAGCTAATAGTTGGAATAATATTTTTAGAATATATATTTAAAATTGCAGTTGCAGGAATCTATTTTTAGTTCACATTAATATTCAAGCTAATCCTGCTGGAGGATAAATACATTCAATAATATTTTGGATAATATACCCTTTCCAAATTTTTGGTGAAGAATTAATAAAGATCAACCATTTTTGATCTTTATGTTTATAAGTTATAGATTAACTAATAATAGGAAATTAAGTATTGTTGATTTCAACAGCATTTACCAGGATGCAAAAATATAATTTTAGTTTCACTTCTCCAAAGATTAGGTTCATTATTCACTAAGTATGGTTATTTAAAAACAAAAAACATGTTCATATCCTATTTAGCTCATGTAATTTTCGATTTAATTTCATTCACGGCAGGCATGGGTAAATTTATCTAGTTTAAAAAATTAAGATAAATTAATATGATATGAACAAGAATAAATACTTATCATTTTAAATCTTATCTTAATAAATGAATAAATAACTAATGAATAAAGAAATAAATGAATAGTTTATCTTAATTTGAATCTTCAAATTCTTATAAATTTTTATCCTATAATTTTCATAATGGCTATTCCTACCTAATATCTATTTATATGCTATTAATATCACAATATTTAAATTAAAAAAGAAATATAATATGTTATAATATATAAATTATATAACGAATTTATATAATTAATTAAATAATAATTATGAGTAATTTAACAAAAAATTATAAATTTAGGGATTGATACTTTGAAAGTTGTAGTATGTGAAAAGTGCGGAGCAAATTATCAAATCGATGATAATGAAGATGTCGATGACTATGAATGCTCTGTTTGTACTGGAAATCTTCAATCAGTGCAAAATTATCCTTCTACTAATTCTCAATCTCATGAAAATTATGAAAAATATAATCACAAAAACCTTGAGGATTATTTAGTAGCTAGATGTGAAAATTGTGGATTAAAATACACTATTGATATAAATGAATCACCAGAAGATTACGAATGTTCTAGCTGTTTTGGAGATTTACATTATGTTAATGAAGAATTGAATAAAAAATTTGAAGATGAACTGAAAATGAAAAAATCTTCACAATTTAATAAAGATAAAAACAACAATTCATTAATCCATAATAATTCAGAAATAAATACTAATTCACAAATCGATGAATCCGAAATAAATATTAGTTCACAAATAAAAAATGCACATAATCAACAAAATAAAGATATATCTGATTATAAGATAAATTCTTTAAATAATAACGCTTTTAATGAATCATCCATTATTTCTCCACTTACTGAAACTAACATCAATGAAATTGAGAAAAAATTGAGAAAAAAAATCACTAAAGATTTTTCATATAACTTAGCTGAAAGTTATGGAATCCTTATTGTAAACATAAAAGAAATAATAGTTAATGATGAATCTAAAGAAAAAATTGAAGGGAATGATTATAAAGAATCAATATTCGATAGAATTTCTAAAAGAAATAGAAAAAATATTGATAAAAACCAACTTCCAGAAAATATAGCTATTGATAGAGAAATAAATGAATTAAATAATGCTTCAGAATCTGAAATCCAACAAATAGATGAAACTCTTAAAAAATCTAATAAAAAACAAGAATTAATTCCTCATCCTAATATAAAAAACACTTCATATCACGATGTCTATATTGTTACTGGATTAATTGTTGCATTGATTGGAGTATCGGATGTATTATTATCACAAAGAATTTATGGAATAATTTTTATAGGAATTGGAATAGTACTATTTATAATCGGGACAATGAAAAATAAAAGTTATACAGCTACTGAAAAAAGAGGTAAGCTAATCAGAGAAAAACTTTTAACTCTTCCTGAAAGATTTTATGTTTTTTATTTTGTTAAAGTCCCTAATGCTAATGATGGTATAAACCACGTAGTAGTTGGATCTACTGGAATATTTTCTATTGTTAGTCAAAGTTATAATGAAAAAGAAGATAAAGAAAAAAGTAAAATTGAAAGTGAAAATATTAATTTAGTAAATAAATATAGATTAAATGATTTAATATTAGAAAATCCTGAAAATGAGGATAGTACAAACAATAATAAAAATAACATTGATTATCAAAATAATATGAAATCAAGTGATAAATTTCAACAAAGAATCAATAATTCAAAAACTCCAACTAAGTTTAAATTTGCAGAATCTCAACAAAGATTTGATCACAATAACAAAATAAAACAAAAATCAATACATTTAAGTGAAGCGTTGATTGATTTTTTAAATGAAAATGGATTAAAAGATTGTTATGTTGAACCATTAGTAGGTTTTGTAAACAATAAAGTAGCTGTTATTAATATGCCTTTAACTGATGAAGATTTATTTCTGGATGAATTAATGATGAAAATTACCTATGGTAAAAAACAATTAGATGAAGCTACTACCCATAAAGTAGCTGTTTTGCTTTCACAATATTCCACTGAATGTTCTTCTTAGAATTGAGGGATTAATATGAATATTTTTAATTTTTTTATAACACATTATCAAAATTTCAAAAGAAATAGCTATAAAAAAAAGATTATAAAAGTAGCTAAAACTGTTGGAAAAAATTTAACTGTTAATGGACCTAGTCATGCAACTTCTAAAACTGAATTAGGAAATAATGTAAATTTCAATGGTATGAAAATTCAAGGCCATGGAAAAATAGCAATAGGGAACAATTTTCATTCAGGAATTGAATGTATGATGGTTACTGACATTCATAACTATGATACTGGTTCAGCTATTCCCTATGATGACACAATTCTATCAAAAGATATTTT
Organism: Candidatus Methanobinarius endosymbioticus; assembly: GCA_003315655.1. GTDB lineage: Archaea > Methanobacteriota > Methanobacteria > Methanobacteriales > Methanobacteriaceae > Methanobinarius > Methanobinarius endosymbioticus. The sequence goes on from NIZT01000070.1 coordinate 99,251, forward strand.
TATCAAAGACAATGTATGGATAGGAAACAGAGTTATGATATTAGCAGGAGTAACTATTGAAGAAGGAGCTATAATTCAAGCTGGAAGTGTAGTAGTAAATGATGTTCCTAAATATGCTATTGCTGGAGGCCATCCAGCTAAAGTATTTAAATATAGAAATAAAGAACACTATGAAACACTAAAAAATCAAAATAAATTTCATTGATATATTAAATTCTTTTTTTAATCTTATTCTCTGCAAAATTTGTTGTTTACAAAATATTAAATTAAAATGATTTTCAAATTTAAATATAAACTTGAATATAATATTATTCTTTATAAACAGTAGGATCTTGGATATTTGCATCTAAAAATGCCTTTTTACGACGAATACAAGATCCACATCTTCCACAATGAATATTTTCCCCATTATAACAAGAATAAGTAATATCGAATGGAGCATTAATTTTCTTTCCAAGCTGAACTATTTCTTTTTTATTTAAATCAATGAGAGGAGCTTTAATTTTTATTTTTTCAGAAGCTTTTGTTCCTTCTAAAATCATATTATTAAAGCTATTTAAAAATTCTTTTGAGTTATCAGGGAATGTAGCTGCTTCTTCTTTATCCCAGCCTACAATAATAATTTCAGCATCTTCTCCTTCAGCAAATGATGTAGCAATAGCTGAAAAAACTATATTTCTACCAGGAACCCATACTTTATCAGCAGTATTTTCATTAGTTTCAATATCTTCAATATCTTCAAAATTTACTTGAGGAACTTCATTATCAGAAGTTAGTGCAGAATTTCCTATATTAGCTAACCATAGAAGATCAATTATAGTATGTTTCATCCCTAATTTTTGACATAATTTCAAAGAAGCATCAATTTCTTGATCCAAACTTTTCTGACCATAGTTAAATGTTATAGCCTGAATATCATATTCTTCTGCAAAAAAACTTGTGGCAACAGTAGAATCCAATCCTCCTGAAAGAACAGATATAGCTTTTTTAATATTTGTAGACATTTTAAAATTCCATTTTTTGTTTTTAAATTCAAATTTATATATTATTTCAATTTAAATTTAACTTATTTTAGTTCCTTTAGATTAAACCCATTTTTCATAAGTTCCCAATTAAATAATATAACACCATCAGCTCCACCATCTAATACAGCTTTAGAAGCATTTTTTATTTGATCTGCAGACAAAAAAGTTTCATTGTCATCACTAGCATGATTTCGAATTCCCATAGAAACTTTAGACCACATTGCTTCACTTTTAAAATAAGAAGCTGTGTCTTTAATCCATGCATCCTTTTTCTGATAGTTTCCAGAATAAGCCATAGGAACAACACCATCTACATATTTAGACAAAGTTTTAACATCTTACCCATAATATTGTTTACTTTCTCTTTCTGGCATAACTGTTATTGACAAAGTCAAATCTTTATCACTAATTCTATCACTAGTCATTGAGACAAATTTTGTTAGAGCATTACTAGCAGTTACATTGTTAGGATAGGTGTAATTATAAGCATAAACTGGATATCTAATGTAATTTAATTGTATGCCACTGGGATTCCTAGGAGTATCTACCAATCTATCTATTTCATCGATCTTAGAATTAAAATAATTATAAAGTTAAATTCTTTTTTATTTATATCAATCGGATCCACCCATGTTTCATTATAAAAACATTGCATCTCGAGATGAATTTTAATATTTTTATCATTAGCCTTTTTTACCCACGCACTGACATTTTCTTCTCCAAAAAGATCAAAAGCATTAGAATGTAGGAATACATTCTCGACCCCATTATTAGCTAAAACATCCAAGTCAACATCATTCATATAATTTCCTTTAATCCAAACTTCCATTATTAATATCATCTTTTAATGCCATATTAACAAAAGAACTTAGTATAATAGCTGAAACAAATATAATAGCTATTAAAGCTATGTGTTTTTTAGTAATTTCTTTATTTTTTCTCCTTCTCATTATTTTACCTATAATAATATTTATATAACTATAATAATATCCATATAATAATTTAAATCAAATATAGTTTCACTATTTATGTCTTTATACTATCTATATTAAATTTCTTTTTAATAATATTATTTTATACTTATAATATATTTTTAAATTTATTAGATTATTCAACTCAAATAAGTATGATTTTTAAAGTATTTTATTTTTTCTATAGTTTAATTTATATTATTTAGAAAATAGTGAAATATAAATTAATATATAACTTTTTAATAATATTTATAATTTTAAAATTATTAAAAATAATATATTAATTGATTATAAAATTATATTTATACTAAAATATATTAAAATATGCTAAAATATAATTTATAATTATAAATATTAATTATAACAATAAAAATCAATAATAAATATTTAATATTCAATTAATTTAATAGAACAAATAGATATTTAATCATATTCAGGAAAATTAAGATGTTTATGATCTTCATCAGTCCAAAAATCTATTTTTTTATTATATTTGTCTTTAATGTTTTGATAATAATATCTATTAGAAAATTCAGATGCTTTGAAATCATTATAAACATCTTCAGGGACATTTTCATGAGCATATTTAGTTCTGTGACCATTTCTAAAAATAACAAAAAGAGTTTTTGATTCATGGTTATAATAAACTCTCTGAAATGCAATATTATTTGAAAAATCCATAAAATCACAATTTAATAGCTAATTTTTATTATAAAATTTTATATTTTTTAAGTTTTAAATTTTAAATTTTTTATTTTTCCTAGCTAAAATATATAATTATTTATTATAATTTAGTTTAATTTATTATAATTATTTAATTCAACATGATTTATTGATTATTAAATTTATTTAAAGATAAGTATTTATTTATATTAAAATTAGTTATTTCTAAAACCTTATTTAAAGAAATATTTCTACTAATAGCAATTTTCTTTATATCTTCATATTCAGGTCTTGATGAGATTATTTCGTCCCCAATATATCCTATTTTAAATTTAATATTTTCTTTTTTACCATCAATATCTATATCCAATGTTATGAACTTTCTTGAAGCTATACCCCTATGAGAATTTTCTGAAACTCTAATTCCTAAAGTTCCAGTTTCTTTAAAAACAACTGAAATCAATTTTTCAGTAGTTTTCTTTTGAGAGATAACTTTTAAAATATGGCCAGGGCGGTTTTTTTTCATGGTAATTGGTATGATAGATACATCTCTTGCTCCTTCATTCATTAACTTTTCAAAAAGATAACCCATCGCTTCTCCAGAAAGATGGTCCATATTTGTTTCTATAACATCAATAGTTTGAGATTTTATTTTTGATTTAGCTTTAATTATTCTTAAAACATTTGGAAAATCAAAATCTTTTTTTCCAGCACCATAAGCTACTTTTTCAACTTTTATCATAGGTTGAAAATCACTGAATTCATCACAAATTTCGAGGTATAAAGCAACACCAGTAGGTGTAGCTATTTCTGTATTTACAGGTCCACCAAACGAAAAAATATTTTCATTACTTAAAAGTTCAAGAGTAACTGGTGCAGGAATAGGAATTCTTCCATGTTTAGAATCAATAAATCCTCCACCTAAAGCAATTGGAAGTCCAATAACCTTTTCTTCACTATTATGAAATCCTAATCTACAAAAAGCAAAAACCGATCCAAAAATATCTGCAACAGCATCTACAGCCCCCACTTCATGAAAATGAATATCTTCTAATGATTTTCCATGTATTTTTGATTCGCTAATAGCTAATCTCTTAAAAACTTTTTTTGAAATATCAAAAACATCTTCAATTATATTCAAATCAAAGACACTATCTTTTTTATCTTTTTCGATCGTTTTTAGATTATCAATTTTAGATATAAGATTTTTATAAGAAATTGAATGATTATTAGGATTATCTATATCTATAGTTTCAACATTCAAGAAAGTAGAATCAAATCCACCCTTATTAACTTTATTAATGTTAACCTTAACTCCACCAAATTCAGCAGAAGTAGTCTCCATGACCTTTTTAATCTCATTAAGATCACAGCCTAAATCAACAAAAGCTCCTGCAATCATATTACCAGCAATTCCTGCATTTTGAGGATCTATTATAAGTACCATGTTTTTTCCTTTAAAATTTTCCTTTAAAAATTTAATAATTTTTCAAGAGTTATTAATTTATGAAATTTTAGTAATTATTAATGAAATTTATTATTTGAAATTTTATTATTAAAATATAATATAATTATTCTAAATAAAGTATTCTAAATATAAAATATTCTAATATGAATTATTCTAAATATGATTTATTCTTAATATAAAATATAATAATATAAGAATATATTAATAAATAACATAAATATGTAATTAAGAATATATAAGAATTTATGAACATGTGAAAAATTCTAAATTATTAGACTACGAGGGGATTATTTTGAAAAACAAAAAACAAAAAATAAAAAATAAAAAGAAAACTATAGAAATTTTTGAAAATATTAAACTTCATAGTGACTTTGACTATTTTTATATGAAAAACCCTGATTATTTTTTAACATTTAATGATAGTCTTGCTAATAAAAATCAAATAAACAATGGGATTGACATTGTAGAAACTATAATTGTTTTATCTCAAAACTATAATAATGAAGATAAATTTGAAAAATCTCTTGATTTTTTCAAAAAAGAAAATAAAATAAAAGAAAATTTTCATAAATATAGTAGTTATAATAGTTATATTGCTCAAGAATATCCTATTAAAAATATTTCAGATAAAAATGATCCTATTAATAATAAAAATGAAAATAAAGAATTAGATCATTTTATTGAAAAATCAGAAAATATCGCTATTATAAATTTTATGAATAGAAATCTTAATTTAATAAAAATAACCGATAATTTAGAAGTAGCTAAAGTCAAAAGAGGTCTTGGTGAAATTGAATTAGATTTAAATCAAATAATTTACATTGATAGAAATCTAAAGTTAAAAGAACTTATTCATCTCTATAAGATAGGTATTGAAACAAAAATAAAATACTTCGAATATTTGAGATTACCAGAACATATTCAAGATGCTTTAAACAACAATGAAACAATAACTCTAGCTTGTAAATCACCAGTTGAATTTAAAAAAGGAAAAAAACAAGACTTATCAGAAATGATATACTCAAACAATTATGAAGAAACTATAGAAGATATAGAAAAAGAATTAATTAATTGTATGATTAAATCTTGTAACAATTTTTTAGAAAATTTAAATCTTTCTTTTGGAATATTAGATTATATTATAGCTGAAGGAATAAGCATTGACTCTCTTGTAGATGCAGGAATGGAATTATGTGTAGGTGTAGAAGAAACTCCTGAAAAGACAAAAGAATTAAAATTAAGGTTAAAAAATCAAATCTTAAAATCACTTGAAGATATAAATGTTGTTGCTCTTTTGATGTCAGCTATACGTTGTGAAGAAGATTTTCAAAGTAATAGAATTAGAGAAGTTGATTTTAGTGATGATCCAGCGTATTTATATACTGATGAAGTTTTAGGAATAGTCATATCAAATCAAATAGCTGGAACAAAAGCAACATTTAATTTTAAAAGATATGATGAAGCAAAGCCGGGAATAATATCTAAATTAGGACCTATGGTCGATGATATTTTTGCAGGCCTTATTGCAGGTTGTATGTCTAAAATATTCGAAGAAGATTATTAAAAATATAATATAAAAGATGTAAATGAAGAAAAGGAGATCTAATGACAGAAAAGGATAAACAAAAAGATGATTATTTTTCTAATGAAAAAACATCCACATTAAGATCCATAGGTGGACTTTTAACTTTTTCCACTATTTTACCAATAAATATATACACTACCATGGAAGAAATGGCTAAAATGACCTGGTTTTGGCCAGTTATAAGTGTATTTGTAGGGTTTATAGCTTTGATAATAGCATATTTTTTAAATATTTTAAATCTCCCATTTTTTATAATTTCAACTATAATATATAGCTTTTTTATATGGTTTAACGGATTCCATCATCTTGACGGAGTTATAGATGTTGGAGATGGATTGATGGTTCATGGAAGTTCTGAAAAAAAGATAAAAATTATGAGAGATTCCATGATTGGAACTGGTGGCATAGCAACATTTTTTATAGTTGCAATAATCACTATTGCTCTTCTAGATTCCTTATTATTAACAGACTTTTTAGGAGCAGTTTTAATCTGTGAAATGTCTGCAAAAGTAGGATTAGTTAGCTGTACAATATCTTCAAAATCAGGGTCTGATGGAACAGGGAAATATTTCATAGAATCTATGACCATGCCTAAGTTTATAGCTACATTAATTATAAGTTCTATTATTGCTTTTCTGTTTGGAGGAATAATAGGAATATTTGGAGTTCTTGGAGGAATGTTTGGAGGAGCACTAGTTAGCTTCGTTGGAAAGAAACATTTCAAAATAGCTACTGGAGATGTTTTAGGAACTTCTAATGAAATAGGTAGACTATTTTCTTTATTATTTATGTTAATAATAACTTTATTATAACTAAGTAAAAAGTACATTTTATTAACTATAATCAAAAATATAATTTAATTAGTTTAAATAAATTAATAAATAACTAAATTGAAACTAAAATCAATACTAAACTTAATAATTAAATTAATAGTTAAATTGATAGTTAAATTAATAATTAAATTGATTAATAAATTAATTAAGAAATATTATATATATAATAATTTACTATTTGTGATACTAATGAATATAAATGTTTTAAGATTAGACCATAGGTCAAAAAGAGATGCTAGAATAACTACTCATGTTTGTCTAACTTCAAGAGCTTTTGGAGCTTCAAAAATATATTTAAGTGGAGAAGAAGATGAAAAATTAATGAAAAATGTTGAAGATGTAGTAGAACGATGGGGTGGAAATTTCGAAATTGCATATAAAAAGAGTTATATGAATCTTATTGAAGAATGGCAGAAAAATGGAGGAGAAGTTATTCATTTAACAATGTATGGATCTCAAGTTCAAGATGTTATAGGAGAAATAAGAGAATCTCCAAAAGATAAGCTAATTATTATAGGTGGATCTAGAGTTCCTACTAAAGTATATAAAAAATCAGATTATAATGTTTCTGTTACAAAACAACCACATTCTGAAGTTTCTTCTCTTGCAGTTTTCCAACATATGTTAATGGACGGATCTGAATTTAACCTTGAATTTGATGGTGCTGTTTTTGAAGTAATTCCAACAGCAGAAAGTAAAAGAGTTAATATTAATGAAGAAAAAAACAAATGAATCAAACAGTGAAATTAATTAAAATAAAATAGATTAAAATTTAAAGCTTTTCAACAAAATCAATGTTAATCCTGTGTTTTTAGCTATTGTTTCAATTGAAATTCCATCTTTTTTGAGATTAGTCACTATTTTAATTTTTTCTTCTTCTTTACATTCTTTTTTACCATTTTGTTTGCTTTATTTTTTACCTTCTTCTCTACCTTTTTCTCTAACTTCTTTTTTAGCTTCTTTTTCTGCATTACCTTAACTGAGCTTTTTTGTCTAATTCAGCTTGCTCAACTCGAATATATGACAAATATTCTTGTTTATCTTTTAAAACATGAAGTGTTTTTTTTATATATGTTATTTGCAAATTCATCCATTTTAATCACCTGATCAATTAAACTTTGAGGTGTTTTTTCATCCAAAAGTAGAGTAAGCCTATCTTTTGGATCATTTAAATCTATTTTATTTTTTCTTACTTTTATTCTAAATCGGGCTAAATCTATGTAATGTGTTTCTATTATATCCTCAAGTGTGTATTCTTTATTTATTTTTTCAGATAAAACAAAAGTTGTGTGATAATTTTCCAAATTATGAAGATTGAACCCTAAAATATTTATCATTATTGTCATTGGTAACTCTTCATAATCCTCACCAACATTCAACAGAATTGAATATATCTTAGAATTATAGAAGTGATTTCTTTTGTGAAATTTAGCTTGTTTTCCTATTTGTGCTTCAATGTTAACTAATGTATCATTATTCATCATAACTAGAACATCAGTGACCGATTTTTTATTATTTTTATAATTTCCTTTTATTTCGTTAAGTTCAAAACTCAAACTTTTAAAATTTTTATTCGTAAATGGGTTTATTAAATGTAATGTTTCTTTTTCACAACCCCGTTCACCAAATAATTTACCAAACAAAAAGTCATTTAATAGATTTACATTCATTTTCTTCATTATTAATTCTAATTTTAATCTTAATCACATCATATTATTGATTTTATAAAATATATATTTTTCTCAAACCTTAGATTTGATTATATTCATTAAATTAATTAATAACAAGCAATATATAAATTATTTATATATTTAAGAGCAATATTGTCTAAATAATAAAAAATGAATACCTTAAAGAAGAATTAAGATTAAATATAAAAATTTTTAAGAATAAAAAATATATCAATTGATATTACCTATAAAAAAAACATTGAAATTATAAAATTTGAAATATAACATAATAATAATCAAAAATTTAATTAAAATAAATAATTAATATAAAGATTCTCCATGGGCAATAGATACTATTCCAGGAATATTTTTTACATTTAATTTAAAAATAGCTTCAATACCTTCTTCTTCGTATGCAATTACTTCTTTTGATAAGATATGATCAGTTAAAAAAGCAGCTACAGGAGGAGTTACAACAAAAATAGAATTTTCATTATTTAATAACATTTTTGTTTCAGTACTAAGAGCTCCTTTTCCAATATGAATTTTTACTCCATTTTTAGCTAAAATTGTCATTGAAGATTCTATTTCTTCTTTATTACTTGTAGTAGGAGCTATTCCTGCATCACTAACAGCAGTGTGCATAATAACACTACCTTCTAAATCAAAAGGAATTTCATTTTTAAAACCATTATTTATTTTATTTTTTAATTTAGGAAGTACTACATCCCTACCTGTGAAAATAATTCCACTAATAAGAAGTTTATCCCCAATTTTTAAGTCAATAACCTCTTCATCAGAAATAGGTGTTGTTATTTCTTTCATAATAAACTCAAAATTTACTAAATATACTATTTAATAAAAATCATTTAAATTTAAATCATTTAAATTTGTTATTTTTATGATCTTTAGCTAAATTAACATACATTAAGGCGTTAGATTTATTTAATTCCATTTTTTCAGAAGTTAATTGCCTCATAACTTTTCCGGGTAAACCTAAAATTAAACTTCCATCTGGAAATTCCTTATCTTCGGTTATTACTGCTCCAGCACCAACAATGGAATTATTCCCTATTTTTGCTCTATTTAATACAGTTACATTCATTCCTATAGTAACATTATCTCCTATTTCACATCCATGGACAACTGCACTATGACCTATTGAAACATTATCTCCAAGAGTTGTAGTTCCATTAGGAGGACTATGTATAACTACATTGTCTTGAACATTAGAATTATTTCCTATTACAATCTCACCATGATCTCCTCTTAAAACAGCATTATACCATACAGAAGAATTTTCCCCAATTTCAACATTTCCCATTACTTTAGCTCCAGATAATATTATAGCTGTATCATGAATCATGATCAAGTTCCCTTAACATTTATATTAATTTATTTCAATTTTATAAACTTAAATTTTTTTATTTAAAATTGTTAATTTTGGAATATGAATTTTCTAATTAATAAATTTATAAAAATAAATTCTTTTGAAAAATAAAAAGATGATTAAAAAATTATATTTTACATTATAGTTTAATAATATATTTATTAATCTATAATTCAGTATATAGTTTAATCTGAAGTTTAATATTTTAATATATAAAATTTTCAATAATAAAAACATTTATATAATATAAAAAACAATATAACATTTTTGTTTATTATTTTATTAATTATCTATTTATTTGAATATTTATAGCTAAAAAAATATAATAATTAGTAAATAAAATAGCAAATATTCATTTGAAAATATAATTATCTACCCTATTTTATGAATAAATGTGTGTAGAATAATTTTTTTAAATAAATAAGTGAGTACTCGTTTTTATAATAAGAATTAACATACCTTATAAATTTTAAAAAAAATTCTTAAGTATAAAAATATTTTTCTATATTAATAGGAGGCAAAAATTGCTTAAAATAAATAATAAAATAAATAAGACTATTATTTTATTAGTCACACTTCTATTTTTGTTTTTGCATTAATATCAGCTACTAGTATTAGTGCTGTGGATTTAACAATGAATGATAGGAATATTATAACTAGTACCGAGGACGTGAATACTGTTGATCAGGATTTGTCTAATTTTAATGTAAGTGTAAATAATAAAAATTTGAATATAAAAAATTCTAAATTAAACAATTCTAAACTAGTTAACAATGATAGGAAAGTTGAAATATTTGATAGTATAATAAAAAACAGTAATTTAACTTTTAATAGCAATAATGAAATTATTATCAAAAATAGCAAATTTTTCAATACAATCATTTCAGTAACCGGAGTTAAAACATTATATTTAATCAATTGTAGCGTTGTTAACTCAAGTGTAAATTCTAGTACAACAAATCTATTAACATTGGATATAATAGATATTATAGTTATCAACTGATGATGGTTAATGGATCAAGTAATGCTATTGATAAGATAAATGGTACTATTTTTACATGGACTTATGATTTTTTGACAATTTCAAGTAATGATAGTATTGATCTAATTGAAGAAACTTGGAAATATAACTGACCATAATAGTGAAAATGGAATTGAGTTATATGCTCAATGTGGTTCTACTTTCTTTAAGTTGCCTAATGGTACAATTATTGAAATAATGAATCAAATATATCTTCGATTTAGTTTTGAAGGAAGTAATTTTGGATTTTATCATTTTTATCAACAAATAGAAAATGCAATATATGATTATTACTCTCAAAATACTGAATATTATTATTTTGAAAGTATAAACTTCAATTATCAATATTCTATCCATAGAGAAAGAGGACCTGCTCAAAAGTTACTTTTTGATATGTTATTAGTTTATAATGAAACTGGATCACTAACAGTCAAGGTGAACTTCTTAAAAACGATTATTGGAATTGGATATTATGTATTTTATAGAGATGTCCGTTATAACACCGAAATTATAAAAATCTATCTTAATGATTATATAATTCCACTCATAAAATTTATAATGTATATTTACAGTGATTAGTGGTGGACTAGTTATGGTTATCTAAATGAATTTTCTATAAATAGCTTTGAACTTTTATTAGAAGCATATAGTGGAGAATGTGGAAATTATTATAATAATACTCAAAATGTCTTCTTATATCAGAATATTAAATATGTTGATGAAATGGAACTGTTTTAAAAACGAAGATAAAAATATATTTTTTAGCTTACTAACATATTTCTTTGAAAATCAAGCCCCCTATTCTGCAATTAAAAGTTATTATGAAAAATTTGATATTGATGGATTGTTAATGTTATTAAATGTAAATATGGAAGATCCTGATGAAGTAAACTATTACAAAGAGGAATTAGATGAATTGATAGTTGAAATTAACCGAATCATTGATGAAATATTGATCAATGACTTTGGATTTACTGAAAATGATCTTTGGAAAACAATTGTTATTCCTTCCAATTCAACTATAGATAATAATCAGACACAGGTTAATAATCAAATAACTAACAACACTCAAACACCAGGTAATAATATAAATCCCAATAATAATAATAATGGAGACAATAATCAAAGAACAGAAAATAAAAATAATCCTGTTACTAAAGTTATTAAAAAAGTAGATTTAGATATATCAAAAATTAAAAAAATAAAATCCTCAAAAAACAAAAAAATAATTACCTATAAAATTACTATTCAAAATAAAGGTAATTTAAAATCAGGGAAAACTACATTATCATTATGCCATATACGGAATAATAAGTTTAAATCTAAAGTTAAAATAATTAATATCAAAGGAATTAAACCAAAACAAAAAATAACTTTGACTGTTAAATTTTATCCCGATAATCAAAACCATAATCTATGTAAAACAGAATATTTTGTTTTAAACCCCTCAAAAACATGAAAGAATCAACATATGAAAATAATAAAAATTCTTAAAAGATTAAATTAAAAACTAATTATTTAGTTATTAAATTAGTTTAAAAGTTTTTAATTTTTTAAATTATTTTTTATATTTATTTTAATATTTTTATTTTTTAATTCTATTAAATTAATAATTGATAAAATAGTCATGTTTTATCCTATAACAATTATCGTATATTTAAATCGCTTTTTATTTCACGTATACTAGTTAAAAAATCAATGAGATGAGTATATTTAATATGTTGCATAAGAACTATTCTTACAGATTTTGGATAAGAAGAAACTGAAACTCTCCAGCCTTTTTTTTCAAGCATATCAGCTAGATCATCAGTATTTATTTCAGGATGAGTAAAAGCAACTATGTTTAAATCAGGCTCTGTTATCAATTCAAAATCTTCTTTAAACAAGGCATCTGCTAAAAATTCAGTATTTATCATACATTCGTTCGCATTTTTCGCATATCCTTCTCTTCCCATGTATTGCATGATTGCCCAGGTAGCTGCAACTGGAGCCCCAAGCCTTGTACCAACTATAGTAGATTGTTCTTTAGAGGTCAAATAAGGAGATTTAACAGCCATTATATCTAAGTATTTTTTTTCTCTAAAAATTATACAACCAGATGGAATTGGAGCAAGACCCATTTTATGAGGGTCTATTGTAATAGAACAAACTCCTTCTAAAGCAAAATCAAAAGGAGGTATTTCATAACCAAAGTCATTTAAAAATGGAATAGAAAAACCACCAAAAGCAGCATCAACATGGAAATATATATTTTTTTCTGTAGCTAAATCAGAAAGTTCTTTAATAGGATCTATCATACCTAATTCAGTAGTTCCAGCTATTCCTACAATAGCTATAGTATTTTCAGAAATATTGTTTTTAACAGATTCTATATCAACCCTATAATTTTCATCTAGATCTGCTTCAATTAATTTTAAATTAAGCAAATCTGCAGCTTTTTTGAATGAAAAATGAGCAGAACGAGGCACAATTATTTCAGGAATAGTATATTCATTTTCATTGTTTATATCTCCAATTCCTTTTTCTTTCCTAGTAATATTTCGAGCAGATCTTATAGCCATTAAATTAGCTTCTGTTCCACCAGTAACAATATTTCCAAATGATTTTTCAAGAGAAAGAAAAGAACCAATATCATCTATAACCATTTCTTCAAGAGTTTGAGTTCCTTTAAAAAGACCAGGATCTCCAAGATTTGAATCTAAAAAATCACAAAACACTTCTTTAGAAAAAGGATCAGAGCGAGTACACATAGATCCTAATATTTTTCCATCAGAATAGTTTAAGTTCTGATTTTTAAATTCAGATAATTTTTCTAAAATTTCTTCCTTTTTTATTGGTTCATTATCCATTTTGAATACCTTTGATAGAATTATTAACAATAGAATAAATTGATATCAATTAATGATATATTAAATTAAAAAATGATAAAAAATATTATAAAAAAATGTTATATCAAGATATTATATTAATTTAATATAAAATTATATTAAAATATTAATTAACACATCTAAAAAATAAAAAATAAAAAATAAAATTTAATTAAATCTTATTTATTCTTTCTTGCAGCATCTAAAATTAATTTTTGTTCAGATTTAGCTACTACATGTCTTACATCTTTAACTGCATCAGTATTAGATGAAACACTAGTTATTCCAAGTTCAACAAGTTTTTCAACTATATGAGGTCTACTTCCTGCTTGACCACAAATACTAGATGTAATTCCTGCTTCATTACATTTTTGAATAGTTCTTTTAATCAATTTTAAAACTGCTGGGTGTTCTTCACTATAATTTTTAGCTACTAATTCGTTATTTCTATCAACTGCAAGAATATATTGAGTAAGATCATTGGTTCCAATACTTGCAAAGTCTATTCCAACATCTATGAAATCTTCAATCATTAAAGCAGCTGCAGGAGTTTCAACCATTATGCCAAAGTCAACATCTTTATGAGGCTTTAATCCGACTTCTTCAGCTATTTCTTTAGCTTTTTTAAGTTCATCAGGGCTTTGTGATAATGGAATCATAATTCCTATATTAGTGTATCCTTGGTCATGGAGTTTTTTAATAGCTTTAAATTCAGCTTTAAGAATTTCAGGTTCATCAAGTTCCCTCCTAATTCCTCTCCAACCAAGCATTGGATTATGTTCATGAGGTTCATCTTCTCCACCATCTAAAGTTTGGAATTCATCAGTAGGCGCATCTAATGTTCTGTACCATACTGGTGTTGGATAGAAAACGTCTACAACTTTTAAAATATTTTCCATTAACATTTTAATAAGTTCATCTTCTTTACCATCAAGAATGAATTTTTTAGGATGTACTCCCGAAGTGAGCATCATATGTTCAGTTCTAAGAAGGCCAACACCATCTGCACCAGTTGCAAATGCCTTTTTAGCTGCTTCAGGCATACTAACATTAACTTTAACATCTGTAACAGTAATTATTGGAGCTGTTGATTGAGAACTTGTGGCTACTTCATCATGTTTTTCCTCAGTTATCTTAAATTCACCTTCAAAAACAAGACCTTTTTTGCCATCAATAGTCACTTTATTATTTTCTTTAAGAATTTCAGTAGCATTTCCTGTTCCAACAACACATGGAATTCCTAGTTCACGAGAAATAATAGCTGCATGACAGGTTATACCACCTTCATCAGTTATAATTCCACTAGATCTTTTCATAGCTGGAACCATATCAGGAGTAGTCATAGTTGTAACCATAATGTCTCCATCTTTAATTTTATCCAATTCATCAATTTTATTAATGATTTTTACAGATCCAGAAGCCATACCTGGACTTGCACCAAGACCTTTTACCAATACTTCTCTATCTTCTAATTCATCTACACTTGAATTATCAGATGAAGATTTTTCATCCAAAGTAGTAATTGGTCTAGATTGTAACATATAAAGAATATTGTCATAAAAAGCCCATTCAGTATCCTGGGGAGCATTATAATGCTTTTGAATTCTTTTACCCATTTCAGTTAATTCAATAAGTTCTTTTTCTGATAATACTCTTTCATTCCTGAGTTTTTCAGGAACATCTATTTGTTTAGTTTCACCAGAAGGTGATTTTTCAAACATTACTTTTTTATCTGCAATACTGAAATTTAAAATATCATTGATTTTTTTATCAACATAATAAGTATCTGGAGTAACAGAACCTGATACAACAGCTTCCCCTAATCCCCATGATCCTTCAATAAGTGCAACATCTTCACCAGTAGATGGATTAACAGTGAACATTACTCCTGCTTTTTCAGATTCTACCATTTCTTGAACAACTACTGCAATATAAACTTTAGAATGTTCAAAATTATTTTCTTCACGATAAAATATTGCCCTAGCTTCAAAAAGAGATGCCCAACATTTTCTGACATAATCAATGACAGATTCAGACCCAGAAATGTTTAAAAAAGTATCTTGTTGGCCTGCAAAAGATGCTTCAGGTAAGTCCTCAGCAGTTGCTGAAGATCTAATAGCTACAAGCACATCTTCAGTTCCTACTTTCTGACAAAGTGCATTATAAGCTTCAATAATAAGAGTAGTGATATCTTCTGGAATATCAGTATTTATAATAATTCCTTTAATTTTTTCAGCAGAATTTTGAAGTTCTTTGGTATTATTAATATCAATTTCATTTAATATATCCATGATATTATTAAATATCCCAGTATCATTCATAAATTTATTATAAGTTTCTGCAGTAACTACAAAGCCTGGAGGCACTGGTATTCCTGCTTGAGTTAATTCGCCTAAATTAGCTCCTTTTCCTCCAGCAATTCCAACATCTTTCTTACTTATATTTTCAAACTTCTCAACATACATTTTTTCATCCTTGTTGATCCCTAAATCCTTAATAATGATTTTAACAATTTCCTAATATATTGATTAATTTAATAAAAAATTAAATAATACTTAGATAACATCATATATAGACATATAATTAAAAATATTAAAAATTTGTCTAATATTATCAAATAAGTAGTTATAAACAATTAAGTATAAAAAATATAAAAAAGTTTATTTAACTAATTCTTCTCCTTTTTCAACTACAATTCTACAACTTACTGGTATTTTCATAGCTGCTCTTCTTAAAGCTTCTTTAGCATCAGGGAAGTTTTTCTTTCCAATATCAATGGACAAAACTTTTTGATTTTTCTTAACAATAGCTTCAGAACTAATTGATTTACCAAAAGATTTTCTCATACCATTTTGTACCCTATCAGCACCTGCACCAGTTGCCATTGGATTTTCTCTGACAATTTGATGAGGATAAACTCTAATTTTTAAATGATATCCCATTCTTCCAGCTTTTCTTTGCATGAATCTATTAGAAGCAATACGAGCAGCTTCTAAAGAATTATGACTTAAATGAGTAGGATTTTTTACAGCTAAACTTAGTTTAACTGGAAATTCTTCTGAAAGATTTCCCATATCAAATTGAACTACCTTAGAACCAGGGATTTTTCTTATATAATCTTTTCTTGTATAAGCACGAACCATTAATAGCCCTCCATAATAAAATTGAATGTATTTTTAAATATATTTATATTTTAATCAAATATATATAAAATATTTTAATATATTTTTATCATAAATGCAGTAATTAAATCATGTAATAATTTAATTAATATCCGTTATAATATTCTATAATAGAAATTATGAAAATATGTCTAATAATATAAAAAATTTAATATTTAAAATGTAATATCGAAATAATATCTGTTAAATATTATTTTTAATTTTTATTAATTATTTATTAATCTTATTATAATTATTATTTTAAATTTAATATATATAAAATAGATAGAATAAGATTATTTATTTTTATAACCATTAATAAATGTTACTATATTGACATTTTATTAATATATTTTTTAGTATATTAGAATTTATAATAATTTATAAAAATTTATATTAAACATGTGAAAATAACATAAAAACGTTTCAATTCAAATTATATTTAGAATATATTAGAATAATATTTAACTTATAATCTTTAAAATATAATCAGAATTGTTAAGGAGATAAAATGAAAATAGCTATAACAGGAAAAGGTGGGGTTGGAAAAACAACATTAGCTAGTACACTTGCTTGTATATATTCACAAGATCATGGAGTATTTGCTATTGATGCTGATCCCGATATGAATTTAGCAACAAGTTTAGGGGTTGAAGAGAAAATAGAACCAATATCATCAATGCAATATCTGATTAAAGATAGAACTGGGGCTGACAGTGGAGCTTCATTTGGAGAAGTTTTTAAAATAAACCCTAAAATAAGTGATCTTCCAGATAAATTATCCTATGACTATAAAAAAGATGGTTCATTAAAATTAATGGTTATGGGAACTGTTGAAAAAGGAGGAGATGGTTGTGTTTGTCCAGCTGCCGTGCTTTTAAAAGCATTATTAAGAAATATAATTGTAAAAAAGGAAGAAATCGTTATATTAGATATGGAAGCAGGAATAGAACACTTAGGAAGGAGAACTGCTGAATCTGTAGATACTATGGTGATTGTAGTTGAACCTGGTTTAAAATCAATTGAAACCACTGAAAGAATTAAAAAATTAGCTAGTGATATTGGTATCAAATCTATATTAGCTGTTTTAAACAAATGTTCATCAAAAGAAGAACAATCTTTTGTTGAAAAGAAGCTTAATAGAATAGATATTGAACTAATTGGATCAATACCAACTGATAAAAATGTTGTTATGTCAGACATGGAAGGAAAATCTCTTATGAATTACAAAGATTCAAAAGCACTCCAATCCATAAAAACAATAGCAAAGTCCCTTGAAGAAAAATTAAAGAAAGAAAACTAATTAAATATATTTTTAATTCATATTTTTATAAAAAAATTAAAAAAATATTATAATAAAAAATAGTAATAATATTAATAACAAATATATAAATAGATATTAAAAATTTTAAAATTTTTATAGATTATTATCTTCAAATACGAAGTTTAAAAATCTAATCAATAATAAAAACAAACTAAGTTTATATAATAAAATGTTTGATAATATGAAAATAGATGCAGTAATTACAATGGAGTATGAAAACTCCAAAGATGCAGATATATCTTTAAAATCTTTAGATATTGATAATAAAGGATATATTGAATCTAAAAAAGAATATAATATTATTCACTTCAGTTTAAAGGAAAATTCTTTGAGAACTTTCCTATCTACAGCTGACGACTTAATATTTTCTGAAATATTAGTTGAAAAAGTAATTGAATCAGCATCGAGTGAATAAATCAACATTAAATTTTAAAAATCTATTAATTATTATAAAAAAAATATATTTTATTAACAAATAAATTATTAATTAAATAAGTTATTAATTAGTATTAAATTATTAACTAATATTTAAATTATTAATAGTTATAAGATAATAACTAAATTTAATCATTATAATTTATTATTGATATATAATAAAATTTATGAATTTTTATAAATAGAAATTAATAGATTTAAAGCTTAATTTAATATATATTTTATTTTTAAAAACTTATTATACAAAATTTTGCTTAATAATTTTCTTTATCTTTAGATAAAATAAATTTATTCAATTATATCTTAATAAAATGATTTTAAATAATTGATTCTGCAATAATAATAAATAATATAAATAAAATATTAATTAAAATGATAATAAACTAAAATTATAACTAAAATATTATAAAAAATTATAATAATAAAATGGTGGAATTATGAAATTTTTACTTAAAGGAACAATAACATTCAATAAAAATATTGAAGAGGCTGAAAAAGATATAGTCAATTTTATTGAAGATGCTAATAAAACTATACTACTCCGTGGTGCAAAAGAAGTACATAAAGAGGACGGAGCTAAAATAACAGATTGGAATATTGAAAATGATACATTACATGTTGAAATCAAATCTGGTAGCAAAGTACGTTCCCATGATGGATTACTGAGAATTAAAAAGCCACTGACCCAACTATTAGGAAAAAAATATCATTTAGGAGTTAGAAAGCTTCATATTGAAGAATATACCATAACAATTCCTACAGGTGACGGAAAATATGATATTGATCATGATTTAGCTAAAAACATTCAACAAATCGATGATTTTCAAATTAAGGGTAATGATGTAATTCTCACAATAAAAGATATTAGTGAATCTGAAATCAAAAAACAGAGCGTCAATAGAGTTATAAAACACATAACTACTAAAAAAGATGATGATGAAATAGAAAACCGTGAAAAAGATGAAACAAATATAATGGCTGAAGGAGATCCTGTTGAAGACCCTAATCAAGAAAAAGATCTTACATTCCAAGTAACTAAATCTACTCCTGGAGAAATAATAGCCAGAAGTCCTGAATTTGAAACATCTTTTGAAGGAGATGTAACTGAAAAAGCTATTGAACTCAATTGGATTAAAACATTCCCTGGAAGAGGACAATGGGTTTATGGACCCCAAATGACAGCTCTTCAAAGAGCATTTGAAGCTATTTTAATCGACGAAATAATTGAAAAATTAGATTTTGATGAATGTCTCTTTCCAAAATTAATTCCAATTCCAACCATGAACAAAATGAGATATTTAGATGGATTACCAGAAGGTATGTATTATTGTAGTGCACCTAAACGTGATCCAGAGCTATTTGATAAATTTAAAAACGAATTAGCTATTGAAAGAGAAGTTCCTATGGATCTTTTGAAAGAGGGACTTAAAGATCCTGCTTACGTTCTAGCTGCAGCTCAATGTGAACCATTTTATGAATTTCTTTCTCATGAAGTTATAGATGAAAAAAATCTTCCAATAAAATTTTATGATAAAAGTGGATGGACTTATAGATGGGAATCTGGAGGAGCTAAGGGAATAGATAGAGTTCATGAATTCCAACGTGTTGAATTAGTATGGATAGATAAACCAGATCAAACTAACAAAATAAGAGATGATACTCTTGAATTATCTCATAAATTAGCTACTGAGCTTGAACTTGAATGGTATACTGAAATAGGAGACGATCCATTTTACTTAGAAGGGAGAAAAGTTGAAAGTCGAGGGATTGAATTTCCAGACGTTCCCAAATATGAAATGAGATTGAATGTACCGGGTCAGGAAAAAGGAGTTGCCGTTGTTTCTGCTAATGTTCATGGAACCCATTTCACAGAAGGTTTTTCCATTAGAGAAGCCCATAACCACGCTCTTTGGACAGGATGTACAGGTTTAGGCCTAACAAGATGGTTATTCGGATTTTTAGCTCAAAAAGGCTTTGATGAAAATAATTGGCCTGGAAAAATAAGAAAACATTATAAAAAAGTAAAAATACCAAAAATATTAACTTGGCCAAAAGAAAAAGAATAGAAAAATAAATAAAATGTACTATTTAAATATTTAAACATTTAATAATTTTTATTTGATTATAATATAAATTATTATTAAAATTATATTTTATAATATTTTTCATTTATAATTAAATTTGTTTAGTATATTAATAGTTATTAAAGTTTATTATTTATTATTTTATAATTTTATTATCTTATTTTCCATTATCTACTTTATTTATTTTAATTTATTATTTTAAAAATATTCTATTAATAATCTAATTTAATAATTCTATTTTTAAAATTTTTAGATCTTGTTTCATAATTATTTTTTTAATTATTTTAATTTATTTTTATTAATAAAAATAAATAGTTTAATATTATAAAAAAATTTAAAAATAATCAATTTTATGTCTATTATAAAAATTACCATTAAATTTTTATTATAATTATATTTCAATGTTGACAATATATAAATAAAAAAGAAAAATTAACTCAAATAAAATCTATGTATCAAAAATGGTTGAAAAACATTAAGTATAATAATAACAATCAACAATCATAATATAATTAACTATCATAAATAATTATATGTAAATTATTATAGGTAACTATAATAAAATAATAAAATAGTGAGATTTGTATAAATATAACAAATCAACAAAGGTAGAAACTATGAGTTGTCAAAATCAGCCTAACAAAGAATCTATATCAACTTGTCAGTTCTGTGGAAAAGAATTTTGTGAAGAATGTTCGATAAATATTGCTGGAAAAACTTACTGTGAAGAATGTATGATTGAGCTTGTAGGTCCAGAATTAGTTAGTATAGCCAGTAATAAAAATTTAAATGAAACAGTACCTCCTAATCAACAACAAAACTCTGTTTATGAAGTAATTTCTCAAGAAACAGCATCAAATATAATAAAACAAACTCCACAAGAAAATGAAGTTATTGAAACTGAAACTATTCCTATTAAAGACGATATAGCTCCAAAAAAAGAAGCATTGAATAATATCAAAAAAGATAATTTAATAAGGGATGAAACACCTACTAATTCTCAAGAAAACTTTAATAATAATCACGATGATATTTATAGTGACGATAGATTATATAATGACATAAATGAAGAAACAAAACCAATAACTAATGAAACAAATACACCAAATTCTAATTCTAGAATTGAAGAAAAATATGAAAAATATTTAGATGATCTTTACTTTGATGAAGAAGTTCCTAATGTTAAGGAAACTTCTAATAATAAAGAATCTATGACTACCCTTCCAGAAGGATTATCTTTGAGTGAACAATTAGCTATGGATGAAGCTGCACATGGTTCAATTACTAAAGAACCTTATGTTACTGAAGTTGAAGAAGAAACAGAAATTACAACTAGAAATCCTAGAGAATTTGAAAATGAAGATGACAATAGGAATAGAAGTGTTCCTATTATGAAAAATCTTAGAAATGAAAGTGGTCCTGAAAAAGAAAATGTAAAAGAAGAGGATGACATAGATAAATATGGTCACTCTGCACTTCATAGACAAAATATACATTATAAGAAAAAAGAAGACACAGAAAATAAATCAACAGAGCGTGTTTTAACTATACTATTAGTAGTTTTAATAATTTTAGTTGCTATATATTTAATATATATATTTACTTTAAGTGGGGATTATACTAGTTTTCTAGACGCTTTAGGTGCATTCTTTAGTGATCCTGGAAAAGTATTGGGACAAATTGCTAGCTAAATAAAATTATTATCTAAAAAAATTATAATTATTTACTTATAATTATAATTATTACTATTTTTTAAAAAAATAAAAAAATAAATTATACTAAAAAATCATGCTTAAAAAAAATTAAATTATAAAAAATTATTATTATAATAATAAAATAATAAAATAAATTAAAGAATAAATAAGTATGAAAATTAGTATATAAAATAAATTAACATATAATTTAACATATTATCTATAAATATATTAATATATTATTATAAAAAACTAATATGAATATTTTAATTCAATATTTTTAATTATTCTTCATTTTCCTTATTTTCTTCAAAAGGTTTTTCTTCTACTTTTTTCTCAAATTCATCTACAAATTCAACCTTTTCAAAGTCCATGTTATCCCAGATGTCTTTAGCTATTCTAAATCTTGCAAAAG
Organism: Candidatus Methanobinarius endosymbioticus; assembly: GCA_003315655.1. Classification (GTDB taxonomy): domain Archaea; phylum Methanobacteriota; class Methanobacteria; order Methanobacteriales; family Methanobacteriaceae; genus Methanobinarius; species Methanobinarius endosymbioticus. Next base: position 121,857 of record NIZT01000070.1, read on the forward strand.
TTACATCCATATAGGATTTTTGATCAAATCTAGTAATTTCATCCAATTTTATACTGACTTTGTCACCATCAATTTTAATTTCAGTTTTATTGAGATCCATATTAGGATAGGAATAATGAAGTTGAATCATACTTTTAATTTTTTCTTCATCATCAGCAATTATTTCAGAAATAACTATACTATATTCTAAATTTTTACCTGCTAAATCATGGTTGAAATCTACTTTAACTCTTCCACCACTAATAGTTAAGACTCTTCCTTTTTGACCTTCAGAAGTTAATTCCATTCCAACATGAGGAGTCATTCCCTGTTTTTTAAATTCTTTCATGGAAATTAATTGTATTAAATTAGAATCTCTTTCACCAAAGCCATCTTCAGGAGAAATTTCAATATTTTTAGAGTCCCCTACATCCATTCCAATAACAGCTTCATCAATAGCTTTGAGTAAGTGATTTCCTCCAACAACTATTGGTATTGGACTATATTCTCTGTTTTCTACTTCAATTCCTGCCTCTTTAGCTACTTCTCCGTTTGTAGTATCGAAAACATCTTTAGTTTCTTTAACTGTAGCAGTAAATTCTAATTTAATAAAATCGCCATTTTTTATTGCCATAATTCTAAACTCCTTTCATTTTTGTTAATATTATTTTTAAATTCCTCTAAAACAGCTTCATTTTTATAATCTAAAACACGTATTTTAGAAGGATAATTATCAATATAATCATAAATTATATTCTTATTTATTTTAGTTTCCAATACACTTAAAACCCTATGGTTGAAATGGGTTGAAAATCCATATGAGATACAATTTTGAATTTCTTCAAGTGATTCAAAATCTTTATTTTCTCTTTGATCAACTAAATTTTTAGCTGTTTTTGTATCAATTAAGTTTAAATTAGTTAATTCTTCAAATGATAAATTATTAGCCGAATCAAGAATTGAATCAACATCACGAGACATATGGAGTGGAGCTCTACTTTCTTTTATTTCATTTTTTAAAATATTAATTGTAGATGAAGGTAACATCTTAGTAACATTAGAAAAATTTCCAGATTTTGTAGCTTCTCGAATTAAAGTTCCACTTACACCTTTAATTCGTTTAACAAATAGAAATTTATTTTTAAAATTAAACCCTATTTTTTTAAAAGATTTAGAAAGAGAAGCTATTACATAGTTATCTTCTTCAAGTTTACCTTCGAATAAAACTTCATTATTTTCCATATCTATAATTTTATAAGGTTTAGGTGCTACTCCATGACCATTATATACCCTATCAAGAATAATTTCATAACCATCAAAAGGACGATATCCTCTCGGAATAAAATCTGTATTTAAAGCCTGAAATGTTTTAGCTAAACACAAAGAATATTGGCCTGAACCCATGACACCCATTGGAGGACCTTCAATGACTATATCTACCCCAACAACTATAGCTACTTTTGCTCTAGATTGTCGAGTCATTGTAAAAGGAACTCCTCTTCCACTTCTTTCAAATAATCCAGGAACAATAGCAACAAATATCCCATTTGGAATTTTTTCTTTAGCTATTTTCATACAGTGATAATGGCCATTGTGAAGAGGGTTATATTCAGTAAAGTCAGCTATTATATCTTTATCATTATTTGTAGAATACTTTTTTTTAGATTCAGACTTCAGATTATTAGAATTGACAGAATCATTACAATCTTTAAAAAAGATTTTTTTATCCCGTTCAATGATTTCTTTTACAAAATCTTTTGAAGGTATCAATTCATCTGAAGACATAATTTTATTATATTTTTTTAATTATAATTAGTTTACTAATATTCTAATATTTTTAATATAATTATTAATGTATAAATTAACAAATGCTTAAATTAATATTTTTTATATTAAGATTTTAAAAATAATATAAAATATTAATAAACAAAACACCAAATAACATTAAAATTTAGTATTATTAAAATTTAGTATTATAAAACTTAAAAATGTAAAAATTAAAAATATGAGATTTAAATAGTGTTAAATTTAAGAATATGAAACTTAAGAATACAATATTCATCAAAATGATTATTAATTAAGCAAATTTCAAAAAATGAAAAACATATAAACTATAAATGATAAATAAATAAAAAATTGAAAATAATAATAAAATAATAAATAAAAAAATAAATAGAAAAACATTAAACTAAAGTATTTGAGAATCTAAATGTATGATTTAGTGCTTAAAAACTGTAAATTAGTGGATAAAAGTGGAATATATTATATTGGTATAGAAAATGGAAAAATATCAAAAATATCAAAACAACCACTAAAATCAGAAAATGAAGAAGATATACAAGAAAAATTTATTCTTCCTGGATTAATTGACCCACATGTTCATTTTCGAGATCCTGGTCTTACCTACAAAGAAAATTTTAAAACAGGTAGTTTAGCTGCAGCCCATGGAGGATTTACTTGTGTATTAGAGATGCCAAATACTATTCCTCCAACCAATACTGCTAAAAATTTTAAGAATAAAAAAAATATTGGTGAAAAAAAAAGTATTATTGATTTTGGACTTCATTCAGGATTAAATAAAATAAAAGAACTTGAAAAAATAGCTAAATTAAACCCTGCATCTTTTAAAATATTTATGGATTTATTTGAAGATGATGAGATTGAAGAAATGTTTAGTAATGTTTATAATATTAATAAATCTCTAAAAAAATCTTTCTTTCTTACATTACATTGTGAAAATAAAGAAATTATCCAAGAAAATACAGACAGACTTAAAAAATTAGAGTGCACTCGTGGAAATACTACTTTAGATTATAGCTATGCTAGACCAGCGGAAGCCGAACTTGTATCAGTTGGCTATGCAACATTTTTAGCTGAAAAATATGATCTTTCTTTACATATTTGCCATTTAAGTACAAAAAATGCATTAAATTATTTAGAATCCATTAAAGATAAAAATATAAATATTACAACAGAAATAACTCCTCATCATCTATTTTTAGATAACACTGGATTTGATAAATTTGGAACAATAATGAAAACTAATCCCCCACTTAGACCTAGTGGAGAAAATTTAACTATATATGAATTAAAAGATATTAATATTATTGGAACTGATCATGCTCCTCATTCTCTTGAAGAAAAACAAGAAGGAGTTTGGAATTCAAGTCCAGGAATACCTAACTTAGAAACAGTACTTCCTCTTCTTTTGACTGAGGTAAATAAAGGAAAAATAACATTGAATATGATTCAAAAACTAATGTCAGAAACTCCTGCAAAGCGATTCAATATGAAAAATAAAGGTAAAATTGATATTGGTTATGATGCAGATATTGTAGTTTTAGATTTAAAAAAAGAGGGGAAAATTAAGTTGGATAATTTTTATACTAAAGCAAAATATAGTCCTTTTGAAAATAAAGAGTATAAAGGAATAAATATTATGACCATTAGTAATGGAAATATATTAATGAATAGAGAAGGATTGAGAGCTATAGAAAGTTCTACTGATTATAATAGAACTAAATATATTTATGATTAACAATACTTTTCAAAATAAAATTTTTTAATTTTTCATTAAATATAATAAATTATTGAATTAATAAAATAATAAATAAAAAAATTAATAAAAAGTTAAACATAAAATATTACATTTAATTTTCAATATTTTAATAATTCATTAATTAACTGATTAAAAGAGGTTTAAATTATGTGTGAATCCAATATTTATAATAGTAATGGCGATTTATTAATGGAAGATGTTATGACAGTGAATATAAATGGCGAAAAAATAACAATGATCGATATTTTAAATGAAAAGAAGACAGTTTATGGTAAATTTACTCAATTAAAGTTAGAAGATCATGAATTAATCATTGAAGAAAATTAAGATATTTTACAAATAAATATAGAAATTTATTATAAATATCCTAGATAACCTGTTAGAAAGTATCATAACATTACTGCAAAATTTTTTCGTTGATTATGTTGCAATAGGTGTTTTAATTGGAAGCATGATTGAAGAAATAATTGCTCCGATACCTTCAACCATTATAATACTTGGAAGTAGTTTTTTTATACTCGAAGGTCAGCCAATAGCTATTGAATCAATCTTAAGCTTATTTTTAAATGTATCAATTCCTGCAGCTAATAGGGATGACTTTAGGTTCATTATTTGTATATACTCTTTGTTATTATATAGGTAAGGCATTTATAACTAAATGAAGAAAATATTTAGCTATTAAATGGGAAGATATAGAAAAAACAGATAAACAATTCCAAAAACAAAAAAGGATGATCTAGTTCTTTTTGGTGCAAGAGCTTTGCCAATTATTCCTAGTGTTGCCATTAGTGCCTTTTATGGAGTTATTAGATATGATCTTAAGAAATATATTCTTATTACTTTTTTAGGAGGAATTACAACAGCATCTATACTTGGTTTTATAGGATGGCAATTTGGAAATGTCTATCAACAAACAGGAGATCAAATTTCATTTTTAGAAGAAATAACTGTAATAGCTATAATTGTTGGTATAGTAGGATACATTGTATATAATAAACGAAAATCGAAAAATTCACAAGAAGATAAAGAATAGAAAAAACAATGTAAAATTTAAACCTTTTTATTTTTACACTTTTTTTCTTGTTTTTCTATTTTTAAGCTTTTATAATATTTTTTATAACTTTTTATAAACTTTTTTACATTTTTTATAAACTAAAATTTTACACAAATATTTTAAAAAAATAATTTATTATTAATATTTAAATTACAACACAATACAAACTTCAACACAATACAACTACTCATTACTAATTAACTTTAGTAAAAGATATGATTTAACTACTATTTTCTTTTATATATAATAATTATAATTAAATATATTTTAAATTATTATTTTTAAATATATTAATTCCTATAGTTCTAATCTTATCTATAACCACTTATTATTTCATATTATTTTAATTAATATGTATGTAAATATATTTTTAATTCAAATATCACTTTTAAATACAACAGAAAAATGATAAAAAAATTATATTATTAATAAAAAATACCAAATAAATTATCTTTAATATGAATATAGATAATAATGGATCAAATAATGAAAAAATGAAAATAATAGTATATAATAATAAAAAAATAAAAAATAAATAAATAAAAAAATTTATCTAATTAACGATAGGTAGTTAAAGTAAGATTAAAATAAATCGTTATTATAACAAATAATAGAATAGAAAATTAATTAAAAATAAATAAATAATAGATGGAAAAACCATCTATTCAATTATATCTTGTTTATTTGAATTCCATTGCATTTTTAGGGCATGCTTCGATACATTGTTCACATAATGTACAGAAACCAACGAGAGGTAAATTACCTTCATCTTTGAGTTCTAGCATATCATATGGACAAACATCAATACAGTCCCCACATTTAGTACACTTAGATGGATTGAAAACAATTCTATTTCTTTCAACAATTTTTCCATTATGTACTTTGTCAATAGGAGCTAAGGTTAAAGCATTCTCAGGACATTTAGCAGCACATGCTCCACATCTAACACACATGTTAAATGATGGATCTTTGTTGGTTTGTTCTTCTCCAGGGATTTGTACTCCATCTTTTCTTACAACACGGATAGCTTCAGAAGGGCAGGAAGAAGTACAAGTTCCTAAAAAGTCACATTTTTCAGAGTTGTTTACAACACCTTCTTCGTTTGCAGGTTTTACATCTCCCCATTCGACTTCTAAATTAATAGCATCAACTGGACAAATTTTTTCACATAAACTACAAGCAGCACAAACATCAGGAAGTTTAACTGTTAAATTTGATTTTGCTTCGATGAAGTCACCAGGACAAGCTTCAACACAGCTATTACATCCAATACAAGTTTCTTCATTTAAAGTGAATGACTTGATTTCTTTTGAACGTTTTTCTGGTCTTTTCTTGGATATGAATACTGCATCCCATGGGCAAGTTTGAGCACAAATACCGCATTTGATACAAGTATTTTCATCGATTTCAATTTCTCCACCAGTTTCTTCCAAGGTGATAGCATCAACAGGACATTCAAGAACACAAGTTCCACAACCAACACAATCTTTAATATAGATTGGTTCTGTGATATTTAATTCACGAGTTTTAGGTTCTTTAATTCCTGGAATTCCAATTACTTCAACTGGACAAATGTTTACACATTTTTGACACATTACACAGAAACCTTGAAGATTTAAAGCACCTTCACAATCACATAGTTTTAATGTTTGAGGAGGGCATACTTCTACACAATCTCCACATTGATTACATTTAACTGGATTGAAAACTATTCTTGCTTGAGTATCTCCATTCTCATCAATAAGTAATTCATCTACACTGAGTGCACCTTGTGGGCAAGTTTCAACACACTTAGGTTCTCCACCACACATATTACAATAGACGACCTGTTGGTCCTCTAATTCAATAGCTGTAGTTGGACAAGTTCCTTCACATGCTCCACATTTGATGCAGTCTTCTTGATTGACTACGATCATTTGTTACACTCCTAGATTTTATTAATTAAATTACCTTCACTATCATAAACTTCTATAGTAGCTAATCTCATTTGACTATCCATTGAGTGAGTAGCACAGGATAAACATGGGTCGTAAGCTCTGATAACCATTTCCATTAAGTTGAAAATACTGTCGTCTACTTCAACTCCAGGTTTGATATAGTCTTTAGCTACTTTTTGAATACCCATTTCCATTGCAGGGTTGTTTTGAATGGTTGCAACTACAATGTTAACATTGGTCATTAAACCATCATCATCAGTTTTGTAGTGGTGTATTAAAGTTCCACGAGGAGCTTCTACAATACCAGCACCTTCACCAGCTACCCTTTCGATTGCATCTGGGAATTTTTGACCAGATAAATCTCCATCTAAATGTGCAACTGCACATTCAGCAGAAGCTAATAGTTCAATTAATCTTGCCCAGTGGAAGAGTAATGGTGCTTGACCATATCCAAATTTATCATGGAATTCTTTGAATCTATCTTGAGCGAGTGGTGCTACATCAGGCATTTTGTCAGCAACATTAATTCTTGATAATGGAGCTACTCTATAAATACCATCAGGATATCCTAATTCTTTGATATAAGGGAATTTTAACCATGAGTATGGTTTAACATGTTCTGCAACAACATCTAAGTATCCGAGGTTGTTGTATTCATATTCAACTTTAGAACCATCTTTACTTTTGATTCTTACATCACCATTATAAACATCCCATACACCATCGTTAGTTAAACCACAGTGTCTAGTATCACCAAAATTACCTAAAGAGTTTACTAAGTCAATTTTTTCTTCAAAAATAGGAGTAGCTAAATCTAAAGTTGCTTGAGCTAATTCTACATTTTGTCGAGCTTTAGCAAGTAAATCTTTTTGGGTTTCAGCATCTAATTCAGTGGATATTCCACCAGGAGTAGATGAAGTTGGGTGAATAGGTCTTCCACCAACAGCTTTAACAATATCTAAACCGTTTTTCCTCATTTGAATAGCTTGCATAGCTACATCAGGCATGTCTTTAATAATTTGGAAAACATTTCTTGTTTGTCTGTTTCCATCAGAAATGACTAAATCAGGAGCTGCTAAGAAATAGAAATGTAATGCATGAGAATGCATAAATGAACCCCAGTTCATTAATTCTCTCATTTTGTAAGCAGTTGGTAATATATCATTATCTTCAAATCCATAACATTGATCAGCAGCTTTTGCAGCAGCTAAGTGGTGTTGTACATCACAAATACCACAAATTCTTGGAACAATCCTAGGAGCTTCTTCAACAGGACGTCCTTGCATGAATTTTTCAAATCCTCTAAATTCCATTACATGTAATTTCGTATCTTGTACATTTCCTGCATCGTCAAGTTGGACTGTAATTTTTGCGTGTCCTTCAATACGGGTTACAGGTTCCATAGTAAGTTTTACCATATTTACTTACCTCCTTTTTGCATTTTTGCAGGTATTAAAGCAGCTGGTAAAGTGTAGGTATAGAAAGTACCAACAATATCATCTAATTGATCAGCTACTTGTTCTGGATCGATAGTTTTATCTTCCTCTATCCCATAATCAGATGCAATAGCACTAATCATTTTAGCACCTTGATCCATAACTTTTGAAGTAGGGCCATAACAACCTCTACATTGGATAGCTATAGATGGACATTCTGCTCCACATAATGATATGGTAGCTGGTCCCATACAGATTAATCCTTGAGGGATTAAACATAAATCATCTTCAGGTTTTCCAATTTCAAATTGTCTTTTAATTACATCCATAGCTAAACCTTCAGGAGGTTTTTCTCTTGGACAAACATCACAAAGATTTGTAGTTGGTAATTCAACAGTTTCTCCTTTTAATAAAGCTATAACAGCTTCAGCAACTACATCAGATCTAGGAGGACAACCTGGTACAACTAAATCCACATCAATTGCTTCATTTAATGGTCTGACTCTGCTTTCAAGTGCTGGTACATCTTCATTGGGAATAATTCCTTCTTCATTAGGAGTACTTGGAGAGTTAATATAAGCTTCTTTTTCTAATTCTTCGACAGTATGTAAGTTACCAAGTCCTGGAATTCCACCATAAGCAGCACAAGTTCCATAACTTATAACAAAGTTTGCCTTTTCTCTTAATTCTTCAGCTAATTCTCTGTTTTCTTCGTTACGAATTCCACCTTCAACAATTAGTACATCTAATTCAGGGACTTCATCATATTTAGTATCCATTAATACTGGTGAAAATTCGAAATCAGCTAATTCCATAACATCTAATAAAGATTCGTGAAAATCAGCAATAGATAAGTGACAACCAGAGCATCCTCCGAGCCACATTGTTCCTATTTTTGCTTTTTCTACCATTTTATTTCCTCCACTTAGGCCTCAGCATCTAACTGTTCTTTCAAAGGTGCAGAACCTAATTCTTTAATACGGGTTACCATCATTTTAACAGTATCTGCAAATTTTTCACCTTCAGATGCAGAAATCCAGTCATGGTAAATTCTTTCTTTTCCTATTCCCATGTCTTCAGCTAACTTATAAACCAACCTCATTCTTCTATCTAATTTATAGTTACCTGCGTCATAATGGCAGTCACCGTGGTGGCAACCTGCAACAATAACACCATCTGCTCCTTCACGGAATGCTTTCAAAACAAACTGAGGTTCAATTCTTCCAGAACACATTACTCTAATTACCCTTATATTTGGTGGGTATTGCATTCTAGATGTACCTGCAGTATCTGCTCCCCCATAGGAACACCAGTTGCAACAAAACATTACAATTTTTACGTCATCTTCAGCCATAGAGTTTCCTCCGCTTAATATTTTTTTTATATTTATTTATATCTTTAAAATCAATTTAATCTTTGATATAATATATAAGTCACATAATATCAAACTTCAATCGAATTCGATTTAATTTAATTACATATACATGTATATTTGCGCAAAAAACAACAAAAAACCATTCAAATAATAGAATGCTTTAATGTTGATTTTTAGTCGTACCTCAATGAGCTAACTCAGTGTTACATCAATGTACTGTTAATACATTAGGAATAATGTTAATATAAAGGTTACTTAGAAATTCATTTAGAAAGATTTATATATGATATTAAGTTTTAGGAAAGTAATAATAAAAACAAGTAAACACGTCATTAAAATACCTTAAATTAAATCAATATAAATTATATAAGTTTTTAAAAATAAACCAAATTAAAATAATGAAATATAATTGTTTTAGTCTATAAGCATTTGAATACATATAAAATAAGACATAAAATTAAATATTTTCAATAAAATAGATAAAAAATCGCTTATTTTATTGATAAAAATAATTAGTTATACGTAAAAATATAATTATAATAATAAAAATATAAAAATAATTAATAATTATTTAATGATTAAGATAAATTGTTTTAAAATTTAAAAACTGATATTTATAGAAATTTTGAAACAAATAATCAACAAGATTTAATGAAAATTTTATCAAAAAATATTTTATAATTAATATTAATATCTATCATTAAATCTCTTAAAAAATACTATTAAAAAGTATTTTAATTAAGAGAAAAATAGGAAATAATCTTATAAATATTTTATAAATATCTTTTAACAACTTTTAAAATCATATAAAGTCATTTAAATTACCTAAAATAATTTTAATATTTCTTAATATTTTTTAAGATCTTGTAATATTTGTAAACATATTATAAATAAATTATAGCTATATTAAACTATTTTATAAAATATATTAGGTATTTTTTCCAAAATAATGTCTTATACGAATATACAAAACTTGACATATAATTTAGAAAGTATATTATTTCTTATATTGAGTATATAATACTCTTATAATACTCCTATTAATACATATATAATTATACTAAATCAATATTATTTAATAATTAAAATAATAATATATAATTATAAAATAAATTTAATGTATTATAAAAAACTAATAATTAATAAATTATATAAGTAATATAATAATAGTAATATTATAATAAATTTAATGTATTATAAAAAACTAATAATTACTATATTATATAAGTAATATAATAATAGTAATATATAATATATATAATTTGAAAAATAAATATTATAATTCTAAACTTAAATAATAAAAAAAGAGCATGAAAAATTATTAAATTGTTATTTATAATATTTTTATAATATTAATTTATAATAAAATAGGAAAATTTATAGTGGTGACTTATGTTACTCGAAATAACCGATTTAGCCGTTGAAGTTAATGGAAGACGTGTCTTAAAAGACATAGATTTAACAATAAAAGAAGGAGAGACACATGTACTTTTAGGTCCAAATGGAAGTGGTAAAAGTACATTATTTATGAGTATTCTTGGATTTCCAAAATATAAAATAGTTAATGGAAGTATTTTATTTAAAGGAGAAGATATAACTCGTCTCACTACTACTGAAAGAGTTAAAAGAGGAATAGGAGTTAGTTTCCAAAATCCTCCTGCTATTAAAGGAGTGAATTTGAAAGACTTACTTAAAGTAGAAAGTGGACAAGATCCTAAAGAAGAAAATCTTACTTCAGAAATGGAAGAATTATCTAAAAAACTCAAATTCAATGAAGATTTCCTTGAAAGAGATGTTAATTTAGGTTTTTCTGGGGGAGAAGTAAAACGTTCAGAAATACTCCAATTACTTGCACAAAAACCAGATTTTACAATGTTTGATGAACCTGATTCAGGTGTTGATATTGAAAATGTAGAATTACTTGCTGAAGAGATAAATGTACTTCTAGATAAAAATAAAAAGCCAGGGCAACGTCAAAGATCAGGATTACTTATTACTCATTTAGGATATATACTAAATTTTGTTGGAGCAGATATGGCTCATGTATTGATGGATGGAAAAATAGCTTGTTCTGGAAATCCAGATGAAATATTAGAAGATATAAGAAAAGAAGGATTTAAAGGATGTGTTGAGTGTGCGAGATGTGTTACAAAAAGCTGAAAAAGCAAAAAAGAGAAAAGCTGCCATCGGATCTGACATTGATATAGATGAATTCATAAAAGAAGATAAAAAAGAACATGAAACTGTAGATAGCATCCAAGATGTTCCCAAAAAAGTTAAAGATACACTTCTTAAAGTAGGAGTAGATACTTCTGAAGAAGAACGTGCTGGATCTTTTCTTCAAATGGATCAAAGTAACATATATTCAAGCTCTATTTCAGATTCAATAGAACTTATGAATCTTGAAATCGCTTTAGACAAATATAATTGGTTAGATCAATATATGTGGAATGTAGTTTCACCAGATGGAGATAAATATACAGCTCAAACTGCTCTTAGAGAACAGGAAGAAGGAACTAAAAGCGGTTATTTCATAAGATCCAAACCAGGCACTAAAGAAGTATTTCCAATGCAAGCATGCATGTTTATTGGTGATGAAACAGTTATGCAAACTGCTCATAATATTATAATAGCTGAAGAAAATTCAGAACTCCACGTAATTACTGGTTGTGCTACAGGAGATGATATAGCTTCAGCACTTCATGTAGGAGTTTCAGAATTCTATCTTAAGCCAGGATCTAAAATTACATTTACAATGGTCCATAATTGGGCAGAACAAGTCGAAGTGAGGCCTAGAACTGGAATAACAATTGATGATAATGGTACATTCATTAATAATTACATTCTTACTAGTCCTGTGAAAACTATTCAATCATATCCAACTGCTTATTGTTCTGGGAAGAATTCAAAAGCAATATTTCAAAGTATTCAAAGCGGACAAAAAGATTCTATTATTGACGTAGGTTCAAGAGTTTACTTAAATGGAGAAAACTCTGCTGCAGAAGTAATTTCTAGAGCAGTATCACATGATGAATCAAAAATATATTCTAGAGGACACTTAGCTGGAACTGTTCCAGAAGTAAAAGGACATTTAGAATGTCACGGTCTTGTTTTATCAGACGATTCTTTAATTTATGCTGTACCTGAACTTGAAGCTAGTGCAGCAAATCTAGAAATGTCTCATGAAGCAGCTGTTGGAAAGATAGATGAAGATGAAATATATTATCTTACTTCAAGAGGATTAACAGAAGAAGAAGCAAGTTCCATGATTGTTAGAGGTTTCTTAAGTATGGATATTACTGAACTTCCACCAGAATTAGCTAATGAAACAAAAAAGATGACCGATATGAGTTTAGAAGGAATGTAACTTTCTAAATTCAATTTTCTTTTATTTTATAATTATATTTTTCAAATTTAATTATTAAGCTATATATAAATTATTTCTATCATATATTTCATTTATACTATTTTTATTATTTCTATTATTTCTATTATTTATTAACAAAAATCAACATTAATATATAATTAGTATATCTTATAGCTCCATATATAACAAGTTAAATTAATTAAATTATATTTCATATAAATATTTATATTATATATTTAATTTTTTTAATCTTTTAATTAATATAAAATGAACAAATAAATAAGTTAAGCCCATTTTAAATTATATTAATATTATAAATATTATGAAAATTAGCAAACTATTTATATCATTAAGAACAAATTATAGTATAACATATTGATTTGTTTAAACTATTCATTTTTTAAAATTACATGATTAAGTTTTTTATAAAAATATGGGAATTTTCCCCATTAATCCATAACTACTTTAATATCTAAAATCATATATTAATGGTATTAAATATTACAATAGTTATAAATTTCTAATATATAGAAAATAGAGAATATAGAGACGAAGAAATGGACACTCTAAAAATTGATGAAAATCCATTAGATTTAGCTGAGAAAATTTTAAAAGACATAAAATCATCTGAAGGAATGGGATTGCTTAAATGCATCCAATGTGGAATGTGTACATCAATGTGCCCAGGAGCTAGAAATTCTGATTATAATCCTCGAGATATGATTGAAAGAGTTCTTGAAGGTGATGAAACAATCATTGAAGATGAAAATATATGGAATTGTTTTTATTGTTATACTTGTCATAGTATTTGTCCAGTAGGAAATAGTGCTTGTGAAGTAAATCAAATTTTAAGACAGATGGCCATCAATAAAGGAATAGCTAATGATAAAGTAAGGCCTTTTACAGGATTTATAGATGTTATGATGGATTTAGGACTAGGGAAAATACCATCCATATTTCATGATGATCTAACTCGAGACATTGGTGAAGAATGGAAAGAAAAAAACTTACACCTCGATGAAATAAGAGAAGAATTGGGCCTTAAACCACTTTCAATGCCAAAAGAATCAATAAAAGAGATAAGATCATTACTCAAGCTAACAAAACTCGATAAAAGAGTGGAAAAAATAAATGAATAAATCAATATTATACAATTAAATAAAAAAAAGCTATAACAAGTTAAATAATTATAAAACTAATTAAATTTAATAGAAAGTAATATTATGCGAAATATACCAGATAAAAATGTCATGCTCTTTAAAAGCTGTTTAGTTAGTGGAGAGTATCCAGGAGTGGAATCTTCAACAAAATATGTATTTGATAAAGTAGGTATAGAATACATTGCAGATGATAGACAGTCTTGTTGTACTGGGCTTGGCCATTATTCTGATGTTTATGATCAATTTTCAACTACAGTTATTGGAGGAAGAAACTTCAATATAGCTAAAAAAACTAATCATGCAAAAATAGCTATGATGTGTTCAACATGTTATGCAATTCATAAAAAAGTGGCTAAATTATTAAATAATAATGAAAAAGTTAGAGAAGATGTTAATAACGTATATGAAGAAGCTAACCTTAGTGAAATGAAATATGAAGAAGGAAGTATTGATTCTTCAAACAACATATTCCATGTAATTGAATTATTATACAATAAAAAAGACGAAATAGGTAAAAATATAAAAATAGATTTGTCAAAATTTAGAATAGCTACCCATCACGCATGTCATTACTGTAAAATTCAATATGAAGATGCTATTAAAGGTTTCAGAGATCCTACTATATTAGATGATTTAATAAAAAGCTGTGGAGTAGAAACTGTAGGATGGTATGATCATAAAAGAGCTACTTGTGGAGCAGGATTTAGGCAAAGATTTGTCAATAGAGACCTTTCCATGAAAGTTACTTCTGACAAATTATTATCATTAAATGAAGAAAAAATAGATATACTAGTTCATATGTGTCCAAATTGTCAAATGCAATTTGATAGATATCAACCATTTATTGGAAAAGAATTGAACATTGATTTTAACATTTTCCATCTCAATATAGTTCAATTAATAGCTTTTTTAATGGGTGCAGACCCATATAAAGTTATGGGAATTCAGACCCACACTGTTCCAATTGAACCATTGATTGAAAAGGTTAAATAATTTTCATCAGGAGAAAAATAAGGAAGAATAATTAGTTAAAACGTCTGATAAAGCCTAAATTATAGATAATTAAAATTATCATAAATATTCAAAATATTATTTATAAACATTATAAAAAAATAATTATAAAAAATAAACATTATAAAATGATTAAAATGTACGATACAAAACCCCCCATTTCTCCAAAACTAGATCTACGTGTTGGTGTGTTTATTTGTAGGTGTGGAGGAAATATTTCAGACATTGTAGATATTGAAAAGGTTAAGGAATTTATTAATGCAGAAGTTGTTGAAGAGTTTGAAAACTTATGTTCTCTTAATGGAAGAAAGATAATCAGAGACAGTATTGTTAATAAAGATTTAGATAGAGTTGTAATAGCAGCATGTTCCCCTATTACTCATGAAAAAACTTTTCAAGATTACATTCAACCATTAAATCCTTATCTTATGGACATGGCAAATCTTCGTGAACAATGTTCATGGATACATGAAAATCCTAAAAAAGCTACAGAAAAATCTATTACTCTTATCAACGCATCTATTGAAAAAGTCAGACAATCTCAAGTTGTTGATCCCATACTTTGTCAAACACCAGAAAGTGCTGCAGTTATAGGAGCAGGAATTTCTGGGATAAATGCAGCTCTTTCATTGGCTAAACAAGGAGTTAAAACATATTTGATTGAGAAAAAAGCATCCATTGGAGGAAACATGGTTAAAATAGGAAAAGTATTTTCTCCTGTAAAATTAGCTGAAGAATGTGGAATGTGTTTACTCAACCCTATAATGAATGAAACTATTTGGCATGAAAATATTGAAATAATGACCAACACAAAAGTTCTAAGTACAGAAAGAAGAGCTGGAAATTTTAATATTTTACTTGAAAGTAATCCTAGATATGTAGATGAAAAAAAATGTATATCTTGTGGTAAATGTATAGATGCTTGTCCTGTTGAAGTTCCAAATAGATGGGATGATGGTCTTTCTATGAGAAAAGCTATTTATAAACCTTTTTCTCAAAGTTATCCAGATGCTTACACTATTGATATGGAAAATTGTGAAAAATGTGGAAAATGTATGAGAAAATGCCCAATGGATGCTATTTATCTTAAAGGAGAGAAAGAAATAACTCCTCTCAATGTTGGAGCAGTTGTTTTAGCAACTGGACATAAAACATTTGACCCTGAACTTAGACCAGAATATGGATATAATAGATATGAAGATGTTATAACTCAAAGTGAACTCGGTCGTATTATGGGAGTTAATGGCCCTACCAAAGGTAAACTAAAAATGCTTTCTAAAGACCAAGTTCCTAGAAGAATAGTTATGATACAGTGCGTAGGTTCTAGAGATGAAAAACCAGATGGACATGGATACTGCTCGAAAGTCTGTTGTATGGTAGCTTTGAAAAACGCTAATATTATAAAGCATAAATATCCTGATACAGATGTAATAATCTGTTACACTGATATGCGTACTCCTGGAATGTATGAAAAATATTATAAACATGGTCAAGATAATGGAATACGTTTGATTAGAGGTAGACCTGGAGAAGTAAATAAAAAAGGAGATTGTTTAGTCGTTAGAGTAGAAGATACACTACAAAGAAAATTCACAGAAATTGAAACAGATATGGTTGTTCTTTCTACTGCAATAGAACCTTCTAAAGGTAGTGAAGAAATAGCCGATATTATGGATATTGGTTTAACAGAAGATCTTTTCATAAAAGAAACCCATCCTAAAATTAAGCCTGTGGCAACTGATGTTAAAGGAGCTTATGTTTGTGGAACAGCTCAAGGTCCAAAAGATATTACTGATAGTATTATGCAAGCAAATGCAGCTGCTTCTAAAGTAGCTGAAATAATGAATGATGGACTTGAAATAGAACCATTTGTAGCTGAAATTGATGATGAAAAATGTAATCTCTGTGAAGATTGTATATCTATTTGTAAATATAAAGCTATGTCAATTAAAGACGATCAAGTATATATTGATCCAATGTCTTGTTCTGGTTGTGGAAAATGTTTAACTGTTTGTAAACCTAGAGCTATTAATATTCATGGAAACATCGATGAAAAAATATTTGCAACAATATCTGGAATGTTAAAAGACAAAAAAGAAGGAGAAAGAAGAATGCTTGTATTTCTTGACCAAGTAGGTTATACAGCAGCAGATAACATTGGAGTTAATAGAATATATTATCCAGAATCCATTTATATTATTAAAGTTCACTCAGTTAACAGAGTAATGCCTAAACATATAATTTATGCTCTTGAAAACGGGGCTGATGGAGTATTCATAGGAGAATATCCTGGAGACTTAATGTATCAGGAAGTAGAAAAGAAAATGAACCAAATACGAGAAGAAATAAAAGAACATGACATGGATCCAGAAAGACTTCAATTTTCAAATGTTTACATCCCTTACTTCAGAGGACTTGCAAACAAATTCAAAGAGTTTGATGATAAAATAGGAGCAATGCCCTGATAATAATAATAATTTTAAACTCTTTATTTTATATTTTATTAAACTTTTATAATATATTAATTATATTATAAATTATTTTATTTTTTATTACCTTATTTTATATAATATTAATAGATATCTTATAATATCAATTATATTTTAAACTTTTATACCTCATTATAGTTGATTTATTTTATTATTTCATCATTTATCAATAATTAAACTAAAATATTAAAATATATTAAACTATATTAAATTACATTAAACTCATATTTATATGATATTAATTATATTTTTATTTCACAATATTATATTATTTTTTTTACTTATTTTATAAGAATTAGCTTATATTTCTTATATGTTTAAATATATTAAATTTAATTAAATTATAAAAGTTTTATATTAATTTCAATTACACTATTTTTAAATTTATTAAATAATATCTAAAAATAATTGAATAAAAAAAACAATACCAAATAAAAAAAAGATAATAAAACAATGCGATAATAAAACAATGCGATAATAAGATAATGAAGACAAATAATAGACTATAATAAAATAAAAAAATAAAAAAATAACAGGATATAGTAATATATATAAATATACAAAATATTATAAAGAAATAACTGAGTTTTAAAACTAAAAATTATATAAAATAGAAAAATATTAAAAAATAAACAAGTGATTGAAGAAGGAAATTAAAATAAATATTATATTCAAAGTTAGTTATTCAGTGACTATAATAAATTCTCCAACTTTTTCAACTTTTGCAAAAGGAACTAATAATAAATCTCCATTTCTTTTAGCACCTTTAACATGCACATTACGACTTTGTTGGACTTTAATCGCTATATCTACAATTTTACCAGTGTTTTCGTTGATAATGAGTTCATCAAGGGAACCAAGAATTCTTGCATTATTAGTAGCTACTTGGTAACCTTTTACTTCACTCCATAATTTTTCTTCCTTCTTAGGGATGTTGTTTTTATTTTCCATTATTTCACCATTATAATATATTATACGAACTAATAGTTTATATACTTTAGCTTTTATTGAGTAGATACCATAAATTTGATTAATTTTTAAATAGACAATTAGCTATTTCAACATCATCAATAGTATTAATATTTAAAGCTAATTCAATTTGAGAAATAATTATTTTTTCTTCATCTTGTACCTTGTTTTTACTAATCAAAATATTCAATCCAGATGGAACATTACCTTCAAATGAGTATGAAGGAGTTATTCCATGTTTTTCAAAAACAGATTCTGGAACCAACACAGACATAGCTTCTTTATCAGTTTTCATGTATTTTTCTAATACATGATCAATGATTTTCGAGAAAACAAAAGGTAAATCTGTATTTATAAATAGTAAAATGTTTTCTTTAGCTATTTCTTCAAAATATGATAATAAAAAAGCTAAGTCGTTCAAATATCCTTCTCCAGGAGTTTCTATATAATTGTTAAATGAATTGAATATTTTATTATTTATATCATCTTTAGAATAATAATAATAATAATTAGTATTATTAGAATTATTATCAATATTGTTAGAAATATTTTCAGAGTAATTTTCAGAAATATCTTCAGAAGTTTTTTTATTAGAAATATTCTTAATAGAATCAATATCATCATTGACATGAATAATATTTTTCATTTTTAGTTCATTGAATGATTTTTTATTAAGATATTTCTTTGTTTCAGTTGTATGTGGACTTACAGCTACAACAATACTTTCAATATAATTAGATTTTTTTAAATTTTCTAGTACATGGTCAATTAATGGTTTATTAAAAAGATTGAAAAGAGGTTTTTCTATATCTGAATCCATACGTTTTCCTTTTCCACCCGCCATTAAAACTGCTATGATCATATAATAGTCCTCAAATAGAATTCTAAAAGATCAGAATTATTTTTTCTGTTGTAATTTTCTTCTAGCACCTAAAATACAAGGTCCTCCTTGTTTTCCACCTACAGGTGTATTGGTTGTTCCCATCGAATTCAGACAACGAGCCATGATAGCAGACCCTAAAGCTAAGCCATCGGATACAAAAACACAATTTTCAAAATTATCTTTAGTATATTCAAGTATCAGTTCAGGTTTTTTACCAGTTATTCCTGCCCTACCAGTTATTCCTAATGCAGATACAGGAACTATAATATTTTCTTCAAATGCAACATCTAAAAGTCGTTTAACAATCAATGCACTTACATGATCCATAGTTGCAAATAATGTAGATAAACCATCATTTTTATAAAGTTCTTCTCCTAATGAAATTAAATCAGGAATTCTATCACCATCTTCCCCTACATCACAACCAATTAAACAAGTTCCTGCTTTTTCAGCTGCTTCAGGTTTAAGAGGAACAGTTCCAAATCTTTCACGATCCATAGGTACTTTTCTAATATCAATACTATTATGTACTTTTTCAGCATTAGATTTTGCACGTTTCCAATCTGCTTTTGTTAATAAATCTTTAGAATAAATGTCAATAGCCGCACCACCATTTTTATCTACTTTATCAGTTCCTCTAACTAATGAATCAGCAATAACACCAGCAAGACCTAAAAAGTTACCTACTGTATGAGCATAAGGTTCATCATTATTGACAATTCTACCAGCTAAGGTTGAACCAAAATCAATTGAAACACAAGGATTTCTATAATCTACGTCTGTCCATTTAGCTCCAAGTTTTATACCAGCAGTGATTAATTCTCCTTCCATTTCATTAGACACTATTTCTTCACCTTGAGGAGGAAGTACACTAACAACAGCACCATCAAACATTACTTTATTAAGGAGAGTATATTCTTTTAATCTTTCAGGAAAATTATCAATAGACATTGCAGGAGCCATTTTTCTAGGAGCAACTCCAGCATCTAAACATCCATTAGCTAAAGCAATAATCAATTTTCCACTTTCTTCAGGAGTAGTAAATCCTGCAGTTACACCAGTCGATCTTACTACAAAGTCAAGATCTTTTTCAATATCAACATGTGCTTTTTTTGCTGATTCTAATACAGTATCCCTAACCATTTCAGAAACAGATTCCTTAGAAAGTTCTATTCCCCATACAGTTTTACCAAATACCTCTTCTTTAGGTTTTGGTGGGCGAATATCTCTTGTCATCTTAACAGTTTTATTGAGAAGATAACTTTCACTAGTATTTAAATTTGTTGCACTAATAATACATTTAGTTGTTGTATTTCCAAGTTCCACAGATCCTGCTATATAATATTCATCAGGTCTTGTGTTATACCCAGATCCGACAGTTTTAGCTGAAAAGGGAGATGATTTCAAAGACTCAAATTTTTTAAATTGACTTTTAGCTATTACAGGTTTAGATCCTAATCCAAATATTTTGCTTATAAAAGACATTTTCTTTCCTTCTGATTTTTAATAGAAAACTATTAAAAAATAATATAATCCACTACCTACAATTTGCATATATAACTAAAAATATAAAATTTCATATTCATTAGATATATGTTAATTTATTATAAGAATGATTAAAATTTCTTATAAAATAATCTTTACTTATAAATATTATTTTATGTAATATTATTGACTTTATGTAATATATTGTAAATAGAGTTTATAAATTTTATTAAAATAAAATCATAGTTCTAATAGAAAATAGAACTTCTAAAAAAAGAATAATGAATTCCCAAAGAAAAGTCAAAATCGAGAAAAAATAATAGATATAATACTTAAAAATGAATTAAATAATACAATACTTTAATAAATTATAATTCCCCAATAATAAATTAAACAATAAAAATAGAATTTTATATAAAATAAAGATACTAGTATTGATATTCAATAAATTTAGAATTAAAATTTAGTTAAAACTACTATAAACAAAATTTACTAAAAAAGATTATTATTATTAAAATATAATTATAAAAATAATGATAAAAAATTTATAAAAAAAATAAAATAGATTAGATGAAAATAATCTAATCAAACAAGCAACATATTTTATTGTTAGTGTTTATTAATTAAACAAAATATTTAAAGCATTTTATTAATTGGGTGGTTTTCTACTGGTTCAGTTCCCATATCTTTTGTAGCTTCTGCGTTGAATATATCAACCATTGCACACGCAGGGAATGCTAATTTAGCATTTTCAATAGGACCAAAGAGAACAAAGTCCCCACCAGTCATTTGTTGAACGATGTTAGAACCAATATCACAAACAGGCCATGCTTCTTTGTGATCTTTTTTGTATTCTCTTAACCAATCCCATGCAGATGGTACATTGTGTATACCAGAACCTACAGGTAATCCCCATTTACTTTTAACAGCAAATGAAGTTCTTGCAGCTACTCCTGCACCTTGACCAAGAGGAGTAACAGCTGTATCCATTAAAGGTTTAGTGATTCCACATGATTCAGACATTTGTAATAAACCTTGATCGATAGTTCCGTCACCATCTTCCCACATACCCATTTTACCTTCTACAGTTGGATTCATTGGGTTGAAACCTAATACAATAGAAGCAGATAAATCAGATTCTTTTACAGCTTCAATTTCTTCCGGCTCTGCAGCCATGTTAATTGAGTTGTAAATAGCTCTTTCAGATAATCCTGCTTCAGTAGCATGTTTTGCTCCTGCCATTCTTGCTTCACCAGAAGTAGAATCTATAAGAAAAGGAGAATCAGAAATATCTCCAACAAATTCGAGATACTTAACTAAAGCTTCTTCAGTTTGTCCAAAAACCTGTACTAAACAAGGGTTTCCAGTAGTATCCATCATTTCTTCCATTGTTTTAATTCTTTCTTCTGCTGCATCCTTGTCAAATACACCAGTTTTTTCATCACTAATAATATTGTGCCCACCATAAAAGATGGTACCTGCTAAAACAGTTGGATATTCTCCTGGCTGGCCGCCTATTTTGACGCCAGCTATATCCAAAACTTCTTGTTCTTTATCAAACCTAAACATTTATAAACCTCCATCTTAGAGTATCGCGCCTAATAGTAACGGTATGAGTCCAAATTTCATAACTACAACCATTATTATAAGACCAATTATTATACCATATAAAATACCAACATCTCTACCAGTTTGTTGACCTAATCTTTGGTAATATTCACCAACAGTAAACTCAACTTTTTCTTCAATATCGTCTAATCTTTCATTAGCTTTATTGTAATCATCAGCAGAGACAAGTACTCGAGGTATTGTATTTTCTTCTTCAGACATTCATAACACCTCTTAGAATAAATTCGCCAGATAAGGGATTACAACGATTAACACAAATGCAATAGCTAATCCTAATCCAATTCCAGTAAATCTTGTAGAAATTAATCCTGCAAATAATCTTCCTTCTCTTCCGATTAATTGAGATCGGTATTTTACATCCTCAGATACATTTTTTATACCTCTAACGTTTGGTTTGTTAGATAATTTAACCATATCATGACCTCCCTAAATTACTCCAAGGAATAAGCATCCTACTACCAATGTAAAAATTAATCCTATCATGATACCTTGAACTTTACCAGCATAATTACCAGCAAAATTCTTTTGTATGGCACCAACCATTTTTACTTGGGTTTGAATATTTCTCATTCTTACCTCAATTAAAGCAGTTTCAGGAGCAACAGGTTTAACTTCTTCCCCATCATCTTCTTCTTCTCCATTTTCATCGAGAGAAATTACATAAGCTTCTTCTTCAAAAGCTCCAGGATCTTTTTCAATACACTCTTTGACTTTGGCTTCGATTGCGCCAGCGTCTTCTACATCAATCATGTTGAGAACTTCAACTTGAGTTTGGAATCTTTCAACACCTTCATCAGGTATGTTTTCAACATAAGGAATAGCTCCAGTTGCACCCATGATGCTTCTTTTTTCTGGATCTACACCATTTTGATGTAATGCTTCAAAACTTTGACCTGTAATATGTCCTTGAACTTCAGATCCACATAATATTAAAAATCTGATGTTAGGATTTGATATTATATTAGCTACAACTTTCTCAATACCGAGATTTTCTGTTTTACATGGTCCAGCAATAGCTGCACCTGCGTTAGCAGCAACATCTTCATTGTGAGAACCTAATGTTGTAACAGCAACAGGACTTTCAGGATCTCCAGCAATATAATCTCCATTAATTATTGGCCATCCTTCAGCGGGTGGTTTTTTATCTACCATCTATAAAACCCCCAAATTGACTAATAGAGGGATAGCAGCGATTAATACAAACAATCCAATTAAAAATCCATATACCATGTTTGTTAACATGCCTGCAGTAGCATAAGTACCTTCTCTTCCAGGGTATGCCCCGTCAGAAACAGTATTAGGATCTAATGAAGTCATTAAATCATTAGCTGCAACCTCTAGCTTGGTTATTTCATCATTTACATCGTCCATTGAGAGCACTATAACTTCTCTTCCGAGAGCCGCTCCGATCATACCAGTAGAAGGATCGAGAGTTATATTATACTCAGGAACTACTTTTATTAAAGGTAACATTTCCATATTTTCTCCCCCTATTGTTCTTCGATTTTAGGCCATAATCCAGACCATTTAACAGATGCGGCTTGTTTATAGGAATCTAAGATATAAGCTCTGATTGATATAATCCAACCAATTGTAGCAATTACAATTACAGCTACCCATACAGGAATTCCCATCCACATATTAGGAGCAGGATTAATAATTGTTAATATTCCAGTAATGAGCATGGCTAAAAATGCAGTAGAAACAGCTAATTTAAGAGTTCTAATTTGATCTTCATTAGGTCCTAAACATGCATTGAATGGATGTTGAATAGCCATAGTGTTCATTATAAAGAATAAAACTATAAAACCAGGAGCTACAACAGAAGTTAAAATTCCGTCAATTGCATAGGTTCCTGCAAGAGTTGCAGAAAATCCTAATACAGATAAAGCAGCAGCACCAGATATTTCAGCAGTGCATTTTTCTAAAACTGGTATTTTCATTCCAACAATCTTCTTTGCGATTACACCTACGATGAAACCTAAAACCATTGAAAATACTAAAGCGAGAATAGGTCCTAAAAAGCCTAATCCACCCATAAAAGAAACAGTTACAAGAGCTAAACCAATTAATGCACCAATAATACCAATTGAAAGTGACATATAACCAATAGACGGTACACCAGTACCTAACCCATAACTTGCAACTCTACGAATAGCATCTGCACCCCATACAATAGCACAGACTGCTCCTAAAGAAGCTACAACAGGTCCAAAGACCGGGTTAAATGATACTAAATAAATTCCAAGAAGTCCTCCAATTACTCCAAGAAGAAGTAATTTTTCAGGGCCAATTGCGCCACCAGAAGGTCCTCCACCAGCTGCTGACATTATACAACACCTCCAGTTAAGATAATTGTGAATACTCCCATTATAATGGAAGCAACAGCACAAGCAAGTATACCAGTACCGATTCTTTTAAATTTAGGGTCGTGGAAACCTTCGATTGTACCACCAATATTATATGAAGCAATTACTGAATTAATAAAGAAAACAGCTACTGCTAAAATAGCAGCTAAACCTACAGTTATAGTAGGATCAGATACAAAACTACCTTCAGTCACTGCAATATTAACACCGTAGTAAACGAGTCCTCCACCAGCACCACCAAGTAGACCACCGATGATTCCACTTATATAACAAACAGTAGGAATACCGTGACCTTCGGTACCAGAAGTTACGTATTTTTCTTGATTTCTACCAGTGATTGGGTCTACTTCAACTTTTGCAGAAGAAGGTACAACACCAACACCATATACATAAATTATATTAGCAACCAACATGGTGATTCCCATCATCATCATTGCACCTACTGCACCAGCAATTGCAATAATATACCAAGGTTGACCAGTCATAGCTGCAGCTGTGATTAACCCGGTTAATCCAGCACCTGCTGCAAGCATTGCTGTTCCAGTTCCTACACCTGTTGCTGTTGCCATAGCCGCAGGAGCTCCTCCTACTGGTATGAAGTGTACACCTCCACCAATTAGGATTCCTCCAAAGGTTATAAATAATACTAAAGTTATTGGATCCATAATGAAACCTCCTAATCTTCCTTATATGGTCCATATCTATTTCTGGAGAAATTTTCGAGTCTTTCATTCATTATAATTAGAAGAATGACTATAATTAAACCAGCAATTAATCCCCCAATTAATCCAAAAACAACAGTTATCCAGAAACTGAGAAATACAACAGCACCAAAACAGAAACCAGTTAATGGTCCACCAAATTTCGCACAAAAGTTACCAACATCAATAGAATTTCTTGCACCAACTTCAGCTTTAGTTACGATATCACCATGGATAGCAACAGGAATACCTCCACCGAATGGATATTGTTGGTATTCTTTTTCTGCACCATAATGAACGTCTCCAGTGGAAGAACCAATAGCACCAAGAGTTATTCCCCACAATACAGCTAAAAGCGGTAAAGGGAAAACGTGCAATGCAGTTCCATTAAGAGGTATTGTCATCAAGTATGCAACACTCACAATACAAAAATTAGTTATAAATCCATGCCCTGCAATAGGTCCTAAAGACTGTGTCAGAGCGTCCATGAATAAAGGCTGCTCAAATTGAGATTGACTTACAATCCTTCCCATGTGAGATGTTACTGTATAAACAGTATGTACTAAAGCAGCTACAGTTGCACCAATAGCAATTCCTACAATAGGCATTACATTAAAATTAAACATTGGTGAAATCAAAACAAATGCAATAGATCCTGCGATACCACACCAAGTACCATAAGCCACTGGTTCACCAGATGCCGCTTTATTTATCAATCGGTGTAAATGTCCCATTTGAGGAGCAAGCTGAACTTGAGAGTTAGGGTTACTTTGAGAACCAATATCGGATTCGATATCTTCTGCAGTACCTGCTATAGTTGCAGCTACACCCATCAATGCAACAACACCTAATGTTATAGGGTCCATATTTTCTTTTCCTCCTTAGTTTTTATTAAATTGATTATTTAATATATGTAATATTTATTTAGATTAAATGTTTTAAAAGATCATTGTATATTTTTATAGCTTTTATGTTTACATTTTTAGATATATTTGTTGATCAACGTTTTTAAGACCAATATATCAATTATACTTTTATTTCTTATTATTTTATATTGATCAGGATAATTTTGTTGATTAATATAATTTTATTGTCTTTATATATATTATAATTAATCATTATAATTAAATCGGATAATCGTGAAATGAATTTTTATTGAAATCTTTTTTAACATAACTAAAAAAATAAAAAAAATAGATGTTAAAACACCTATTTAGCTGGTATAATTAGAGATCTTTCACCATCAGGCATAAATTCTCTTAATGCACCTTTTGCAATTTCAGTACGAGGTTGGGAGAAGTCGAAACTTAAGTTTTTATCAGCAAATGCGATTTTAACGAGTGGGTTAAATGCAAATGCGTCTCCACGAGCTGAGTGAGGAGCTTGGGAAATACCTGCGTATTCTCCTTGGTGTCCTACATTCATTGCATAGTTAGGATAGTTTGGTCCTCTCATTTCAACAGGTAATCCTTCGTCGTTTCTTATTGAAAATACGTTAGATGCACCACATTGATCTTGTAAATCGTAACCATAAAATCCTAATCTGGAATGTTGTTCTTTGTGTAAGTACATGGATAAGTACCATGCGCTTAAACCAGTTTGTGAGTTTCCAGTAGCGAAAGCAGTTGAAATACCTGCAGCGGCTGAAACAACAGAAGCTCTCTGGGAACCACCGAATTGAGTTTCAAGTAAAGCAGGGTATTTTTCGTATTGTTCTAATCCATAGAAAGTTACTTCAGAACCTACATCGAGAACAGTGTCCATATTATTTGGAGCTTCACATATACCATATTTATCTTCGACATAATCTTTACCATAGTATGCAAAGTCGTCGAGAATGTTATCAGTATAAGCAGCAGATGCGTATTGGGTAAATCCAACACCACCAGACATGTAAGAACCTAACCAAATTTGATCATATAATGCAGCACCCATAGCTACTACATCTAAAGAAGATCTTACTGGGTCATCTGTGTTAACTCTTGTGGATTGACACATATCAGCTAAGAAACCGAATGCGATTCCACCAGGTTCATTTTCTGCTCTTGCTCTTCTAACTGGTAAGTAAGTACCCATATGAATAACTTCTGCGTGTTTTGATGCGTATGCAAAATCACCAGTAGCTCCTTCACCAGCACACTGATTGTATGCAGAAATCATGGACATGCCAATTTGCATAGCAGACCATCTGGAGGTAGTACCTCCATCACAAACTCTTCCTACGATTGTAGGAATTCTTACAGCTTGCCATACTTTATCTCCTACTTCAGCTTTTAAAGCTTCAGCTTGTTCTTCAGAGAACTCTTTATTAATATCTAAAACGAATGCACTATCTATTTCATCAGCTAATTCGTCATCACCAGTAAATACTTTTACATAACTGTCAGCTACTAAAGATGGGTTGGTTTCAACCATGTGTTCTTGTACAACAGCTGCACCAGGCATAGCGTGATTAACAGTTTCTAAGTATTCTGTGATTGTTTCAGGAGTTACTTCCATACCTAACCTTTTTTCAAGAACGTTATGTGCAGTGTTTAATCCTACAATAACAGTTCTTCTGATGTCATCCCACATTTGTTGGATAGCAGCATTGTTAACGAAATGGAAATCGTCTCCTTCAACATAAGTGTCAGTTGTAGATACTTGATAAGGCATTAATGCTCTTTGTCCTAATGGAGAACCTACATCTGGGTTATATTGAGGAATTCCTCTTTTTGCAGCAATTTCTTTACCTGCGTTAGCAAATTCAGTTTTCCTTTCAGATTGTTTCCATCCACCTAAGTTGTAAAAAGTGGTGGTTTTTTCTTCAGGATTTTCTTTGAATTTTTTATTTAATGCTTCGATAAACTTTTTATCAGCCATATT
Source organism: Candidatus Methanobinarius endosymbioticus (assembly GCA_003315655.1). Classification (GTDB taxonomy): domain Archaea; phylum Methanobacteriota; class Methanobacteria; order Methanobacteriales; family Methanobacteriaceae; genus Methanobinarius; species Methanobinarius endosymbioticus. Next base: position 150,125 of record NIZT01000070.1, read on the forward strand.
AATCTATCTCCTTATTCTGGACAGAATCCACCTTCGGATCTTGAAACGTGTATTCTGTGTAATATTTCTACAGCGTCTTTATCGTCCTTGTAAGCTTCACCATCTACTCTGTAAATAGTGGTTTTCTTCATTAAAGTTTCTTCGTCTAATGGCTCACCGAGTACAACAGGTTCATCAAGCTCTTTACCAATTTGATCTTTAACCATTTCAATTTTTCCAGTTTCTTTGTTTAATAATTGTCTTCTTAACATATCAAACATTACACCGTTTTCATCGAGTCTTAATGAATGTCCGTGAACAGATTTACCTCTGATTCCAGATCTTGCTGGGTCGAAGTATTCGGTTTCTAATAATTCTTTGGAAATTCTTTCGAGATCTCTTTCTCTTGCTTCGATGATTTGTCTTCCTGACAAAGTACCTGCATCTACTCCTCTAAATCTGTTTAAGTAAGATCTAGATCTTAAGTAAGGTTGAGCAGGAGCAAAATACATAGAGTCTACAAATTGAATATATCTTACTCTGTCTCCAGCTTTTGCGCCGTCGATCGGTTCTACTAATTCTCTTATAATGTCGTCAGGCTCATCCATTTCATCTAATGGAGGGTGAACACTTTTATATTCTTCACCTGGAGCTCTGTGACCTAATACTTTTACTACACCTTCATCAGATATTTCTCTTAATTTTTCTAAATCATATTCTGGGTCAGAAAAATTTCTTCTATTTTGAGCAATCTGAGAAGTTCCTGGATAATATTGTGCCATAAATCATGCACCTCCTAATGCTAACTTAACTTTTCTAATAATCTCATCTAATTTTTCTTGGGAACATGTTTCGCCCCTAATAACACCACTAACTATATCCATGATTTTACCTTCTGTTTTTATTCCTTTATTAGCCAGATCGGGCATGACTTTGGAAGTTTTAACACCAATTTTAGCAAAATCTTCAAGATCAACAGGATATTCACAAATAATAACACAAGGACGATTTACATTACGAAGTATTAATCTCGCTTTGTAAATAATATGATTTTTAACTCCTCCAAGATGTATAACCAGTAATTTAAATTGTGACATTTGTTCAACTTCTTTATTAGTTAAACCAAATCCACCACTTGCACCTGGAGCATCAGATGGAGTACCTGCACCAGCATTTAGTATAATTGTACTTGTTAAAACATTGGCTTCACGAAGTGCAAAAGTTATTTCACAAACAGGTTTTGTTATGTGTCTTCTTCCTGGAGACATAGCTACTGCAAGAACATCACTTCCACATTCAGCAAAAGTACCTCTTTGAGCTATTCCTCCTCCTTCACCAAGTCCCATTGTTTCACGACAATCTACAACATGGGTACAACGTCCAATCATATTAATAATATCCTTATAAATTTTTGTTTTATTCCATATCTCTCTTTATGATAGTTAATCTGTCTGCGAGCTTAGCTGATTGATCAGTCATCCCAATTAATTCATCAGGAATATCCGCATCACCATATTTTATGTTATCAGATGTAGTCTTTTGAGTTCTGATGTATTTTCCGATATTAATGTCAAATCCAAAAGGAAGATATTCATCACATACTTCTCTTATATCATCAATAGTTGATTCATTTGAAATCTCAACAAAAATACGGCCAGTTTTGACTTTAAGCTCAATTTCTTTACCATTGACTATGATTATTCCCCTATCAGCATATTTTGGATCTTCATTAGGGTCTGCGGGTGGGAGCTTTGGTCCTTGTAAAACAGTTCTTTTAACATCATCAAGTCCTTCAATACCATTTAACAACTTTTCAGTTGTATCTGCTCCTAAAACTCTATGTGGAAATACTTCAATATCCATTTATAATAAACCCCGTTTTTAATTAGATATGATTAGTCATGATCAAATTCTATTCATATATGAATTATATGATTAGTTAATCATGTGCAAAATCATGAAGATTAGTTAGATGTCACCTTTTATATCTGTAGCAGCTTCCACAACATATTTAAGTGGTTCTCTGAATTCGTCTACACTACTGAATACTTCTTTAATTAATCCAGAAGTTGATTCAGGTGAGAAAAGCTGAGTACCTGCGTCAAGACACATTGCAGCTACAACACAAGGGATACAGAATCCTTTACTATGTCTTGTTACAACGTGGTTACCGTTAAAGAGACCTGGGCCTCCTCCACCGTAGATTGAGTGGCTAAAGAATGAAAATCCTACAGCTACCCCTTCAGCTCTACCAAAGTCTACACCCGGAAGACCAGTTGCAAATTCAATAGAATCATTGAAGTATAATAATGAGGATGGTACACCTTGAGCAGCTCTTGCAGCACCCACATTTACCATAGTTGCAGCAGTAGCTCCAGCAGCAGCGTATGCATTCCATTTAGCTAAATCATTGGTTTCGTATACATTGAAACCATTTAAATCTTTTTCTACACTTATGACATTATCATCAGTAGCTTTTGCAATGGTATCATTCATTACAGCACCAACAGTTCCTTCTTTAGCATTATTTTTAACTAAATCTAAAACTATGTTGTCTGCGTTCATACCTTGGTAAGCTAATCCTAATAAATGCATTCTTTCAAATGCTCCGATAGCATCTCCCATTTCAAACATGGCAGTTTGTTCTAAGATACTAGAAAGAGCAGTTCCTTGTAATGTGTTTTTTAATGTGGCAGCAGCTACGTGGTTAGCCATAATATTTCTTAAAGCATAGCCTGGTCCTTCAAGCTTTTGAGGAATATCTAACATAGTTGCAATATTGGAGCCCATGTAATCAACAGATTGTGGGTATCTTCCGAGAATTGCAGCTTTTACCATGTTAGCATCATACATACTAATATCAAATTGTTTAATAATAGATTGTACTAATGCAGTTGCAGTAGATAAGGTTGCTACAGAGTATTCAGCAGCAGATTCTAATCTTGCAGTTGGTATTTGTACTAATATCCTTTTTCCACCAGAAAGAAGCTCTACATTTGTATCATCATCTTCAGTTACTTGAACCATGTCTTTTAAAGCAGATGCAATTGCTTGAGCATTACCTGTAAGATCAAGATCCATTTCTCTTCCTAAAATCTTAGAATTTTGTCCACCGACAGATGCAGATTTTAATGAGTTTTCTATACCTTCTAAGTTTACAGCTACGGTCCTTTTAACACCACTTACGATGCTTTTTATAGCAGGATTCCGTAGTGGGCTTAAGGCTTCGATAGGTACACTAGATTCTACTAATGAACCTCTATCGTCGTATAAATCGACTTTATCATCAAACTTCGCCATTTTTTCCCTCCTAACTAAATATAGTTATTAATATACCTCCCAAATACAAACAGTCATTTTTAAGCCTGTATTGAGTAAGCTTATTTGCAGTTTTTTGCAATAACTAGCTATTTGGTATACGAATTTTAATTTGATTAATATATATTATAAAGATTATTCCTGGAGTCAAATAGCAAAGCTTATAAAGGAGAAGTGTACTCGAAATTTGTAAGAATTCAGAGCTATAAAGTAATACTTTTTAAAATCTTTTAAAATAATTAAAATCATGCTCAAATTATTATATATATTTCTAACTATTATAAAACAATTTAAAATCAATAAATAAAATAAATAACAAATAAAAACCTTTTAATATAAAAATTAACAAATTATATTAATTTAAATATATTCGGTGAAAATCAAGAAATATGAAATTATAAAAAAATAAACAAATTTCAAAAAAATTAAAAATAAAAAGACAATTTATAAAAATATAGAAAAAATTAATAATAATTTTCAGTTAAAATATAAAATTTAAAAATAATGTAAATAAATAAGAGTAATACTATACTAAAAAGAAAAAAATTAAAAATAATAAAATTAATAAGAAACTATTGAAACTAAAAAATTCATAAAAAGAAATATAAAATATAAATTTTTATTGTAATTTGATTAATTATTATTATATATATATTTTATAATAATTTTATTTTTTATAAATTTTTTATATAAAAAATTTATAAAATTAAACAATTAATTTATAATTAGTTTTTAAAATTTTTATATATTTATATTATAAAATAAATTAATTTAATATATAAATAATTCATTAATATTAATTTAAAAATTAAATTTGAAAATAATTTAAAAAAAGTTTAAAGAAATTTAAAAAAAATTATATAATTTAATTAACTTCTTTTCATTCCAAAGAAATTAATAGCTTCAACTAAATCTCTAAATAATTCTAATTCTCTTTCAATGACATTTTCTTCAGTTAATGTTCCACTCATTTCACCATCAACAGATAGTTTGTCAGGTCCTCGACCAACAATACGGTCAATTCCATCTGAGCTTAATATATTTTTTGCATCAGTTTGATGAACAAAACATCTTCCAGGAATTATAGCTGTTTGTTTAACATCAGATAAATCTAAGTTTTCTAAATCTTTTTTTGTAATAAGGCATGCAATATCTTTTTTAGTAGCTACTACATTAACATCATCAGCTTCTAATTTATCAAATACTTTTTTAATATATGGCGCAGCAATACTTGAAGTTATGATTGTAGCTTCACCAGTAATTTCTTGAATAAATTGTAAATATATTTCATTTTCATCTTTAGCTATTACAAATGGAGCTCCAGTTTCTGGATCTGAAACAGGAGTACCAGTAACACGTAGATTATAATCTTTGTTAATTTCTTCTACTAATTTTTGGAATTCATCAACACTATGAGAATTAAGACCTTCTATAATTGGTTCATTTCCTAATATTAAACCTTGATTAGTGGTGTTTGCAAATCGCATTAAAATTAAAGCTTTTGCTCCCCATTGTTCAAGGTCTTCACAAGTTTTACAAAGGATATCTCCATCATTTACACCAGGAATAATTACTGAAGCAGCATGAAGTTGAGTACTTTCAGCAAAAGTCTTTGCGGCTTTAAGAGATTCTTCTGAATTAGGATCTTTTACCCATTCAGATCTAATTTTTGGATCAGAAGCAAATAAAGTAAAAGTAACTTCATCTACACCATGATTGATTAATCTATTAGCTATACTGGCATCATCAATACCTTTTCCACTAGTATAACCTAAATGCATAGGAATATCAAATTGATTTATAGTACCAGTTAATTTTTCAAGATGAGGATAACAACTAACATCTCCCCCACCACTGATATTTACTTTAAGATTATTATCATTAGGATTGGTCATCATTAATGTGGTTTGAACTTCATTCACAACAAAAAAAGGCATTTTAAACTCTTCTTTAGTTTCGGTTACCCCTTCACTACATTGAGGACATCCTATTTTTCCAGGAAAACAGTTTTTACAGCCTAAAGGTCCAATATGCTTTACTTTTTTAAAGTAACAATATTTACAAAAACCTCTGCAATCATTTCCAGGAATTCCGCCGACATCAGCTACAATTTGCATATTAATACTATCTTTTTTTTATAATATAAAAATTTTCTTTATATCAATATATCACAAATGTTTCGTTATATCAATAAATATCATAAATGATTAAATTTTTTATAGAAAATAATTAAATTACTAATTTATTTATTAAATCAATAATTTTTCTTTTTTAAGTCAAAAATAGCTATTTCTGAACTTGTATCAATTCTCATTGGAGGATCTAAAGTTCCAACACCATCAGAAACAAACATGTATTGACCATTATCTTCATAAAGTCCTCGAAGATATGGGAAAACAAGTTTAACTAAAATACTAAATGGGAAAAACTGACCACCATAAGTATGTCCTGCAAGAACTAACTCTATTCTATGTTCTTTAAATATATCCCAACCAATAGGAACATGATGAAGAGCTATTGAAACTTTGTTTTTATCAATTTTATCAGGACAACCTTGTTCTTTTTCTCCATTTTCATTTTCTAACTTATCTAAATTATGTACAGCTTCAGCTACAGCATTACTACCGATACATTTATTGTTGTAAGGGAAACCAATGATTTGAACACCCTTAATATCAATGATTTCATCAGAAAGTACTCGAATATTAACTCTTTTAGCTGCAACAATAACATTTTGAATTCCAGGATAAAAATCATGATTTCCATGAGTGAAAAATATAGGAACTTTTGATTCATCTAAGGGCATAAATGAATCTGATCCAATTGGACCACTTCCATCATGCTAGATCTCCAGTTATAAGAACAAAATCAAGGCCATTTTCATATTCTTGATTAATTTTTTTAACTATTTTATTTAATAGTCTATCTTTTCTTATAGCACCAATATGAACATCAGAAATATGGGCAAATCTAAGTTCTTCTGTTATATTATCAAATTCAAGATTTATATTTTTTATTTTAGGATTATCTGCATTATAGAGAGCATAAATAGATATAATTGGGACCAATGTAACTAATGCAACAAATATCTGCTCTTGAGTAATAGTTATATTCCAACCTATAATATAAATGATAATAACTATAAAAGCTAAATAAATAGATATTCTTTTCCAAATTTCAAATATTAACACCAGCGGTCTGGTGATTTTATTAGGATATAAAGCTTCTAAAACTATAGATATTAAATAAACACCAGATATAATAAAGGTAAGTGGTAAAATTAAGTCTTTTCCCACTTGACTAAATAAATTTGAAATTAAAGTAAGTAGTAAAAAGTATAAATTGCATAAAAAATGGTAAAAACTGGACCATTCATTATTAATCGTTTCATCATTATGTTCAAGAAAACACCATCATAATAATAATTTAGAATTTCAAATAATAATATACAAATATTCTCCTATAAATAATTATCTTCGTGAAAATTATTTTCTAAATATCATCCTTTTTGTAATATAATTCTTAATTGCTATTTAGCTAATAATAATATAATTAATAATAATATATAATTTGATACAATAATAACTAATAACTAGCTAAATAAAATAGTTTTATATTTTTATATAATTTAAAATTTTAAAAATAAATTTATTTTTCATTTAAAATATAATTCCTTAATAATTCACATTATAAATTTATTTTATTTATTATATATAATATATTCATTTAATAATATATTAAATTTATTAATATTTATTTCATGTTATTTTCCATGTTAATTTTTGATTTTTTATAAATTAATCCTAAAGTTCTTCCAAAGAACATTATTATAAACGGCATTATTAATAAAAAAAGTATTATAATTCCTATAAAAGGTATAACCACAATACTTCCTGCAATAATTGAAATAATAACTAAAATCAAAACAAAAATAATGGAATAGCTAATATAATTTAACAATTTTATTTTAGAAATATCTGAAAAAACTTTTTTAATACTTAAAGCTGATTTCACACTACCAGTATCGGCTAATCTAGCTAGAGCAATAACAAGTATTAAAGAAGTAATTAAAAAGAGAATATTTCCAATGATTAATGTAATAAGAATATTTCCTGTATCGAAATATAATAAACTATTAGCTGTTATTTCAGGACCAAAATACATATAGCTATAGACTAATCTAAGAATAAAATTAACTGTACCATTTAAATAAGCTAATATGATAGTTAAAATCATGGAAATTGTATAGTATAATATAGATACAATAGCTATTTTAATTCCATTGAAAAGGTTTTTAGTGATTTTTATTGAAGGTATTTCATGAGATTTTTCATTTTTTGGAGAAGTTTTATCTTCTACACTATCTTTATTTATAGAATTATTATTTTGTATGGTATTTTTAATTATACTCAATAAATATCCACCAGCTATAATCATTATAATTATACCTACAATATTTGAAAGAAAATATAAAATTTGAGTTGCAATAGTCTGATTTAAAGCTACAGTGATAGAAGGCAAAAGAGATAATATTGCATCAAAGAAAAATAAAACTCCTAAAGTCAATAGTTTATCAATATCTTTAATAGGATAAGACAATGAATCATGAAACATTTCCTTAATATTCATATCATTATATTAATTTCAATCAATTATAAATTTAGTGATTATAACTTCAATAGAAATGAACTTATTAATAATAAATCACTGTTAAATATTATTAAAGTAAAAATAAATTGATATTTTAGAATAAATTAGAAAATAATTGAAATAAAGTAAAAATAAACTAAAAATAAATGAAAATAAGATAATTGAAAATAAAATAATAAAAAATAAGGTTAATTAAAACACTTATCTTTTAGATTCATTATATATTAATCCAAGAGCTCTTGTCTTGAACATTTCAAGGAAAGGACTAATAATTAATAAACTGAGTATAAATCCTAAGAATGGTATATATAATATAAGATCACTAACAAAACCAATAATGAATGTAATGATAGCTAATATTATAGCCCATATAATATAATTTACCCAGGAAATTTCACCAATCTTTTTGAAAACATTACCCATATGTACAGCTGCACCTAAACTATCAGTTTCAGCTAAAACTACTGTAGCTATCCACAATAATAAAGTGAATATTATGTAAAGAATCATGGCTATTACTGCAACTATTAAAAGGTTTGCACCTGCATTAGCCATTAATGCTTGTGGTACTGCATTAACTGATCCAGTGTTAGCTACAATCATCATAAATTGGTAAAGATAGTTAAATGCACCAGTAGCATAAGCTACAATTAAAGTAATTACTACAGGAATTATATAATATACAATATATAAAACTAATACTTTTAATCCATCCACAAAGTTTGTAGCTAGATCAATTTTAGGAACATCCCCAGAAACATTATTTATAGTCTTTCTAATTATACTAAGAATATATCCGAAAATTAGCATAGTAAAAACGAACGTGACCACAAAAGATATTATTCCCACAATACCAACAGCGGCATAATTTGTTAATGCTAAACCAAATACTTGTAAAATACTAAAAATACTCATTACAACAAAAAGGACACCAAATAATAATAACTTATTCCATTCTTTTATTGGATAAGTAAGAGCGTCCTTAAAAAGTTCTACAATTTCCATTTTTTTCACCTCATATAAATATAAAAATATAAACCATTTAAATTGTTTTAACTTAAAATGATTTTTTATTATTATTATTTTCAATTATTATTAAGTGAATATTATTATTATTAAGTGAATATTAATTAATAAACTTATCTATAAAAATGCATGAAATAAACAAATATCGAATAAGAAATCATGAAAAGGACTAAAAATAAGAATTAATAAAATAATACGAATCATGATATATATAATAAAATAGTATTAAGAAATTGTATTAGATATAAAAAGATAGTTAATTAAAATAAAATTAATTAAATCCTAAATCATTAATTAAAAAAATGAATTAAAATAAAATATAAAAAAATAATAAAATGAATTAAAAATAATTTAATTAATTAATTCATTAAATTTGAGATCTTGATTTTTTATAGATTAAACCAAGAGTTCTTCCCGAGAAGATCAAGAGATATGGTTGAACTAATATTAGCATTATAATCGGCATAATGAATCCAAGAATTGGAATTATTTGTAATAATCCTAGAACAAAGCTAATAATGAATGTAATTAAGTATAAAAGGATGAATCAAACAATATAATTCCCCCATCCAATATTACCAATATCTTCCATTATATCCCCAATTTGAAATGCAGAAGAAAATTTATCAGTTTCAGCTAATATTGCGATTGCTATAGTTGCAAACAATGCAAATATGACAAATAATACAAATACAACAATAGAAATAATCATACCACTAGAATAAAGTCCAGCTATGAGTTCAGGCTGAATCAGTGATGCCGTGGTTGTGTTTGCAGATACATTTTGAGCAACAGCTGTTGAATATTGATTTATAAATAACAATAATTTATCAAAGAATCTTGTTAAATAAGCTACAAGTAAAGTTATAGCTATTGGTATATACAATATATGATTTGAACAACACTAACTTTAAATCCATTTACTAAATTTTTCATCCATTGAAAAGCAGGTAACTCATCTGAGTTCATTATAGTATCTTTTACAACATCCAAATAATAACCATTAATAATTAATGTTAATATTACAAATATAATCATGAAAAATACACTTAAACCAACAAATGCAATATATTGATTAAAAGTAACTGCTAAAAACGGGAACAATACCAATATAGCAGGTATTAAAAACAATAAACTTAATATTAATACTCTAGTAAAATTTTTACTAGAGTAAATTAATGAATCTTTAAATAGTTCTGAAAAGTTCACTTTTATCACCCATATATAGATAAATCAAATATATTTTAGAATAAAAAATATACCTTATACCATAAGATATTTGACTTGTTTAATAAATTTATTATATAGTATATGTTTTTAATTATTAATAAATTTTTATCTAAATTGAAGAATCATGCCAAGCTGAAAGTTATAAGAAAAAATAGTAAAGAAATAATAAAAACAAATAAATTTTTAATGTAAATTTAGAAAATAGAATGTAAATTAAGAAATATAATTTAAAAAGTGAATTTAAAAAACTAAAAATTAAGAATATATAATTTAAAAAATTTAAAGACAATACAAAAATATCCAAAAAATACAAATTAAATAGGAAGCTCCCATTTCTCTCTTTGTAATTTTTCAAATATTTCTGGATGATTATCTTCAAATTCATCCATTGCTTTGTTTAATCTAGCAGATTCTTCGATGCTTATTCCCCTAGTTAATAATCTACTACGATATTCTTTATATTCTTCATAGTTTTTAATCATTTAAATCTACTACTTATTATTATATTTGAAGTTCTATAAATATTTTTTAAGATGCAATAATTATTATTTCCTTTTTTATCATGAACAATTAGTTTAGTGTTTCTTTTCAATGAAAATTCAACTTGTTGGGGATATTTAGAGTTTTGTCTTATATAAACACCTTTAGTTCCTTTAGGAACATCAATATGAATAATAGTTCCAGTTTCACCTGCAAAATATTTTGAAATACCTTTATCAAAACTAGTAGAAGCAAACCCCATATCAGAAATTTTTTTGACCTGTTTTGAATTTAATAGGAGATTTATCAAAACCTCTGTATAAAATAGTATCCTCAACAAGTTTTATTTCTCCATCATATCTTTAAATTGTTCACTGTTAATCCCATACTTCTTTTTCAATTCTGAATTCTGAATACCATTCTGATTTCTAAGACATTCATTAACTATATTACTACCTTTAAAATATAATTTCATAAAATTATTTACATCTTCTGAATATTTTCGAATATATAATTTATCCAATTTAGCTATTTTTTCTTCAGTTAGTTTATTATTCATCCAACTATAAATATTATTTTCATTTAATACAATCACCCCATATTTACCAACGCAAAAATACTAATAGTATTGTCCACAAAAAAGCCAATAACTTCAATATAATAGTTAATATAAAGTTCTATATAAACTATATTCATAAAATAAGCAAAAATTATCTCTATAATCAAAAATAAACATATGAGAATAAATTATCATGAAATAAGAAAATTATAGAGAATATAAAAAGAAAATATGAAGATAAAATTTCCAAAAATATAAATTATTTTAAAAATTTTAAAAAATTATGAAAATTATGAAAATTATGAAAAAAACAATTATTGAACATATTAAAACTATCAGAATCAATAGACTGTTTATTATTAACATAAACACTAACTCATGAAAACAATGATTATTTTAGTTTAAATAATACTTAATATTGCTTATAGTGCATAGAATTTCATGTTTCTATTAATGAAAAACTATTAATAAATTTTCAACTATTCCAAACAACAAACATGTATATTAGTATAAAATATATTTACATTAACTTAGTAAGTATCAACTATGTTATATTAAATAAAAAAGAAGGTGAATAAAAAAATGAAAGAAATAAAAAAAATTTTAATATTGCTAATTCTATTTATAGCAGCTGCAGGATTTACTTTAAGCACTGTATCTGCAGTAGAAGGAGCTAAATTAAAAACAAAAACTGTTAAATTTAAAGATAATGGGCAGATAGATTCTGTTAAAGTAGGTTCTAAAACACAGGACAAAATTTACTACTTTTATTGCAGTAAAAATCATGACCATGAATCTGATGTGGGATTTTTAGGTAAGCAAACAGGAATAGCTATGAACATACATTATCACTATCCTTCTAAATATCATCTGCAAAAAGCTAAAATCACATTTATTAAAAAAGTTAATGGTTGAAATAAATTTTCAACTAAAATTTTAAAAGCAGATAAATGGGAAACCATAGGATACAAAGCTAAAAATGGTTTCAAACCATATAAAACAGAGTATAATATTATATAAAATAAATATTTTAATCTTGAAATAATATTAATAAATTAGAGATTTTTATATAAAAAATAAAGGAATAATTGTGAAAAAACTTAAAACCTCCTTTATAAGAGAGATTAAAATTTTTCATTTTGAACTAATCTTAAATTAATAAAAATTATATATTTTTATCCTAACTTTTAAAAAAATATAAAAGCATTAACCAAGCCACTACAAAAATACAAATATAGTCTAAAGTAAGCATCAACTATGTTATTCAAATAAAAAGAAAAAATGGAGAAACTTTATAATGGCTTCAAAAAAGTATGCAATAATAGCTACTATTATAATATTATAAAAAATATTAAAAAATAAAATCAAAAATATCTTTTAAATTTTTAAATTTAATTAAAAACATGTAAAAAAAGCCTATTAATTGATAAAAAAATTTTTTTCTATAATATAAAAAAAATTTATATTATAGATTGATTTTCAAGAGCAAAAAAGATAAAATAAAAGATAATAAAATAAAAACTGAAATAAAATAACAGTAAAGAAGATAAAATATTAATATAAATCTTTTAAGATAATATAAAGGAAAAAAAAGAAAAAAAATATTTTAAAAATTTTAAAAGATATTAAAAATATTAAATTATATTAAAAAAATTGAGTTTATGATCATTGAAATTAATTTATACATGACAAAATTTAGATCCGTTATTATTTTAAAAAATTTAAAAAAATTATAAATGATAGTTACATAAAAATAAAGAAAATGAAAAATAAGATAAAAATAAAAAATAATCTATAAAAAATAATATTAATATAGTAATAGATATTATTAATAATATATATAAAAAATAAATAGGTGTAAAGATGAATGATGAAAAATTAATGAAAAAATGCGAATCCTGTGATTTTGACAATGAAAACGATTTAAGGGCTGATTGTAAATCAGTTTTATCTAATTTAGACGAATATAAAGAAGATTTAGGATTAAGAAACGAAGAAACAGAAACTTATCTTCAGATGGCTGAAAATTTAAAACCTCAAGATGTTTCTAAAGTTTTAACTCTTGCTCTTAAAATAAGAGAAAGTGGAAAAATTAGAAATCCTGATATAAAAAATGATGCTAGTAGATTAATAAGAGCCATTGAAATGAGTTAATTGATCTATATATATAATTTAACATATAACATCATAATTTAAATATTAATAAATTTATAGGATTATGAACAAAGAATTAAATAGAATTTTAATTTTATTTTGATAAAATTTATCTTATAAATAAAAATAGTTTAAATAATAAAATTAATATATTTTAGCTAGTATAATTACTAGCTATCTATTTTTTCATGAAAATAAAATAATAAAATACATAGAAGAGCTATTCTCTTTAAAATAAATTTTAAAACTTATTTGTTTTTAATTTTTTAATATCAAAAATAGCAGTATCTGCTATAGACATAACTGCCATTACACCAGCTTGTAATGGATCAGAAACAATTAGATCTGCAATTTCAGTAATACCACCTGGCATATTAAGACTTATTACTACCAAATCATGTTCGGCTTTTACCTCTGATACGGCTTTGGTTATTTCGGCACCCATTAAAGAGCCTGCTAAAACAAGAGCACTGATCCTTGGAAGACGAGTTAATGCTTCGGCAGCTTCAACTATATCATTTTCGCCAATTAATGGAATAGTATCAATACTAATTCGTTCACCTCTAATATTATGTCGATCAGCTTCAGTTATAGCACCCATAGCTACTTGAGATACCTGAACTCCTCCACCAAATATTATAATTCTTTTTCCAAAAATATCATTAAGAGAACTATGAATTTCAACAGATTGAACAGAGTTAATTGAATTTATATCTTCAATTAATTGATTAATATTTTTAGTACTTTCAAGTTCTAAATTTATAGAACCAAAATTATTTTTTTCTATAAACATATGCGTATAACTAATATTAAGTCCATGCGAAGATATAACATTAGTTATTTCATCCAATACCCCTTTTTTTTCTAGGCTCTTGATAGTTATTGCAATATTTGGCATTTTTAAACCCTAAAATAATAGATAATAATCAAATCTTATCAAAAATTAATTGATAATTAAGATTTGAAATAATAATATTAATACTAATTCTAATGATAATAATATAAAGTTTAATACAGCATATAATTATTGAATTTGATATATAATAATTAATAAATATATAATGAAATTAATGATTTAATCTTTATCTAGTTCATTCAATTATAAATTATAATTATATAATCATGAAATTATATATAATTTTAAAAATTAAAATAATTTTAAATTGATTCTTTAGGTTTTATCAAATCTACATCAGATTTAGCTTTTTTAAATAAAGAGAGAAAGCTATCCTCTTCCCCAACAAGTATTACATCCAATCCTAAATTCCTATGTTCTGCAATCCATGATTCATCAAATACTGGAATTTCAGCTTTAATAGGTTCATCAGATTTATTAGCTAGAATAACATTTCTGTATGGAAAATTACGCTCAACAATGTATCCTCCAAGACTTACAACATGATGAGGTCTAACTACAAATTTCAATAAAATCACCGCAATCTTTATAATTTTAAGCTTACATTTATATATCTTAATTTATATTTAATCTTATAACTATTACTATTATATCATTGATAAATTAATTATAATAATAATTATAATGATAGTATACTATTATATTGTTATTATAATAACATTATAACAATCCAATAGCAAGAGCTAGAACTCCTAAAAGAGAAGAAGAAATGACAACTGGATAAAATTGTCTATAAGTGAATACAGGAGAAAATGCACTCATAACTCCCATTAAAATAGAGAAAATAAATGCTACAAGAATATTCACAATTATTCCCCATGAGAATATATTTGGTGGAATTCCAATGAATAAAACTGAAAACAATGCACCTAACGTGAACATTAAAAATCCTTTGGTTAAATAAACAAAAGACCTATATTTAGAAGCATATTCCATATAACATCCTTCAATAACATCAGCTTTAGATTTTAATATATTAAAAGGATATTCATTTAAAAGAATCATATATCCAATAAAGAAAACTATTGCTCCAATAAAACCAGCTAATGTAAATATAAATGGCCCATTTGCTTGCTGATATGCAACAATGTCTCCTAAAAAGATACTTCCAGTAATAGTTACAGGAATAAAAAGTGCTAAATAAAATGGAAATGATCCAAATGCAATCATTCGAAATGCTCTATTAGAACTTATATCCTCAAGATAAACTTTTTCAGTATTAGGATGAGCTGCACCTTTTACAGTATCTGGAAATGATAAACCAAGTGACATTACAGATTTAGATAAAGACCCCATTAAAACATAAGCGACTTTTTCAACTTTCAAAAATCCTACAATTGCAATTATACTAGCTAATGCTCCAAAAAAATACATTTGAGGAGTTAAAGCCAATAAAATTAAAAGTACCACAATAAAACAAACAATTGGTAATGATTTATAGAGACTTGGTACTGGTGAATTAGGAGATATATTTTCCTTAAAGAAAAATTTTATAGGAGCTATAATTCCAGGACTAGTAGTAGGAGGTCCAATTCTTTGTTGGATTCTAGCTTGTATATATTTTCTTTCAAATCCAGGAAGAAAAGTTCCTACAATCAAAGCCAAAATCAATGTACAAATCACTCCTAAAACAGAATATACAATTGTGATAGTTGACATTTTGTGTTCCTCTTTTTAAATTTATTTTAAAATCTTATTTTATAATTTTTTATAATTTAATCTTGTAATTAATTTTGTAATTTTTGTAATTTAATTTTTAGATATAATTTTAAATATAATTTAATTATAATTATTTTTTAATATATTTATAATAAATTACTAACATGATTAAATTTCTTATTAAATTTATTGATAAATTTCATGTTAAAATTTATTCTTAAGTCTTATTATTTATTATTTTATTAATTATTAAATTTTAATTACCTTAATAGCTCTATCAGTACAAGTAAAACATGGATCACATTGAACAATACAAAGCTGTGCATCAGTTACATGATCCCCAATACAAGCAGTTTGCATAGCTCCAATATTTGACATTGAAGGTGTTCTAATAATACTTCCTCTAACTCTACCCTCTTCAATAGCATAAGAATGATATAATGTTCCTCTAGGAACTTCAATATAGCTTTTTATAGAATCACAATCAAACATTTCCCAAGATCTATCTAGTATAGGCCCTTTTGGAAGATTTTTAACAGCTTGACGAATAATTTTTATTGATTCGGGAATTTCAAGAGCTCTCATTAATAAATTAGACCTAACATCCCCATCATCCATAGTTATAATATCAAAATCGAAGTCTTCATATTCTTTCATAGTAACTCTTAAATCTTGAGCTATTCCAGTAGCTCTAAGAGTAGGACCAGTAACTTCAAGTTCTTTAGCTTGTTTTTGAGTTATTACACCAATTCCTTCAGTTCTGCTTTTGACCATTGGATCTAAAACAAAACGATCTGCAAAATCTAAAATTCCCTTTTCAAGTGTATCCATACCTTCGAGAATTTTTTGAGTTCTCATTTCATCTATTTCACATCTTGGCCTTACTCCACCAATTATAGAAGCACCATATTGAACACGATTTCCCCCTATCATTCGAAGTAATTCCATTACGGTTTCTCTAAGATAAAATACCCTCATTGAAAAAGTTTCATGGCCTAAAACTTCGTTTCCATGGCCTAAAAATAGAAAATGACTATGTAATCTTTCAAGTTCACCCATTATAATTCTAATATAATTAGACCTTTCTGGAACTTCAATTCCAAGTCCTTTTTCTGCAGTTAAAACAGAATTCCAAATATGTGCGTTAGAACAAATTCCACACACTTTTTCTGTAAGAGCATTAGCTTTCTCTACAGGTAAACCTTCCATTATTCGTTCTATTCCTCTATGATTTACCCCAATAGTAATTTCAGCATCCATTACAATTTCATCTTCAACAAAAAGTCTTACTCTATATGGTTCTAAAGCAGCTGGGTGAACAGTTCCCATTGCAACTTCAGTTTCTATAACTTCTTGTTTAACTGGTTTATTTTCTTCTGTCACTTAATCTGCCTCCAATAATTTAGGCAATGTTGCCACTACCCCTGATAAAATATCTTCAGGTCTAACAGCACAGCCAGGGACTTTAGCATCCACAGGAATTATATTTTCAACAGGACCCATTATTTCTTCAGAGGGAATATCTCCATGAATATTTTTATATACTCCACCCATTAAAGCACAAGATCCAGCAGCAATCACTGCTTTCGGATTAGGAATAGATTCATAAATTTCTTTTAAAGGTTTTTCATTAAGCTTTGTCACAGGCCCTGTAACTACCAAAACATCAGCTTCACGAGGGTTCCAGGTTAAGAATACTTTATATTGTTCAATATCAAATTTAGGTGAAAGGACACAATTTACTATTTCGATATCGCATCCATTACATCCTCCAGTATATACCAACATTAAATGGACAGCTCTTGCCCTTGAAAATGGCTTAAGGCTCATTAAATCCCTCTATTAATCTTATTAAATTTATTATTGAATTATTTATTTTTATTAATAATTATATTATTATTTGATCATTTTATTTAGAAAATTTATGAATTTTTTCTAATTTATTTTCAGTATTGTTATTCTTTAATACATTTTTATCAGATAAATACTGAGAAATAAAAGCAAGCTTATCTTCAGAAATTTTGAAGGGTTTATTCATATTTTCTTCAAGATCCAACTCTACTTCTCCAACATCATTTGGATGAATTGTAGCTTTTTCACCAAATAAAGCATAAACTGGACAAAAATCATGACAATAATAACAAAAAACACATTTTTCACTATCAAGTTTAGGTACTTGATCTTTTGTCCATCCTTCCATTAATTCTTTAGGTGATTCTAAATCAACCATAGTTATTGCACATGTTGGACAAACATTAGCACAGCCAGAACAGCCTATACAAGCATCAATAGCTACTTTATCTTTTGGTTTGATTTTTCCCTGCAAGATATTTTCTCGCATTTCCATATCAGTTACCCTATCTGAAGCAAAAAGAATTTTTTTAAGATTTCCAAATGCTCCCTCTAAGATTATTCTTACTAAATTTTTCATTTAAACACCTAAGTGCATGATTGCTTATAAATATTATATAATCATGAACTATCTATATAATCATCAATATCTTCAAATTTTCTTTCAAAAATAAATGCTTTTGTAGGGCAAGCATTTTTACATGCACCACAATATATACATTTATTATCATCAACAACCATTATATCAAGTTCTTCTTTATCAATGATAGCGTTTTCAGGACAGATCCTATAACATAATTTACAATTCATACATAATTTATTGTCAATTAAATTAAATCCGTCTGAAATACGTTTTTTAGCTAAAGTAGTTTTTAGAATAGCATCAACTGGACAGTGAACTCCACAAGTTTCACAAAGAATACATTTATCAGTATCAACTTTAATAGTGCCTCTTTTTAATGTAATTGCATCTTTAGGACATAATTCACTACAGATTCCACAGGAAATACATTCATCAGAAACTGAACCATTCCATTCAACACCAACAAAACTTCGTGCATTTTGTTTATCACATACTTTTACACATTTTCCACAGGATACACAATAACCACTAAGACCAAATCCATCATTTATATTTTCATTTAAAGTAGAAACTGGACAGTTTTGAATAGATTTTTGATTTACTTTTTCTATTTGGGTGTCAACTTTTATTAATTCTTTAGCTAGAGTCATGTCATCGTTGTTACTATTAAATGCATCATCTAAAATATCATCAAGAATTTCATTGTCAAAATCATCTTTATCTAATTCATTTAAAGCTCTTTTAAAATCAAGGGAGGGAGCATATCTCATTTTTCCATTGATTTGTTTTAATGCCCCAGTTTCACTGTTATCAGCACATAAACCACAATTTAAACATGATACAATAGCTCCTTTAATTGGTTCTTGAGATTTAATTATATTTACTTCAAAATTATTGGATTCAATAGCATTATTAGGGCAACTTTTAAGACAATTTAAACATAAAACACATTTATCATGATCAACTACATATCCATCTATAGCATCAGCTGGACAAACATCAACACACAGCCTACATTCAGTGCAAACTCCAGTTTGATCAACAGTTACATCAATTGCTTTTGTAGGACAATAATATTCACATCTACCACACAAGATACATTTATCATAATCTGTTCCAATACAATTTCTTTTAACTTCAGATCTTTCTGGTTTTTCTTTTTTCAATGTTGGAATAGCTAAATTAAGTGATTTTAAGAAATTTACTTGTTTTTCTTCTATTAAGTCAAAACCATCTACTCGAGAGTTAATTGGACAAGCATCAACACATATCCCACATCTTGCACATATACCTTTAGTTACTCCATTTTCAATATGGATAATATCAACCGGACAGGTAAATTCACAGACACCACATCCATTACATTTAGCTCTGTCAACTACATATCCTCCATATCTATTTTTGAAAATAGCGTGATTAGGACATGCTTCAAAACAAGCCCCACACGTAATACAGCTAAAAGCTTTGCCATTTATAAGGCGAATGGCTTCAGTAGGACATATTTTTATACATTCCCCAATTCCTTCGCATTTATTTGTGGATAAAAACATGATTTTAACATCCTATTATTTTTCCAATTATTTATATAACTTAGTCAAATTTTATTTTTTAAATTATAATTCAGTTAAGATAAATTTTAATTATAAACATTTATTATTGATTATTATTAATTTTAATTAGTTATTAATTTTTAATTAGTTATTATTTTACAGTATAATATTTTAGATTAAATATCATTGTAAAGATTAATTATCATTTAATTCGAGCTATTGAGTTCCTGATATTTTTCTTATTAAACTACCCGCTATAAGACCAATAGTTCCAGATATAAAAGCTGTTGATATAGGCACATCATCGAAAAATGGATATGGACCAGAGTACCAAGCAACAATAAGAGCCACTATGAATATAATTATATAAAATCCAGTAGTGAATTTAATATTACTATTAGGATTATTTTTAACTCTTATTCCTACAACCAATCCTAATATAAAACCAAAAATTACAGGGCCTAAATATAACATTATTTAATCTCCTATTTCCAGAGAATCATTATCATTATCTTGATTATTCATATTTTTATGAACATTTTCATCATCATTTTTAATATGATCTTTAGTTTTATCAAATTGAGAAAATGCTATTACAACTGCACTTAAACCTACTAGTACCTTTAAACCAACTAATATATTGAAATAAGGAACTATTCCAGCATTTGTAGGGTCTTGATAATGGAATATATTAACTATATATTGTGGAATTAATCCATAGAAATCTGTTCCTACATTATATAAGAAAAATCCAGAAGTGATTAAACCAACTAATCCTAATCCAATATAACCTAAAGCACCAATATTTTCAATTGCAGATATAAAATCATGCGAAAAATTTATAGGACTTTCTTCAAGCCCATAAACAATAATACACAATATTACTCCACCAGCAATCATTGCTCCTCCTTGGAATCCTCCACCAGGAGTAATATGACCTCCAAAAATAGTCATGATTCCTAAACATACTATGATAACTGCAAAAGGAAATGCAAATAATTTAAGAATAGAACTCATTATTCATCCTCCTTAGAATTACCATCAACAATACCTCTTCCAAATACTAAAAGGACAACTACAACAGCAGTTACAAGAATTAATGATTCACCGAGAGTATCATAACCTCTCCAATCAAATACAACTAAAGTTATCATGTTTGGTTCAACGTGAGTACCTAATGCATTATAGATTTTACTAATACCAGGATTTATAATTTGTTTAAATCCAAACATAACATCAAATAAGGTTAAAGAAAATAAAACAGTCGCAATAGATAATATAAGAGTTCTGACTCCTCTATGCTCATTATTTTCATTAATATCATTACTTATATTAGGTTCATTATTATCATCAGACATTAGTAGTCCCCCAATAAATTAGAGTTATTAATATTCCCAAAGTGAGAATTGCATAAAAAGTCATTTTCTCTAAAGAATCACTTTGTTCGCGTTTAAGTTTTGGGATAATTGGCATGTTGGTAACTAAAATTAAACCTAAACCTAAAATAACAACAATTGTTAAAACAATGTTTATATGTCTAAGTAAAAGTGAAGCAATTAGAAGAGTTGAAATTATAGTCAATTCTGCAGCTAATGCAGATGAAACAGATTCATTTGTAGTCGGATCTCTTTTTAATTTTCCTTTAATATTAGTTACATTTCTCAATGAATATACAATTCTATCATAGTATCCCATCTAAATCAACCCCATTGCAAATTGTGAAATGTTATCTGTAACTAAATGAGGGAATAATCCTAATACAATACATATTATAAGCAATATTGCAATAGCTGCTATCGAAGATCTTGGCACTAGTTTATCGGCCCCAACTAAATCATTAGGTTTTGGTTTTAGATATATTGAATGATATGCTTTCATAAATACCATAAATGTTACAATACTAACTAATATTGCTATAATAGATATTTCAGGAAATCCAGATTGTAATGATGCTTGAATTATCATTAATTTACTTTGGAAACCATTCAGCGGAGGAACACCTGCCATTGCAAATCCTCCAATTAAAACCATAATAGCCACAATAGAATTATGTTGTATCATTCCTCCAAGTTTTCTAGTATCAGAAATCTTTGTAAGGTATAATATCGTTCCAAAACCAATGAATAACAATGCAGTTATTACAAGTTCATTAACTGCTTGGAAAAGTCCTGCAGTAATAGATAATTTAGTTGCAAGTCCAAAACCAAGTCCAATATATCCTAGTTCCCCTACTGCTAAAAATGCAATCATTCTTCTGAAATCTGTTTGCATTATAGCCATCGTCACACCTAAAACCATTGCTATAAGTGAAAAAACCACAATTAATGTTTTAAAGAAAGGCAAATATGAAAATATTCTAAATATAGCAATTCCAATAGCTATGAAAATAATAACAGTGAATGCTTGAAGCAGAACAGATGCATTTGGGAGAGCTTTACTATAAACTCCTGATTTTATAGTATGGAATGGTGGTAAACCTGAAGTATAAAGCCAACCAAAGAAGATTAAACCAAATGCGAATAATAAAGTTGGAGATAAAGGATCCACTAAATTATGAGAAATTGCATAAACGATGTCAGTAATGTTTACACTACCAACAGCACCTAATACAAATCCTATACCTAAAAGTAATAATGGTCCACCAATCGATCCTAAAATCATGTATTTAAGAGCTGTTTCATAATTATTTTCTGTTTTAGAAGTCAAAATAATTCCTGTTTGAGTTAAAGCAGATATTTCAAAGAAGATATACATATGGAAAATATCATCAGAAAGTAAAATTGCTGTAACTGCAGCTGTTCCCATAAACATTAAAAACATTAGTGGGCCAGAAACTTTTTTATTTTGACTTAATGAATTGAAAATTGCGAAAAATGCGATTATTCCCAATATAAATATGAATATTTTTTGCAATGCTCCATATGAATAAGTAACAGCTGGATGGAAAAGAGCTAGAGCTGAATTTTGTATAGTACTCGGCAAAGTAGATAAAAGTGTTGAATTAGTTATTAATGGAGCATGCCCTCCAAAATAATGTAATCCATAATTGGCAATTAAAGGAATTATAGGTAGTACAATAGCTACAATAATACCCATTAAAATAACAGTTTTATCTTTTTTATGAAAAAGATTTAAAAGTAAAGCACAAGCTATAGGGATAATAACCATTAATGGAATGAATTCATTCATTATTATCACCTGCATTCTTTTCAGCTAATGTTTGGGTTTTTTTATCACCTAATATTTCAGATGCACTTAATGTACCATATTTCTTATATAAAACCATGGATATAGCTAACATAACAGCTAGCGTACTTGCTCCAATAACTATACTTGTAAGTACTAAAGCTTGAGGTAAAGGATAAGCAGAATTTGCTGCAAACCAATCTGCACTCATACCCGGTAAAAAGATAGGAACTACGCCGCCTGCTTTATAACCTAGAGCAACTATGAATAAATTGGCACCTTCTTCTATGAAAGCTATTCCTATAATCTTTTTTATTATATTATCAAGAAATATAGCTGCAAACAGTCCTACTACAATAAATGCAGCTGCAGTAAACAAAGACATCAGTTGAGTATCACCTAGAATCAATAGAATGTCAGTCATTTGTCATCCATCCTTTGAGTTTTATATATAGCCATAGCCAAAAATACAGGAACAATAGCTGTTCCTACAATAGCTTGAGTTAAAGCTACATCAGGAGCTAATAAGAATTGAAAAAGAAAAGCTACACATGCTCCATTAATTCCGGTTAGAATAGCGACTTTAAGTAAATCTCGTTGTAATATTGCAAGAATACAACCTAAGATTGCAATAATCATTACTACTACTTCAATCATCCTCTTCTCCTCTTTTATTTAAGTTACTATTTTCGATATCATCAGTACTAACTTCTTTAATGACTACACCATTTTTACTTGATTCGATTTCATCATTTTTAAAGTTATATTTAAATTCAACATCAATAGTTGTAATTTTATTTATAGCTAACTTATTATGAGTAGTATCATCAATTCTACTCATTAATTTATCAGTAGTTTCATATTTACAATCATCCTCACTATAATAATAAGCATTTGCCATTGCATGGGCTACAAATGGAGCTAAAACAAGATATATACCTGCAAGAAGGAATTGGCCTAATCCTATCATAGCCAAAACACATGCTACATCTACCATGCCAAGCATGTGAATTCTTACATAAATTACCTTATCCATATCATCATTTAGACGAAGAATTCCTATAGCGGTGATTAAAATTACAATAGCAGCAATTATAAGACAAGCAGATTGAATAAATTCTACTATGAAATTTATCATTATGAACCTCTCCTTAAAGCCATTGCAAAAGCAATTGTACCGACTACTCCAAGAAGAAGAAGTGTTAAAGCAATATCTTTATAAAATTCTATTTCGTACATTCCTCCTACTGTTAAAAGAAGTACAGATATAGCTAAAGAAAAGGTAGCACATCCAATAAGCCCCATAGCTATTGTTTTATGTGTAAGTATTCTAACAGCTGCAAACATGAATATGACAAGCGCAACTATTAAAATATATTCTGAAATTAGCAATATACTCATTTTTATCACATTTAAATAGATTTGTAAAATTCAAAAATATATTAAATATAAATATTAATTATTTAAATATAAATTATCTCAATATAATTATTTTAAATTTAATTTATTCTAACATTTTTTTAATATATGGTTCAAATGGAATAACTTCTTCTTCACTTCTTGGAGCTATTATAGCTACCTTAAGAATTTGATTTTCACTATCTATATCAATAGTCAAAGTTCCAGGAGTAAGAGTTATACTATTAGCCAATAATGCTTGAGAAACTGGACGAGTAAGATCAGTTTTGATATCTATAACAACAGGATCAATAGTATCTCCTCCTTTAACAGCTCTCATTGCTGTATCAGAAGTTGCTTTGATAATTTCCCATATAAGTACTGCTAAATAAGTAATTCCATGATAAACTCTGTTTAAAAACATTGAAAATCTCCATTTGTTAATGTCTTGTAATATTAATATATTATATTTAGTATCATTAAATCATTATTTAAATAAAAAAGCCATTATTTTAAGTTTTTTATAATAATATAAATGATAATAATTAGTCATGATTAATAATTAAATTTTGAAGTATATAAAAATTTTCCTTTAAAATTTATAAAATAATAATGAAATAAACTAAATGAAATAAAATATATTATTGAAAGAAAGAATAAAAATAAGCTTATTAAACAATAAATTTAATAATAAAATAGATTTATTAATGAAAAAATAAAAGCTAAAAAGTTAAAAATAATGGGAAGTATTTTAAGATTGCTAAAAAAGAAAGTATAAATAAAACAAATATAGCGAATTTTTTATACACTTTTTTTGATGAAAAAGGCCTAAATAGTTGAATTCCAGCAGGTGTTAAAGAATCTAAAAGTATATGACTTAATAATCCTAAAAATACTGGAAAGAATATATATTTTAATATTTGAAATATTTCTATTATTCCCAATTGATTCAAATCATAACCATGTAAAAAATTATGATCAATGAGTAAAAATTGATTGAAATTGATATTATTTCCTATAATAAACTCATTTCCCATAAAATTTATTATATTTAATCCATTAGGAAAAAATATTATCTCTAATACAAATAATATTATAAAAGGAAGAATTATTTTTTTATTAATTATCAAAAGTGCGAAAAATATCACAATTACTACCATAGCAATGATTTGAGAAGAAAATATTAAAGATGTGAATAAATCAGATAAATTTAAAGAATTCAATATCTGAATAACTACATTCATGCCCATTACCATGACAAAAGATATTAAAATAGATAAAACTACCATACCCAATAATGAATGAGTAAATCCCC
The DNA here is from genome assembly GCA_003315655.1 of Candidatus Methanobinarius endosymbioticus. Lineage (GTDB taxonomy): Archaea > Methanobacteriota > Methanobacteria > Methanobacteriales > Methanobacteriaceae > Methanobinarius > Methanobinarius endosymbioticus. Next base: position 175,979 of record NIZT01000070.1, read on the forward strand.
TATGATTTGAAAAATAGAAAATAAGTGGAAATATACATAATATTACTCCAATAATATAAGGCACCTTTATTAAATAAAGATTTACTATAAAGAGAATTATAAACACTAAGAGACCAACAATCATCATTTTATAAAGATTAATTTTTTTAATATCATGATCAAAATCAGGTAAATTTGCCCCAATCACAGTTATAGCTATGGAAATAGGATTGGGAAAAAATATGATAGAAAGAATCAGTGCAAAAAGAGAATGTCCTTTATAAGAAGAAATAAAATCACCATATTGTCATAATATATACTCATACAAATTATCTAATTATTTAATAATAATGGTTTACTAATAATTTAATAATTATTAAATTAGCATTAAACTATACATAATTTACAATTTGATATTAATTATTGATTTTCCTAGCTTATGAAAAGTATTATACAAAAATATGAAAAACACAATATTAAAATATATAATAAAATATAAAAAAATATTAGGTAGTTAAAAATATTAGTTGCTAGGGATAATACCAAAATAAGACAAATAACGTTCCATTTGTTTTAAAGATCGTTGATAAGCTGTTTTTTCTACATTCCATTAGTTGAAAATACTTCACAGGTAACTGCAGGAATTAAAGCCATATTACATTCATCTTCTAATGCTCCCTGATAAGCATTTTCTGCACGATCATAGAAGAGTACTTCTGATTTTGTAGATTCTGTAATATATCTACCAATATGGAAACTTTCAGGAGATGATTTCATTGTGCAAAATATTTCTTCTTTACCAGGCATACTATTAATTGCAGTAGAATGAAAATCACCTACAGAATTAATATTTAACTCTTTAATTGTATTAAAAATTTCATTGCTAATAAACCATTTTACAGTAACTACTCTATTAAGATCAACTCCATCAAACCATCTTGAATTAAGCATGGTAGATTTAGGTGAAGACAAAGGAATTATATAAACAATCCCCATTTATTTTTCCTTCTTTTTCTAAATTGGAAAGTTTATTTATTAAATTAATGGCAGTTATCTGAGGAGGTAATTCATTACCATGAATTCTGCAATAACCATGACTCTTGAAGAGGAAAAACCAAATTTAATTAAAGGATTTCTTTTAATAGATTCTTTTAAAATTTCTCTAGAAATGGAATTACGAGGAATATTATCAAAAACATTTGCGTTAACAGCTATATATCTTTACTAGATCTAGAAATATGAGTCATTTTTATATCGTTTATAATAAAAAAACCCCTCAATTTTTCAGCTAATTAAATCCATAATATATATTTTATTACATATAAATATCATAATGTAACAATACATCTAAATCAATTTAAAAAATATTATATCTAAATTAATTTATATTTTTTTAATTATTAAAACATTATTAATTTTTTATAGATAATATTCATATTAAATAAATATAGAGTTATTTTTATTTTATAGAATAATTTAATTTGAATTTGAAAAAGAATAGCTTAAATTTTTATTAAGATATTTTAAAAAATATATATAACTTAATAAACAAAAAATAAATAATATTATCTTTTATAGTAATATTTAAAAATTTTAAAAATAATTAACCTAGTTTAAGATGAATAAAATAGATTATGCAAAGAATAGGAGAATATATAAAGATATAAAAAATTTAGGTATGCCTAAACATTTATATATTATAAAGTACAGGTACTAATTGTGAAATCTAAAACATACCAAAATAAAGATTTTGGAATATAAGTCTCATTCCTCAATTGACAAAAACTATTCTTTCACGATGTCATCTCAGCCTTTTATTCTAATCAGAATGTCAAATTGAGGACTTTTCTTCTGCCTTTAATTTAACCACATTATTATTAATATCTACTTTTAAAAATACAATTTAACCATAACAAATAATAATTAATAATAATAATATTTTAATTCAAAAAATATTTTATATATAAAATATTTATATACTAATTTTAAATAAATAAATAAATAATAAAAAAATAATTTAAACCATAACAAAAGATAGTTTAAATTGATTTATTAAATTAAACTCAAAACTAGAATAATTTCTTTATTAGTAAATAGGTTTGATTATATAAGGAGTTTATTTTTGAATTATATTAATTTATAACTGATTTATTGTGAATTATTACTAATAACGAATTGAATATTAAAATAACTATTAAATAATATAAAAAATATATTTAAATTATTAATATTGTTAAAAATAATTAATATAAAATAAGATACTTCATATTTTGTATATAAAAATTACAAAATTAAATGAATATAAAGAGTTTATACTGATTAAAATGTTTTAAATAACTAAATTACATTTTCAAATTAATTATATGGTGAATCAGATGGATAAAGTAATTCTTGCATTTAGTGGTGGTTTAGACACTACTGTATGTGTTAAATTGTTAGAAGAAAATTATAACTTAGAAGTAGTAACTGCTTGTGTAGATGTTGGTCAACCTAAAGAAGAAATAGAAAAAGCAGAAGAAGCAGCTAAAAATTTAGGAGTGAAACAGCATTACACAATTGATGCAAAAGATGAATTTGCAAATGAATATATTGCTAAAGGAATAAAAGCAAATGCAGTTTATGAAGGATATCCATTAAGTACTGCTTTAGCAAGACCGCTTATAGCTATGAAAATTATTGAAATCGGTGAAAAAGAAAATGCAAAAGCTATTGCACATGGATGTACTGGTAAAGGTAATGACCAATTTCGTTTTGAAGCAGTAATTAGGTCCATGTCCAATTTTGATATAATAGCCCCAATAAGAGATTTAAATCTAACTAGAACTGAAGAACAAGAATATGCTAAAAAACATGATATTCCACTTTCTCCTGATAAGATATACAGTATTGATGAAAATGTATGGGGAAGATCTATTGAAGGAGATATTCTTGAAGATCCTGCAAATGAGCCACCAGAAGAAAGTTATGCATGGACTGCATCGGTTGAAGATTCTAAAAATCATACTACAAAAGTAGCTATTGAATTTGAAGAAGGAATTCCTATAGCTATTGATGGGCAAATAATGCCTCTTTTTGAACTTGTTGAAGAAGCAAATAAGATAGCCGGTGAAAATGGAATTGGAAGAATTGACACCATTGAAAATCGTGTGATAGGACTCAAAAGCAGAGAAATATATGAAGTTCCTGGTGCATTATTATTAATCAGAGCCCATCAAGCTTTAGAAGAATTAGTATTAACTAAAGACGAATTATTATTTGCAGAATATATGAGTACTAAATATTCTGATCTTGTTTATACTGCTCTTTGGCAAGAACCTCTTAGAGATGATATGGATCAAGCTATTGACAATATGCAAATGAGAGTAACTGGAAAAGTTGTATTAAAATTATTCAAAGGCTCAATGACCCCTGTATCTAGAGAGTCTGATTATAGTTTACATGATATTGAACAAATAAGTTTTGAAGATAAAGAAAATGATCAAAAAGAAGTAGAAGGAATGATCAAGCATCATGGCCTTCAAGCATCAATCTATCAAAAATTAAGTCGTTGAAAACTATTATGATAATATAATAGATAAGATAACTATTAAAACTTAGAAATTATATCATATTATTTATTTTAAAACTATTTTATTGATCCTATTAATTTTATTTATTTTATTTATTTTCTTAATTTTTTAATTATATAATTATATTATATAATATTTTTAATTCATTTCTTTTCATATATTTCTTTTTTTAATATTCACTTCAATTTTTTATTATTTCAATTATTGAACTTTATTTAACTTAATTTAATTAAAATCAAAAAGAAAGAAATTAATATAATTAAATAGATAATAACAATATGAATATGAAATAAAAGACCTTGTTGTAGATGAAGATGTTAATTGTCCTCTTTTGTGGAGGGAAGATGAAAAAATCAGGATCTCAAAAAGGAAAGACTCAGTTTTCTTGTGTTAAATGTGGATATAATATATAATACTTATAAAAAAGATAAATAATATAAGCAATATAATATAAAAATAAAAAAATTTAATATAATTGTATTAATATATTGTATTTTATTTAATATTTATATATTTAAATTATTTAAATTAAAGATAAATAATTTTAATATATTAATAATCATTATAATTATTTTGATATATTGATAATTAGTTTAATATATTACTAATAATATCCGAATATTGATATTTATTAGAATGGTATTTATTTTGAAGTCTGGTGAATTAATTGCAATACTATGTAAGCCCATTTAACAAGGAAGCAAAATTAAAATTTCCGAAAAAGATTAAAATCTATGATACAACTCTTCGAGATGGTGAGCAAACTCCTGATGTATGTTTAAATCCTGAAGAAAAATTAAAAATAGCTAAAAAACTTGACGAACTTAAGATTCATCAAATTGAATCAGGTTTTCCCATTGTTTCTAGTCAAGAAAGAAAAGCTGTTAAAGCAATAGCTAATGAAGGATTAAATGCTCAAATAATATCTTTAACAAGAACCAAAAAAGAAGATATTGATAAGGCTCTTGAATGTGACGTTGATGGAGTAATAACTTTTATGGCTACATCTGATCTTCACCTTGAACATAAATTACATTTGAGTAGAGAACAAGCCCTTAATGTATGTATGAACTCTATTGAATATGCAAAAGATCATGGTTTATTTGTAGCTTTTTCTGCAGAAGATGCAACTAGAACTGATTTGGACTTTTTAAAAAGAATTTATAAAAAAGCTGAAGATTTTGGTGTGGATCGAGTACATATTGCAGACACTGTTGGTGCAATCAGTCCTCAAGGAATGGATTTTTTAGTAAGAGAGTTAAAAAAGAACATAAATGTAGACATAGCTATGCATTGTCACAATGACTTTGGTATGGCGCTTTCAAATTCTATTGCAGGACTTTTAGCTGGAGGTAGTGGGGTTTCTACAACTGTAAATGGGATTGGTGAAAGAGCCGGAAATGCTTCTCTAGAAGAGTTAATAATGTCTTTAAAACTTATATATGGAGTAGATTTAGGTTTTAAAATAAAACACATACAAGAATTATCAACTCTTGTTGAAAAATATACAAAGATTAAGATAAACAATAATAAACCAATTGTAGGAAGAAACATATTCAGACATGAATCTGGAATTCATGTGAACGCTGTTATTGAGGAACCTCTTACATATGAACCATTTTTACCAGAAATGACTGGTCAACAACGTCAATTAGTTCTTGGAAAACACTCTGGTTGTAGAGCTGTAAAAGCTAAACTAGCAGAGTGTGGTGTTGAAGTCACCAAAGCTGAACTTTATCAAATTGTAGAAGAAGTTAAGAAAAAAAGGGAAAAAGGCAAATATATCAATGATGAAGTTTTTAATCATATTGTAAAAACAGTTCGTGCACCTTTTGATCCTTAATCAAAAATTTTTATGAAAATCAAGTTTAACTACAATAATTATAAACTAATAATTACTAAAAGATATTGAGAAAAATACTAAAGAGTGTATAAATTGAATATTACAGAAAAAATTCTTTCAAATAAAGCAGGGCATGCAGTAATTCCTGGAGAAATTATTGAAGTTGATGTAGATTTAGCTATGTCTCATGACGGAACTTCTCCTCCTGCTATTAAAACCTTTGAAAAAATAGCTAAAAAAGTATGGAATCCTGAAAAAATAGCTATTGTTTTTGACCACGCTGTTCCTGCCAATACAATTGGATCTGCAGAATTTCAAAAAGTAGCTAGAAATTTTGGTAAAGAACAAAAAATAAAAGAGCTTTATACTCATGGAGAAGGAATATGTCATCAAGTTTTACCAGAAAAAGGACTTGTTGAACCTGGAAAAATAATTGTAGGTGCTGATTCTCACACTTGTACTTATGGAACCTTTGGAGCTTTTTCAACAGGAATGGGAGCTACTGATATAGCTATGATTTATGCTACTGGAAGAACATGGTTTATGGTTCCAGAATCATATGAAATCGAGGTTACTGGAAAATTACCTCAAAAGACAACATCGAAAGACATTATACTAAAGATTATTGGAGAAATTGGTTCAGACGGTGCAACATATAAAGCAGCTGAGTTTAAAGGAGAAACCATTGATAATCTAGATATTAGCTCTAGAATGACAATAACAAATATGACTATTGAAATGGGAGCTAAAAATGGAATAATGGAACCTAATAACAATACATTGAACTTTATTAAAAACAGAACTGGAAAATCTATTGAAGAATTAAATATAATAAAATCTGATAAAAATTCAAGCTATGAAAAAGAATTTTTATTTAATGTAGATGATTTAGAAGCTCAAATAGCATGTCCCAACGATGTGGACAATGTTAAAAATATTTCAAATGTTGAAGGAACACATATTGACCAAGGTTTCATTGGTTCTTGTACCAATGGTAGATTAAATGATCTTGAAGAAGCTGCAAAAATACTAGATGGAAACAAAGTTCATGCAGATGTGAGATTAATAATATCTCCTGCTTCAAAAGAAATTTATGAAATAGCAATGGATAAAGGAATAATAAAAACATTTTTAGATTCAGGAGCTATTGTATGTAATCCTGGATGTGGACCATGTTTAGGTGGACATATGGGAGTTTTAAGTGAGGGAGAAGTCAGTATAGCTACCACAAACAGAAATTTTAAAGGTAGAATGGGAGATCCAAACTCTGAAGTTTATTTATCTAATTCAGCAGTGGTTGCAAGTTCAGCTATAAAAGGATATATTGAAACCCCAGAAAATATTAATTAAAACATATCACAATTTTTATATAAATTTCATGATTTTATTTAAGTTTTTTATTAAATTAATTATTAAAGTATTTATTAAAATATTATTTATTAAATTGAGTTGAATCTCATGGATAAAAAAAATCTAAAGATTATTGATACAATGAATAATCTTGAAAACAATGAAATTAAATTAAACAACGTTCAAAAAATACTTTTAGCTACTTGATGGATATGTAAAAATAATACTTGATGTTTTACATGGTGAAATTAGTATTAAAGCTTTAAAACAATAATTTCAAAAAGCTATTTCAGAAAAAGCTAATCTTCTTAATATTAAAGAAGGAGAAACCATAAATTACCGTGTTGTAGTTATGGGAAAAGATAAAGTTCCTTTAATATATGCAAAATCCTATATCCCTATTAAACGTTTAAGTTCTGAATTTGAAAATGATTTAACTAATGTAGACATTCCTATTGGTAGAATTTTAAGGAAATATAATATTGAATCAAGAAGATAAATTCAGTCAGTAGAAATAAGAAGGTTCAGATGAATTAAAAAAAATCTTCAATACTAATGTTGATTTTTTAAGTAGAAATTAAAATATAATCCATAAAAATGAAATATTAATTTGGATAGAAGAAACATTTCCTATGAATTCATTTTTAGAAGATAATATACAATAAAAATGAAATATAATAGATATATAATAGAATATATTATAACTATATAATTATAGAATATATAATAAGACAAAGGTGTTCATTATGGGAGTTAAATTCAAAGATATTGTAAATCCAGAAATTATAAATTTTAAAGATTTGGATGGTAGAATAATAGCTATTGATGCAGCTAATTCTCTGTATCAATTTTTGTCAAGTATCCGTCAAGTTGATGGTACTCCTTTAATGGATAGTGATGGAAATATAACTTCTCATTTAAGTGGGATACTTTATAGAACTGCAAATATCATTGAAAAAGGTATAAAACCTATTTATATATTTGATGGAGAACCTTCTGAATTTAAAGAAAATACAATCAATGAAAGACGTGAAGTTCGACAAGATGCTGAAAAAAAATGGAAAAAGGCTCTTGAAGAAGGTGACGATAAAACAGCTATGAAATTTGCTAAAAGATCTTCTAGAATGTCACCTTATATTCTTGAATCTGCAAAAGAATTGCTTGAAATTATGGGAATTCCACATGTTCAATCTTTTGGAGAAGGAGAAGCCCAAGCTTCATATATGGTTGAAAATGGAGATGCTTGGGCAGTAGCTTCACAAGATTATGACTGTTTACTTTTTGGTGCTCCGAATGTCGTTAGAAATTTAACAATCAGTGGTAATTTATCTGATTTAGAATATTTAGAACTTGAAAAAGTTCTTAAACATTTAGATATCAGTAGAGAACAATTAATAGATATTGCAATAATGACAGGTACTGATTTTAACAAAGGAATAAAGGGTGTTGGAGCTAAAACTGGAATGAAAATAGTAAAAAATTCTAGTTTAGAAGAATATATCAAAGAAAAAAATAGCAACTTAGAACTAGAACCAGATGAACTAAGAAATATCTTTTTAAAGCCAAATATAAACACAAAATATATGATTAAATGGAATTCTATAAATGAAAGTAAAATAATCGATTTCTTATGTGAAAAACATGGTTTTTCTGAAGATAGAGTATTAAGTGCAGTTAAAAAAATGGGAAACTTAAACACAACTCAAAAAAGCTTAGAAGATTGGTTTGGATAAATCAATGTAATAACAACTCTAATAAAAAATATTATAAAAAATCATAATTTTAGATATATAAATTTTTATATAATTTATATTTAAAAAGGAGGGAAATATTTTCCGAATATTTTTCTTGCATATTTTATAGCTAAATCAACTTGTTTTGGATATAAATCTATCATTTTATTTTGAAATTATTCTCTATTTTTTACTTTAGCTAGTATTTTAAGAATATTTAAATAAGTATTAAAAGAATCAGTATTATAATTATAAAAAGAATTTTTATTAATTGGAGAATTAGTATCTATTTTACTTATATTTGCTTCATTATTTTTATTAATACAAGGTATTTCTAATGTTTTACAAACAGTTTCCCATTCCAAAATATTTTATTCTAATAAGTGGAGAAACAGAACTAATTAAAACATAATTTTCAAGATCTATTAAAGGAGGAACTCCTTGTGATTTCATTCTATCTTTAGAAGTTAGTTTTTCATGATTTTTAATATTATAACAATGAAGCTCAGTGTAAAAATCAGGTTTATGTTTTTTAATAAGTTCTATAATATGTTTTCCCATGCTGGAATCGAAGTATTCTTCTTTTAAAGTAGAAATATAAGGTGTATTATCAAAATTATAAATAAATGTTTTACCATTAGAAAAATCAGAATATGGAAGTGATTTAAAAAATCAATGGTTGTTTCACCTTCATTACCATGAATTCCTCCTACAAATAATTTTGTAGGACCTTTTCCTTTATCTATAACTCTATAATATGACATATAACTTAATAAAAAAGTTGATTAAATTATAATATTAAATTATAATAAAATATTAATAAAAAATTAGTAAATATTAATTTATTCAAAATATATATTCATGATTGAAATTAATTTTACTATATGAGAATAATTTTACTATTTAAAAGCATTATTATTGTTTAAAATTATTTTATTTAGTTTATAAGCATATTAAGCAATTTTTTGGAAAAATTTATATATTATCAAAATTAACATATTACTGTATATCTGGGTGTTAACTCATTTAGAATATGTAACTTATAGAAGATTATTTCTTCCAATTTTTTGATAGAAGAAGTTCTCATATAATGAGAACCTCTATCAAAAATATTTATATCTTTTGGGCTGGATTCTTACATTAAAATCTCAAAAAAGAACATGGTTACATATTTTAAAAAGAGGCCCAGTATAGCCTCTAAATTTAACAGAGGTGGTATTATGTTTAATTTATTATTTATTCTTTTAAGAATATATAATTACTATAACATTTTACCTTCTAAAGATGAAATTCTTTTAATCTCCTAAATTTAAGCAAGTTTTTTATGTTCTTTTTTACTTTTAGATTGAGTAAGTCCAGCCCTAGGATAATACTTTTTAGCCATTTTATATTACAATTTTATATAGCATTCTAAGTATTGATATTTGATTATATATCATAAAACCTCTATAAATTTTTATATTTGAAATAATTAGCTAACAATGCCTAAAGATGATTATAACTAAAAAGATTATAAAAATATTAAGTTCCTTCTTTCCAATCTCCTAAATATTCAGTTTGGCGATCAGATAAACTATCGATTTGAATATCCATAGCTTTAAGTTTTAAATTAGCTATTTCATAATCTAATTCATCAGGAGATTTCATAACTACCACATCAAGATCATTTTCAACTATGTATTTAGCAGAAAGGGCTTGAGCAGCAAAACTTAAATCCATGATTTCTGCAGGATGTCCTTGACCTCTTTCTGCAGCTAGATTAACAAGTCTGCCATCAGCTAAAAGATATATTTTTCTTCCATCTTCCATGATAAATTCTTCTACACTTTCTCTTACTTCTTTAAAAGATTTTGCTTGATTTTCAAGATCATTTCGATTGATTTCTACATTAAAGTGTCCAGAGTTAGCTAACATACATCTATCTTTCATATTTTTAAAGTCATCTCCACTGATAACATTAATGTTACCTGTTACAGTAATTAATAGATCAGCATGTTTTACAGCTTCATTTACTGGCATTACCCTATAACCATCCATTCTTGCTTCAAGAGCTCTTATTGCATCTACTTCTGTTACAATAACATTAGCTCCAAGACCATCTGCCCTAGTAGCTACTCCTCGACCACACCAACCATAACCACAGACAACAACAGTTTTACCTGCAATTAACATATTAGTAGTTCCCATAATAGCATCAAATGAAGATTGACCAGTTCCATATCTGTTATCAAAGAGATACTTTGTATAAGCATCATTTACAGCTATAAGTGGAATTTTTAAAGTTCCATCAGCATGCATAGCTTCTAATCTATGTACACCAGTAGTGGTTTCTTCACAAGCACCCATTACATTACCAAGGAGTTCTTTTCTTTGTTGATGAAGAACCAATATCATATCAGCACCATCATCAATAATAATATCTGGTTTATGATCAAGAACATCATTTAAAGTTTCATAATATTCTTCTTCTGTTTCTTCTCTCCAACCATACATATTAAGTCCTAAAGCAGCTCCACCAGCTGTAGCATCGTCATGAGTAGATAATGGATTACATCCAGTCATTGCAACTTCAGCTCCACCAGCTTGAAGAGTTAATCCAAGATTAATAGTTTTTGGCTCTAAATGAAGACAAGATCCAATAGTTATTCCTTCAAAAGGTTGTGTCCGTTCAAATTCTTTTTTAATATGTTCAAGAACAGGCATGTGTTTTTGAACCCATTCACTTTTTCTAATTCCTTCATCAGCTAGACTCATATCTCTTACTTTACTCATAATCATCACAACAAAATCGTTGCCAAAAATATTAGTATAAAATCCATATATTTAAAAAAATTATAATCATATAGGAATATTATATTGAAATATACAATGATATACACTATATTATCAAGTTTAACAATATCAAATATAACAAAGTATAATATCTATTATTAATTTATCTTTTATTTTCATTTTATATAATTATTATCATTAATTAAAAAAGTGGATATTAAAAAAAATCTATTATATAAAAAATTAGAAAAATGAAAAAATTAATTTAAAAAATCATTATTCAATATTACCATTTAATTTTAACATGGTTAACATTTTATTATAAGATGTTTCAACACTATCTGAAGCTACTTCACCATGCGGAGATGTTGATAAGCCAGTGATTGAAGGTGTTCCTTTTAAATTTAAAACATCTTCTAATACACCATCCTAAAATATCAAATATACTATAATAATATCTAAATAATTATTTAAAAAGTTTAGAAAATTAAAAAAAATCTTTTTTAAAATTAATAATATTTATAAAATTATTTTTAATAATCAGTAAAAATATCAAAAAATTCGTGAATAATCGAAAACTATAAATGATATAATAATCTGATAGAAAATAGTCAGATGCCGGGGTGGCTCAGCTGGTTAGAGCGCACGGCTCATAGGGTTTTAAGCAGTGTTCTGACTAATTCCTGGGATATCGTGAGGTTGCGGGTTCGAATCCCGCTCCCGGCATCTTTTATATCCCAGGAACCCATCTATTTTTATTTTTTTATATAATAAATAAATAAATTACTTTATTACTAATTTTAAACTATATTAAACAATTTATATTATAAATAACTAATTTATAACTATTTAAATAATATATTTCTTCTAATATATTTCTCTAATGATTCTAATAATATTTATACGAAATATGAGAAAATATGCTAATATTTAAAAATTTAATATAAATTTAATAAAAAAAATAATTAAAAATAATTAATAAATTAATAATAATTAAATAAATAATAGTCAAAATAATTTAAATGTTATAATTAGTCAATAAAATAAAAATAATTAAGCAAAGTTATTTAATTTATTAAAAACAATTTTATTATTACTTAATATTAATCAATCCTATTAGAAGAGTGAATGTTTGGATAAAAATTAATATAAATCAAATATTTTATGACTATTAAATATTTTATAATTATAAATTAAATACTCATATATAAAATTAAATATTCCTACAATAATTAATATACTCCTATTCATTCAATATATAATTATATTCAGAAAATAAGAAAATATATTATCATAACATGATAATAGCAGATTAACGAATTATAATCTATAATATATTAAAAAATTATTATTTAATTTCATTTTAAAGGTGTAAAAATGCTTTATAGAGAATTAGGAAAAACAAGGAAAAAAGTATCAATTTTAGGATTTGGAGCTATGCGTTTTCCTACCATAAATAATCAACCAAATCAAATTGATGAAAAAGAAGCTTCAAAGATGTTAGAATATGGAATAGACAATGGAATAAATATAATTGATACTGCTTATTCATATCATACACTTGATTTTGATGAGCCTGGTGAAAGTGAACCATTTTTAGGAGATTTTTTATCAACAGGTTATCGAGAAAAAGTTTTACTTTCAACAAAGCTACCAAGTTGGATAGTTAAAAAGAAAGAATATATGGAAATGTTTTTAGATCAGCAACTCGAAAGATTGCAAACTGATAGCATTGATATTTATCTCTTACATTCTCTTAAAGAAGATTATTGGAAAAATTTAACAGATTTAGATGTATTTGAATTTATGGATACAATATTGGGTGATGGAAGAGTTAAACATATTGGATTTTCATTCCATGATGAATTAGATCTATTTCTTGAAATTTTAGATTCTTATGATTGGGAAGTTGTTCTTACTCAAATGAATTATTTAGATGAAGGATATCAAAGTGGAATGAACGGTTTACAATATCTAAGTAGTATAAATATGGGAAATATGGTTATGGAACCTCTAAGAGGTGGAAGGTTAGTTAAAAATATACCTCCTGAAGTTCAAAACCTTTGGAACACAGCTCCTGTAAAACGTGGCCCTCTTCAATGGGCATTTCAATATCTTTGGGATATGGAAGGTGTTGATACAGTATTTAGTGGAATGAATTCATTAAAACAAGTAAAAGAAAATATAGCTGTAGCTAATGAAGGTCATCCAAATGTTCTAACTACTGAAGAAAAAAGTTTAATAAAGGAAGTAGCTAGAACTTATAGAGGTCGGAAAGAAATGAATTGTACACAATGTAATTATTGTATGCCTTGTCCACAAGAAGTAGCTATTCCCACTTGTTTTAAAGAATATAACATTGCAAAAATGCTCGATAATCCTGAAACTAGTTCAATGCAATATTTTTCACTACTTAATGAAGAAAATTATGCTTCATCCTGTACAGAATGTGGAGATTGTACACCTATGTGTCCACAAATGATAGATATTCCAAAAGAGCTTAAAAAAGTCAAAGAACTTTTTGGACAATAATATTTATATATATTAAATAATATCAAATATATCGAAAAATAATAATTATTGGGTGATTAAATGCGCCTAAAAGATATAATGAAATGAGTTACTGGGAAATTAGTAGTAGACAGATGAGCATTGTTACTAAAAGCGAACAAACACGTTTTAAAGATGCAAAAATAGCAGTTATTGGTTGTGGTGGAATTGGTGGTGTTGTAATCGAAATGTTAGGTAGAATGGGAGTAGCTGAACTCGATATTATTGATAAAGATTATTTCGATATGTCCAATCTCAATAGACAAGTAATGAGTAGCATAGATGAAATAAGAAATAGTAAAAGTGGAGTTACTAACGAAAAAATACGATTAATCAATTCTTATGTTAAAGTAAATGCATTTAATGAAGAATTAACCCCAGAAAATATTAAAAAAGTAGTTGGAGACTGTGAAATAGTTATAGATGTTTTAGATAACTTATTTACAAGAGTTTTACTCAGTAGATATATCGAAAAAAAGGGAATTCATTTAATTCGTGGAGCAATACATGGACCCAAAGGACAGTTAACAGTTTTTAATCAAGAAACTCCTAGCCATGAAGAATTATTTTCATTATCTTCAAAAGGAAAAAACCTTGATAAAAACATTCATAATGAACTAAACCAGTTAAGTTATGAAACACCCCCAGTTATAGGACCAATAGCAAATATAATAGGATGTTTAGAATCTTTTGAAGGATTTAAAATAATAACCAATCTTGAAAAAATAACATTAGCTCCAAAAATTCTTAATTTAAATCTATTAGACGTGAATTCTTTTAAATGTTTAGAATTATAATCCAATTCTTAATATTTTTTAATTTAAATTTAACAAATATTTATAAACATATAATAAAATTAACATATTATTAAATTATATAAACTATGAAAATATACATTTTTATATAATTTTTATTAACTTTAAAATTAAATAATATAATAATAATACACTATACTGAAAATTATATTAAAAAGTTGTAAAATTTGTAGTCCAATTAGTTACTTAATTTATTGCTTGCGAAATAAACATAGTAATGATATTAAAAAGTGAAAATATATAATTCATAACATTGTATTTGTATTAAAATGATTATGATTATATAAAATAAATAATAATTAAAAAACAATTAAGTAATAATCTACTAATTAAACTATAATTAAGCTAATATTATTATAAATTAGCAAGTTAATAAATATTTAAGTTAGATAATTTCTTATTGGAGAGATTTAATGGATACTATAGGAAACTTAATTGAAAAAATGGATGAAAAAGCAATTAAATTTGTAAGATTACAATTTGTAGATATAAATGGAGTTCCAAAAAGTATATCTGTTCCTTTTGGAAATGATGATGATATAGAAGATATGTTTAATGATGGAGTATTATTCGATGGATCTTCTGTAGATGGTTTTGTAGAAATTCACGATAGTGATCTAGTAATGAAACCAGATCCAAACACATTTTCTCTTTTACCATGGAGACCAGAAGAATCATGTGTATGTAGATTTATATGTGATATATACACTCCAGAAAACAAACCATTCGAAGGAGATCCTAGAGGTATACTTAAAAAATCATTGAAAAAAATCAAAGATAAAGGACTTAGTTATAATATTGGTCCTGAGCCAGAATTTTTTATTATAGATCAAGATGAAGAAGGGAATTATATTCCTCATGACGATGCTAGTTATTTTGATGTAGAACCACTAGATAAAGGTCCTAACTTCAGAAGAAAACTTGTTGTAGATCTTGAAGAATTAGGATTTGAAGTTGAAGCAAGTCACCATGAAGTTGCTCCAGGACAAAACGAAATTGCATTTAAATTTGATGACGCATTAAAGACAGCTGATGCAGTAATAACTTTTAAACAAGCTATTAAAGCTATTGTGGATAATATGGGTTATATGGTAACTTTCATGCCCAAGCCATTCTTTGGTGTTAATGGTAGTGGAATGCACTGTCACCAAAGTTTATTCAAAGGAAATGAAAATTTATTTTCTGATGAAAGCAGCAAAAGTGGTTTATCTCAAGATGCATTATACTTTATGGGAGGATTGTTAAAACATTCAGAAGCTTTATCTGCTGTTGTAGCACCTACTGTGAATTCATACAAACGTTTAGTTCCAGGTTATGAAGCACCAGTATATATGGCTTATGGACTTAAAAATAGATCTGCACTCATCCGTATTCCTGCTGCTCGTGGAAAAGGAACAAGAATCGAATATAGGAGTCCTGACCCATCTTGTAATCCATACCTTGCATTTACAGCTATGTTAGAAGTAGGTTTAGATGGAATAAATAACAAAATAGACCCTGGAGAACCAGCTGAATTTAACATATATAATCTAACAAATGAAGAACTGGAAGAAAAAGGCATAGGAACCTTACCTGCAAGTCTATGGGAAGCATACCATGCATTTGAAGAAAATAATGTTATTCAAAAAGGACTTGGAAAACATATCAGTGAGAAGTTTTTAGATTCAAAATATGCTGAATGGGACGAATATAGAATTCAAGTATTTGGATATGAACAGAAAAAATATATAGGGCTTTAAACGCTTTATAAAAAAGATAAAAATTAATAAAGTTTTATAGATTAAAGATTTATAGTTGTTTGATTTAATGTGTTTAAATTTAATAATATTTTAATTAATATTTAATAATAGTATATTTAATACTGTTAATTTTGAATATTATACTAACTACTATTGATTTTCTACTTATCCATTATTTTTTTATTCTACTAGATTTAACTAATTTGTGTTATTTTATTTATTATTTCATATTATTTTAACTTTATTTATTCATTTAAAGGTTAATTTTTAATTAATTTATTAATTATTAATATTTATTTTAATTAAAATAAATTATTATCTGTTTATAATTGTATAATTATAAAAAAATTTATATCTAATATAAATATGATAATATATAATGTAATAATCAATTAATAATTAGGATTAATAAAGATATAAACTAATTATAATTAATTATTATCTTAAAAAGAATATTTAGTGTATTATAACACTTAAAAGTCAATAAAATAAGTTTTTGAATATCAAAAACATATTCATTGTTAATTTTAAATAGGTTATTATATGTAAAAATCACAGGAAAAAATTATTGAAATTTTAAGAATTATAAATGAATATGATAAGCCCTCTTGGAGCTAGAATTGTTTCCAAAGAACTTATAAATAGAGGATATGATTTAGGTGAAAGAACTATCCGTTATCATATGCAAATTCTGGATGAAAAAGGCTACACTCAAAAAATAGGATATTCTGGAAGAAAATTAACTCCACTTGGAAAATCACGGCTTAAAAATGGCCTAATATATGATCAACTTGATTTTGTATTTTCAAAATTTGAAGAGATGATCTACCAAACTAATCTTGATTGTGAAACAGGAAAAGGAGAAGTTGTAGTAAATGTTTCAAAATTATCTATTAAAGATGACTTAAAGTCTAAAAAAGATGAAACCCCCATTTTGACATGATGAAAAAAGTTTTTTACTCAGGACTATCTGTAAGTCATTTTGTAGAAATTAATAAAAACAAAAATAGATTTTCAAAAAATCAAGAAATTGATTTAAAAACATATGTAGAACGACTATAGATGGAATGCTTCTAAAAAATGGTATTCCAAGTTTACCAGTATATGGAGGACTTATAAAAATAAAAGACTATATTCCTTAAAGATTTACTGAGTTAATATCCTATAAAAAAACATCAATACCTCCAATAAATGCTTTTATAGCTGATGAGATGACTTCAATATTGAATCTATTAGAAACAGGTGATGATATTGTACCTGATAATTTCAGAGTAATTCCTAGAGATTCTCTTGATAAAACTAAAAAAGTATTAGATGATTTTAAAAAAGTTGGAATAAATGGCACTATTTCAATAGGAAATCCAGAAGAAAAAGTTTTAGGTATTAATGTAAATGAAAGTATGGTAAGTATAGCAGTTATTGCTGGAATAACTCCTCTTTGTACATTGAAAGAAATGGAAAATTCTGTAGACATAAATTTAACAGCCGAAATTTCTCCTTTTGAACAATTAAAACCTATTCAAGATATTAAGATTAATAATGTTAATACTGACATTAATAAATCTGATTACAATAAAAATAAAACAATACCTAAAAGTGTTTTAAAAACGCCAGCTAAAGAAAAAGAGTTAAAAGTATCTTTTTTAATTTCAAAAGCATGAAATCTAATTCAAAATGTTAATTTCGATATTGAAACTGGAGAAGGAAATCTGATTAACAACTATCATATGTAAAAAAATAGATTTAGAAGAATCTATCAAAGCTATTAAAAAAGGATATGAAACATAGAAAAGATATTTAGATCCTCATTATAAAATAATAGAACCTAATAAAGGAACAGAACTTTATAAAAATGACAAAATTGAAATAGGTACTGTTTGTAGTTTATCAGGTGATGAAATGCAGATTAATAAAGGAATAATGTCTATTCCAAAGTATAGGGGTCTTTTAGAACTAGGAAATAGTCTTCTTTTTACAGAACTTGTTTCTTATGATGATTCATCAAATGATCCTCATGAAATATTCATTTTCAAAAATATGACTTCTGTTATAAAATCAAGAAAATAATTTAAGTGATGATTTAGGAATCATAGAATCTAAAAAAATTCTTACATCAATAAAAAAGTCCCATTTATAGCTAGAGATAGTGCTAAAGAAATTTTAGACGAAATTAGAAATATAGAACTCCCTATTTTCAAAATTGGAAAATCTCGTGAACTTCTTTATAATGCTAAAGTAGATAGCTATAATTTTGGTTTTGTTAAAAGCAGTAGTTTAAATCAAATAGCAGCTATCAAAGAATGTGGAATAGATGTTGATGTAAGAGCTGCTCAAAAAATCATGCCAATAGATGACATGGAAATCTTATAAATCTAATTTTAAACATTTAATATTTTTTATTATATCACTTAATCATCAATATTAATCAATATAGAATAATTTCTTTTAATTTTTAAATAAATGATTAAACTAATATTTTTTTACTTTATTACTCAATCTAATTAATTAATAATGTCCATAATATTTAAAATAAGTTTAAAATCATTGTGAATATATTTACATATCCAAAATAAATAAAAAAGATTATATAACTAAATGACCAAACTATATTTACTATATGAATAATCTTTCAGGTAAAATTTTTTGCCTAAAAAAGGAATAAAGAGGAAAATTATGCGTAAAAATAGTAAAATAATAGTTTTAATAATCAGTATAGTGGCAATTGCAACTATTGGAGGATTATATTTAACTGGAACGTTTAATAGTGGAAGTTCAAATGAAGAAAGGAGTATTGATATACTAGTAGGTGCAGGATTTAGTAAAGTTGGTGCTGAACTTATAAGTGAATTTAATAAAAAATATCCCAATATAAAAGTAAATGCAAAATATGGTGGAAGTGGAGAATTATTCGCTACATTAGAAACTCAAAAAAGTGGAGATGTTTTTTTACCTGCAGATTATACATATATGGAAGATGCAATAAAAAACAACTACATAAAAAATGATACTGTTAAAAATATAACTAAAAATGTTCCTGTAATCATTGTTGAAAAAGGAAATCCTAAAAATATAAGTTCTCTTAAAGATTTAGGAAAATCTGGTGTTAAAATAGGAATTGGAGAAGCAGATGGCCCAGCTATTGGTAAAACTTCTGCAAAAATAATTGAAAAAAATAATTTAACAGAATCAGTGAAAGAAAATGTAGTTGTGAAAAGTACTACTGTAAATCAATTACTTACATATCTTGTAACTGGACAAGTAGATGCAACTATAATTTGGGAAGATATGACTGTCTGGGAAGAAGGATCTGGAAAAATTGAAGTAATAAAAATACCAGAAGATGAAAATATTGAAAGTACAGTCCCAGTAGGAATAACATCTTTTGTAAAAGATGAAGATGCTGCTTCAAAATTCGAAGAATTTGTAACTTCAGAAGAGGGTAAAAAAATATGGGAAAAATGGGGATTTAAAATACAATGATAAATAAATTTCCGTTTTTTATAAAGATAAAATATATTTTTATATTTTATATTTTCTTAATTTTAAGACTCATCCCACTATTAATTTATTTTTATTTTTTAATGATATGATTAATGATATTTTTAAGTAGTCAATAGTTTAAAAAAAAATTAAAAATTCTTCTTTTTAGATAATTATACAGAAAAATCCCTATTTAATAATTAAATTTATATTATTGTTTTCCATTATATCAAAAACATTCATATCTTTTATTTCAAGTATTACATATACTTCAAATGAATCGATTGTAAAATTTATATAAAAGTTTATTACATAAATAATAATCCAAATAAATATAATAAAAAAGGGTTAACTTATGGTCAATTAAAAGATATATTAGATATGTCAGTCATTGATCGAGATGGTCAGGAAGTAGGAAAAGTTGATGAAATTAAAGGATTAATAAAAACCATAACTATTAATCTAGATAAAGGATTGTTTTCTAGAGATAAAAAAACATTAATATATGCTGAAATTAGAAACATTACAGATAATGTTCTATTAGATATAAAAATAGACTTAGATGATTAATTCGAAAATTCAAACTGTATAAAAGGGGGATTGAATAATGAAAGCAGAAAATATATTAGATATGAATGTAGTAGATTCAACTGGACAGAATGTTGGTAGTGTTAAAACAATTGATATAAATGGGTGATACAGGAGAAGTAAATTATATTGAAATTAAATTAGATAAAGGAATATTCTCTCATGACCCAGAAAAGGTAAAATATACTGCAGTTGAAAATGTAAGTGATGTTAGATTACTTAAAATAAGCATTGATATGGATAAATAGACTATTAGCTATAACTAATAATTTGTTTACAAAAATATCAAGTATATAAAATAAATATTCTTGATATTTTCAAAAAATAATTCCAAATATATAATTGAGGTGTAATATATGGATATTAAAGATCTAATGGATATGGAAGCAATTGATGTTAATGGACAAAACATGGGAAAGTAGATACAGTTGAATTTGATGAAAATGATGGTAAAATGACAAAAATTATCATAGATCTTGATAAAGGAATATTTTCAAGAGAAAAAGAAGAAATCATATTAGATGAAGTAGAAAAAATCAAAAATGTTATTTTATTAAACAAAACAGTTGATATGTATAAATAATTCGATTTAATATTTAAAGGAGGTTGAATAATGGCAAATGAAGAAGTAAATAGAAATAAAAAAGGAAAAGTTTCAGCTTTTGATATAATTATTGAAATCATAATTATAATCGCAGGTATAATAATCATATTATATCCAGCGATAATTGGATGGGTAATAGGTATAGTTTTAGTAATCTATGGTTTACTTAAAATAATTAACTTACTTAGATAGACAAAAATATAATTTTATTGTTAAAAAATAAATTTAGGGGGTGAAAAGTATGGTTTATAAAACCGAGGAACGCCCAAGTGCAGGAGACTATAAATGTACTGAATGTGGTTATGAATTAACCTTAAATAATTCAAATGATCCACTTTACCTCCATGGCCTGAATGTAACAATATAGAATGAGAGAAATTATAATTTCCCCATTATTTTAATTATATTTTTATTTTTTAATTTTATATTATTTTTTATGTTTCTTATTAATTATAGTAATTAAATTAATTTTATATTCATTCTACTACTACTACTACAATATTGTTTATTATATTTAGAATAGTTAATATATTATACATTTTAACATAAGTATGCATATATACTATTTTTATTATATTTAATTCATTATATTATATTTTAAATAAAAACATAAATTTTTATTTTAATTGATTTTTTATAATATAATTCAGTTAAATAATTAAAATTAGGATTAGTTGTTTAATTTAATTGTTAATTTGGCTGTTTATTTTATTGTTTCGTTTAATAAATAATAAAATATTAAATATAAATATAAAAAAATATTTAAATAAGAAGAATAAATATATGAATTATAGAAAGAATTATTAGTAAAATAAACCCTCATTAATACATAAAACTTCTTAAAACAAACTAAAGAAATATAAATAATAATTGTAGAAATATGCGATCCAAATTTGAAATCTTTTTTATATTATTAACAATAATTGTTACACTGCTATTTTTTGTAGTGATTGGAAGCATGTTTCTAATACCTACTTTTGAAGGATTCATAAATGCTCTTTTTTCAGAAAAAATGGTTTTTGCTATAACATTAACATTAAGTACTTCTTTAATATCTGCAATATTAGCTATGTTATGTTGTATTCCAATGGCATATACATTAAGCAGATACCAATTTCCATTTAAAAGACTGTTTAAAATAGTAATTGATTTACCAATGGCTTTTCCTGAAATAGTCATAGGAATAGCTCTTTTGATGTTTTTAGGATCAAATGGAATTGGTTTTCATTTGGATAATCTTGGAATAGAACTTGTTTTTAATAGTCTTGGGATAATAATAGCACAATTTTTTGTTGCATTACCTTATGCAGTTAGAACCTTATATTCAACTTTTAATTATATTGATTCTAGATATGAATTTGTTTCACGGAGTTTAGGATATAGTGAAGTATCTACCTTTTTTAATGTAACTCTCCCTATGGCTAAAAACGGTTTATTTGCTACTGGAATCATAACTCTTGCTCGTTGTATTGGAACATTTGCATCTGTTCTCTTCGTTGGTGGAGGAATATTGATGAAAACAGAAACACTAGCTGTCTCTATGTACCTTAATTTATCTACTGGAGATATAGATATGGCGATTACAGCAGGAATTTTATTAGTAATCATTTCATTTATAACAATAGCTGTAATGGAGAAATATGCCAAAGAAAATCATTTATAATACTCATTGAAAACATATTATGAAATTAATATTGTGATTTTATGTATTTAGAAATAAAAAATTTATCTGTAAAATTAGGAGAATTCCATCTAAAAGATATTAACCTTAAAATAAATGAAGGGGAATATGTAGTACTGATTGGACCTACAGGAAGTGGAAAATCAGTATTATTAGAAACAATAATTGGTTTTTATTCTTCTGAAGAAGGAATCATTAAATTAAATGGAAATATTATTAATGAGATCCCACCTGAAGATAGAGGCATAGGCATAGTTTATCAAGGTAATGTTTTATTTCCAAATATGGATGTTTATGAAAATATTGCATATGGAGCTAAAAAGAAATTTTCAGACGAAGAAATAGATGAAAAAATAAAAAAAATAGCTAAAAAGATGAAAATTGAACATATAATTAATCGCGATATTAATACATTAAGTGGAGGAGAAGCACAAAGAACTTCACTAGCAAGAACACTTATTGTAGAACCCAAAATAATATTGATGGATGAACCTTTCAGTGCTTTGGATATTTCAACTCAAGAAAAATTAACTTCAATGATTAAAGTTATAGTAAAAGAATATAAAACTACAGTTCTTCATGTAACCCATAATTTTAATGATATTTGGAATTTAGCAGAAAAAGTAGGAGTTATGAAAGATGGTGAAATCCATCAGTTAGATAGTGTATCAGAAGTCTTTTCTAAGCCAAAAAATAATTTTGTTGCAGATTTTGTAGGAGTTAAAAATATCTTTGAAGGGTGTTTTATCGAAAAAGATCTAGAAAAAATGATAGTTCAATTGAAAAATGGCTCAATTATTACTAGTTCTGATATTGGATGCTTAAATAGAAATGAAATAAATTTAAAAGAAGCTGAAAATGTTTTAATGGCAATTCGTCCTGAAAATATCATATTTTCTAATGAAAAATTTGAATCTTCTGCAAAAAATCAATTGAAAGGAAAAATTACCGAAATTTTAGAATCAGGACCTACTATATTAGTAAGTGTTGATATAGATGGAGTAATATTTAAGGGTCTTTTAACAAAAAGCTCTAAAGAATATTTAGAATTAAAAGAAAATAAAGATGTGTATATAAGTTTTAAATCGCTTAATGTTAAGATATTGGATAGTTATAACTCAGTTGAGCACTGAAAAGAACTTTTTACAGGGAAAGTAAACAAAAAATGAAATAATAATAAAAAAATAATAAAATTAAAAAATACTAAATATCACAGGTATCAATTAAAATAATAGTTTTTTCATCTTTATTTTTAGGAATATGAGTAACTTCTACTAACTCTTCTTTGATTTCTTCAAGATCTACTTCTACAGTTGAAGTAAAACTTTCCTCTGCAACATGGATAAGAACTTTTAAACCTTCTTTACCATGATATTCTGAAGTATCAATATTTAAGACTTCTCCCGGAGTAAAAACCCTATTGTATGAAAGTTCTAATATATCATATAGTTTTACTTCATTTTTAATATAATTTATAGCTTCATCACAATCCATTTCAAGTTCTTTAATATTCATAAGCTTTCACCCACAGATAATTTAATCTGTTAAATTTAATCTTCAATAACAATTATAGTTTCTTTTTCATCAGTAATATGAGCTATTTCTAGTAAATCAGCTTCAAGATCGTTTAAATTCACTCTTACAACATCATTAACCAATTCCCCATTTAAATGTAATGAGACTATGACATTTTCTTCTCCAAAACATTCTTCAACACTTACATCTAAAACATCGCCTGGAGCATAAACCCTATTATAAGATAATTCTAAAACATCATCTTTTTTTACATTTGATTTGACATATTCTAAAGCTTTTTCAGAATTTAAAACGATTTCTTCTTTCATAAATACCACTTAATAATATTATTAATCTAATTCAATGTTATTTTAATTGATATTACCATAATAAATAAAATAACAATAAATTAATATAATTTATTTTAATAATATTTTTATTTTTAATAATATAATTTTGTATTATTAATTTTATGTTATTTTATAATTTAAATATATTTAATTTTAATATTATTTCAATATTATATTTTATATCAATATGATAAATTTATTTTTTGGATTTCTTTATAGAAAATTTATGGAAAAAATTATAGAGATAATTAGAGAAATAATTATAAAAATAATTATAAATATTTTCTAGTTTTAACAATATAATTCCAATAATGATTATATAAATTATCTTGTTAAAGCTAAATATCAATTTATTTATGTTTATTAATTGGGGATTATATCGATTCTTATAACATGTTACATTTATTATATTTTATTATACTTTTATTTATAGTATTAAATTTTTAAAAAGTTATAAAATATTATTAAAATATTATAAAAAAATAATAAAAATAATAAAAAATAAAATAAAAAAGAAAAAATAAGGAAATATGGTTATTTAGAGTAAATGTCTATTTTTATTTGCAGCTAACCAAATAGTTCCTTTACCATTTCTTGCTATATCTCCAGTGAATTTGATATATTTTCCAGAGAATGATTTACCAGCAATTGTTGGATCAATAACAACTTCTTCTTGATTAAAACCTTCAAGGAATCTTGAAAGAGTTCCGTTGATTACAATGTCCCCATTTTGCATTTGACCACCCGGCCATCTGGTTACATCACCATCGATTTGAATTAGACCTTTATTCATATGAATACCTGGAAGAATATCACAGTTACCTTTAACATGGATTTCTCCACCTGTTAAACATTCACCTAATTGTTTTCCAGCATTACCATGAATAGTAATCATTCCTGCAGTCATGCCTCTCCAATCTCCAATGTAAGAAGCACCACAGAATTCTTTAACGTTGCCTTTGATTTCGAGTTCTCCACCAGTCATTTCTCTGCCGGCATAACTTTCAGCATCACCATTAACAAGGATACTTCCTCCAGACATTTCAGCACCACAATGAAGATCTACACTACTGTTTGCAATGACTTGGCCATCACTCATTTTGTTACCAATATATTTAACTCTACCTAAATCTCCATTAAGAATCATTTTTACTTCTGCAGGAGATTCAGCTTCCCCACCTACTTCTACATCAAAGTAGTTAGAAAGTGAGAATTTGGAATTTCCAATAGGTACCATATATTTATCAAAGTCTGATTTTTCCCAATTATAAATTGTATCAGGAATTAATTCATCAAATTCAAGTGCTATTGGAGAAGTCTTTTTTTGATTAAAAGTTATAGTTTTCAAATTAAACACCTCTATTCCTATTTACCTGCTTGAATATTAACTTCAATTGGGTTGTGTATATAATGATCATGTACAAGGTAATTTTCAAATTTAATAGTATAGTATTTATCAAATACAGGCATGACTTTCTTCATTACCTCATTTTCTCGTTCTTCTATACCTTGAACATTAGCCCAAATAGTTTGACTTTCTTTAGTTGAAACAATTTCACCATCTTGAACAATAATTTGTCCATCTTTGACAGTTAAAGCTGCATTACCAAATGCACATTCAATAGTTTCATATTCGTTTGAAGGATCTATTTCATTAGGTTTAATGTCATAAACCGCAATATCTGCTCTTGCATCAACACCTAAATGACCTCTATCAGTGAATCCATAAGCTCTAGCAGGTGCAGCTCTAGAAATAGTAGCTATTTCATCAAAGTCATATTCACGATCTAAAGTAGCTAAAGAAGATTTTCTTCCTACAGCTTTATGAACTTCACCATGTTCAATCATTTCAGTTCTACGTTTATTACTCATTAACCAAGATATAACTTTAGGATATCTTATGAAAGGACCTGCATTAGGATTGTCAGTGGTTAACATGATTTGCCATGGATTATTAACCATTAAAAACATTTCAAGACCAATAGCCCATTGTACAGAGTGTACACTGTTTCTTCCAGAGTAAATAAATGGGACAATACCAGATGAAGTTTCGAGTTCAATATCCTTGTTAGCCCATTTAAGACCATTTAATTGATGAAGATCGAATTCCATTGGGGCATCTGCTGTCATTGTAGTGGTTTCATCTAAAGTGATTTGACCTACATCACAAGTAACATAATCATTTTTATTAATGAATTTTGATATGTCTTCTGCACCAGATTCAAAATCTCTCCAATTAGTTCCAGCATAGGAATGATATTGAATATGAGTCATATGTACTGTTTGATCCCTTACAGGAGAATTTTTGGATATATCCTTAATAAGATCCATACTTCCAACAGTAGTTTCATAATTACCAGGGTGACCTAAATCATTAGGGTGAAGATGTATTGAATGAGGAAGTCCTAAACTTTCATTAGCTTCAGCTAATGTATGAATAACTTCACGAGAAGTTACATCCCAATAAGGAACAGGATCATCTAATCCATGTACATTCATTCCCCAACCCCAAGCTTCACTACCACCAGGGTTTACTATTTTAACTCCATATCCTCTTGTAATTTTTAACCATTTTGAAATAAATGCAGCTAAATCTTCAACATTATTATCTTTAGCATATTCTAATGTAAACCAATTATTGCCAAATAATGCTAAAGCAGGAATGTCAATATTAGGTATAGCTACTATTTCTTCATGAGTATGTTTTGCTTCTAAAGGAGGCATAGCTGCTTCTACAACAGTTCCATAACCCATTCTAGAATACCTATAACCAGTTGCAGGACAACTTGGTATAGAGAATCCAGATTCTGCACGTGTTGTTGCAGTCTTAGGCTTAACTCCTCTTCTTGAATCTTCAGGTCTGTATAATCTTCCTACAACCAATTTTGGCCCAGCAATATGAGAATGAGGATCGACACCAGCAGCCATTACAAGTTTATCTGTTGCATCTAAGACTTTAGCATCAGAAGATACGTTATCAACGATTTTACCATTCTTGAACATTACGTCCTTCTTTTCCCCTTCTATTTTATTTGTAGGATCATAAACAATACCATTTTTAATTATGTATTCCATTAGATCACCTATTTATTTACTAGCTATTTTTTCGCCTTTAATTTTTTGAACTCTTTCATGAAGTTCTCTAACAATCCATTCATCATCCCTACAAGTTTCAGGTTTATCAATAGCCTTTTTCATGTAGATTGGAACACCATCCATACGATAACTAGTTCCAGCAGCTTCTACTCCAATAAACGAACCTGGAAGTACAATATCTGCAAGTTCTGTAGAAGGTCCCCAATGAATATCGATTTGAATAACAGGAATGTTTGTTAAGTGTCTGTTAGCTCCTCCGGGGAAGTGAGCTCCAGGATCAGCAGCAATTACCATAAATACATCTGGTTCTTCTCTTGTTAATAAATCTATGGTGTTTGTTTCACCATTCATATATCTTGGATAGCCTCTTGAGAAATCAACACCATATGGGAATCCCATTTCAAATGCCATGAAAATATTAAATCCATTAACATTAAAGTGTCCTCTCATAGGAACGAGGTTCCATTTAGTAAATTTGTTTAAATCTTGAATCAGATTGATAGCTATATCGATACTTCTTTGTTTAGATAGAGTATGAGTTAATCCTAAACCAAAGAAAAGAGAACCGTATTGAGTTGTTTTCATTGCTTCAACAAGCTCTTCAATATCTTCCTTAGGAATTCCAGAAATTACATCTTTTTTGAGTTTTTTACCTCTTAAAACAGCTCTCATAGCATTATAAAACTCATAATCTCCATTTTGTTCAAATCCTACCCATATATCAGACATTTTTGCAGTATCTGTATATCTTGGATCCATAGTAACAATAGTTCTATCAAATCTACCTCTTTTTCTGAAGTATCCTCTTGGGAACGCAGAATATCTACCCATATGTCTAGGGTGAGAATTCATAGCATTATTACCAGAGTAAACAATCATGTCTGCCCTATTTTTAACTTCCCCTAATGTATTAACAGGATAACCTGCGTTTTGAACAGCTTGAAGAGAAGGTCCGTGACAAATAGTAGCTTGATTATCTAAAACTGCACCTACTAATTCTCCTAATTTAATACCATGTTTCATGGTTTCAATGGAAGTTTCACTCCACCCATAGAATACTGGTCTTACAGCTCCTGCTATAAGTTCTGCAGCTTTATCTAATGCAGTATCCCAATCAGTTTCAACTAGGTTTCCTTCATCATTACGAATCATTGGCACTAATAATCTTTGATCCATATCTTCCATAACTTTACTTGCACCTAAACGGCATGCATGTCTTACACCAACAACATGTCCATCTTTAATCAAATAGGTTAAATCATCACAATTACAACCACAGAAAGCACAAGTACAATTTTCAACTAATTCATCATAGTCTCTAATTGGTTCTTCATATGCCATATTTACATCTCCTATTTATTCTTCTGGCTTAGTTATACCTACATTAATCCTTTTTTCAGTTAAACGATTAGTAGTTTTTTCAGCATCCTTATCATATTTCATATAAACTGCTGCCATAAGATCTGCCATAAGTAATGGTTCTTTATTAATTTTTTCAATGGTTGCTTCAATACCTTTGTAAGTTGGATCACAACAACAGTAAGTTTCTGGACTTACTATAACATTTGCCCATGGCCCTTTACAAATAAAAATTTGGCCTTCATGAGGAGCATCTCTTGAATGAGCAGCATAAACAACTACTTCACCCCAGTCAGTTTTTACTAAAACAGTGTCCCAGTTTTTAACACCTAATCTTGTCATATCTCTAGGATCCATATAAGCAGTACCAGAAACATGTCTATATTCATCTTTTAATGTAGAACCTCTCTTTTTACATGCTCCTTGATAAATATCTGACCCAGTATTTAACATAACTTCAAGTTTATTTCTTTCAGTCGCCATAGGTTCATCAAATTTAACAACATTAGGAACAGGTGGTTTGTCAATATATGTCATAAATTAACACCTTCTTTATTCTAAAAATATAGCGTCCACAGGACAGAACATCTGACATGTTCCACACTTTGTACATTTATCTTCACTAAAAAGCTTGATAACTCCATTTTCAACCATCATTATTACTTCTTCTGTTCTAGATCCATGCCCTCCAGAAACATCTGGACTAATTGAAACATTTACTGGGCATGCAACTACACATACACCACATCCAAGGCAGTTATCTTGATTTACTTTAAGTTCCATATATAATCACCAAATAATCAATTAGCTATTTACACTTAGCTATTAGTTTTTTAAAGCCTCAAATTTATCTATCCAAGATTTGGATTTTGTTGGAGTGTAATCAACATTAGTAATCTTAACATCTATTGCATCAACAGGACATGCTCTTTCACATGCACCACAGTGTATACAATATTGTTCATCTTTGTGTATATTGTCGACAATAGTAGCTGGTCCAGGGGATTCAGGGAATGATAACACATCACAAGGACATACATCAATACATGTTCCACATACAGTACATTTATCTTCATCAATATCCAAAGTTCCTTCATATTGTTTTTTGACCTTTGCAGCATCAACTGGACAAATTTCTTGACACCAACCACACTTTACACAAGTTTCATCATCAATGAAAGAACTTCCAGTGGTTACAGCATCTTCTGGGTTTAAATCATAATCCCCATAAGAACAAATTCTACATGCTGCCTTAATTGCATCCACAGGACATATTTTTTTACATAATAAACAATAGACACATTTATCTTTGTCAATTTCAATACTTTCTTCACCAGGAGTTCTATCTACATCAATAGCATCAGTTGGACACATTTCATCACATATTCCACAATGGATACATGTTTCTTCATCAGCTTCTATTTCACCAGTTACTAAATCAGATCTTTCTGGTAAAGATCTAGCTATGGTTATAGAATCCCTAGGACAGGCAATTTCACATCTTTGACAATAAATACAAGTATCATCATCTATTTCAGCAGATGAGATATAGTGAGGGTAGGAAACAATATTAGAAATAGGTTCACTATCAATAGTGAAATCTAATGCATCTACAGGACATAATCCGCTACACATACCACAGAGAACACATTTATCTTCATCAATATCGATTTTGGGCATGTCCACTTCTTCCCTTACAATAGGTCCAATTTCTGCTACATTAATAGCATCTACTGGGCAAGTGGATTCACATATTCCACAACCAATACAAATATGATCCTTGAAAGATAAATTTCTTACCTCTTCTGCTGATCTTTTAATGTCAAAGCCTTCATCTTTAACTTCTTTCGTATTCGCGATCATTATTTACCTCCAAAATTTTTATAGAGTTTGTTGGACATCTTTCTTGACAAATAAGACATCCACAACAGCAAATGGAGTTTATATGAGCTTTCAAGGAGTCTAAACTGACTGCCTTCATTAAGCACAAATCTACACACAATCCACAACCAATACATGAATCTGTAACTTCTGCATGATAATCCCCACTTTTACATATTGAAACGATTTTGCGGGTTTTTTGCTCATCTTTAAACAAAGTGCGTGTCATGATCAAAAAATCTTTAGGACACAAATTTGTTATAGTCTTAGCTACTTCGATAGAATTCCATGATAGATTTCGACCATTGAGATAATGAGAAACAGTTGAACGATCGATATCAAGCTCATCTGCAATCATTTGCTGATTAAAACCTTGTTTTTTCAACTCGATTGCAGCCAAGTACTTAAGACCAGAAGCAATATGATTTGGCATGTTATTTCACCATGTGTATTATATACACATTTGATTCCTATTAATATAAAGATAACTACTAGACAAAAGCCACAATGCTTATATATTAGAGTGTATTTAATACACTTATCATTTTTTGAAAAACACGCTAAAAAGTGTAAAAATAATTATAAATATATTAAATTTCTTAGTATAAAAAAATATAAGTTTATTTTATTTTTTAATATAGAAAAATAGTTTTAAGATGTTTAAAATACAATTAAAAAAATTATTAAAATCTTTAAAAATAGCAATAAATAGCCAAAAATTAGGGGCTCCAAAAATAAAATATATCTAAAATAAATATTATTGAATATTAGGAACAAATCAGATTATAACTAATGAAATGGATAATTATTACTTCAAATCTAATCAAATTCAAGAGATAGAAAATTTAGAATTGAAAAACAAACTTGACGAAGTAGGTGGAAGTATAGGAGTTAAAATAGATTATAAAGGTAATAAAAGAGTAGTGGATAAATTTTTTAAAGAAAAAGAAGAGATTAAAAAAAAGTAGAAAGAGAAAAAAAACAAGCTAAGAAATTTGAAACAGAACTTATAAATAAATATAAGAATAATGTCATTGATTATGTTCAAGATAAATCAAAATATCTTATCGTAAACGAGGAAACTAATATTTCTAAATATATATTATTAACTTTCATGGTAATAGGAGGGGATAAAAGTGTTTTGAATAATATACATGGGGCTTCAGACTCTGAAAAATCCTTTAGCATGGAAACACCATTAAAATATTATATTCCAGATGAACATATTATAGCTCAATCAAGTCAAACAGAAGCTAGTTTTGTTAATGACTGTATTGATAATAGTGAAAAATATGACCATGAAATAATTAATATGGGAGATTTAGGAGATAAGGAACATTTTGAAAGAATGAGGACAGTGTTTAATATTTGTAAAATATTAATATCTGAAGGTTATTATAATCATGGAAAAATGAGTAATGCTAATGAAACACAGATCCCAATAGAATTAGAATGAGTAATGGGCTTATTTTATCAGACGGTATTAGAAAATAATACAGATAAAACAAATCAGATAGATAGCAGGAGTTTTATAAGTTCTCCAGCTCTAAATAATAAAGCTGAAAAAATAAAATTTTCTCATATAATCAATAAACGGCCATATCTAGAATATGATAAATTTAATAATACTGTAAAAGATCTGAAACAATTTAAAAATTATTTCAATGATGCAATAAAAAAATTTGATATTGAAAATGGTGATTATGTTATTATAAATCCATTCTTAGAATATACTTTTTTAAAACTAACTGAACTAAGCATGACTGAAACAAGACAATTAGATATTATTGGAAATATATTTGATTCATATTGTTATTTATGCAATAAAAGATGTTTCAAAATAAAAACTAAGAATTGTATTTATCTAATTCCTAAAATAAAAGATGTTCAAAAATTCATTAATTTGATATATTCTAATGTTGGTTTAAAAACTTATGAACGAAGTTTATTATTATTTTTAAATAATAAAATCGATTCATTGCCTGTAATAGAGAGTGTAACAGAAACAATCAAAACAGCTGAAGACTTTTATAATGAAATTGAAGAAAAAGAATACGAAAATGATCAATATAATAATCCCTCAATATTAAACAAGGAAACAATGAAAAAATTATTTATAAAATATGGAATACTAGAAAACAAAGATAAAGATCAACTTAAACTAACCATTAAGAAAGATAAATATTTTTTCACGGTTTCAAATATCAGAAGACGATTCAATGGAAATAAAAAAATAAATTATATTGATAATTTGAACAATTACTTAATAAATTTATCAGTTAGGGGATTTTGGGGACAATTTGAAAACAAAAAAGGAAGAGGCGGTGTTTTATTATCTCAATAAAGAAATGATAGAGAATTTAGAAGAAAATTACATAATAGGAAGTGATGATCGAAACGAATCAATAAAACATTTAAAAGAAATAAATAGTGATTACTCGAATGAACTACTAATAAGTGATGACATGTTCAATATTATTAAAAAAGATTATTAAAAAACTGATTTGAAGGATTTAGAAAGTTATTGTTAATATGATGAAAAATTTTATATCAATAACTTGGAAAATAATGTCAATAAGTACCCTATTTAATGTCAATAAATTAAATATATTATTATATATCTTTTATCTTTTAAAATAAGAGAATTAAAGAGATTTCATGAATATAATATAAAATAAATATATACTTAAAATGATTTTATATTTGGAATTTTTTTAAAAAATATGAATTTTTTGATGAATGTTGATACCGACATTATTTTTTTAAAAAAATTGAAAATTCCTAAATTGTCTTCATTTTAAAAAATAAAACCATTAATCAATTTTAACAAAATTTTATCGACGTTAAATAGGGTACTTATTGACATTATTTTCCAAGTTATTGACATTAAAATGATAAACACATATACGGACAAAAAACATTGCATAAAATCTTAATAAAAAATACTGGGTTTTTGAACAGAAAAGGTTCCAGAAATTGTTGGTGCTACAAACCTTTTAGGATAATAGTATGGAATTAAAAACAATGCTACTAAAATCCCATCCTTCAAAATATAAGATTATTATAGTGAGAAATAATATGGAAAAGATATTTAATTTAATAAAAAAGGATGTAATATTTTTGAACCATTGAAAAATTATGAGGAAATATATTAAATTTTTGTGGGAGTGTTTGGATTTTAGTTAATATGAAACTACTTGAAAACCAAATTTAGAATGGCTTGATGAATCTGGTTGAAGTTGTTGTGAAATCTAAAAAGTTTTTTAAAATAATAAAAGCATTGGAAAAATTCATGAATAATCTAAGTCGAATCTGATTCTTATTAATGGGGTGTGTTATGTATTATAGTATGAGGAAAATAGAAAAAAATAATATTAAATCCTTAGAAACATTAACACCATTTCTTTTTCAAAATATAGGGTATGAAGACGTGTAAAACATTTAACCATGGATTAATAGATGAAATTAGAAGATTTGCACGAAAAAGATATTGACTTTCAACAAATAAGGGAAAAATTTAAAATAGAAAAAGCTTATCTAACATGGCATTATCTAGGCATTTTAAAAAACAATATGCTATTAAAAAAAGAAGGAAAGACTCCAAAATAAAAAAACATGAAAATTGTATAATTGAGGCAATAGAATATTATCCTCCAATTAAAAATATATTTAATGAAGAAACTGAAATTAATGAGGATTTATTTATTAATTCTCATGGTTATTATATAGATTCTAACATGTTATGCAAATTAATACTTAAAAGACAGATTATGTCTTCAAATGAAATATTAGCTTTTTAGAATTTAAATATGATGATTATGAAAGAAAATATGGTGTTTTAATTGATTTATCTGATATGAAAATTGCTAAAAATAAAATAAAGTGTTTAGAATGTAAATTAACAAGACAGGAGTATGTAAATAATATTTTATTGCAGGTTTTGATTAATAGAAGGTTTAAAACAAATTTAAAATATGATGAAATATCATCTATCATTTGGAATAATGCTTTAACTACTGACAAGGATATAAGTAAATGCGTTAGAACATTAAATAAGAAAAAATGAATATATAATACATATATTTTATTTAGAGGGGTTTTTATAGATATTATTTAATGTGTTATTTTGATTTGTATTTATTTTTAAAGACTTATTTTTCAAATTAATTGACCTAAAAATTATAAATATTCTTATTTTTATCCGATTTTTAGAACTTTCATGTAATTTTTTCATTATACGTTCGACTCTTTTCGCCTTAATCGTTATACTAATAAAAGTATTATATTAAAAAGAAACTTTTGCATGATTTTTTTATGAATTAATTGTTCCAGTTTATTTTTTCATAGCTTTTTTGCATTGTTTTATTATCTATTTTTGTATATATATTAGTTGTAGATATATTACTATGTCCTAATAATGTTTGTATTTCGTTAATTAGTATTTCGGCATTGTTTAATAAATGAATAGCAAAAATATGCCTTAATGTGTGTGGTGTTAATCTGTCCTTAAAGTCAGCTTTATATCCTTTTTCTCCTAATCCTTTGTCTGTGGCTATGGCATATTTTTTAACTATCCTTTGTATGTCGCAACCCTTTAACTGATTGCCACTTCTACTTGTAAATAAATAATCATTTTCATCTATTTTATTTTTCCTGGTTCTTTTATAAACCATCTTTTTCAATATTTTGAGTGTTTCTTGGTTTATATAAACCGTCCTATCTTTTCCACCTTTACCATTAACTACAGATATTGAAATAATTTTTTTTCACTATTTAAATCTAAATCTCATTTTCGAAGGTTGGATAATTCTGATACTCTTAAGCCTGTCTTATATAACATTTGAAATATGCATTTATCCCTAATCATTTGATTTGGTATTGTTTTTATCAGTTTTTGGATCTCTTTTATTTTCAAATATTTGACTTTTTATTTTTATAATTAGTTTTAGGCAATTCTATCTTTATTTTTAATCCTAATGTCTTTAAGAATTGAAGTATTTCTCGTAGATACCTTTTTCGTGTGCCTACTTTATTTTTTCGTTGATGTTTCAAATAATGTCTATATTTTTCTATAATATCTAATATATCTAATATATTATTTTGATCAATTTGAGTGATATTATTATTTGTAAGATATTTTATGAATAACTTATTACTTGTATAATAATTTTTAAGAGTTTTTTTGGATCTTTCTACATCTAACTTAACAATATAAAAATTCAACTCTTCATTTAATATATTTATATTATACATAATCATCACTACCCATATTTCATGTTTTATTTTGGATCTTATAAAAATGTGTCGCATTTTATATGAAATACGACATTCAATATATAAAAATGTGTAAAAAGTATTAATAATTGAAAAATATTGTTAAAATTTTAGAGTGATTAATTTAAAAAAGGCATCTTAAAACAAATAAATTAATTAGAATATTATTAATATCTAAAAAATTTCCCAAATAAAACATATATCTTGTACTCAATGATTCATGATAATATCTACTTTTTTTCCACAACTTCAAATGATTTATCATAAAACCATTAATTCGTTTTAACCAATAATTTTTTCTTGGCCATGTAGTATGTATTTAGGGCAGGTATTGTATTTTTTAACTCCATCTGAATTTTTTTAAATATATATGAGGAGATGGATAATTAATAAATTTAAATAAATACTTTTTGATATTTACCGTCTTTACTTTTAATATTTCTGCTTCGACGCTGCATTCAATTTCATTTAGTAACAAGCTAAAAGATCATGCATTGAAGAAAAATATTTTCCACCAAGGCAAATAAACGTCTTTAGGCCATGTTAAATAAATATAATTTTTGGGTTTTTTTGATGAATGAATTTTACAATCAATATTTATCTTCCCAGAATACACTTTTTTAATCAATATTTCTTTTGTTTCTAAGAGGATAGTGGAATTATCATCTTCCTCATAACAGTATATATAAACATTCAAATTCTAATAGTCTCTTTTGTTTTTTAAGTATAATGTATCATGAATATTGTATTCATTTTTTGCATTATCCCATGATGGATGTGAGGGATCAATATCATTACCAGTTCAAATAGTTTAAAAAAAGGAATTGGCGTGCTTATTAATATAAAAACCAGTAATATTAATGCTGTTATCGTTAAATCTTCTTTTTGTCCATTTTATTACTTTTCCCTATAAATTTCGGGATCTTGCATTAGAAATAGGATAACAATCTATATACTTATAAGAACATTTCAAAGCTAATCAATGAAACTTACAATTTGTAGCTATTCGGATGTAACTATATTTTTGTGTCTGTTTTTGTAATCTATGCCCAAAGGGATTAGATATGATAACTCTAGAAGTTTTGATTTTATTTAAATCTTTTTTATTTATTATTTGGGGGTTTTAGTAGATGTGGAATATTTTCCAATAATTGTTTGAAGTTTCTCTTTTTCCAACAATTCATAATTATCCAGTTTCACATCCTTACTATCTTCTACAATAATTAGTGCATATCCTGAGTAAAAATTATTGAGCATGTCATGATCAAATGATATTAAATCCATTTTCAGGATCTAATAATATTATATTATTATCATTTACTTCATAAATGACTGAAAAATGCCCAAAGTCATTCAAACTAAGGTAGACTATGTTGTTTTTTTCTAATTGCCGACTTGGTAATTTAACGCCTTCGGCATTCCTTCTTTCTTCTTTACTTATCTCTATAAGATCTTGCATTGAAATTTTGTCACTAAATTTCATGTTGAATTTTTCAATATGTTCACTAGGGATGGTTATGTTTAATTCTTCAGCAACCATCACTAAAAAATCTATTCCACAATTAGATTTTCTTTCATTTGCCTTTAATGTATCATTTTCACCTATGTGTTCAATATCATGAGCATTATCTAATATTATTTTTTCAGCGTTTTCACGATTATTTTCGGCTGCTGTGACATTTCCTAATATCAAAAAACAAATTACCAATAAAAATGAAAAAAATAGAAAAAGGATTTATATTTATTACATGAAATATATTTCATATTATATTACCTAAATAGTATTTATATTTATAGTTAGGATAGAATTATAGATTCCCTTATTAAAAACATGTGGATATTTCTAAATTATAAAGAAAAAATTATCTATTTGGCATTAAAACTAAAATGTTTATATAATATAAAAAAGAAAGATGAAAATTATGCTAATAAGTAAAAAAGTTTAAGGTAAAATAAAATATGTTGAAAATAATTTCAGAAAAATAATATATTTTGTTTGTGAAATTATGATAATAAGAAAATTATCATAACAAAGACCACAAAATCAACAAGAAACAAGCATCCAAAAAAACTTGTTATTATGTATTTTTTTTCATGATATATAAAGATTGACCCTTTGATAAGTTTTTTATAATTACTTGTAAATGAATTATATTCTTTAAAAAAAGAGTAATATAAAAATAAAGTAAAAAAAATAATATAATGAAATGATAATATTATATATTAATAAATAAAAAGAAAATTTGTATTTAATTTATGTTATTTATTTAGTCAGGACACATTTGTTATTATTTATTTTAGAATTTTAAGATAATTATTGTATTTCTTTTTCATTACATCATATATTTATTATAAGAACCTATATATATTTAATATTTATAATGTTAAGCTTTATAATAAGGTTCTCTGTTATTTATTCCATCTAAAAATATATTTTTAAGGTCATCTTCAGAAGCATTGTTTCTTATAGGACCAATAATATCAATAAGATTATCATTTCTAAGAAGACATGGTTTTATTTTGCCTTCAGGGGTTATTCTAAGGCGAGTGCAATTTTCACAGAATTTGGTATTATCCATTGGTCTAACAATCTCAATTTCACCATTGTCAATGAAGTATTTTTTCCTATCCTGCATAAATCTACGAGTTTTAACTTCATCAGCTATTTTAACTAGGTTTTTTTCAAGTGGTTCAACATCAAAATGATATTTTTCACTAAATGCATCATCATCACAATTTTCAGATTTCATTAATTCTATTAATTGAAGAACAATACCATGTTTTTTAGTAAATTTAAACATTTCCATTACTTCACCATCATTAATATCTTTCATAACAACCATATTTAATTTTACAGGGTTTAAACCAACATTGACAGCTTCAATAACGCATTTTTTAGCTTCACTCAGATAATCTTTAGAAGTAATAATTTTATATGTTTGAGGATTAAGAGTATCAAAACTAATATTTACCCGATTTAATCCTGCATTAAATAGGTCTTCTGCATATTTAGATAAAAAAATTCCATTTGTAGTAATAGATATATCTTTAAAGTTTAAAGAAGCAGTTTTTTCAATAATTTCAACAATATCTTTTCTGATAAGCGGTTCTCCACCAGAAAATCTTATTTTTTCAACACCTAATGATTTAACTACTTTCAAAATTTGAAAAATTTCATCAGGAGTCATTTCTCTTTCAGAAGGGATCATTCCATCATGGTGGCAATATAAACAATTTATATTACATCTATTAGTTATAGAAATACGAAGAGAAATAATAGGCCTATTATATTTATCTTCAACCTTATTTGAAAGAAGATTATCATTAGAAATATTGTTAGAATTAATATTATTAGAATTATCCTCTAAAAAAGGAGAAGTTTTCTCTTCAGATATATTATTTTTTATTTCCATTTTTGATCACAATCTCTATTTTTTCAAAAGCTTTTATTCCATAATCTTCTGTTTTTAGGGATTTGAGCATCCCAAGAACACTATTTTTCATAAAATTATTTACAAAGTAATTTAATCCAATGACTTTTTCATTGATAGAAAGAGATACATCTATATCATCAATATTTAAATTTTCACCACTGATTATAGCTTTTCCAATAGATTCTCTATCATTTAACCCACAATTATCAGTGTATAATGTATCAATAATATCATAACTACATTTTTCAATTGTATTAACTAAACCCAATACTTCTTCATCTTTTATTTCTAAAGGATTCACAGTTTTTAAAGTATATTCATCTTCAGTTTCTTTTGATGTAGATATTTTTGAATAATTATAATTTTTAAAACCTTCAATTACCACAAAATCAGGTTCATCAATTAATTTTATCAAAAAAAGAATTCGTTCTAAAGGCAAATCTTTATCTATATTAAAAAATGTCCGACTACCAATTCCA
The DNA here is from genome assembly GCA_003315655.1 of Candidatus Methanobinarius endosymbioticus. Classification (GTDB taxonomy): domain Archaea; phylum Methanobacteriota; class Methanobacteria; order Methanobacteriales; family Methanobacteriaceae; genus Methanobinarius; species Methanobinarius endosymbioticus. Next base: position 216,070 of record NIZT01000070.1, read on the forward strand.
GCTACAGTTTCAGAGCCAGCTTCTTTATGTTTCCATGTATCAGTATTTTTTCGATCCATTTCAAGCATGTGGTGAGAATGTTTTATACTAGCTACTTTAAAACCTCTTTTTTTTAACTCTTTTATAATTTTAATTGTTAAAGATGTTTTTCCACTATCTTTTTTACCTACAACAGAAATTACTTTAATAATAACACCCTCCAAGCTTTATAAAAAACTGACATGAACTTCTAACTTATATATACTTATATTTCGAATTCATTAATATTCTGGAAATTTAATTATAATTTAATTATGATTTGATTATAATTTGATTAAAATTTAATTATTTATTATGATTTATATTATTTAATTATACACTTTAAATTTTTAAAATTTTTATTTTGAAATTTTATTTTTTAAATTTATTTGTTATATATAAATAGATGTTTTCTTTGATATTAAGTTATTGTAATATTAAAATTATATGATAAAATAATAATAGAATGATTTTAATCATTGAATAATTATATAATTAAATAATATATTTTTATTTTCAAATAATTAATTTAATAGCTCAAAAAAGAATTTAAAATAAAATTAGAAGAAAAATAAAATAGATATATTATAGAACCCTCACATTGAAATATGGTTTTAATCAGATGAGCGATTTGAAATATAATTCTAAAGAGGTATATTTTGTAAATATCTAAATTTTATTTTCTTCTAAAAAAATCAATTTAAATAGAGTTAATAGGAATATTTCCATAAAGTTCTCGCCTCATTTACAGAAAATATTCTCTTCCTATATCATAAAATGAAACTTAATTATATAACTTAGCTAATCCCTTAATCCTTTGTCTGAATATTCTGACAATGGTGAAAGTACAGAATTATCTTCAATTCCAGTATTATAGCCATAAATAGCTCTAATTTTGCTATTGATTGCATCCCAGAATTTAGCAACGGGAATTTCAGAAGGACATACTTCTTCACACTGTCCACAATTTGTACAAGAATCAGCCATATGTACCAATCTTCCTAAATGGAATGTTGGAGCTGCTGGAATTAATCCTTTAGTTATCCAATCAGGACTTTTTGTCTCTAAAATACAGTCATCACAATAACAAATTGGACAAGCTTCACGACATCCGAAACATTTCATACATCGAGAAAATTCTTCTTGGAATTCTGAGAAAATAGATAAAATATCTCCTTCAAGGTCACCATAGTCTCTGTCTTTGGATTTATTAGCTAAATTTAACATTGATTGATTGATTTTTTCTCTTATCTCCACACCTTTAGGATTAGGTTCTTCTGTTTTGACAACACCTGCAGAAATAGCTTTATCAAGAACATCTGCTCCTTTATCAGAAAATACTTCTACAAAAGTCGCTTTTCCAGCTAAAGGACCTATAACCCCCCAATTTCCAAAAGCCATATCTGCCATTTGAGGTATGTTTACGTCACATCTTTGACAATTAGTTCTTCGGCCCCAACCATCTTCTTCAAGTTCATCAATACTAATTTTTTTTTTATCATTATCGGTTTCTATGATTAATTTTCCTTTAGCAATTTCTTCTTTAACTACATCATCAGGGTCAAGGTCATGAATTTGATCAATCATTATTCTTGTTTTATTTGGAGGCATTGTTCCTCCACAATTTACACCAACCATGATTAAATTATCTTCTATAACTCTACCCTTTTTAATGAGTTCTCTTAAAGTCATTGCATCACATGGTTTACATGTAACAGCAACTTTTATATCTTTCAAACCATCTAAGTATCTTTCGACAACTTTGGCTAAATTTACTGTACCACAATGAAGAGAACCTGCAGATTTTTCTATTTCATTAGGGTCTGTTATTAATGTGGGGACAGCATCATATAAATCTACACCTGTTTCAACAGCTAAAACTGCATTAACAAGTCCATTTTCGAGCATGTATTTCATTAATGTAGTTACAGCTCCTCCATATTCACCTTTATTAGCTATGTCCTCATCAGCAGACCATATATAACACATATCATTTACTTTTACTGACATTGAAATCACTCCATTTTTTCAACAGCAACTGCACAGACTTTTAGTTCCGCCATTTTAGACTTAGGATCTAATTCTTTACCTGTTGTTAAATAATTAGCAGCACATTCAAAGAAATGCATTGGAATATTTACTTCCCCTTCCATGATGTCTGGTGTCACTCTTGCAGGAATTTCAATTTCCCCTCTTCTAGATTTGACTTTAACAGTTTCTCTGTTTAAAATACCTAATTTTTTAGCATTTTTATCATTAATTTCCACATAACCTGTTGGTAATTCATTATCTAATGTTTTACACCTTCGAGTCATACTTGCATGATAATGGAACAATGTTCTTGTAGTGGTTAAAACTAAAGGATAATCATTGTCTGGAAGTTCAGAAGGACCAATATAATCAGCAGGTTCAAATACACCTAATCCATCAGGATGAGCAAATGTATCTACATGCATAAGTCCTTGACCTGGATGTTCTTCATCTGGACATGGCCAATGTAATGCTTCTGGTTTTTCTAATCTTTCATATGTCATACCCCTATATTGTGGAGTAATCATTCTCATTTCATCAAATATCTCTTCAGGATTATTATATGTAAATTGTTCTTCTTCTGCACCCATTCTAACAGCTATTTCTTTCATGATTTGCCAATCATATTTTGCTTCACCTGGAGCATCAACAGCTTTACGAACTCTTTGCACTCTTCTTTCACCATTAGTAAAAGTACCTTCTTGTTCACCCCAACCTGCAGCTGGGAAAACAACATCAGCATATTTACCTGTTTCTGACATGAAAATATCTTGAACAACCAAGAAATCTAAGTTTTCCATAGCTTCAATAACATGGTTTGTATCTGGGTCTGAAAGAACTGGGTCTTCACCTGTAATATACATAGCTTTGATGTTACCATCAGCTGCTGCATGAATCATTTCAACAACAGTTAAACCTGGTGCACATCCATCAAGTGTACAAGCCCAATTTTCTTCCACAACTTTAGTAGCATCTCCATTCATAACTTTTTGATATCCTGGATAATCTGTAGGAAGAGCACCCATATCACAAGCACCTTGTACATTATTTTGACCTCTGAGAGGATTAACTCCAGAACCTATTTTACCAATGTTACCTGTTAACATAGCTAAATTTGCATTAGCCATAACATTATCAGCACCATGTCTATGTTCTGTAACACCTAATGAATAAACAATAGCTGCATTTTCTGCATTTGCATACATTAAGGCTGCTTCTTTAATTTTTTTTGGATCTGCTTCAACTAATTCTGCCGCATAATCTAAATCATATTTAACTATAGTTTCTTTCAATCTTTGGTAATTTTTTGTTCTTTTTTCAATAAATTCATCGTCTTGTAAATCATTATCAACAATAATTTTCATCATTGCATTTAATAATGGTACATCCCTACCAGACCTAAATTCGATATACATATCAGCTAATTTTGCTGTTGGTGTATAACGTGGGTCAGCAACAATAATTTTTGCCCCATTTTTCTTAGCTCTAATAACTCTTCTACCAAATAATGGATGAGCTTCCATATTGTTAGAACCGATTATGAAAATAACATCAGCACTTTCAATACTTATGAAGTCATTTGTCATAGCTCCTGAACCAAATGTTTTAGCTAATCCTGCAACAGTAGGTCCGTGACAAATTCTTGCACAGTGATCTACATTGTGAGTACCGATAACTTTACGAACAAATTTTTGAGTAATATAAATATTTTCATTTGGAGATCTTGCACAAGCTAAAAATCCAATATCATCAGGATTATTATCTTTGATTTCACCAAGTTTGGATGCAACTAAATCTAAAGCTTCATCCCATTCAGATTCTCTAAATTCTCCATTTTCTTGTTTGATCAGTGGTTTTGTAAGCCTATCTTTTCTATGAATAAATTCATGAGCAAACATACCTTTTGGACACAGTTTTCCCTCATTGACTGGATGTCTTTTCCATGGTTCTACACCAACAACCTTTTCATCCACTACAACAAGATTAAGTCCACAACCAGTTCCACAATATGGACATATTGTAGGAACATAATTCATTTCCACCATTTAATACTCTCCTTAAATGACATTTATTTATAAATAAGAATTATACAAAATATCAAAATATTCAACAAGACATATATTCAACGATATTATGTATTCAACAATATTCATAACTATTAAACACAATTGTTAAAAATATAATTGTTAAATATTCAAATTATTTATTATACATAATACTATCTTACATAATATCATTTCAAATTGCATCTAGCACATTAATTATTATATTAGTGTATTATAAGTTATTATTAGTTATAAATTCTTTTATTTAATTATTTAAAGAAAGAATTTTCGTATTTTATACTTATCAAAAGTAATATTACCAACAATATTCCAATATTAATTACAATATTAAAGAAAATACTAATAATATTAACAATTTATAAATAATCATATTTTATAAATATAATAAATATTAAGCATTTGATATTTTAAATAATAATTTACTAACAGATAATAATAGAAATATTGTTAGTATTTAAATATTGAAACTAATAAAACACTAAAAACACTGCAAATGTCAACTAGTTAATATTTATCATGAATATAATAATCATGACCCTATTAAAAAGTTAATATAACTTTAATATGTCTAAATATCAAATTAACAAATGAATTGTTGAATATTAAAATATTTTTAATAAATTATTAACATTCCCCTCAGCATTATACAAACATTCCATTAGTAAATTTTAGCTTTTTGTTTTACTTTTTTATATATTCAAATATTTAATCTACTTTCGAAGTACTCAGATCTTGTCCTCGCAGATAAGTGTACCAATAGATCACTCCAACAAATATAGCTCCACCAATAATATTACCAATAGTTACAGGAATCAAATTATTAACTATACATTGATACCAAGATACTTTTCCTAAGAAAATACCTATAGGTATAAAGAACATATTAGCAACACTGTGCTCGAATCCCATAGCTACAAACGCCATTATTGGGAACCAAATACCCATAATTTTTCCAATAATATCGTCTGATGCAATAGCAAGATATACTGCTAAACAAACAAGCCAATTACAACCAATTGCCCTGAAAAATGCTTGATCCCGCGTTAGCGATACTACTAATTTACCAGCAGCTAAAAATTCTGCTCCTCCCAGAGCTTTAGTCTGTGCAATCGTAAGTGCATTACCCATGAATGGTTCAACAGTAAGTATACCAGTTAGATAAGCTAGTACATAAGCAACAAATAAAGCCCCTACAAAATTAAAAATCCAACTAATAACCCAATTTTTGGTTAGGCCACCCCAAGTAGATGTGCCAGTCAAAATACCAACAGTCATATACATAGTGTTACCAGTAAAAAGTTCTGAACCAGCTATAATCACTAGCATCAAACCCAGTGGAAACACCCCTCCGAAAAATAGTTTCACGAGGCCTGGCGGGAATCCAGCGGCAGCCATACCACCAGTAACAACTTCAGCCAAAAGACCTCCAAACGCGATATAAACACCTGCAAGGAAACTTAAAATAACAACGTTTCCAAATGATGTTTTCTCTTTAAGTGCTGCGATACCAGCAATAGCTTTTGCAATATCTGCAGGACTCTTAAAAGACAAACCCATATTCTCAACCTCTTTATATATTGTCGAATATACAATAGCAGTTTATAAAAACATACTATCACACATTAATATTTTTATCTAATTACTTAATTTTAGTAATTAGCAGACATCTAATTATATTGTATTACTTACCTCAATAAAGTAATACATTTTTTAATATTATTAAAAAACTGAATAATACTCTGATGTTACAAAAATTTGGAAGTATCATACATACTATTATCATAACATTTGTGACATAGTATAAAAATATTTATCTTTTGAAAACAAAAGAAAAACTTTATATATAAACTAATACAAAATAATACTTTCTTAGTAGAACATTATTAATATTAAAGAAATCTACTATTTTTAATTGAATTAACCTTTTAAAAAGTATATAAATAAATATTATTTCTTTTATAGAAAATAAAACTATTTTTTGAGAATATTATGAAAAAATAATCAATTTAAAGCATTTGATTTTTCATGATAAAAGATTATTTAATTTGTGTTTTAAAGAATGATTAATACTATTTATTAATTTTGTATGTTTATTATCTATAAATTACTAAAATTTTTATCAAAGATTAATAACACATTATTACAAATTTCATTTCTATATACATGTGAGTAATAAATTATTGAAATAAGTAATACTATAGTAATAATTTTAAATTAATTATTATTATAAATAGTGATAATTAGTAATACAAAATATAAAACAATTCATATTAAAAATCGATTATATTTATAATAATTTTATTATTTTATTAAATTAATAATTAAAAATTAAATAATTAAAATAATAATTAAAATAAATTGAATTATTAATTAATATTTTTTAAATATATATTAAAAAAATTAGATTTATAAAAAATTAGTAAATTAATAAATAGTATATAGGAATATATAGTGCATTGAAAAATATGAAAAAATAAAATAATAAAAAATAATTAGTAAAAATTAAAATATTAATCTTTACCAATAATTTGTTCTTTGATTTTTTTTATTTATTTTAACAGAACTTTCACCTTTAATTTGATTTTCTATTTCTTTTTCAATTTTTTGGTTAACTTTTCCTCTAATTTGTTCTTGAATTTGTTTTTTAGCTTCATATTGGATTTTTCCCCTAATCTGTTCGTCAATTTTTGCTTGTATTTCTGCTTTTCTTTTTCTTTGATTTGTTCTTGAATTTCTTTATTTATATACCCCTACAATCACCTATTCTTAATAAAAGAAATATTAATTGTTCGTATATTTTTTATTACATATAAATTTTATTAAAGAATATAAAGCAAAAATAAGCATTTTTTTGATAAATAAGATTTAAAAAAGCGATGATATTATTTAAGAGCTGTTTTAATATATTAAAACTGAAAATAGGAACATGATTACAAAATTAAATTGAATTAAAATTTTATAGAAATTATATTAGAATGTATCATAAAGAATAGGGAAAAAGGTGAAATAAAATATAAAAACTTTTAATTCCCTGAAAAAGTTCTAATATTTAGTAAAATTAAATAATTTTATAATAAGAACCTTCAGCACATGATTTACAGATAGTATTTCCACCTCTTAATACATGTTTACCATTCATAACTTTTTCACCACAACATGGACAAAAAGCTTTTCTCTAGGTTTCCCTGGAAAATTATTATCATCTAATTTAATTTCAATAGATTGTAAATGAAATAGATCTTTGCTAGGTGTAGATTTAAACCTCTCAATCAATTTTTCTGTAGTTTGATCTTTTTTTCTTTAGAATTTGCATCAATATCGGTTATTTTAAATGCTCCCCCAGTAGATATTTTATAAAAAGAAGCTGTAAATTTACCATAATTCATTTGTTTTAGAGATCTTTTTCCCATAGAACAGTCAGTTCCAGCTTGAACAGTATCAGACATGCACCTATTAATTTCTAAAAAAACAATAAGGCCTTTATTTTTTTATTTGATTCCATTCCTAAATTTCCAAGTGCATAAATAGCTAATTTTGTTCCAATAACAATTCCCCCACAGATATCTCCATGAAAATTACCTGCTTTCTCTAATTGCTCTTCAAAAATTTCTTTATTATTTATAAAATCCAAAATATCACCGATATATATTTTTATTATATATTTATCAAAACTATAATTTATCAGAAAAACCATTGAAGTCAAAAGAAAAATACTTTTAATTAGAATACAAATTTTTCAATTTTCTGAGATTTACATTACTTGTACATCAATATTATAAGCTTTTCTAATATTTTTCTCATTTATAACTTCATTTGGCTTTCCAAAATCCATAAAAGATTTATTTTTTAATATTGCTACTTTATTTGAAGAAATAAATGCATGATATGGAAAATGAGAGATATTATAACAGCTAATCCCATGTTAGAAAGAGTTTCTATGATTTCTAGAAGTCTAATTTGATTTCCGAAATCTAAATGAGAAGTAGGTTCATCTAAAATTAATAAATCTGGCTCTTGAGCTAAAATTCTAGCTAAAAAAACTAGTTGTTTTTCTCCACCACTTAGATTAGTATATTCTCTATCTGCCATATGAAATATATTAAGGTTTTTAAGGCATTTTCAGCTATTTTAATATCATTTTCGCCCAGATATTGCATTAAATCAAGGTAAGGAGATCTTCCCACTAAAACAACATCAATTACAGAAAGGGAAAGTTGGAACATGTCCTTGAGGAATATAACCAATAGATCTAGCTATTTCCCGAAATTTCATTGATTTCAGAAATTTACCATTTAATATTATTTCACCTTCAGTAAGATCATGTAGACCATTTAAAGATTTTAATAGAGTTGTTTTCCCGGTTCTATTAGGACCTAATATACAGAAAACATCTCCGTTAGAAACATGAAAATTAATATCTTCAAAGATATTTTTATTCACATCATAAGAAAATGATGCATTCTTAATTTCAAGTAATTTATCCATAATATTACCAAATATTTTGTTTAATCTATGACCATTCAGAATATCCTCTTCTAAGTAAATATAAGAATAGTAGAACTCCTATAATTGCAGTTAAAATCCCTATTGGAATTTCAATAGAGATTACTGCCCTTAAAATAGTATCTATAAGTAAAAGAAAGCTTGCATCTAAACTTAAATTTGCAGGAAGTGACATTTTATGGTTAGGACCAACAATCATTCGAGCCATGTGGGTGTTACCAGACCAATCCACCAATTATACCACTAATAGATACTGCTGCAGCTGTTATTAATGTAGCTGCTATAATAATAAAACGAAGATTTTTAGGATTTATACCAAGTGATTGGGCTTCTTCATCACCCATAGATAATATATTTAATATCAATATTAATATCAAAAGAATTATAGTTCGGATTACAATTGGAACAATTATAACTAATAATTTATCGATATTTACATCAGCTAAGCTACCCATTAACCAATAAACAATTTGAAGAAGTTTATCAATAGGATCTGCTATAAATTTAGCCCCAGAAATTAAATCATTGAAAAATGCAGAGATAAGTGCAGCACACAATACTAAAACAAGTATTTCTCCTGATTTATAGCTTTTTGAAATTAAATAAGTTATAAAAACCGACAATAAACCAAAAATAAATGCAAATAACTGAATAAGCCAATTCCCAGCAGCCAATAAAATTGCAACACATGCCCCAAAACCAGAACCTGCAGATACTCCCAATATGTCTGGAAAAACTAGAGGGTTTTTAAATATACCTTGAAAAGTTGCTCCTGCAATGGATAGTGCAGCATCTACCAACATAGCAGTGATTATCTCAGGAAGTTTAATATTAAATACTATTGATGTAATTGAAGGAGAAATTTCTAAACTAGGATTAATTGGACTTAATAAGGTACAAATAACTTCAATAGAAGAAATAGGAAATTTATCTAATAAAAATGAGAAGAAAAATAAAAAAATAGACAATATAACTAAAATACGTATTATAAAATATTTATTGAATTTTTCCATTATATCTTTCCTTCAAATATATTTTTAAAATAATAGTATCCCCTATATAATAGAAATATTAGAGTTAAATTTAATCCACCTATTTCAATTTACGAAACTTAAGTATATTACTATAGCTAAAATTATCTCATTTATCAAAAATAACAATAAAAATATGCTTTAATTTAAAACATTATTTAAATTATATTTCAATAATTTTGTTTTATTTAAATCTTTATTATCGGATATCTTTTAAAAATAGAAAGCTATATCAATAAGATATCCCATTTTTAAAATAGATATGAATATAAATACATTCCCTAATTATAAATAAATTTCATTAAAAATAATAAAATAAAAATAAAAAACAAACACAATTTTAAAACAAATACCAATTATTATTTAATAGATATATAAATGAAATAATTATAAAGAAAATAATAAAGATTTTAAAGTAAATAATAAATTTTATATAAATAAATTATAAAAAATTATAATGGAATTTAATAAAATTAATAGAATTTAATGAATTATAAAAAGTGAGGAAAATGAAATTAACAAGAGAGATAACAGCTATGAAATACAAAGATGGTAAAAACGAAAAAAAAATCGAAGAAATAGTCTTTGATGAAACAGTTAGCTTAAAAATAAACGATACTCCTACACGAAATTTTTCAACATTACCAGATTCATTAATAGATTTTGCAGCAGGATATATGATTGGAGAAGGAATAATAAAAAGTTTTGAAGAAATAGAAGAAATTGAAGTTCGTGAAACAACTATCAATGCAAAAATAGAAAATTATCATGCAGAAAAGGATCTTGTACTTGGTTCAGATAGTTCTGGAGGATGGAGATCAAGAATAAAAAATATAACCCTTGTTAAATCTTATTTAAAAATCAAAAAAGATGAATTAATAATAAATATAGAAAAATTAAGAAAAAATGCAGATATATGGCAAAAAACTGGAGGAACACATGTTGCAGCATTTGTAAATAATAAAAACAATGAATTTATTGTGAGAGAAGATGTTAGTCGCCATGTTGCAGTAGATAAAGTAATTGGAGCTGCTTCAAGAAAAAAATTAGACTTTTCACAATCATATGTAATCTACAGTGGCAGAATGCCCGTGGATATGGTTATAAAAATAGCTAGAGTAGGAATCCCTATTTTAGCATCTAATGCCGCACCTTCATTTTCAGGGTACACCACAGCAGAAAAAGCAAACATTACCCTAGTTGGATTTATAAGAGGAGATAGATTTAATATTTATACTCATACTGATCGAATAGAATTCTAATTGAGTAATCATTAATTGTATATATTTTTATAAATATATATTGATAATATTATTATAATTATATTAATTATTTTATTTATAATTAAATATTTTAATAAATTTTAATAAATTATCTTATTCAGTGAATTTTTTAATAAGAAAATTTTAATTAATTAGGTATTATGACAATAAATAATTGTTATATAATGAAATTAATTAAAATAAGAAGAATAGAATAAAAATAAAAGACATTTATAAAGGAGAGGATATTATTAGTTTACCAAAACAATATGTAAATATAAAGGAAAGATTTAAAGAATATGGAGATGCTTTAGAAGCATTAGGAAAAAGTACTAAAAAGGCCCTATTGATGAAAAAACATTACAACTCATCCAACTAGCTGCAAGTGCATCCATAAGATCTGAAGGATCAACTCATAGCCACACAAGACATGCTTTAGAATCAGGTGCAACTAAAGAAGAGATTTATCAGACATTACTATCATTAACAAGCACAATAGGATTTCCAACAGTAACAGCAGCTATTTCATGGGTTGATGACATTATTGTTGATGAATAATAAAAACAAAGCCAAATAGATATATAATAAAAAAATAATATACATGGAAAAATACTAAAAAAAATAAAAATTAAATATAAAAATTAAAAGGGAATAAAACAAATAAATGATCTATTCTAAAACTGTATGGCGGTACTTTAGATCGTCTTCAGTGTTTCCCATTTTTTTCATTAATTCAGCTATTAAACCATCTAAAAAAATCAATGATGTTAATTCAAAAGCAGTTCCTAACGGAGTTAGTGAAACATAATTCCCATCAATTTGTCTTTTGATATAATCTTCATCATCAATGTCTATTTTGGTTTTTCCTTTAACCAACATCACACTATCAGTTAATTTTCCTAAAGAAGATTCGGGATAAGAAGTTAAAGCTAATGCTTTAGATCCTCTGTTTTTTGCTATATCTACTGCTGAAACAATAGTATTTGTTTCACCAGAACCTGAAATAGCTAAAATACAGTCATCATCATAAATAGCAGGAGATATAGTTTCTCCTACAACATATGCACTAATGCCCAAATGCACTAAACGCATAGCAAAAGCTTTAGCTACCAGCCCTGATCTTCCAGCACCTATAACAAAAACATTTTTTGATTCTGTCAAAATATCCATAAACTCATTAATAACATTTTCATCAAGAAGTTCTGTGGCAGATTCAATATTACTTAAAATTGCTTCAATCGCTGTCTTCATTAAATTCATAATTCAACCTTATTTTATATTAATTATAATTTTTATATCATGATTTAATTTATAATTCACTTTATAAATTCAGAATAATTTTTTCATATATTAATAATTTTAACATTCAATTAACTGATTAGAATATTAACGTAGTCAAACATGTAATTATATTAATTATACTAGCTAATATACTCTTTAATTGATTTAATATATATTATTTTATAACTATTATTATATAATAAATATTATATTTCAATGCAACTTTTATAAAACAAGAATGTGAATTTATAAGAATATTATAAATATTTTATTTTAAATTCATTTAAAAATTACAATCAATAAGATGTTAAAATTATTAAAAAAGAAGATAAACAATAGGTTATTGAATGAATAATAAAATTAAGCCAAAGATTGAAATAGAGATTAATGGTGAAATTTATAATTATAAACTATTTGAATCTCTAAAATTATTAGATTCTATGAACTCTCAAAGAGCGGTAGCTAAAAAATTAGGAATAGCACACTCAGTTCTGAATAGAAGAATCAAAAATGCTGAAAATAAATTAAATTTTGACTTAGTAAAAGTTATTGGTTCTAAAACCTATTTAACTAAAGAATGTGAAAATTTAGTTGAAATCTATCAAAAATACAATTTGAGAGTGAAAGAAAGTGATAAAATAATCATAGCAGGAGGACATATAGTAACTAATTTTTTAGATTCAATATCTGAGGAAATTCCTTTTGAAATAGAAGTTTATGGTAGCAATGATAATAGGGCTTATGAATTAGCAAAAAAAGGATTGATAGATATATTAGCTTTAGATGATCCTAAATTAGCATTTACAAATTATTTTGATTTTACTGCCATTGGATATGATCATTTAGTTATAGTTTCAAACGATTCAAATTCATGTATGGATTTAAAAGATATAAAAGAATTAAATGGTTTAAATTTCATATCAGTTGATGGAACAGCCCAAAGACTAGCTTGGAATACAATGAATGAAAAAAATATTGATTATAACATCGAAAAAGAAGTTAAATCAGAAATTGGCGCATTTAAAATTGTAAAAAACTCTGAGAATACATATACTTTTCTAAATGCAAGTTATTTTAAAGGAAATGAACTTTTAAAAGAAGAAACTAAACATGTTATTAGTTTAATTCCAATAAATAATGAAAAAAAAGAAGTCAATGATTTAATTGAATACATTTCCAATGAAGGACAAAAATTAATATCAAGAGAAGGATTTTTACCTGTAAAACCATGGAAAACTAAAAATTAATTCATATCAATCCATATACATCAATTCATCATTATATAAATGATTATAAGAAAAATTAAAAAATATTAAACAGCAAAAATAATACGTAGCTCATATGTTTCATGAAACTGATAAGAATAAGTTCATGTATGGGTTCGTCTTTTCATGCATTAGGACAATATAATATGTAAGAACTTATTATTTCATTTGGGCTTAAATATATTAATATTATGATACTTATACTTTTCTACTTAGAATATAATATTATCAATTGTTATATAAAATAAATAATCGAAGATAAGAAAAATAAGCACTGATTAGAAAAAAATTTTAAAATAAAAATATTAGTTTTCATTTGCCTATAAGAAATATTATTAACACAGTTGTCCATAATGTTATAAGTGTTATTTAAAATTAAATTTAAAAAATATTAGTATTTTTTCTGATATAAACAAAAAAAATCAGATAAACGTGCATAATTTAGAGGGATTTTATTGAGTGAAATGAAAGATTTACTAGCTATAGGTCATACAGCAATAGATTATATAATGACTGTTGAAAAATTTCCAAAGCCTAATTCATCTATTCCTATCGAAACCATGAATGTATTTCATGGAGGAGCTGGGGCTAATGTAGCTATGGTAGGAGCTAAATTAGGTCTTGAAACATCAATTATATCAGCTGTTGGGGAAAAATTTTTAAATTCAGAATATGAAAAAAATATGCATGAATTAAACATTAACACGGAAAATATGATAGTATCTGAAAAATACGATACTCCAACAGCTTTTGGAATGACTAATGATGAAAAAGATCAAATTTTTTACTTTTATTGGGGAGCTGGGAAAGAATTTGCAAAATCAAATCCTCCTGAGAAAGCTATAAAATCATCCCAAGCTGTGCATTTAGCTACTGGAAATCCTACATTTAATCAAAAAAGTAGTGTTATTGCCAAAAAAAATGGAAAAATAGTTTCTTTTGATCCTGGACAAGATTTAAACATGTATAATGAACAAAAACTGAAAAAAGTTCTTGAAAACTGTACTATTCTCTTTGCAAATCATTATGAAATAGAAAGAATCGAAAAGATATTAAATTGTGATATTGACAAAGTAGAAGAATTTGGTCCTGAAATAATTGTTAAAACTAGTGGAAAAGATGGAAGTACTGTTTATGCAAATAAAGAAAAAATAACTGTTGATTCAATATATCATCCAGCAATTGATCCAACAGGAGCAGGAGATTCCTATAGAGCAGGGTTTTTATATCAATATATAAAAGGAAAAGATTTTGAAGATTGTGCTAAATTTGCATCATCTGTATCATCATTCATTGTGGAAAAACAAGGTTGTCAAACCAATTTACCAAAATATAAACAAGTAATAGAAAGAATGAAAGAATTTTATGAAAATAAATAAAAAGCAATATGGTTTTTAATCATTTTTTTAATGACAAAATATTTAGTAAATATTTTAGCAAAATCCTCGAAAACAATCATTTTAATTTTATAAATATCAAATGAAATTGAGTTTATAAGATTTTTAAAACTTTTTTTTAAAAAATAATAGATTAATTTATAAACTATAAGTTTAGTATATACATATATTCAATTTAAGTTAATTTAAATTAAAATAAACTTGAAAAGATTAAATATTAATTGAACTAAAAATTACTTGAACTATTAGTAAATAAAAACGTGCATTATTTTTTATTTGAGAATATAGCTTATAAGTATGTGCCTTAATAAACTAATAATTAAACTATAATTAAATAATTTAGATAGTTCAAATAGTTTAAAAAATTATAATATATAAACAATGAAATATTTTAAATAATATTAAAAATAGCTGAGAATTAATTATAAAATTATAAAGTGATTAATTATGACACAAATGGAAGATGCAAAAAAAAGAATAATTACAGAAGAAATGAAAACTGTAGCAAAAACTGAAGGTGTTGAAGAAGGATTCATAAGGAATTCAATAGCTAATGGTACAATAGTAATACCTTCAAATGTTAATCGAGACTTAACCCCATGTGGTATTGGAGCAGGACTCAGAACAAAAGTAAATGCTACAATTGGAACTTCTACAGATATTGTTGATTTTGATGAAGAAGAGAAAAAAGCTCAAATAGCTATCGATAATCAAGCAGATAGTTTAATGGAATTGAGTATTGGTGGAGATCTTGATGAAATTAGAAGAAGAATATTAAAAATGTCCGATATTCCAGTTGGAAGCGTACCAATTTATCAAGCAGCTATTGAAACCATACGTAAAACAGGATCATCTATTGATATGGATGAAGAATCAATGTTTAAAACCATTGAAAAACAAGCTAAAGATGGAATTGACTTTATGGCTATTCATTCAAGTGTTAATATTGAAACATTAGCTCGTCTTAAACGTCAAGGCAGAGAAGGAGGACTTGTTTCTCGTGGTGGAGCTTTCATATCAGCATGGATTGTTGAAAATGAAAAAGAAAATCCATTATTTGAAAATTTCGAATATATTCTTGAAATAGCTAAAGAACATGATGTAGTTTTGTCTCTTGCTAACGCTATGAGAGCTGGAACAATTGCTGACTCAACTGACAGAGCACAAGTTCAAGAATTAATTATTCTAGGTGAATTAATAGACAAATGTCGTGAAGCTGGTGTTCAATCAATGATTGAAGGCCCAGGACATATTCCAATTAATGAAATTCCTGCAAATGTTACAATACAAAAGAAAATGTGTTCAGGAGCTCCATTTTATATGTTAGGACCAATTGTATGTGATATAGTTCCTGGTTATGATCATATTGTTTCTTCAATTGGAGCCGCTGCTTCTGCTAAAGCTGGTGCAGATTTTATTTGTTATGTAACTCCTGCAGAACATTTAGCTTTACCAGGACCAAATGATGTTAAAGCTGGAGTTATCTCTACAAGAATTGGTGCTTATGTTGGAGATATGGCTAAAGGAGTTCACAATGGTGAAAAAGATTTAGCAATGGCAAATGCTAGAAAGAAACTTGACTGGGAAAAACAATATGAATTAGCTATCTGTCCAGCTGATGCGAGAGCTATAAGAGAAAATAGACCTCCAGAAGATCCAGACACATGTACAATGTGTGGAAATTATTGTGCAGTAAAAATAGTTAACAAATGGTTAGATCAAGCAGAACCTGACTTTTTTGATAAAGTTTAATATTATTAAATTTTATTAAATTATTTATTATATTTCCATTATATTTTTATAAATA